>NZ_JBEPNH010000009.1:0-94571 GCF_040546195.1 Brevundimonas sp. UYEF29 | reverse complement strand
TTTGCTCTTCCGTGAACCTTGATCGCTTCATTCTGTCCGTCCTTCGTTGGGCGGACTCTAGCTATTCCTGGAGGAGTTTCAGGGGGTCACGTCAGTTGACACCGCCTGCCCCGAGCTGTCGACGAGGACGTTGTACTCCTGCCAATTCTGCGCGTCAGTATGGAAGACAGCGCCCGCCAACAGTGCCCGGCCATTCAGCAGGGTCAGCTTGGCACCCGCCTCATATGTCCACAGTGTCTCGGCTCCGTAGCGCGTGAAATCCTCCGTTACCGAGACAGACGCGGCGGCAAGGTTGAAGCCTCCCGGAATCCACCCCTTGGCGACCGATGTATAAAGCAGCAGATTTTCCGTGGGCTTCCAGTCGATGGAAACACGGGGGAGCAACTCGGTAAAGGTTTGGCTGAGATCTTCGGCCGCGAACGCAAACTGACCAGCGGGACCAAGGTCGAGCGAGCCAGCCTGCTGGTTCAACGCGCGTTCGGCGCTTTCCAGCCGCAGGCCGCCACCTAACCGAACCTTATCGGCAATCGGCACGCTGACATTTCCAAACACGGCATAATCCCGCGATCGGCTGGTCTGCGGAGGGGCTGGGTTATAATCGGCCAGGCCTCCGGGCCCCACCAGGGTCAACAGGGTTTGCTGACGGCGATCGCGGTAGTGGTTCATTCCGACGACCCATTGCACCGGGTCGCCCCTCGCCGCCGAAAGCCGCGCCTCCATATTGACGAACCGGTCGCTTCCTAAGTCAGCGCCGGCGACCGCCGGCAGCGCGGTCAAGTCGATGTCGGTCCCGAAGGCGTCATCCGTGTCGCTGCGCCACGAGGCGTTGACGTCGAGCCGCGCGCCGCCGAGGTCGTAGTTCAGATTGGCACCGACCGTGTATTCGTCGCGCTCCGTGTTTTTTGGAGCGTCGTTAACGAGGCGATAGCGGCCGGGGGTCAGGCCGCCATTGAAGCCAGAATAGTTCGCATTGTAGACGTCCGGATCGATCGGGAGGAACTCCTGCTTGTAGAGACCCGGAGCGCGCTGGCGGAAATAGTAGCTGAGCAAGTCGATCGTGAGGCGTTCAGTGGGGTTCCATCGCAACTTGCCCTGAACGAAACTGTTTTGAAGGTATCCGGGCTCGCCGATCGACGATGCGATATTACGCAGGAAGCTGTCTGCCTCCTCGTGTGTGACGACCACCGATCCCGCGAGCGTACTGGTAAGTGGTCCTCCCGCCGCAAACCGCGCATCGATGCCCTCACCATTGCCGAAGAACGTTCCCGTGAGCGACGCATCCATCTCGAAACTATCCGTCGGCATCCGGGTACGAATGACGATCAATCCAGATTCGGTGTTCGAGCCGTAGAGCGTTCCCTGGGGGCCGCGCAGCACCTCAACCTGCTCGATGAAACCGAGCGATTGGTCCTGCACCTCCCGAAACGGAATCCCATCAACGTACACCGCCGCGCGATTGACGATGAACGGGTTCGATTCGATGCCGCGGATGGTGACGAAGGTGCTCCCGATCTGGCTCAGTTGATTGAACTGGACGTTTGGGACGTAATCATCGATGTCACGCACGCTTTCGATGCGGGCATCGCGGATGAAGTCTTCAGACAGGACGGTCACGGCGACCGGGGTGTCGGCCAATCGCGTGTCCTGGCGCGTTCCAGTGACGACGATCTCTTCCAAAACCGTCGACTCTTGCGGAGAACTGGTTTGCGCGTAAGCCGGCATCGCGGCTCCTGTCAGCAACAGGCCGGCAACCACAGATTTCATCAAAGCACCCCATCAATGCGAACCCTCGCAGCTAATCGGGTTACAATATTACATCAACGACGCGGGCTTTCGGTAAGCGGCAAAGGCTTTCGGCTCTGAGCAGCACCACCAGACCACTCGCGCGGAGATACGCCGAACTGGCGTTTAAAAGCCGTCGCAAAGTGAGCCGGCGTATACCCGACCCGGTACGCTGTCTGGGTCGCGCCGTAGCCGCTCCGCAGCAGGGATGCGGCGGCGGCCAAGCGGCAGTCAGTGAGATAGGCGCCAATCGTTGTTCCGAAACTTTGACGGAAAGCCGAGGTCAGGGTCCTCGGACTGCATTTCAGTCGAGCGGCGAGACTGTGGATGGTGAGAGTCCCGGCAAACTCGACATCGACGATCTCCCGCGCGGCATTTGCCAAGCTTAGACTCCGTGACGATTCCAGTGTCTCGGAACTCGTTGCGAGGCACTGTTCCAGCACCGCGAATAGTGCAAGCGAGCGACCTTCGATAGCGAGGTCGCGCGCCGTACCCTGAAACCATTCGTCAATCGGCGCCACGAGCGCCGCGACTATTCGCGGCGGAATCCTCTCAACCCCCATGCACACGTTATCGGGAATGGCTGCGAGACAAGCTGGCAGATCGTGGTCCGCCAAAGTTTGCCAGTCGATCGACAGCCCCGCCGAACGGAACTCACCTGAAGACACCGCCGTGCGCAATCGAATTGGCTCCCGGCTGCTCAAGACCGACAATCCGGATCGAGCCAGTGAAAGCTCACCGAAGGATGTTTGACTTGCCATCGACGGTGCGAAACCACAGCTGATGTGAAGGCCGGCTGGGATCTCGGCCTCGTAGTTGACGCCGGAGAAGTTTCGACCCTTGGACAGATAGAATGTGCCCGACGTGGAGGGGTGCCGCGCGTGCTGGGTTGCGCCGCCCGCTGCCCGACTGACTTTCTGTATCCACTCGTCCTTCACGCCTGGAGCTATAGGCGATCACTAGTCGGTCCGCTAACTATTCCAAGATGACGAGATCGTTCGCAGCACCGCCCCAAGAACAGGCGGCAAGATTGGCGTCGAGACCCGCACCGTATCGCCCTACGGATCCCAGGGCTTCATTTCGCTGGTCTAGAACGGTTAGTTTTTCTCGCGCCGAACGATATTCCGCACAGGCGGTGTCCCGGTCGCCGGCGGCTCTGGCGATGTTCGCCATTGTGACGTGTGCCAGCACTAAGCGGTTCGACCGCGCGGGTGTCGGGTTTCGGCGCAGCACGTCTTGGTGCATCGCGATCACGCCGCGCTGGAGGGCGATGGCTTCGCTGTGCCGCCCGTCCGCGCTCAGCGCCTGAGACCGGGCCTGCTGCACGTTCGCGGCGAAGGCGCGCAGTCCATCGTCGTTGCTCTCGATTTGCAGCAGCCGGTCGAGGATGCTCGACGCCTGGTCGAGGAAGCGGCGCGCCTGTCCGGCGAGCGCGGGCGATTGGGTGGCGGAACTGTAGCCGACGTTGGCGTTCCAAGCCAAAGCATAGAGGATGTTGGGATCGCCGGGGTTCGCGCGCTCAGCTTCGCGAAAGAGCCTCTCGGCTTCCAATAGATCGGCCACCGCGTCATCGGGCTGGTCGAGGAAATAATGGTGGATGCCGCGATAGTAGCGTGCATAGGCGCGGTCGAGGGATGCGTCTGAGCTGTCCCGCATGGCCGCCGGCCATTCCGCGATTTCCGCTTCAAGAAGGTCGGACAGGCGCGGCATGTCGTCGAGCGAGGCGGTCAGCGTCGTCATGTCCAGTTCCGCCTTGCGGACATTCCGGCGCGCCATGTGCCAACGCCGGTCCCGTGCGGCGGACGGCACGGCGGCCAGAACGGCGTGCGCCTCGACGAGGCGCGCGGCGGCGGCGTCCGTCTTGGAGTCGATGTGCCCTAGGATCATCGCCAGCGACGCCTGGGCTTCGGCGAGGTCCGGCGCGGAAGGCTCTCGCAGGTCGCGGATCATGCCGATCGCGCGCTCCAGGTTGGCGCGGGCGTTTTCGAACTGGCCGAGATGCGGTCGGTCGGGAACGCCTTGGGCGCGGGCGAGCGCGATGAAGCCGCGTGCCGCCTCCAGCTTCAGCGCGTCGTCGGCGCCGGGCGAGGCGGCGAGCGCGGACAGATAGCGGCCGGCTTGCTCGGCCAAGTCGGCGCGCGCCTTGGTCGAGCCCGCGATGCGCTCCAGCTGGCTGTTGAGGTCGAAGATCATGTAGCCGGCCAGGGCGCGCACTTCCTCGAACCGCTGCTCCTCGGCGACACGGGCGCGCTCGGCGCGGCAGTAGGAGACCAGCGCGACGATCAGCGCGGCGAGGATCAGCGCCAGCGCGACGGCGGCGGCGGTGACGGGCCAGCGGTAGCGGCGCACGAATTTGCCGATCGCATAGCCCCGCCCGCCATTGCGGGCGGTGACGGTGCGGCCGGTGGCATGGCGGTCGAGATCGTCCATCAGCGCATCGACCGAGGCGTAACGATCGGCGGGGTCGAGCGCGGTGGCGGTGGCGATGATCGCCTTCAGGTCGGCGTCGGGCGCGTGGTCTTCCACCAGCACGTCGAGCAGGCGGCCCAGCGAAAAGACGTCGCTGAGCGTGGTGGCGCCGACGCCCGCCATGCGCTCGGGCGCGGCGAAGCCGGGCGTCAGGCTGAGGCCGGCGAGCGAGGGATAGGGCGAGGACGCCGCGCCGTCGCCGCCCTCCGCCTCGGGCGGCTTGGCGATGCCGAAGTCGATCAGGCGCGGCGCGCCATCGGCGGCGACCAGCACGTTGGACGGGGTGATGTCGCGGTGGACGATCAGATTCTGATGGGCGAAACGCACCGCGTCGCACACCTGACGGAACAGCGCGAGGCGCGCGGGGATGCCGAGCGAGTTGTCCGCCGCCCAGTCGGTGATCGGGCGGCCATCGACATATTCCATGACGATGTAGGGCTCGCCCCGCTCGGTCGCGCCGCCGTCGTGAAAGCGGGCGATGTTGGGATGGACGAGGTCGGCCAGCGTCTGCCGCTCGGCCAGGAACCGTTGGATCAGCGCGTCGGACAGGACGCCCGGTTTGACCAGCTTGATCGCGGCCTGATGGCGGAAGTCGTCGGATGCCCGCTCGCCGAGATAGACCGCGCCCATGCCGCCCTGGCCGATGCGGCGGACAATGCGATAGGCGCCGATCCGTTCGGGCAGCGGCGCGTCTACGCTGGCCTGCGCGCCGCCGGTGTGGACCGCGACGGACGCCGCCCGGTCGGCGGCGAACAGCGACAGGACGCGGTCGGCGAGAGCCTTGTCGGCGCCGGCCTGCTGCATGACCCAGGCTTCGCGGGCGGCGGCGGGGCGGTCCAGCGCCGCCTCGAACAGGGCGAGCGCGCGCTGATCGAGCGAACGGTCGGTCATTCCGGGCGCTCCTGCATGGCTTGCATCAGCCAGGCGCGGGTCGAGCGCCAGCGGCGCTTCACGGTTGGGGCGGACTGGCCGGTGACGGCGACGATCTCGTCGATCGTCATCCCGCCGAAATAGCGCATCTCGACGAGGCTCGCGCGGTCGCGGTCCCAGCCTTCGAGTTCGATGAGCGCGGCGTTGAGATCGAGCAAGTCCACCGGCGGCGCCTCGGCGCCCATGCCGGTGACGAGGGTCACGCGGTGATGGTCCCGCTTTTCCGTCAGACGCGCGCGGGCGTGATCGACCAGCACCTGCCGCATGACGCGCGCAGACAACGCCAGGAAGTGCGCCTTGTCGCGCCAATCGATCCGCTCCAGCGGGATCAGGCGCAGCACGGCCTCGTTGACCAGGTCGCCGCTGGACAGAGAGCTATGGCGCTCGCGGCGCAGGAGAGCGGCGGCGACGGTGCGAAGTTCGTCATGCGCCAGCGCGAACAGCCGGTCGCCCGCCGCCGCGTCGCCCGCCTGCCAGGCGTGCAGCAGTGCGCGGCTATCCTCGTCCCCGGCGATCCCGTCCCCGTCCCCCATAGTCGGGATGCTAGCAAGACGCGGGCCGCGCGGGAAGCTTTGGCGCAAACGCGGCATCGGGCGGGCGCTCATCGTGCGAGCCGGGCAAAGCAGAAGGTGGCGTCGTCGCGGCTGGGTCCGTCCGCCTTGTGCGCGAGCCATGTCGGCAGGGCGCCGGCTTCCACGGACGCCGCGCCGTAGGTGAAGGCTTCGCGACAGGCGAACGACTTCGACACGCCATCAGTCGAAACGGAGACGAAGTCCGGCGTCTCCTCGGCGATGTGGAGGCGAAAGCGCGACAGCGCGTCGGACTGGCACAGCGAATAGGTGCGCTCGCCGTCCAGACCGTCGTCGGGCAGCGGGCGAACGATCCGGCGCGCGCCGAAGCCGAGCAGCGCGTCGCCGTCGCCGATCTGGACCACGACCGTCCGGCGCCCATCGCCGGCGGCTGCGACCAAAGTCGCGCCGTAGGGGACCATTGGGCCGCCGCCCAGCCGGGCGGTCACCAGGTCGAGCAGATTGGGGTTGTCGGCGGCATAGGCGCGCACCGCGGTGCGCCAGTGGTCGAGGATGGATGTGGGGATCCGATGCGCGTCGGCGCCGTCGCGCGCCGCGATCCAGTCGGCCAGCACCGCCGCCGCCGCGTTCACCGCGAAGGCCGCGCCGATCGCGGAGCGATAGTGGATCGGGGAGCCGTGGCCGTCCGCCACGGCGATGACGAAGCAGTCGCCCTCGGTCCAGGCGTGGAAGGCGTCCTGATTGTCCTGCCCGGCGTCAGCGTGGCGCGCGCCACGCGCGGATGCGCCGGCGACGCGCCAGAAGGACGAGGTTTCCCGCGGCGCGACAGGGGTTGGGCGGCTCAGGGCGACGGTTGGACTCAAGCGAGTTACTCCAGCGCGCAAGTGCGCTCGACCCTGACAGGCGCGATCGTCGGTCAAAACGGATCACCCCAATGATCCGTTTTTTCAAAAATCACGCCTCTCTCAAATGACCCCCCGGTTTTCGCGGTGGTCAGGAGAGAGAAAGGAAGGATCGATGAACTTCGATGAACTGCCCCCGTCGCAGTCACACCGTCTGCTGCCGCTCGGCGAGAGCCGGATCGAGACGCGCGACGGCCAGCCCTGGCTGATCGTCACGGGCGAGGCGCCCTGCGCCAACATGGAGGTCGCCCTGCACCCCTACTTCTACATCGAGCGGCCCGACTGGTGGTCGATCGAGCTGGTGGGGAACGTGCCGGGCGGCTTTTGCCTTGAAGCGATCACGCCCTACACCGTCGCCCGACCGCTGCGCGGGATCACCGGCCACAAGGGCATCACCGTGGTCGGCGCCGACGAAACTCGCAACCACGCAATCCAGGACGACTGACGTCGCCCGATCGCATCTGCAAATCACAGGAGAGAGACATGACAAACAGTCACGATGCCGATGGCGGCTATTCCACCCGCAAAGTCGAAGGCGGCTTCGATCTGGAGTTCAACGGCAAGGTGGTGATGCACCTGCGTGGCGAAGACGGAAGCCTGACGGCACAGGCCCCGACCGGCCTCGCCTCGTCCGATGACGACAAACAGCGGTGTTTCGACAACTGCTTCGCGAACTCCGACCAGACGGCCGGTGCGGCGAAAGCCTGCGCGAAGAAATGCGGGCTGGAATAAATCCCGGAAACGCGGGGCTTTCGACGGGGTGCGAACTTTTTTTCGTGCCCCGTCATTTTTTTTGATCCGTTTTCCGATCGATCCCGCCTCTCCGGGGTGAGGCCGCATTTTCGCGGTTGGCGAAACCGCGTCCGGGCGGCGCAACAGGGAGAGAGACATGGGTCAGGGGATCGTCGCGGGGATCGCGCGGGCGCGGTCGGTTCGAGCGCGGATGCTGTTGGGCGGCGCGTCGGCGGTGGCGATGCTGGCGGCGGGGCTGGCGGCCAGCCCGGCGACGGCGCAGCAGGTCACGCCTGGAAGCGCGCAATGCCCCGTGGTCGATGGCGTTGTGACGTGCAGCGGCGATATCCGCAGCGGCTTCAACAGTGGTTTCAACGATTCTCTTCGGCGCTTCGTATTCCGCGACTTGACCCAACCAATTCAGCCGCCCAATCGTGCCAACGGCATCACGATCAATTCCTCGCGTCCGGATGTCGAACTCGATTCATCGGTTCGAGTAGATATCAATAAGACACTCCGCGAGTCCGGCTACGTCAGCGCTCTCTACTTGGGAGGTGGGGCCAACACGGTCTTGAACAACGGCTCGCTGACAGCAAGGGGTTTCGGAGACACGGTAGGGATCTACGTGAATGGCCGGAGCCGGGTCGGTCAGCCACTCGCGATCGTCAACAATGGTACGATCGATCTCCGGACTACTGCGGGAGATAGCGGGACCACCAACTACTTGAACTACGGAATCCTAGCCGAGCAGGCTGAATCTCTCACAATCCGCAATGCTGGTCTGATTGATGTTGCGGGAGTGCGTGGAAGCGCTGGCATCCGGGTTACCGACAACGACCTTGGCACCTCAATCCCGTCAGTCCTTATTGAAAATACGGGGACGATCCGCAGGGCAGATTTGGATTTTGCTTGGAACGCCTCGATACGAGATGAGAATCCCGACGCGATCGCAATCGTTCTTCCGTTCTTCAACGATGTAACAATTCGAAACTCCGGCAGGATCGAAGGCGGTGAAATTCTTGTCCAACGAATCGACCGAAGCGGCACTGCGACTACTGCCAACGGCAGGATTTCGATTGATAACAGCGGTGACTTGGTAAATTCAAGAATCTGGGTGGAGGACGCCAATGAACTCAACCGGCGGCGTGTTCAGAATTACGATATTCAGATAACGAACACAGGAACGATTGAGAATGGGGGGATAAACTTCCTACACACATTCCGAGCGGAGGGGAGTGATCTGAACGTCCGCATTTTGAATGACGGGAACATCACTAATCGCCCTAGTACCGGATTATTTGGTCCGGCTGGCTCGACCCAGCAAGCCATCTTTGTCAACACTGAGGCGTCGTCTATATCCGATCCGCGCGAAAACGTGGAAGTTATAAATCGCGGAAACATCACGATATTCCCTACGGCGCAAGGCACGTCCAATATTTCGAGTGCGGTTGATTTACGTGTTCTAGGGAATCTATCGCTGCTGAATGAAGGTTCCATCAATAGTGGGAGTAATCCAGCAGT
The DNA here is from genome assembly GCF_040546195.1 of Brevundimonas sp. UYEF29. Lineage (NCBI taxonomy): Bacteria > Pseudomonadati > Pseudomonadota > Alphaproteobacteria > Caulobacterales > Caulobacteraceae > Brevundimonas > Brevundimonas sp. UYEF29. Next base: position 85,705 of record NZ_JBEPNH010000009.1, on the reverse strand, counting down.
TCTGGCAGCCGCTTTTGGCCAGAACAGCCTCGTCAAGGTTTTAAACCGAGGTTCCATAGATACTAACGGCGGCGATTCGGCGTTTTACGGCTTGCAAGCCTCATCACGAGCCGGAACCGTTGATCTTTCCAACAGCGGCACAATCAGCATCGCTAGCACCCGAGCCAATCCCCGTATGTTCGACGGTGACGTGGATGGCACCCGCTATACATTCTACTATGGGCCGAGCGGTCGAGCAGGCCTGAGCGCATTGAGTCAGGTAGATATAGCCCTTCAGTCCGATGGCGACATCACAGTGGCGGGCGCTGATAGTGCAGGAATTTATTTCAAGTCTATCAGTTATAGCGAAGCGAATTATCAGGATTTCCTGAGCAGAGGAAATTTGCCAGCTGGCTATTCGCGAGACGCAGATTTAGGAAGCATCGTTTCAGTTAACGTCACGCGAAACATCACCGCTTCCGGAAATGCTTCATTCGGCATATTCGGAGTGCTTGGGCTTTCGCAAGATAGGCCCAATTTTGCGAGGGGAGAGTTCGCAGTTGATAACGATGGAACCTCAAGCGTAATCGCGGTTGCGCCCGGCGTGACCATCACTGGAGGCAGCGGCATGGGGTCCGGCATCTACATAATGGGTGCTGGTAAGATGACGTTGAATAATCAAGGTTCCATCGCGAGCGCGGGCAGCGCCGGCACCGGCGGCGTGCTAATCGGCGATACTCTGTTCTCCGGGGATGCTACGACACCGGGAGAATTTTTCGTCGCTCCTAACCTCCGCCTGCACCTAGTCGACAGCGTCAACACCGGCAGCATCATCTCGACCGGCGGCTATGGCGTTCGTGTCGCCAATGGTGGTTTGCTAAACTTCCGCAACGACGGTCTGATCCGGGGCGGTGAAGGTTCGATCGGCGCCAGCCATACCAGCCAGATCGTCAACGGCGGATCGGGGATTCTGGACGGCCGCATCGCGCTGAATGGCGCGGGAAGCGTGCTGACAAATCACGGAGCGATCCAGGTTTCGTCGCCCGGCTTCGTCTCGCACACGATCAACGGTGACTATACACAGAGCGCGAGCGGCCTGCTGTCGCTACGCTCCGGTGCGGGCGGGCGCGATACGTTCAACGTCACCGGGGATATGGTGTTCGACGGCCAGCTGAGGCTGGCTCTTGGAGCACCGTCCAGTTCGGCGCTCATCAATGTCGGGGGCAACCTGACGCTGGGCGGCACGCTTTCCGTCACGGACGCGGGCGGGTTCGGTGACGGCGTGTATCGCATCTTCAACTATGGCGGCACGCTGACCGACAACGGCATGACGCTCGGGCCGCTTCCGGCAGGGGCGAACGGCAACATCCAGACGGTGTTCGCCGGACAGGTCAACCTGGTGGTCGGGCGCGGCCTCCAGTTCTGGGATGGGGGCAACACCACCGCGAACCTGGCCGTCGATGGCGGATCGGGCGTCTGGAACAACACCACGACCAACTGGACGCGCAGCGAAGGCGATGTGAACGAGGCGTGGCAGGGTCGCGGCGCGGTTTTCCAAGGAACGGCGGGCACCGTGACGATCGCGCCCGAGGGCGTGTCGGCCAGCGGCCTCCAGTTCGCGGTGAACGGCTACACCCTGACGGGCGGTGTGCTGACGCTGGCGACCCCAGCTTCCGTGCGCGTCGGCGACGGCAGCGCGGCCGGGGCTTCGATGAGCGCCACCATCGCCAGCGTCATCGCGGGCACGTCCGGTCTCGATAAGACCGACTTCGGCACGCTGATCTTGTCGGGCACGAACACCTATACGGGCGGCACGACCGTCAGCAGCGGTGTTTTGCAGGTGTCGCGCGACGCCAACCTAGGCGCGGCCTCGGGAGGGGTCACGCTGAACGGCGGCACACTGCGATTCAGCGCGGAGGGCAGCTCGGCGCGAAACTTCACCGCCGGGGCATTGGGCGGCACGCTGGAGAACGCCAACGCCCTGCTGCTGTCCGGCGTGATCGACGGCGCGGGCGCGTTCCGCAAGATCGGCGCGGGCAACCTGATCCTGACCGGCGACAGCTCCGGGTTCGGCGGCACGTTCAACCTGGCCGCCGGGGCGATGCGGCTGGACGGTCAGCTTGGCGGGACGCTGAACGTCGCCTCCGGCACGCGGCTGAGCGGCGCGGGGACGCTGCGGAACGCGGTGATCTCCGGCACGGTGAACCCCGGCACGGGCAACGGCATCGGCACGTTGAACGCCAGCGGCAACGTGACGTTCGCGGCGGGCTCGACCTATGAGGTCGACGTCACCGTGGACGGGCGCGCCGACCGGCTGAACGTGACGGGCACGGCGACGCTCCAAGGCGGCAACGTCTCGGCGTTGTTCCAGGGCACGAACAACGATGCCTGCGGGGCGTCGATCACCTCGACGATCCTGACCGCGCAGGGGGGGATCAGCGGCACGTTCGCGGGGGTCAGCACCAACTACGCCTTCCTGACCCCGACCCTGAGCTACGACGCCAACAACGTGCGGCTGACGCTGGCGCGCAACGCCGCCACCTTCACCGAGCGCGGCGTGACGGCGAACCAGCAGTCGAGCGCGGCGGCGGCGGAGCGGCTGGGCTGCGGGAACGCGGTCTACAACGCGATCATCCCGCTGGAGGTCGACACGGCGCGCTACGCCTTCGATCAGCTGTCGGGCGAAGCGCACGCCAGCGCGCGCAGCGGCCTGCTCGACGACAGCCGCTTCTTCCGCGACGCCATGCTGGCGCCGGGCGAACGTCGCGGCGCCTGGGGCAACGTCTACGGCTCGTGGGGCCGGATGGACGGCGACGGCAACGCCGCGCAGGTCAAGCGCGACGGGACCGGCCTGTTCGCCGGCGTCGACGTGCCGCTGGGCGAGACGTTCTCGGCCGGGATCGGCGGCGGCTACAGCCGTTCCGACTATGCCGTCGCCGACCGCGTGTCGTCGGCGGAGGTCGAGAGCTGGCACCTGGGCGCGCGCGTCGGCGTGCAGGCGGGCGGGTTCGACCTGTCGGCCGGCGCGGCGATGGCGTGGCACAGCTTCGACATGGAGCGGGCGATCGTCTTCCCCGGCTTCAGCGAGACCGCCTCGTCCCGCTATGACGGCGAGACGCGTCAGGCGTTCGGCCGCGTGGGCTATGCGATGCGCCTGAGCGACGCGACGGCGGTCGAGCCGTTCGCCGAGGTCGCGTGGGTCGAGGTCAAGACCGACGCCTTCGCCGAGACCGGCGGCGCGGCGGCGCTGTCGGGCCGGGCGGAGACGGACGACGCGGTGTTCACGACGCTAGGCGCGCGCGGATCGACGCAGGTCGGCGGGCTGAGCCTGTCGGGCCGGCTGGGCTGGCGTCACGCCTTCGATCTCGATCCGGCGCGGAGCCGCGTGTCGTTCGCGGGCGGCGACGCCTTCACCGTCACCGGCGCGCCGATCGCCGAGGACGCGCTGGTGGTGGACGCCGGGGCCGAGTTCACCTTCGGCCGGGGCGCCCGCCTGAGCGTCGGCTACAGCGGCCAGATGGGCGACGGCGTCCGCGATCACGGCGCACGCGCGATGCTGCGTGTTCCGTTCTGAGGAAAGGACGGCCGCTCGGCCGTGAAATGAGCGATGCCCTTTGATATCCGCCAGCTTCGTTACGCGATCGCGGCGGCCAATCATGGGAGCCTCTACAAGGCGGCCCGCGCGCTGGACGTCGAGCAATCGACGCTCAGCCGCGGCATCCTCCGGCTGGAACGATCGCTGGGCGCGCCGATCTTCAATCGCTCGCGGGCCGGCGTGACGCTCACTCACGCCGGCATCGCCTTCATTCAAAGCGCGACGCCGCTGGTCACGTTGAGCGATCGGCTCGTGGCGATCATGCGATCCGCCGGTCAAGGCCGGCTCGGCGGGCTGATGCTGGGGCACAATGGGTCGATGTCGGCCGGCAACCTGCGCGCCACCCTGCTCGGCTGGCGCGACGCGAACCCCGACGTGGACGTGGATGGGGTCGAGGCCGATCGGAGCGTGCTGCTCGCCGGGCTGGACACCGGCGAAATCGACGTGGCGATCCTGATGGGCGCGGCCGCGCACAACGGTTTCCGGTGCGAACCGCTGTGGAGCGAGCGCGTCCTTGTCGCCCTCCCCGCCAGCCATCGACTGGCCGAGCGCGACATCGTGCAATGGACGGATCTTCGCGGTGAACAGTTCCTGTTCACCGTCGCCGACCCGGGACCGGAGAAGCGCGACATCCTTCTCGGTAAGCTGGGCTCATCGGGCTGCACGCCCGCGATCCGGATGCACCGCGCCAGCCGCGAGACCATCCTTAGCATCCTGGGCGGCACGACGGCGGTGACGCTGGTTTGCGAGAGTTCGACGGGGGCACGCTATCCCGATGTCGTCTATCGCCCGATCGACGGCGAGCAAGGCCAGGCCCTGATTGGTTATTCGGGATGTTGGCGCGACGACAACGCCAATCCCGCGCTGCGCCGGTTCCTCCAGTTCATCAAAAATCGCTACGCGCTGTCTTTTGAGATCGCGTCACGAATGAGGTAAAATGGCGGGCGTCATTTGGAGTGCATCCGATGCAGAGCAGTAAAGCCGTCATCGTTGCCGCGATCGTCTGTCTCATCGTTGGTTTCACCGCTGGGTTCGTTCTTCGCCCGGTCATCGCACCGCCGACCGCGACCGGCGAACGCGCGCCCGGCGTCGTCAGCGCGTCGGCGTCGAGATCGTCGGAGCCACGAGGCGTCCAGTATTTCGAGGCCAACATCGAGGAGGCGCGGCGCGTCGTTGCGGGCTGCACCCACGGCTCGATCCGGGGCGGCGAGTGTGCGAACGCCGAACAGGCCATCGTCACCGTCGACTCCGCCGAGCGGCGTCGACGTTTCTTCGATCGGTAGTCCGTCGCACTCAGCCGCTTTGCGGTCGGCGATTGCGGACGAAGCCTCGATCGCTGCCCATGAACCGCGTCAGCATCGGTGCGATCAGCTTCTCCGGCGGGATCGCGTCACCGCCGGATTCCGCTGCCAGCGCCGCCGCATAGGCGGTGAGGTCACGGTGGACGTCGGCGGGCAGTTCGACCGTGATCTTCACCGGACGGTCATCGACCAGCGGCCCGAGTTTCAGCTTGGTCATCGCGGCGTTCCTATCGGTTCGAGAATGAGGTCGCGGGTGATGAGCACGCGCAAGGGGTGGCCGGGACGGATAGTGAGCGTCGGCTGCACGTTGAGCTGCCGCCCGACTACTTGCTGGCCGGTCTGATTGATCGTGTCCTGAGAGCCTCGGCGCAGCGCCCGGATCAGGTCGTCGTCGCTGTCGCCGCCGAGTTCCGTTCCAACGCCGAGCAGCGTCGAGATGGCTGCGGCGCGCAGAAGGCGTCCCCAATGCTGGTTCACTCGGTCCTGTAATCCGGTGTAACCCGAAGCGTCGGTCGCGGACTGACGCTCCAGCGTGATCGAGCGTCCATCGGGCAGGATCAGCCGATCCCAGGCCAGCAAGACGCGGCTCTGCCCAGCGTCGATCTGGCTGTCATATTCGCCGATCAGGCGCGCGCCTTGGGGGATCAGCAAGATGCGGCCAGTCGGGCTGTCATAGACGTTCTGCGTCACCTGCGCGGTGATCTGCCCCGGCAAATCGGAGCGGATGCCGGTGATGAGCGCGGCAGGGATGATGCTGCCGGCCTGCACGATGTTCGGAGATGCCGGAGCGCGCAGCCGCTCGGCACTGACCGTCTCACGATTTGTAGGCCGCGACATGAAACCTCCACCCGGCGTGGTGGTCTGATTGGATGCGCTGCTCGATTGCGCGGCTTGAAGGCTAGCGAGGTCAAGGGCTCCGCCGGGTGACACCTGCTGGGGGTACCCGGCTCCGCTGCCAGACAGAAAAACGCTGCTGGTGCGTGCGGCGTCGCGCTCTTGCTGGGCACGCTGCATGGCCGCTTCTCGTGCTTGCGCGGCAGGGTCGGCCTGCACGGTCTCGCCGCCGATAGGCGGCACCGGCACCTCCTCGCCGCGCTGCTGGGCGGACAGGATCGGCCCACCGAGGTCGCCGGGAAGCGGCGGGCCGAGGCGGGGCGCCTGCGCGTAGTCGCTTGGTCCCGATGTGATGGTCTCCGCCGTGGCCCGCCCCTCGGTGTTGTAGAGTTCTTCGGTTTGGCGCTCTCCGGCCGGGGTGAGCGCGTAGATGAGCGACCCGCCGATCCCGAGGCCGGCGGCGACGCCCAGCACCGTCAACGCCCTGCGTGACAGGCGCATGACCGAAGGCGGATCGCCGCGAAGCTGAAACGGGCGAGGATCGGCCGGCGGCTCCGGCGCATCTTCCGCGACGCTGGGGAAGTCAGTGTCGGTCACGACCGCCCCCTCCGGCCCTCGTCGCGCACGATGCGGACGCGCTGTGCGCCGCGTCGGTCGCCCAGGCGTAGTTCGGCGACCTCGAAACGGCGGTCCACCACCATGTAGCGACCCTGAACGCGGTAGTTGACGAGTTCGGCGTCACCGGCCGCGCTGGTGATGAACAGCGGCGGCATCTCCCCCTCGGAGATCCCAGCCGCAAACTCGATGAACACCTGTCGCCCATCATCGAACACGCGGACGGGCCGCCACGGCGCCCGGTCGCCCTCGATGCGATAGCCGAAGTTCAATGCGGCCGGATCGATGCCGGCCGCGACCGGCTGGGCCGCAACGGCCGCCTCGCTGGCCGCGCGCAGGGCGATGAGCTGATCTTGCGGATAGGTCCAGGATACCGACGCCATATAGGTCGAGGGCGTCGCGCGCAGTTCCAGATGATAGGTCCGGCGATCGGTGTTGATGACCAGGTTCGTGGACAGGTCGGGGCGGGTCGGCTTGACGAGAATGTGGACCCGCGCGGTCGCGCCCGTGCCGCTGATCGTGTCCCCAATGATCCAGCGGACGGTGTCTCCGGCCGCGACCGGACCCGGCCCAACAAGCTGCTCGCCTTCCTGCAAGGCGATGTCCGTCACCTGCCCCGGCGCGGTATAGACCTGATAGAGCGCGCCCTCGGTCCAGTGATATTGCTGGATGGCGTTGAGGAAGCCGTCGCGCACGGGCTGGACGCGCGCGGCGTCGTTCGCCGCGCCGATCCGCCGACGCGGGTCTGACGCCTCCGGCGTCCGACTGGCGGTCGCCGGTGCGGGCATGAGCTGGCCCGGCAGCGGGAGCGGCTCCGCGATCACGACCACCTCGACAGGGCGCGACGGTTCGGCGGCGGGGATCGCCATGATTTCGAGCGGCGGGCTGGACGTGGCTGGCGAGGCCTTGGCGAACGCGGCGCAACCGCTGAGCACGGCGGCCGACGCCAAGACGATGGCCTTGCTGGCCGGACGATGCGTCATTGGGAAAGCTCCTTTGACCAGTTGAGGGCGTTGACGAACACGCCGAGCGGGTTCTTCCGCAGGGCGTCCGGGGTGCGAGGCGGCTGAACGACGACGGTGAGGATCGCGGACCATCGCTCGGTCGTGGTTAGCGTGCCGTCGGTGTAGCGACGCTCGGTCCAGGCGACGCGAAAGCTGTCGGGGGACGCGCGGATGACGCTCGATACGTCCACGGCGACCTGCACTCGTCCGACATTGGCGAACGGGTCGTTGGCGCGGGCATGATCGTTCAACGCGATGGCCCCACGATCCGTGGTGAAGTCGTAGGCCCGTAGCCAGTTTTGCCGAACGACGACGGGATCGGCGGACAGCCCGCGAACCTGTTCGATGAACCGGGCGAGGTGGAACGCGATCTGCGCGTCGGTCGGTCGGTAGCCAGCCTCGGCAGGCGCGACCGCCTGGGCCTCGCCGAGCTGATCGACCTGCACGACCCACGGCACGATATGTCCCCGCGCCGATTGCCAGACCAAGCCGCCAGCCAGCGCGCCGGACAGCGCGAGCGTGCCGAAAAAGGCCAGACGCCAGTTGCGCGCCTGCACGCGGGCGGAGCCGATCCGATCGTCCCAAGCCTGCGCGGCGCGCTGATAGGGCGTCACCGGCTCGGGCGTCTGGCCGTAACGGAGAGAGGGACGTCGAAACATCGGACTTAATCCTTTTGGCTGAGATCGACCGACGCGCCGCTGCCGCCGCCGTCGCCGGAGCGCAGCGTGTGGGCGGCGGTGGTCGCACTGTGGGTCATGGACTGGCGGCGCTTCATCGCGGCCGCCCAGCCTGGCGCACCGGCGGACGCGGTGTCAGCCGGAGTTGAAGCGGGCGCCGACGCGCCGCCGGTGATGCTGCCGCCCGTCGCTGAAACCGCCGCCCGCGCACCGGAGCGGTGGCTGTCCTTCAAGGACGACGCCGCGCGGCGCAGCGGCGAAGCGGCGGCGCCCATCGCGGCCGAGCCGACACCGCCTGCGCCGCCGGCCACGGCGGACGCCCCGGTCTTGCCCGCCGATCCGAGCGCGTAGGCGCTCTGCGCGCCGCCGGCGGCGAAGGCGGCGCCTCGCGCCGTTCCAGCCGCCGCGCCGGCAATGGCTCCCGCGCCAAGCCGAGCGGCGGCGACCCCGCCGACCAAGGCGCCGCCAGCGGCGAGCGCGGCCCCGGCGGCGGCGCCTGCTCCGAGCGCGGGACCGCCCGAGACGATGCCGTTGGCGACGCCAGGACCGAAGATGGCGAGGCCAAGCAGGCTGAGCGCGGCCAAGGCGATCGCCATCACCTGTTCCATGTTCGGCTCCGCACCGACCGCAGCATTGGTGAACTGGCTGAAGAGGGTCGTGCCGATCCCGGTGATGACGGCCAACACCAGCACCTTGATTCCGCTGGAGACGACGTGCCCGAGCACACGCTCCGCCATGAAGGCCGTCTTGTTGAAGAAGGCGAACGGCAGAAGGACGAAGCCGGCCAACGTGACCAGCTTGAACTCGATCAACGTCACGAACACCTGGATGGCGATGATGAAGAAGGCGAGGACGACGATCACCCAGGCCAGCAGTAGAAGCAGGATTTGGACGAAGTTGGTGAACAGTCCGATCGGGCCGATCAGTTCTTCCGTCGCCGCGAGCATCGGGTCGGCTGCATCGAGGCCAGTGGCCGCGATCATTCCGGGCCGCATGAAGTCCGCGATCGTCATCGCGCTGCCGCTCGCTTGAAGACCGAGGCCCGCGAAGCTCTGGAACACGATCGTCGCCAGCGTGCCGAAGTTGCCGATGATGAAGGCGAAGACGCCGATGTAGAGCGTCTTCTTCACCAGCCGCTGGATCACGTCCTCATCGGCGCCCCAGGCCCAGAACAGACCAGCGATGGTGAGATCGATGGCGATCAGGGTGGTCGACAGGAACGCGACCTCCCCGCCCAGCAAACCAAACCCGCTGTCGATGTAGTTGCCGAACACACCCAGGATGGTGTCGATGACGCCGGTGTCGTTCATGGCAGTATCTCCCGCCCGAAGAAGCGGCGGCGTTTGGCTTCCCAGGCCGCCTCGCATCCGCTGTCGGGCATGGTGATGGTGCGGCAGCGGCGAAGATCGACGGCGGGCGTTTCCAACGCCGCCGCGACCGGCGCGGACGCGGGCGCGACGGGTTGCGCGGGCCGGGTCACGGACACGATCGCCACCGTGAGCATGAACCCGGCCAGCGTAGCGACGCTGGCGATCTTTGCCGTGCGTCCCATGTCAGTTGCGCGTGCGGAAGCGGCGGAACCGCTCGCGGCCCTCGGCTTCGATCGCGGCCTGGCGCGCCGACTCCAGCGCCTGCGCTCGGCCCTGCGCGGCCAGCAGGGCTGTTAGATCGGCGAGCTGCTGGGCTTGAAGGGCCACAAGCTGATTACCGGCTTGGGCCGCTTGCAGAGCGCCTTCGGCGGACTGGCTCGCGCCGACCAGCCGATCGAGCGTCGCGCGCGAGCCGTCGATATTGCCGACGACGCCGGCCTGAACGCGAAGCGCGTCCTCGAACGCCCCCACGCTGTCGGCCCACCGCGCATTGGCGTTGGCGACCATCTGGGCGTGGCTCCCGGTCAGCGCCGAACCCCGGTAGCGGCCCTCGAACGCCTGGCGAACCTGCTGCACATCATAGGCGATCCGCTGCGCCTCGCCGAGAAGCTGCTGAGTGCGCTGGACCTGCTGCTGGAGCTGGCGCAGTTCGCTCATCGGCAGGGAGGCGAGATTGCGCGCCTGGTTGGTCAGGCTCGCGGCTTGCTGCTGGATTTGCTGGACCTGATTGTTGATCTGCTGGAGGGATCGCGCGGCCGTCAGCACGTTTTGGGCATAGTTGCTGGGGTCGTAGACGACGCCGCCAAGTTGCGCGTGGGCGGGCGTCGCCACGGTCAGTCCGATCCCGCCGCTGATGGCGATCACGCTCGCCATGACGGCGGCCCGGAGGATGTTGGTGGTCATTGGTCAGTCTCCTGCTGGCTGGGGAGTAGAAGATCGATCGCCCAGGCGGAGCCGCGATGGCGCAGCCACTCGGCCGCGAAACCGGCCGGACCGTGCTCGTTGACGATGTCGGCGATGCGAAGCTGGTCCGCCTTCGAGGAGGCGGCGGCGAAAGCGAGCGCGACTTCGCCCAGGCCCAGCTCAAACAGCCGGTTTCCGTGGCGCGACTGACAGTAATAATCCCGCTTGGGCGTGGCCCGGCTGAGGATTTCGATCTGCCGCTCGGTCAGGCCGAACCGCTCGTAGATCGCCGCGATCTGCGGCTCGGCGGCCCGATCATTTGGGAGGAAGATGCGGGTGGGGCAGGACTCGATGATCGCCGGCGCGATGCTTGACGTCTCGATGTCCGCCAGGCTCTGCGTGGCGAAAACCACGCTGGCGTTTTTCTTACGCAGCGTTTTCAGCCATTCGCGAAGCTGTTGCGCGAAGCCGGGACTGTCGAGCACCAGCCAGCCCTCATCGATGATGATGAGCGTGGGCGAGCCGTCGAGGCGGTCGCCAATGCGATGGAAGAGATAGGACAGGACGGCCGCCGCCGACGCGGCGCCGACCAGCCCCTCCGCCGACCTCGGCATCACCCTGCCCGCACCCGCCAAGGCCGTGGCCAACTACGTCGGCTTCGTGCGCACCGGCAACCTGCTGCACATCTCGGGTCAGCTGTCGAACGACGCGTCTGGCGGACTGAAGGGCACCGTGGGCGTGGACTTGACGCAAGACCAGGCGGTCGAGGGCGCGCGCCTGTGCGGGATCAATCTGCTGGCCCAGATGTCGGCGGCCCTGGACGGCGATCTGGACCGGGTGGTCCGCGTCGTGAAACTGGGCGGTTTCGTCCAGGCGGGACCGGAGTTCACCGCCGTGCCCGCCGTCATCAACGGCTGCTCGGACCTGATGGTCGAGGTGTTTGGCGAGGCCGGTCGCCATGCCCGTGCCGCCGTCGGAGTCTACAAGCTGCCACTCGGCTTCGCCGTCGAGGTGGACGCTGTCGTCGAGGTGAAGTGACGGATCAGGCCAAGTTCGAAATCCGGGTCCACGACCGGATTGCCGCGATCGGACAGCCGGCCTGGGACGCCTGCGCGGGTCCTACCGGCGATCCATTCGTCGCTTACGATTTCCTGCACGCCTGCGAAGCCTCCGGCAGCGCGGTTCCGCGCGAGGGCTGGGGTTCGCGTCACCTCAGCCTGCACGATCCCGACGGGGCCGTGATCGGCGTCATGCCGCTCTATCTGAAGGGCCACAGCCAGGGCGAATACGTCTTCGACCATTCCTGGGCCGACGCCTATCAGAGGGCGGGCGGGCGCTACTATCCGAAACTGCTGGGCGCCGTGCCCTTCACCCCCGCGACAGGGCCGCGCTTCCTCAGCCATCCTTCCGCAGACGGCGGGACCGTTCGGCAGGCGCTGATCCAGGGCGCACTGCAGCTCTGCGAAACCAACGGCGTCTCCTCCCTGCACGTCAACTTCCCGACCGAGGCGGAATGGCGCGACATGACGGCCGCCGGCATGCTGCCGCGCCAGGACATGCAATTCATCTGGACGGACCGGGGCTACCGGACCTTCGACGACTTCCTGGCCGCCCTGTCGTCCAACCGGCGAAAAACCATCCGGCGAGAGCGCCGCGACGCCCAGGCGGGGCTGGATATCCGCGTCCTGACGGGTGGCGATATCGAGGAGGCGCACTGGGACGCCTTCTTCGCCTTCTACATCGATACCGGCAGACGCAAATGGGGACGGCCCTATCTCACACGGGACTTCTTCAGCCGCATCGGAGCGACCATGGCCGACCGGATCGCCCTGGTCATGGCCTTTCGGGAGGGGGTGCCGATCGCCGGGGCGCTGAACCTGATCGGCCGCGATGCCCTGTACGGGCGTCAGTGGGGCACGCTGGACGACGTGCCCTTCCTGCATTTCGAGCTCTGCTACTACCAGGCCATCGAATTCGCCATCGGCCGCGGCCTGTCGCGGGTCGAGGCGGGGGCGCAGGGCGAGCACAAGATCGCGCGCGGCTACCTGCCCACACCCGTCTATTCCGCGCATTACATCGTCGATCGCGCGCTGAGGGATCCAGTCGCGCGGTATCTGGCTCAAGAGCGGACGGGCGTGGAGGCCGAGATCGACGTCATGACAAGAGAGCTCAGCCCCTACCGCGAGGTCAAGTGACCGAAATGGTCAAGATGCAAGCGCGGGCGCGCCGCCGTTGAGGACAGTGCGACCGGGCATCCGTGCCGCTGCCAAACAGGCCGACTAGGCGGGTCCCTAGGGGGCCAGTCCTACATGCTTGACGGGATCAGAGACGGAAGCCGCGCTCTGCGCCGTTTTCGAACTGTCTGGACCGGACGATCAACTCCCTAGCTCACACCTTACAACGCGAGGGCAAGAATCGGGATTGCATCCCGCGCTTCAACTTGAGACCGTCGGGTCATGGAGTCCAAGAGGGGTGACGAGGTCAGACTGTTCATCGACCGTGATGAGGTCGGCGAACTCTGGCGCTTCGCCGAGTCCGTCAAGATCGTCAGCCCTGACAATCGCCAGCCTTTGATCGAGCATTTCCGGCTCCTTCAGCGACTCTCAGTCAAGGCGGGTGACGAGACCTGCCATCTCTCCCTGCGTCCTCTGGCTGTCGGGACGAACGACTTTGTCGTCGAGACGCTGTCCGATGCCGCCGATGTGCAGGAGGCGATGAAGCGGATCGCCCGGGCCTACAATCTTGTTCATGGCGGCCATTACAATCGCGTGGAGTCTCGCAAGGGCCGGTTGGCGTATGTCATCGATGACCGTGACTTCCCCTATGCCTTTCCGACCGACTCTGTCGCAGCCTATGCCACGCTGGAGGGGGTACTGATCTTTCTTCACGCCATGGTGTCGTTGGTGGCGGGACGCGATCTGACGCCCATGCTCAGAACCGTTCGAACCCGCCGACCCCGCCGCACGGCACCGGACGGACTGCTGGCTTTCTGGACGACGACGGTCCGCACGCGGAGCGATGCCTATGCGCTGGAATACGATCTGGAGACGGGGCAGGTGCCTGTATCGCTGACCAAGAGGTCCGGTCGGGCGGTTGACGTCTATGCCGCGGTCGAGGCCATGATCCGGACCCGGGAACAGGCCGGAAACCCGACGGACTTTCTCCAAAGGGTCTCGGACGCTATTGCCGCGGGGGTCGATGACCAGGCCGAAGCGGCGCGACGTCTGGGCGTCAGCGTGGCCACCTTGAGGCGCAGACTGGCCGACAGTGGGACGCGGTTCCGGGATCTGCGGGCCAGAGGCCTGAATGAAAGGGCCAAGCAGATGCTGAACCGCCATCGGCATCCGCAGGACATCGCCGAGACCTTGGGGTTTTCCGACAGCCGCAGTTTCTCCCGCGCGTTCAAGGCCTGGAACGGCGTCACGCCTTCAAACTGGGCGCCATCGGTGAGCGAAAATGTCCTGAGCGATTGAACGCCCCGGTCGTGGACCCTGTCGGGCTGCGCTTCCATGATCCTCTCCAACGCCGACTGAGATCGGCGGTCGAGAGGGACGGAAACAATGAGGATCCATAGGGGAATGATTTCGCGCGGGCGGTCGATCCGGCGAGATCGCGTGACGATGCGAACGGCGATCCTGGGGGCCTGTTCGCTGGCCACGCTGGCGATGGCCGCACCGAGCTGGGCCCAAGAGGCAGCCCAGGCCCAGGCGGAACCCGCGCAACTGGACGAGATCGTGGTGACGGCGCGGCGTCGATCCGAATCCTTGCAAGACGTGCCCGTGGCGGTCTCGGCCTTCAGCGAGGAACGGCTGTCGGACCTGCAGGCCGACGACATCTCAGGCATCCAGTATTCGGTACCGAACCTTTATCTGGACAAAGGCGACGGGGCGAACGCCGTCGTCTATCTGCGCGGCGTCGGGCAGAACGACTCGCTCGCCTTCGCCGATCCGGGCGTGGGCATCTATGTCGACGACGTCTTCATCGCCCGGTCTCAAGCGGCCTTCCTCGAATTGTTCGACGTCGACCGGGTCGAGGTGCTGCGCGGACCCCAGGGGACGCTGTACGGTCGAAACACCATCGGCGGCGCGGTCAAATTCGTCTCCTCCCCACCGCCCGCGACGCCCGGGGCCTATCTGGAGGCGGGGGTCGGCAACTACGATTCGCGCATCTTGAAGGGCCGACTAGGCGGGCCGCTGATCGAGGGCGTGCTGAACGGCAAGGTGGCCTTCGCCTATTCACAACGCGACGGGTTCGCCGAAAACTTGATCGACGGTCAGGATGACGGCGACCAGAACAGTCTGGCGGGGCGGGTGGCCCTGGACTGGACTCCGACGGACCGGCTGTCGATCCTGGTCAGCGCCGACGCCAAGCGCGATCGACCCGACACCTCGCGCAGTCCGGCGCGCGAAACCGCGATCACCGGCGTCGGCCCCGGGGGCGCACTGGTCACCTATCCGGCGGCGAGCGATCCCTACCGGGTCGACGTCAACGCCAACGGCCTGTCGGACCTAACGGCCTACGGGGCTTCGGTCACCGCCCGCTATGAGGCGTCGGACGCCGTGACGCTGGAATCGATCACCGCTTGGCGGGACCTGGATTTCGACTTGAACCTGGACACGGACGGCTCGCCCCTGCCCATCCTGGACATCCTGCTGCTGCAGGAACAATCCCAGTTCAGCCAGGAACTGCGCGCCACCTACGACGACGGCGGGCGGTTCAGCGGCACCGCGGGGCTCTATTATTTCCGCGACGAGGACACGACCTTCTCGGGCGTGGACAACGGGTCGGCGACGATCTTCGGCTTCCCCGTCACCCTGTTTGGCTTTCCCAGTTCCAGCCTGGCCCAGACGGATCAGGTCACCAAGTCCTGGGCGGTGTTCGCGGACGGATCGTACAAGATTTCCGACACCCTGACCCTGGGCCTGGGCGCGCGATACACCTCCGAAGAGAAGACATCGGCGCGTCTGTTCGAGAATTTCTTCGATCCGACGGTGTCGGTCATCCGGGCCACCCCGCCCTTCCTGGCCGGTCGTGGCGTCGCGGGCACGCCGATCGAGGGCGAGGCGGACTTCGACGCCTTCACGCCCAAGGTCTCCCTTTCCTATCAGCCGAACGATGACCTGCTGTTCTACGGATCGGCCGCGCGCGGCTTCAAGAGCGGCGGGTTCGACGGGCGGGCGACCACCGACTTCGCCTTCAACGCCTTCCGGCCGGAGTACGTCTGGAGCTACGAGGCCGGGGCCAAGACCAGCTGGATGGACGGGCGGCTGACGTTCAACGCGGCCTATTTCTACAACGACTACACCGATATCCAGGTGACGAGTTTCGGCTCCGATCCGGTGACCGGGGTGTTCGTCAGCCTGTTCACCAATGCGGCGGCGGCCACCATCCAGGGGCTGGAGTTCGAACTGGCGGCTCGCCCGACCGATCAACTGACCATCAATGCCTCGTTGGGTCTGCTGGACGCCGAATATGACGAGTTCGACATCCTGGTCGGTGGGGTGGCGACCGACGTCAGTGATCGGGCCCTGGTCAACAGTCCCGACGTCAACGCCAGCTTGGCCGTCACCTGGGAACAGCCACTCAGCGACCGGCTGGGCCTGGTGCTGCACGGGGACGCCGGATACCGCAGCGACCTGGCGACCGAGATCACCGACTCTCCCGTGCTGCGTCAGGACGCCTACACCCTGCTGAACGCCTTCGCGGCCCTGCGATCGACCGACGGGGTGTGGGAGGTGCGCGCCGGGGTGCAGAACCTGACGGACGAAGCGGTGCGGGTCCAGGGCTTCAACCTGGCGGACTTTCCGGGGGTGCAGCTCGGCTTCTACGCCGCGCCGAGGACCTACGACCTGCGTCTGATCTGGCGATACTGAGCTTCGTCGCCATGCTCGATCCCCAGTCCCGGGCCCTGCTGCAGGCCCTGAACGCCATGATGCGTGAAATGTCGATCGGCGACCCCGCCGACCCTGCGGGCACCGCGCGAATCCAGGCTGCGGCGATCTTCAAGGCGCTGGCCGGTCCGTCGCCACACGCCGGCGGCGTGATCGTCCGCGAGATCACGGTCGCGGGCGGCGCGGGCGATCGGCCGGCCCGGCTCTACCGGCCACAAGAGGTGGCGGAGGTGCCCGCGACCCTGGTCGTCTTCTTCCATGGCGGAGGCTGGTGCGTCGGCGATCTGGAGAGCTACGACGGGCTGATGCGCGCTCTTTGCGCTCTGTCGGGCGCGGTCTTCGTCAGCCTCGATTACCGCCTGGCGCCCGAGCATGGCTTTCCGGCGGGGCTGGAGGATGCGCTGGCCGCCACGCGATGGGCCGCCGATCAGGCGCGAGGACTGGGCTGCGATCCGGATCGGCTGGTGGTCATGGGCGACAGCGCGGGCGGCAATCTGGCGGCGGTGGTGGCGCAGATATCAAAGGCCGAGGGACCGCGCCTGGCCGCCCAATATCTGCTGTACCCGGTGATCGACGGCAGCCGCCCGCATGCGGCCTATCCCTCGCGCATGGCGTTCGGAAACGGCGACCTTTTCCTGAGCCGGGACGCCATCGCCGGGACCCTGGCCTGGTATCTGGCGGCGGGTGGCGGCACGGCGGAGGATCCCAAGGTGTCGCCGATCAATGCCGCCGACCTGGCGGGTCTCGCCCCGGCCTTCGTTCTGGTGGCGGCCTTCGATCCCCTGCGGGACGAGGGGCTGGCCTATGCCGAGCACTTACGTGCCGCAGACGTGCCCGTCACGACCGATACCGCCGAGGGGACGATTCACGGCTTTCTGACCTTTGGCGATCTGGACGCCTGCCATGCGGCGCGGCGGCGGATCGCGCAGGATCTTCGTCTGCGGTTCCGCCCGGACGCAGACTGACATCGATCCCGCCGGGCGAAGGGGAGGGTATGATGCGCATGATCGAGGCACGCGGACGGAAAACGAGGGCGCGGCGATGGCTCGCCGCCCTGGCGATGGGTTGGGGGATGATCGGGCTGATGCACGCCCCGGCCGAGGCCGGGCCGACCACGCTGGAGGCGACCTACTCGAGCGGTATTCAGAACGGCTGGGTGCGGGTGGAACGCTGGCGCGACACCAGCACGGCCTTCACCCAGGAGGCCTTTCCGCCCGACGGACGGGGCGATCAGACCGGCCAGCGCGCGACCTTCTTCGCCGACGCTTCGCCCCATTCGTCGAAATTCCTGATGTACTATGCGCCGGGTTGGAACATCGGGACCCGACCTGTCCCGGTCTTGCTGGTCCACGGGGCCAATCAGGACGCCGACATCGCCTGGGCCGATCCGAACGAGGCGGGCTCCTATGGCTGCGGTCGATCCTCCTGTCCGTCCACCGGCATGATGCAGTCGCTGTCGGGGGCTGGGTACAAGGTCTTCGCCGTCAACCTGCCGCACAAGAACGGCGACGGCTATTTCTGGTCGGAGCAGATCGCGGACGCCGTCGCCATCGTCAAAAGCCGCACCGGAGCCACCCAGGTCGATGTCGTCGCCTGGTCCAAGGCCGCGTCGAACGCCCGGATGTACGTCTCCAACGTCCGCAAGAGCTGGGGCACCGCCTATCGCGGCGACGTGCGTCGGCTGGTGCTTCTGGGCTCGGCCAACAACGGCATCGACCTGTCGTTCCGGCACGGATGGACCTTCAGCCTGGTGGTCTATCCGGAGTGCGGTGGGGTCATCAACGGCCCGACGCCGCACGACCATCTGGTCTGCTACGGCATCAATCGCGAGGGGGCGGAGTGGACCTATTCCTCGCCCTATTTTCCCGGCTCGGCCCAGCTGCTGAAGCGATGGGACGCGACCTACTCCCTGCCGACCTACGAGCAGGACTGGTACACCACCTTCCACGGTGGGCAGGGCTATTACAGCAGCGGGCCGGGGATCGACGCCTATCTGAGCCGCTCGCTGGTCAATGTGATCCGCAACGCGCCGTCGCCGTCCGGGGTCAGGGTCCACAATCTGTGCGGAAACCAGAACGACATCACCCTGCTGCACAACGAGCATACCGGCCCATCGGACGGGGTCGTCTTCATCCAGAGCTGCCGCGACATCGTCGGCGTCACCACCCACGGCGGCAGTGCGACGATCGCCGTCAACCACCTGGAACTGGGTTGGGAGCCCACCGCGATCTCGCAGGTCGCCTCCTGGCTCGCGGCGACCTGAACCCGTCGGGCTCCGCGCGACTTGGACCGTCCCGCGATGCGGGGCGGTTCTTTTTTTCTGGGCCATCCAAGGGCTAGCGAAAGAAGAAATGGCGCACCCATCAGGATTCGAACCTGAGACCTCTACCTTCGGAGGGTAGCGCTCTATCCAGCTGAGCTATGGGTGCCTGTTGCTTACGCAGTGCTTACGCGGAAAACCTGTAGGGTGGAAGCCTCAACGGTAACTCCCGCAAACCTTTGTAAACAAACTCCTTTTCTACGTCTCTCACAAACCAGCAGCCCTTGACTTCAGCCTTCGGAGGGCAGCACTCTATCCAGCTGAGCTACGGGTGCGTCGGCCGGCGCGACGCCGGAACAGGCCGCTTACAGCATGGCGCAAGCGGCCTCAATCCCGAATGCGCGATGCAAGCATGATGACGGCGCCGACCACTGCGTACAACGGCCTCAAGCAGCGCGAAGCGCGATAGGCCCAAAGGCAAAGCGATAGTGCGCTCGCGCCCTATTGCGCCGTCATGCCGCCGTCGATCTTGAACTCGGATCCCGTGACGAACTTGGATTCGTCGGACGCCAGATAGAGGACGCAATAGGCGACGTCGTCGGGTTCGCCGATCCGCTTCAGGGGGATGCCGCGCGCGAGACGCTCGTGCGCCTTGTCCTCGTCCCCGCCGGCCATGGCGATGAAGGGATCCAGGATCGGCGTCTTGATGAAGACGGGGTGGACCGAGTTGCAGCGCACGTTCCATTCGGCCTTGGCGGCCTCAAGCGCCAGGGTCTTGGTGTACATCCAGACCGCCGCCTTGGTGGCGTTATAGGCGCCCATGCCGGGGGCCGCCGCGAGCCCTGCGATCGAGGAGATGTTGATGATCGAGGCCGGAGCTGAGGCGCGCAGATGCGACATGGCGTGTTTGGCGCCCAGCATGATGGAACGCAGGTTGATCTCGTACTGACGCTGCCAGTTCTCGACCGTGTCCTGTTCGACGAAGGCCAGCGGGCCGCCGACGCCGGCGTTGTTGACCAACACCGACAGACCGCCGAGATCGGCCACGGCGGCGGCGATCACGCCTTCCCATTCAGCCTCGCTCGCCACGTCGTGGGAATAGGCGAAGGCGGCGTCCGGGATTTCCGCATTGATCCGGCTCGCCAGGGTCCGGGCGCGAGCGGCGTCGATGTCGGTGACGGCGACGCGGGCGCCTTCGCGGGCCAGCATGAAGGCCATGGCTTCACCCAGACCGCCGGCTGCGCCGGTGATCAGGGCCGTCTTGCCGGCGACACGGCCGGAACGCGCGGCGCCGCTCACGACTTCACCCCCATGCCGGCGGCGGCGGCATCAATGAAGCGGGCGAGGGTCACGTCCTTGTCCGTCACGCCATCGGCGTCGTGTGTGGTAAGCAGGATTTCGACGCGGTGGTAGACATTCGACCATTCGGGATGGTGGTCCATCTTGTCGGCCATCAGGGCGACGCGGGTCATGAAGCCGAAGGCGGCGTTGAAATCCGCGAACTTCAGCGTCCGCGTGATGGCCGGGCGATCGCCGTCATGCGCGCGCCAGGCGGGCAAATCCTTCAGCGTTTCCGCTACGTCAAGCCGTGTGTCGGTCATCGCGTTTCCTCTTTTTCCATTTTGCGTAGGGCGCCTGATGGGTGGCGGCAAGCGGCGAAGCCGTACGGATTTCGTCCAGGGAACCCATGGTCAAGCTTGTGCATTGATCGAGCAATGATCGTCGCTCTTCGGCGTCATCGGTCGCCAGCGGGGTTAGGATGGAAAATCTCTGGATCGCCGCCCTGGATGCGGCCGACCACAAGCGGATCGAACCGCATTTGAAAGAGCGCGAGATCACACGCGGCCAGATGCTTTATGACGCCGGCGAGGCGGTCGATCAGGTCTGGTTTCCGATCAAGGGCGTGGTGTCGCTGATGACCATCCTGCCGGATGACAAGATGGTGGAGACGGCGGCCATCGGGCGCGAAGGCCTGATCGGCGTGACCTGCGGACCCTTCAATGCGCGCGCGGCCAGCCGCGCCATTTCCCAACGCGACGGGATCGCAGCCCATTGCTCGGCCGAGGTGTTCGGC
Organism: Brevundimonas sp. UYEF29; assembly: GCF_040546195.1. NCBI lineage: Bacteria > Pseudomonadati > Pseudomonadota > Alphaproteobacteria > Caulobacterales > Caulobacteraceae > Brevundimonas > Brevundimonas sp. UYEF29. Next base: position 65,202 of record NZ_JBEPNH010000009.1, on the reverse strand, counting down.
GAGGCGCTGGAAGACAGCGAGACGCTGCGAACGGCTCTGTCGCGCTTCACCGAAGGCTTGATGGCGCAGGTGCAGCAAGCGGCCGCCTGCAACGCCCAGCATCGGCTAGACGAACGGTTGGCCCGTTGGCTGTTGATGCTTCACGACCGGGCCGAGGATGATCGGATCGACCTGACCCAGGCCGATATCGCCGGCATGCTGGGCGTGCGTCGCGCCACGGTGTCGGAGGTCGGCACGGTGCTGGAGCGCAAGTCGTTGATCCAGCGGGGGCGGGGTTGGGTCAAGGTGCTGGATCGCGACGGCCTGGAGGCGGCGTCGTGCGGCTGTTATGGCCTGATGCGCGACGTGATGAGGGATTTGAAGCTGCCGCAGCCCGAAGCGGCCTGATCGGGTGTCTGATCGGATGACGGGGGCGCTGCGACGCGCTAGACGACGACTATGACCGACGCCTCTTCCCACGGCCCGCATTCGTCGGGTGATCGTTCCTCCTTCGGCTTTCGCGACGTGGATGCGCGCGAGAAGGTCAAGATGGTGCGCGGGGTCTTCGATTCCGTCGCCTCCAACTACGATGTGATGAACGACCTGATGAGCGTGGGCGTCCACCGCATCTGGAAGGACATCGCCGCCGCCAAGCTGAACCCGCGTCCGGGCGAGACCATTCTGGACGTCGCGGGCGGCACCGGCGACATGGCGCGGCGCTATTCCAAGATGGCGCGCGCAGCCCAGGAGCGGCGCGGGGGCGAGGACGCCAATGTCATCGTGCTGGACTACAACGCCGAGATGATCCTGGCGGGCGTCCAAAAAGGCGGCGAACCGGAGATGAGCTGGTCGGTCGGGGATGCGATGAACCTGCCGCTGCCGGACGCCTCGGTCGACGCCTATTCGATCAGTTTCGGCATCCGCAATGTGGCCCACATCGACAAGGCTCTGGCCGAGGCGCGCCGGGTGCTGAAGCCGGGCGGTCGGTTCCTGTGCCTGGAGTTTTCGCGCCCCACCACCATGCCGATCCGCAAGGTCTATGACGCCTGGTCCTTCCACGCCATTCCGCGCATCGGCGGCTGGGTCGCCAAGGATCGCGACAGCTATCAGTATCTGGTCGAGAGCATCCGTCGCTTCCCCGATCAGAATACGTTCAAGGGCATGATCGAGGACGCCGGCTTCCGCCGCGTGTCCGTCACCAACCTGTCGGGCGGGATCGCCGCCATTCATCATGGGTGGGCGATCTGACCAGCCGGATCTATCGCACGGCCCCGCCGCCGCCCGCGACGGTCGCGGTCCAGAACCCGGTTGCGTCCTTCCTGCGCCTGCTGGGCTGGCTGTGGGTCCTGGCGCGTCATGACGCCCTGATCCCGCGCGAGGTGACCTATCTGCTGCCGGCCTGGACGCGGCCGTTCGCCCGGTTCGTGCAACTGTTCTCAGGTCGGGCCGGGCGTCAGGGGCGGCCGGGCCAGAGGCTGGGCAAGGCATTCGAACATCTGGGCCCCGTGGCGATCAAACTGGGTCAGGTCCTGGCGACGCGCGCCGATATCTTCGGGCTGGAATTCGCGCGCGATCTTGGCCGGTTGAAGGACGCTCTGCCGCCGTTCTCTCTGGAAGAGGCGCGTCGCGAGATCGAGAAATCGCTGGGTCGGCCGGCCGAAAGCCTCTTCATCGACCTTAGCCCGCCGGTCGCCGCCGCCTCCCTGGCCCAGGCGCACCGCGCGACCCTGGCCGACGGGCGGGCCGTCGCGGTCAAGGTGCTGCGGCCGGGGGTCGAGCGGCGGGTCGCCAATGGCCTGGATTCAATGCGGCTGGCCGCGCGGCTCGTCTGGCGGCTCGTGCCGATGGCGCGGCGGCTGGAGCCGTCCGCCTTTGTCGAGACCATCGCCAACTCGCTGGATCTGGAGCTGGACATGCGGCTGGAGGCGGCCGCCGCCAGCGAGATGGCCGAGGTGCTGGCCAAGGACGGATATATGTCGGCCCCGGCCGTGATCTGGGACGGCGTCGGCAAGCGCGTGCTGACGCTGGAGTGGGCGCAGGGCGTCCCCATGACCGATCCGGCGCTGCTGGACCTCCCGGGCATCGACACCGATCAGCTGGCCGACAATGTCGTGCGCGCCTTCCTGGTTCAGGCATTGGACCACGGGGTGTTTCACGCCGATCTGCACGAGGGTAATCTGTTCGCCAGCGCGCCGGCGCATCTGACCGCCATCGACTTCGGCATCGTCGGACGCTTGGGACCGGCGGAGCGGCGCTATCTGGCGGAGATTCTGTGGGGCTTCATCAGCCGCGACTACGACCGGATTTCGCGCGTGCATTTCGAGGCCGGCTACGTCCCGCCGCACCACTCGGTGGAGACCTTCGCCCAGGCCCTGCGCGCGGTCGGCGAACCGGTGATCGGCCGTGCCGCCAGCCAGGTGTCGATGGGCCGTCTGCTGGGCCAGCTGTTCGAGATCACCGCCCTGTTCGACATGCGGCTGCGGCCCGAACTGATCCTGCTGCAAAAGACCATGGTCTCGGTCGAGGGGGTGGCGCGCCGGCTGCAGCCCGATCACGATCTGTGGAAGGCCGCCCAGCCGGTGGTCGAACGCTGGATCCGCCGCGAGCTGGGACCGCAGGCCCAGGCGCGTGATGCGATCAACGAAATGATCGCCGCCGCCCGCGCCATCTCGCGCCTGGTTCAGGAGCCGCCGCGCCCGGCGGCCGTGGTCATCGAAAAGTCGGGAACTCCGGCTTGGGTGGCGGCTTCAGTCACGGTCGCGGTCATCGCGGCCCTGGCGGCCCTGGGCCTTTCGCTCTGGCCCTATCTGACCTGACCGGAGCCTTCGCTATGAAGCCGACCCTGATGAAGACCGCTATCGCCGCCGCCGTGCTGCTGGCGCCCTTGCCCGCCTCGGCTCAGGCCGCCGCCGGCGCCGTGCCGAACGCCTTCGACCGCCCGGCTCAAACCGCAGCGCCTCAAGCGCGCCCCGCCGCTGCGCCCGCAACGGCGTCCGCCGCCCAGGCTCCCGACATCGCACGTTCGGAAGAGGCCTTGCGCGCCGTGATCGCCGGCGCCCAAGGGACGGGCTTTGACTATTCGGATTTCACGACGGGTCTCGGAACCCAGATCCGTCAGCAGGAGGCCCAGGTGGTCCCGCTGATCAAGGGCTTCGGCGCCGTGAAGACGGTCGAATACGTCAAGCAGGAAGGCGAGGCCCAGATGTTCAAGGTCACCTTCGACAATCAGGTCACCGAATGGCTGATCGGCTTCGACGCCGAGGACAAGATCGCCGCCCTGCTGTTCCGCCCGGCTCAGAGCTGATCGTCAGTCCAGCGACGGCCTGCCGCGCCCCGACTTGATCGAGGCGCGGGTCGTCTTTGCCTTGAGGCGACGTTCGTTCGACGCCTTGGTCGGCCGGGTCGGCACGCGATAGACGGGGCGGATCGAGGCCTCGTCAACCATGGTCTGAAGCCGGTCGATGGCGTCGGCGCGATTGCGCTCCTGGGTGCGATGACGAACGGCGGTGATCAGGATCACGCCTTCCAGCGTCAACCGACTGCCGGCCAGCTTCATCAGCCGCGCCTTGACCGGATCGGTCAGCGACGGCGAGTTCTTCACATCGAACCGCATCTGAACGGCGGTCGACACCTTGTTGACGTTCTGCCCGCCCGGACCGCCCGCGCGGTAGAAGTGAAACTCCAGTTCGTCCTCGGGGATGACGGTGGTCATGTCGCCGCCTTGCGCGCCTTGACCACAGCCTGATCCAAGGCCTGCAAGAAACGCGAACGATCGGCGGCCGAGAACGGCGGAGGGCCGGAGGTCGCCACACCCATCGACCGCAGATGCTCGCCCACCATTCGTCCCGCCAGGGCCGAGCCGATGGAGTCCGGGGTGAAGGGCTGTCCGTTCGACTTCAGCGCCTGGGCGCCCGACTTCAGACACCGGTCCGCCAAGGGGATATCGGCGGTGATGACCACGTCGCCCACGCCCGCCCGCTCAGCGATCCAGTCGTCGGCGATGTCGGGGCCGGCGTCCACCACCACCTGTTCGATCAGCGGCTCACGCGGAACCTGCATCCAGGTGTTGGAGACGACATAGGTCTTCAGCCCATAGCGGCGGGCGACGCGATACACCTCTTCCTTCACGGGGCAGGCGTCGGCGTCGATGTAAAGTACGGTGGGCATGGGCCTGACCTAGCGCGGACGCGGCCAATGAAAAAGGGCGGGACCGTCCGGCCCCGCCCTTTGCCTTCAGACCAAAGCGGTCCTTAGTTGCGATAGGCCGGCGGCATCGGCGTCTGCTGGCGATAGCGGTCGCGCAGCATCAGCGGGCGGCTGGTCAGGGGCTGTTCGACGCCATCGACGAAGACGGCCGACGGTTGGCTGAGCGGCTCCAGCGGATCGCCGGACCAGACCACCACGTCACCCGCTGCGCCCGGCGCGATCTGGCCGAACTGACCGGCCATGCCGAAGATCCTGGCCGGATTGACCGTCAGGGCGGCGATGGCGGCGCCGTAGGGCAGGCCGTGCGACACGGCGTTGCCGGCGTTGTAACGGGCCTCGCGGGCGCGGTGGGTCGAACCCTCATTGCCCTTGATGGCGATCAAGACACCCGCCGCATTCAGGGCCGCCGCATTCTCGGCCCGCGCCGCCCGCATCTCGAAATCGCTGGGCAGGTTGGAGATGGGGTTCAGCAGCACCGGCACGCCGGCCGCGGCGATGTCTCCGGCGACCAGCCAGCCCTCCTCGGCGCCGTCCAGAATCAGCTTGATCCCTTCTTCGCGCGCCAGGCGCAGCACCTGCTGAATGTCCGAGGCGCGGTGGACGGTCACGATCAGCGGCATCGTACCGTTGGCGACGGGAATTAAGGCCTCAAGATCGGCGCGCGACAGGCTGAGGTCACGTAGGCCCGCCCGCTCATAGGCCGACTTGTTGCGGGCATAGAGGCGGACCTCCGACAGCGTCTCCTTGAACAGCACGAACTGCGCCCCGCGCGCCCCGCCGGCGATGCCGGCGCCCGCTTCACCGAAGGGGGCGACCATGGCCACGCGCGGCTTGACCAGAATATTCGAGCCCTGGCCGAGGTTGATGATCGCCGCCTGACCTGCGAACAGGCCCGGCGTCTGATAGCCGCCATCGCCGGCGCCGGCCGTCTCGTCCTCATGGACGTGGCCGCCGGACGAGCCGGGGTGCTGTGGCACGACGATGGCGCGGGTGATGCCGCCCAACCGCGCGACCGGCAGGGTGAAGGACCAGGGGTCCAGGCCGTACGAGATGTCGAAGGCGGCGCTGAGCGTATTGGCGCTGTTGCGCAGTTCGTTGGTGCCGCTGACCGAACTGACCTCTGTCCCGGCCAGGCCGGAATCCACGGCGACGAAACCGGGCGCGACCGTCTTGCCCGCCGCGTCGACGACGCGGGCGCCGGGCGGCGCGCCGCCTGAGCCCACCGAGACGATCTTGCCGTCGCGCATCACGACCGTGCCGTTTTCGATGACGGAGTCGCCGGTCAGGATGCGCCCGCCGACAATGGCGACGGTTTCTTGCGCCATCGCAGGAACGGCGAGAGACAAGGCCGCGGCGGCGCCCGCGAGGATGTGAGACAGGCGCATCAGCGGGCTCCTTCCGTGACGTTGGCGGCGGTCAGGCCATAGCCCGGCTGACCCAGTTCGAAGTCGCTGGTCGGCTGATAGGCGGGGTTGCTGCGATCAAAGGTCAGGGCGCCGTCGATGAAGACCTGATCGGCGCGGGCGTAGATCGAGAAGGGATCGGCGCTCCAGATCACCACGTCGGCGCGCTTGCCGGGCTCCAACGACCCAGTCTGGTCGGCGATGCCGATGGCCTTGGCGGCGTTGGAGGTGATCCAGCCGATGGCGTGTTCTTCGGAAATGTTCAGCCCGGCGCGGCGACCGGCCGACAGGGCGGCGGCCGCTTCCTGGTTCAACCGCTGGGTCAGTTCGGCGTCGTCGGAGTGGATGACGGCGCACGATCCCTGCTGGGCGTCCACCAGGGCGGCGTTCTCCTCGATGGCGTCAAGGGCCTCCATCTTGAAGCCCCACCAGCCGGTCCACATGGCCGCGCAGATGCCGTTGGCGGCCAGTTGCGGCGCCAGTTTGTAGGCCTCGGTCGCGTGGTGGAAGGTCGTGATGCGGTAGCCGAACTCCTTGGCCATATCCATCATCAGCGCCATCTCGTCGGCGCGGTAGCAGTGGTTCTGGATCAGGATCGACCCGTCCAGCACGCCCATCAGGGTTTCGTTCTGCAGGTTGCGAGTCGGGGCGGCGCCTTCGCCGTCCTCGCGCCACTTGTCCCATTTGGCCTTGTAGTCGCGCGCGGCGATGAAGGCGGCGCGATAGCCGGCCATATTGCCCATGCCCGTCGCCGGGCTCTGGTTGCGCCCGCCATAGACGCGCGACGGGTTCTCGCCGCAGGCCATCTTGACCGTATAGGGGGCGGCCGGGAACTTTAGGCCCTGCATGGTGATCGAGGGCACGTTGCGGATCGTGACGCCCCTGCCGCCGAACAGATTGGCCGAGCCGGGCAGGATGTGAAGCGTGGTCACGCCGCCGGCGCGGGCGGTGTTGAAACCGGGGTCCTGGGGCCACAGCGAATGTTCGGCCCAGACCTGGGCGATGTTCGGGCTGGTCGCCTCGTTGCCGTCGCTCATGCCGCTGACGCCGGGCGACGGATAGACGCCCAGGTGGCTGTGCACGTCGATGACGCCGGGGGTGACATAGCGGCCGCGCGCCTCGACGACGCGATAGCCGGCCGGGACGGGGGTCGAGGCGTCGCCGACGGCGGCGATCTTTCCGTCCGTAACCACGACCACGCCGTTTTCGATCTTGCGATCCGTGCCGGTCAGGACGGTGGCGCCGACCACGGCGAAGTTCTCGCGCGGCAGGGGCTGATAGGTGGAGGGATAGGGATCCAGCGTCTTCGCGGGATCCAGGCCGGCGGCCAAGGTCCGGTCCCTCGACGGTTTCGCGGCCGTATCGTCAGGGGTCGAGCCGGTGGTGGCGCAGGCCGACAGGCCCAGCACGGCGCATGTAATGGCCGCGAGGCTGGCGCCCCGCAGATGATGTCCGATCATCGAAATCCCTCTCCCGCGATGCGTCAGCCCCGACGCCGCTTGTGACAGGCATAGAAGGGCGTTCGGCCGCGACCGTCAAAAGGTTTCGGCGTTCGTCTTCTGGACGCCTTGGCCCGCGACGGCTAACGGCAGGCGCATGAACGCCGATGACCGTCCTGAGGACGAAAACCCGCATCTCGACCGCCCGCTGCGATCGTTCGGCCGCATCAAGGCCCGCCCCATCAAGCCCCGCCAGGCGGCGCTGATGGAAACCCTGCTGCCCGAGATCGTCGTGCCCGATCCCAAGGCCGGGCCGCTGGACCCCAGGACGATGATGCCCGAGGCGACCGAGGTCTGGCTGGAGATCGGCTTCGGCGGCGGCGAGCATATGGCCGCCCAGGCGGCGACGCGGCCCGACGCCCTGGTGATCGGCTGCGAGCCCTTCCTGAACGGCGTCGCCTCGGCTCTGCGCCATGTCGAAGAGGGCGGACTGAAGAACGTCCGCATCCACGCTGACGACGCCCGCGACCTGGTCGACGCCCTGCCGGACGCCTCGATCGACCGGGTTCTGATCCTGTTCCCCGACCCCTGGCACAAGGCGCGCCATAACAAGCGCCGCCTGCTGCAGGACGAGACGGCCCAGGCCTTCGCGCGCATTCTGAAGCCCGGCGGGACCCTGCGCTTCGTCACTGACTGGCTGGACTACGCCGAATGGGCGTTGGAGCGGCTGAACCGCACGCCGGGTCTGGAGCGAATGGGTCCGGCCGATCAGGACTGGTTCGTTCCACCGGCAGACCACGTCGTCACCCGTTACGAAGAAAAGAAGCTGGGCGACACGACGCCTGTGTTTCTGGAGTTCCGCCGCCTAGCGTGAGGCGGCAGACGCGGCGTGGACCGAAAAAGGCTGACAAGCGGATGTGAAGGGCCTATATGGCCCCCACATCGTTAGACCGGCGTCCAACGGCGTCGTTCCCAGCGGCGGCCCGGACGGACCGCCGCTTTTGTTTTGGATAGTCGTCGCTTGCGCGCAAGAACCGCCCAGGATCGCCAACTGCTGGACCTGATCGACCCCATCGCGGAGTCATTGGGCCTGGATGTCGTGCGCGTTCGTCTGATGACCGGCTCCAAGCGTCAGCGCCTCCAGATCATGGCTGAGCGGCCGTCCGATCACGACATCTCGGTCGAACAATGCGCCAAGTTGAGCCGCGCGGTGTCGGAAGTGTTCGACGCCGCCGACCCCATCCCCGGCGAATATATGCTGGAGGTTTCGTCGCCCGGCATCGACCGGCCCCTGACCCGTCCCATCGACTTCGACCTGTTCGAGGGCGAGGAGGCGCGTCTGGAAACCGACCGGATGATCGAGGGCCGCAAGCGGTTCAAGGGCGTGCTGGCCGGCTATGAGGACGGCAACGTCCTGATCGACCTGGACGGTGAGGACGACACCGCCCTAATCCCCTTCGACTGGTTGGCCGACGCGAAGCTGGTCCTGACCGACGCCCTGATGAAACGGGGCGCCGCCATTCGCGCCGCGCGCGGCGAACCTGAAGACGACGGCCTTCCCGAAGGGGAAGCGTCCGACCTGACAACCGACACCACGACCCCTTCTGAGGACAACGCCTGATGGCCGTCACCGGTATTTCCGCCAACCGCCTCGAACTGCTGCAGATCGCCGACGCCGTCGCTCGCGAGAAGAACATCGAGCGCGAGATCGTTATCGAAGCGATCGAAGAAGCGATCCAGAAGGGCGCCAAGTCGCGCTACGGCGCGCACCACGACATCCGCGCCAAGATCGACCACAAGACCGGCGAACTATCGCTGACCCGTCACGTCACCATCGTCGAGGACGACTGGATGCCGGAAGACGAGCTGGAGGAATTCAACGACAGCGCCATGGTGCGCCTGAAGGACGCCTCCAAGCGCGATCCGGAGGCGGTGGTCGGCAAGGAATACGTCGAGAACCTGCCGCCGTTCGAGTTCGGTCGCGTTCAGACCCAGATGGCCCGCCAGGTCGTGACCGGCAAGGTCCGCGAGGCTGAGCGCGCCAACCAGTACGAAGAGTTCAAGGATCGCGTCGGCGAGATCGTCAACGGCACGGTCAAGCGCGTCGAATACGGCAACACCATCGTCGACCTGGGCCGGGGCGAAGGCGTTATGCGCCGCGATCAGTCCATCCCGCGCGAAGTGTTCAATATCGGCGACCGCATCCGGACCTACATCTACGACGTCCGCCCCGAGGCCAAAGGCCCGCAGGTCATGCTGTCGCGCGCCCACCCCGGCTTCATGGCCAAGCTGTTCGCCCAGGAAGTGCCTGAAGTTTATGACGGCGTGATCGAGATTCGCGCCGCCGCCCGTGACTCGGGTTCGCGCGCCAAGATGGCCGTCCTGTCGAACGACAGCTCCATCGACCCCGTCGGCGCTTGCGTCGGTATGCGCGGCTCGCGCGTTCAGGCGGTCGTCGCCGAACTGCAGGGCGAGAAGATCGACATCATCCAGTGGAATCCGGACGAGCCGACCTTCATCGTCAACGCCCTGGCTCCTGCCGAAGTCTCCAAGGTCGTGCTCGACGAAGAAGCCGGCCGCGTCGAAGTGGTCGTGCCGGACGAGCAGCTGTCGCTGGCCATCGGCCGTCGCGGCCAGAACGTGCGTCTGGCCAGCCAGCTGACCGGCTGGCAGATCGACATCATCACCGAAAGCCAGGACTCCGAGCGTCGTCAGCGCGAGTTCGCCGAGCGCACCGGCCTGTTCCAGGAAGCCCTGGACGTCGACGAAGTCATCGCCCAGCTGCTGGTCACCGAAGGCTTCGCCACGGTCGAGGACCTGGCCTATGTCGACGCTTACGAAGTCTCGGAAATCGAAGGCTTCGACGAAGAGACCGCCGAAGAGCTTCAGGCCCGCGCCCGCGAATATCTGGATAAGAAGGCCGCCGAGCTGGACGCCAAGCGCGTCGAACTGGGCGTCGAGGACGGCGTGCTTCAGGTGCCGGGCGTGACGCTGGCCATGGCCGTCGCCCTGGGCGAAGGCGGCGTGAAGACGGTCGAGGATCTGGCCGACCTGGCCACCGACGAAATCCGCGGCGGCTATGAGGTCAAGAACGGCGAGCGGGTGAAGGTCCCCGGCGTTCTGGAAAGCTTCAACCTGGCCCAGGAAGACGCCGAGCTGCTGATCCTGCAGGCGCGCGTCGCCGCCGGCTGGATCGACGCTTCGGAACTGCAGCAGCCCGAGCCGGAAGACTACGAAGAAGAGGGCGATTACGCCGAGGGCGAATACGATCCGGACCAGGTGTTCGGCGACGCGCCTGCCGAAGACGACGCGGCCGAGGGCGAAGAGTCCGACGCCGAACCGTCGAACGCGTGATGGGAGCGTCGGGGAGAACTTGGGCCGCATATGAGCTTGCGCGACGCAACGATCGATAGGGAACGCCGGGACCTCGTCTCTCACGAGGTCATGGACGAATCTCGTCTGATCCGTTTCGTCGCCGGGCCCGATGGCCAGGTGGTCCCCGACCTGGGCAGGAAACTGCCCGGACGCGGCCTGTGGGTCGAAGCCAGCCGCGCCTCGGTCGAGGCGGCGGTCAAGAAGAACGGCTTCACTCGCGCGGCCAAGACCAAATTGACCGCCCCGGCCGACCTGGCCGATGTCGTCGAACGGCTGCTGGCAAGGCGCTGTCTCGACCAGCTGGGTCTTGCCCGGCGCGAAGGCGTTCTTATATCCGGCTTCGAAAAAACCGCGACGAGCCTGCGTGCGGGCAAGGCCGCCTGGGTGCTGGAAGCCGCCGATGGCTCGGCCGACGGGCGCGGAAAGATCCTCGCCCTGGCCCGTCATCAGACCGCCAAGATCTGCGGCGCGTTCACGGCGGACGATTTGAGTTTGGCCCTTGGGCTGGAAAATGCGATACACGCCGTCCTGCTTGCGGGCGGACGCGCCGATCGGTGGACCATCGAGGTCGAACGACTGGCTGGATTTCGGCCGCTTCGCCCCCCTCACTGGGATGTTTCCAGTGTCGAGGACGGATCGGCGGGAGAACCCCCGACAGGGGCGAGTTGAGGATTTTAGCGGCCGAGGGCCTGTCTCCAAGGGCGGAGACGGGCTCACGGTCGTTCATGGGTATTAGATGAGGACGGCGGGCCTTTCCGCCCCGAGTAAAGCGACCGGATGAGCGACGAAAACGACAAGACCAACCAAGGCCAGGGCAACACGGGCGGCACGCCGTCCCAGACGGGGCCGCGCGCTCCGCTGAGCCTGAAGCCGCGCGTTGTGGGATCGGTGCCGACCGGCACCGTGAAGCAGAGCTTCAGCCATGGCCGATCCAAGACGGTGGTGGTCGAGACCAAGCGCCGCGCCGGCGCCGGCGGGCCGCAACGCCCGCAGGGCTTCGATGTCGCACGTCCTCAACAGGCCGCTCAGGCGCCGCGTCCGCAAGGTCCGCGTCCGTCGCAACCCGCCGGCGGCGCCCTGTCGGCCGAGGAGCAGGAAGCGCGCCGCCGCGCCATCGCCTTGGCCACCCAGGCGAACGCCGCCAAGGCCGCAGCCGAAGCCGCCGCCAAGGCCGCTGCAGACGCCGCCGCCCGCGAGCAGGCCGCCGCCACCGAGCGCGCCGCCCAGGCCGCCCGTGACGAGGCCGCCGCCGCCAAGGCCGCCGCAGAAGCCGCCCGCGCCGAAGCCGCCAAGCTGACGGCCGCTGCGCCCGCCGCGCCGGCCAAGCCTGCGCCCAAGCCGGCCGCGCCGGTCGCGGCTGCGCCGACTCCCACGCCCGCCGCGCCGGCTCCGACACCCGCTCCCGCTCGTCCGGCCGCTCCGGCTCGCCCGGTGGTCAACTTCGGCCAGCGCGTGCCCAAGCCCGGCAACCCCCAACGCGCTGCGCCCGAGCGTCCGGCCTTCGGCGGCCGTTCGGCCCGCGAGCAGGCGATGGGCGGCGGCGATCGCGCCTATTCGGACCGTCCGCAGAGCGATCGCCCGCAAGGCGATCGTCCGCAGGGCGCCCGTTCCGGTCCTGGCGGCCAGCGTCCGCAAGGCGCCAAGCCCGCCGAGCCCGTCCGCTATTCGGCCCTGAACCCGCGCCCGGCGCCCGGCGCCGCGCGTCCTGGCGGTCCTCGCACCGGCCCTGGTGGTCGCGCCGCCCCGAACGCCCCGCCGGCCGAGGCCAATGTTTTGCGTCCGGCCCGTGCGCCCGGCGCCGGCTTCGGTCGTCCGGCCGGTCGTGACGACGATCGCGAGAAGCGTTTCTCCGACGCCGGCAAGGCGGTCAGCCGCACGCGCGGCGAGCCCAAGCGCCGCGAAGGCCGCATGACCATCCAGTCCGTGGTCGGCGACGGCGACGCCGCCGAGCGGATGCGCTCGCTGGCCTCGGTCCGCCGCGCCCGCGAACGCGAGAAGGAAAAGCGCAAAGGCGGTTCGACCGATGCGCCCAACCGTCCGCGCGAAGTCGTCATTCCCGACGTCATCACCGTGCAGGAGCTGTCCAACCGGATGGCCGTGCGCGGCGTCGACATCATCAAGTTCCTGATGAAGCAGGGCCTGATGATGAAGATCAACGACGTGATCGATTCCGACACCGCCGAACTGGTGGCCGAAGAGTTCGGCATGGCCGTCAAGCGCGTCTCGGAATCCGACATCGAAACCGGCTTCCTGGGCGAGGCCGACGATGCGGACGCCTCCGACACCCGCGCGCCGGTCGTGGCCATCATGGGCCACGTCGACCACGGCAAGACCTCGCTGCTCGACGCCCTGCGCACGACCGACGTCGCCGGCGGCGAAGCCGGCGGCATCACCCAGCACATCGGCGCCTATCAGGTTCGCCTGCCGGACGACCAGAAGGTCACCTTCCTGGACACCCCGGGCCACGCCGCCTTCTCGGCCATGCGGGCGCGCGGCGCCAATGTGACCGACATCGTGGTCCTGGTCGTCGCCGCCGACGACGGCGTCATGCCGCAGACCATCGAAGCCATCCAACACGCCAAGGCGGCCAACGCACCCCTGATCGTGGCGGTCAACAAGATGGATAAGCCCGGCGCCACGTCGCAGAAGGTCGTCAACGAGCTGCTGCAGTACGAAGTCATCGCCGAAAGCCTGGGCGGCGACACCCAGATCATCGAGGTTTCGGCCAAGGAGCGGATGAACCTCGACGGCCTGCTGGAAGCCATCCTGATCCAGGCCGAGGTCATGGACCTGCGCGCCAACGCCGATCGTTCGGCCGAGGGCGTGGTCATCGAGGCCAAGCTGGACAAGGGTCGCGGTCCGGTCGGCACCGTGCTGGTCAAGCGCGGCACGCTGAAGCGCGGCGACATCGTCGTCGCCGGCGGATCGTGGGGCAAGGTTCGCGCCCTGCTGAACGAGCGCAACGAGCAACTGACCGAAGCCGGTCCGTCGGTTCCGGTCGAGATCCTGGGTCTGGACGAGGCGCCGTCGCCGGGTGATGTCTTCGCCGTGGTGGACTCCGAGGCCCGCGCTCGCGAGCTGACCGAATACCGTCAGCGGGTGAAGCGCGAGAAGGCCCAGGTCTCGGGCGGCTCGGTGTCGCTGGTCGATATGATGGCCAAGCTGGGCTCCAAGAAGATCAGCGAACTGCCGGTGGTCATCAAGGCCGACGTGCAGGGCTCGGGCGAAGCCATCTCCGCCTCGCTGGAGAAGATGGGCAACGACGAGGTCCGCGCCCGGATCGTCTATGCCGGCGCCGGCGGCATCACCGAGAGCGACGTCAATCTGGCCAAGTCGGCCGGCGCGCCGATCCTCGGCTTCAACGTCCGCGCCTCGAAACAGGCGCGCGATCTGGCCGAGCGCGAAGGGGTCGAAATCCGCTACTACTCGATCATCTACGACCTGCTGGACGACATGAAGGGCGTGCTTTCGGGCATGCTGGCGCCGCTGCAACGCGAAACCTTCCTGGGCAACGCCCAAGTGCTTCAGGTCTTCGACATCTCCAAGATCGGCAAGATCGCGGGCTGCCGCGTCACCGAAGGCGTGGTTCGCAAGGGCGCGCGCGTCCGCATCATCCGCGACGACGTGGTGGTGCTGGAACTGGGCGTGCTCAACACGCTCAAGCGCTTCAAGGACGAGGTCAACGAGGTGCCTTCGGGCCAGGAGTGCGGCATGCAGTTCCAGGGCTTCCAGGACATCAAGGAAGGCGACTACATCGAGTGCTTCACGGTTGAAGAGATCAAGCGCACGCTGGACTAGTTCCTGTCGCGAGCACGAAAGGCCAAGGCCCGGAACTCAGCTTCCGGGCCTTTTCTTTTGCAGGCCGGACACGACGCGCTCGGCGGTGTGCGTTCGCGCTTCGCCAACGCCCATGCCTGTTCATTCGCGAACGGCGACCGTGCATCGCCGCAAGCGCGGTGGCGGAGGGCAGGGGATGGCGTCACGGTCTGGTCATCGAGGGCCGGTCGTTCGGTCCTCTCCCTGACACAGGACACGCCGTCATGAAGACCGTCGCCGCCATCGCTCCCATTCTCGCTCTCGCCGCCGCCCTTACCGTTGCGGCGCCGGCCGCGCCCGCCTTCGCCGCCGACCTGACCGTCGCCTTCCCGAGCGCCGCGCCCCAAGGCCAGATCATGGTCGCCGTCTTCAACAGCGAGGCCAACTATGGCGGCGAGGGTCAGCCCGCCCAGGTCGCCATGCTGGATGTCTCCGCCGGCCAGACCAGCATCACCTTCGACGGCCTGCCCGACGGCGACTATGCGGTGCGCGCCTTCCACGACCTGAACGGCGACGGCAAGATGAACACCAATCCCTTCGGCATGCCGGTCGAGCCGTTCGCCTTCTCCAACAACGCTGTCGGCAATATGGGACCGGCGTCTTGGGACCGCGCCAAGTTCGCCGCCGCCGGCGCGACGACCCAGTCGATCGACCTGAAGTAAGCGACGAAAGCCGGAGTTCGATCATGACCCCCTCCCGCCGTTCTTTCCTGATGGGCGCTGCTGCGCTGTCCGCCGCCGTGGCTACGCCTGAAATGGTCCGCGCCGCCGCTGCGGTGGACGCCGTCGCCGCGACGAAGGCCGACTGGGCGCTGGCGACCCAGGACGTCGAAGGCGACATCGCGCGCCGGACGATGCGCCTGATCCACGGTCGGGCGCCGGCGGGATTGCAGGGCGCGCTGTATCGCAACGGGCCGGCCAAGTTCCGGCGGCCGGGCGGGTCGGCGACCCACTGGTTCGACGGCGACGGCATGATGCGCGCCTTCCGCATCCAGGACGGCCAGGCGACGCTGGAGGCGCGATTCGCCGACACGCCCAAGCGCCGCACCGAAACGGAGCTGGACGCGGTGGTTACGCCGGGTTTCGGCACCAAGGGCGACGCGCGCGCCCGCATCGGCTCAAACGACGACGCCAACGCCGCCAACACCGCTGTCATGGTCACCGGCGATCAGGTCTGGGCGCTGTGGGAGGCAGGGTCGCCCCTGGCCCTGTCGGCGTCGGACCTGTCGACGCGCGACTTCGTCACCCTGCGCGACGACCTGAAAGGCATGCCCTTCCAGGCCCACCCGCGCTACGCCCCTGACGGTTCGATCTGGAACGTGGGATCGGCGGGCGGTCAGGCCGTCATCTGGCGCCTGCGCCCGGATCGTAGCCTGAGCGACGCCCAGGTCGTGCCCCTGCCGCGCGCCAGCTATATGCACGACTTCACCGCCACCGACCGGCACGTGATCCTGGTGCTCCAGCCTTGGGTGTTTGCGACCCACGCCATGCCGGTGACCGCAGGTCTGGCCTGGAGACCCGAGATGGGGACGCAGGTCCTGGTGCTGGACAAGGACGACCTGTCCAGGCGCCGCCTCTATGAACTGCCGGGCTTCTTCCATTTCCACCTGGGCGACGCCTGGGCCGAGCGCGACGGCACGATCCGCTTCGATGTCGCCGCCAGCGGCGATCCTCGTTTCGCGGTCGATGGCGCGCGGGTTCTGGTGGACGGGCATGGGGTCGTTCCGGGCGATCCGGCGAAACTGGCGCTGATCACCCTGCGGCCAGACGGCCGGGCCGACATGACGTACAGCGATGTCGTGGGCGAGTTTCCGAAAGCCGACCCGCGTCGCGCGGGGCTGAAGCGCAGCCTGACTGCCCATACCTCCGGCGAGTCTCGTGGCCGGCCCTTGCCGACGGGATTGGCGGTCCACGACTGGGACAGCGGTCGCTCGCACGCCTTCGAGTTCGGCGTGCATCAGGTGGTCGAGGAGGCGGTCTTCGTGCCCAAGCCCGGCGCGACGGCGGAACGGGACGCCTGGCTGGTCGGACCGTCGGTCAATCTAAAGGACGGGCGCACCGAACTGCACGTCTTCGACGTGGCGCGGATCGAGGACGGCCCGGTCGCGACTTGGCAGGCGGACGTGGCCCTGCCGGCCGGCTTCCATGGCGTGTGGGCGGGATAGTTTGGTCGGGCACAACCCTTGCTGGCCTTCACGGTTCGAAAAGGCTGACGTGCCAAGGTGAGACCATGACCCCCGTCCAGACGCCCGCCGATCTTCGCCCCATCACCGCCCTGCGCTTCGGCGCGGCCATGTGGGTCGCCGTCTACAGCTTCTGGGAAAACCTGGCGGGCGCGGGTCAGTCGGGCCTCGTCGCCAAGGGCTATCTGGGTGTCGAGCTGTTCTTTGTCCTGTCCGGCTTCATCCTCAGCCACGTCTATCTGGCGGCAGCGGGCGAGAAGCGGTTCTCGTATCGCGGCTTCCTGTGGGCGCGGATCGCGCGCGTTTATCCGCTGCACATCGCCACCCTGATCGGCGTGGGGCTGCTGGCGGCCGCCGCCCTGTTCGCCGGCATGAGCGTCGACGCCAATGTGCTGAGTTGGGCGTCGCTGCCCGCCAACCTCTTCATGGTCCACGCCTGGGGGTTGGCGCCGGTCGCGGGCTGGAACCATCCGTCCTGGTCCATCTCTGCGGAGTGGTTCGCCTATCTGTGCTTCCCGCTGTTCGCCTTCGTCTTCTGGCGCCTGCGTCATCGGCCGATCGCGGCGGTGGTCGGGGCTGCGGCCTTCCTCGTCATCCTCTATTCCGTGTTCGAGCAACTGGCCGGCTTCGCCCTGACCGAGGCGACGATCCGCTGGGGCGCGCTTAGGATCGTGCCGTGCTTCGCCTTGGGCTGCGCCCTCTATCTCGTTTATCGCCGCGCGCCGTTGAAGGCGCCGTGGCTGTGCGCCGCCGTCTCGTTCGGCCTGATGGTGCTCAGCGCCGCGCTCGGCCTATGGGACGGCGTCACGGTTCTGCTGGCCGGCGCCCTGATCCTGTCGCTGGCCTCGCTGCCTAATGAACGCGCCGGATGGCTGGCGTCAAAGCCGGCCGTCTACCTCGGCGAGATCAGTTATTCGGTCTATATGGTCTGTGTGCCGTGGAAGCTTCTGGCGGTCGGTCTGGCTGCGAAACTGTTCGACGCGCCGGAGAAGCAGCTTCAAATTTTCGTGTGGTTGGCGATCCTGGCCCTGCTGCCGGTTGTTGCGGCCGTCTCCTATCATCTGGTCGAACGCCCGGCGCGCAAGGCTCTGAGGGACATGGCCGACAAACGCGCCAAGCGTCACGACAAGGTTTCAGAAGGAAATATGAAGCACGGCGATATGCCGAAACAACTTGCGACAGGGCGTGATCCCGTGGCCTAAAGGGCGCTTCCAAAGGCGGGTCGGGATACCCCAAGCATGCTGAAACGGCTCAAAGCCGCCGCAGTTGCGGCGACCCTCGGTTTTTTTGCGCTGGGCGCCGTTCCCTCCACCGCAAAGGCTGATGAGCCCTATTGGCAGTGCGTGACCTTCGCGCGCATGTTTTCCGGCATCAACATCTTCGGCGACGCCTGGACCTGGTGGCGTCAGGCCGCCGCCAACTTCCGCACCGGCAAGGCCCCGGAAACCGGCTCGGTTCTGGTCTTCCGTCCCGAGGGCCGCATGAGCCGGGGCCACGTCGCCGTCGTCTCCGACATCCTGACCGACCGGGTGGTGCGCGTGACCCACGCCAACTGGGGCGGCAGCCGCGGCAAGGTCGAAGAGAATGTCACCGTCGTCGACGTCTCGCCCTCCAACGACTGGTCGCAGGTCAAGGTCTGGTACAATCCGATCAACGACTTGGGCACCACGGTCTATCCGACCTACGGCTTCATCTACAAAGGCGCCCGCGACGCCTTCGACGCCGGCCGTCAGATCGCCGCCAACGTCTCGGCCCAAGGCCAGCATTAAGGGCCGGCGCCAAGCTTGCACCGCCCGGCATCGCGGGCGATAGGCGGGCATGACCCAATCCAGCGACATCACCTACGCCGGCTATCTGGCGTTGGACGACCTGCTTTCGACCCAGCATCCGCTGTCGGACCAGCACGACGAAATGCTGTTCGTCGTCATCCATCAGACCAAGGAACTGTGGCTCAAGCAGATCCTGCATGAGACGGCCCTGGCCCAGTCGATGGTGCGCGCCGGCGACCTGGTCCCGGCCTACAAGAGCCTGGCGCGCGTTTCCCGCATCCAAGCGGTGATGACCCACAGCTGGGACATTCTGTCGACGATGACGCCATCGGACTACCTGCGGTTCCGAGAGTCGTTGGGATCATCGTCCGGCTTCCAGAGCGACCAGTTCCGACGTTTCGAGGCCATACTGGGCCTGAAGGACGCCAGCTTCCTGAAGTTCCACGAAGACCGCCCCGAGGCCCTGGCCGCGCTTCAGGCCGCCATCGCCGCGCCCAGCCTTTACGATGACGCCCTGGCTCAACTGGCCAAGGCCGGTCTGCCGGTGCCCGGCGAGGTGCTGAACCGCGACGTGACCCAGCCCTATCAGCCGTCCGAAGCCGTCGAGGCGGCCTGGCTGGAGGTCTACCGCGACACGGAGCGGTGGTGGGTCCTGTATCAGCTGGCCGAGAAGCTGGTTGATCTGGACGACGCCCTGCTGACCTGGCGGCACAAGCATGTCGTCACGGTCGAACGCATCATCGGTCGGCGTCGCGGCACGGGCGGAACCGAAGGCGCCGCCTATCTGGCCTCGACCCTGACCAAGCGCTGCTTCCCCGAGCTGTGGTCGCTTCGCACCAAACTTTGATGTCGCAGGCGGCAACCTTCGCCGCGCCGGGCCATTTCGCCGTTTGACCGCAACAGCGGAAGGAATGGACGAGATGAGCAACCCCAACGCCCACGACATCAAGGTTCTGAACGGCCTGATCGAAACGACGCTGGACAGCGCGGACGGCTATCGCGAAGCCGCCGAACAGACGCAAGACCCGCACTACCGCACCCTGTTCGAGCGCCGCAGCAGCGAACGCCAGCAGGTCGTCGACGATCTGTCGGCCGCCGTGCGCGGCCTGGGCGGCGATCCGGAATCCGATGGGTCGATCCTGGCCAAGGCGCATCGCGCATTTCTGGATGTGAAACACGCCCTGCTGCGCAACGACGATTCCGTCGTCGGTTCGATCAACTCGGGTGAGGGGGTCATCGCCAACAAATATGAAAAGGCGCTGGAGGACACCGGCATTTCCGCCACCACGCGCGAGACGATCCGGCGCGCTTATGCGGCGGTGAAGACCGAGCATGAGCAGATGGAGGCCTTGAAACACAGCCTCGAAGGCCAGCGCGACGCGGCCAACCCCTTGTTCCCGCAGTAATCCCGGACTCACGGAATTGCAAAAGGCCCCGGCGTCACCGCCGGGGCCTTCGTCATTCGATCGTCTAGCCCACGCTCAAGCAGCGCGAAGCGCGTTAGCGCACCACAAAGTGGCCTAGGCTTCTTCGGTCTTGGCGGCCGAACCGGTCTCCGGAACGACGACGCCCTTGGCGGGACGAACCGTCTGGCGCTCGGCGATACGGGCCGACTTGCCGCGACGATCGCGCAGATAATAGAGCTTGGCGCGACGCACGACGCCGCGGCGCTTCACTTCGATCGACTCGATGTTCGGCGACAGGATGGGGAAGCGGCGCTCGACGCCTTCGCCGAACGAGATCTTGCGGACCGTGAATGTTTCGCTGATGCCGCCGCCGTCACGGGCGATGCAGACGCCTTCGAAGGCCTGAACGCGCTCGCGCTCGCCTTCCTTGATCTTCACGTTGACGCGCAGGGTGTCGCCGGGCTGGAATTCCGGGATTTTGCGTTCGCCCAGGACGCGGGCTTTTTCTTCGGCGTCCAGCTGTTGAACGATGTTCATGTCATTTCTCCTCGGGCTTTGCGCCCTTTAGCTGTGAGTTGGCGAGATGCGCCTGCCAGAGGTCCGGCCGCCGCTCCCGCGTAGTGGTCGCCCGCTGCGCCTCGCGCCATCCCGCGATCTTCTTGTGATCGCCCGACAGCAGCACCTCGGGTATCTCAAGCCCCTCGAACGTCCGCGGTCGCGTGTACTGCGGGTGTTCCAGGAGCCCATCCTCGAAGCTTTCGGACGACAGGCTGTCGCCTGAGCCGAGCACGCCGGGGATCAGTCTTACGCACGCCTCGATCGCGACCATCGCCGCCGCCTCGCCGCCGGCGAGAACCGCGTCTCCGACCGAGACCTCCTCGAACCCGCGTGCGTCCAGCACCCGCTGATCCACCCCCTCGAAACGACCGCACAGCACGACGATCCCGTCGGCCTTGGCCCATTCTTTGACGCGCGCCTGGGTCAGGGGCCGACCCCTGGCGCTCATGTACAAAAGCGGCCGCTTGGGTCCTGGCAGGCTATCCACCGCCCGGGCCACCACGTCCGCCTTCAGCACAGCTCCCGGGCCGCCACCCGCAGGGGTGTCGTCCAGGAAGCCGCGCGTATCTGTGGAAAAGGCGCGAATGTCAACCGTCTCCAAGCTCCACAAGCCCTTCTCGCGCCAGGCCGTGCCAATCAGCGACACGCCGAGCGGGCCCGGAAAGGCCTCGGGAAACATGGTCAGGACGGTGGCGGTGAACGGCATGGCGGCGGCTCTTACACCAAACGCGCAGGAAATGCGCGTCAGCCGATCACCTGCGCCATGCCGATGGATTTCGGCATGGTCGGCGCAAAGCCGTATTGTGCATACAGTCGGTTCGCCTCTCCGTCCGCGATCAGGCTGACGTAGGCGCCCTGCGCGTGACTGTGCAGCCGCTCCATCAAGGCCGTCATGATCGCTTTTCCCAGGCCGCGCCCCTGATGTGCGGGTTCGATGGCCATATCGACGATCTGGAAGAAAAGACCGCCGTCGCCAATTATCCGCCCCATGCCGACCGCCTGACCGTCATGGCGCACGACTACGGCGAACCAGGTATGCGGCAGGCCGGCGATGGCGTTCGCCTCAGCTTTTGGGCTCAGGCCAGCGTTGATCCGGAGGCGGAGATAATCGGCGACCGAAGGCGTTTCGGCCGTCAGCTCATAGCCGGCCATCATGCTTTCGGCGCCCCGCCGCCTGCCGCGATCCAGCTGTCCACCTGATCCTCCAGCACGTCCAACGGCACCGAGCCGGAGCCCAGCACGACCGCGTGGAAGTCCTTGATGTCGAACCGGTCGCCCAAGGCCGTCCTGGCCCGGTCGCGCAGTTCCTCGATCTTCAACTCGCCGATCTTGTAGCTGGTCGCCTGGCCGGGGTTGGTGATGTAGCGCTCGACTTCCTTTTCGATGTCGCGCTCGGACAGCAGGGAGTTCTGGCGGAAATAGTCCATCGCCTGCTCGCGGCTCCAGCGTTTGGCGTGCAGGCCGGTGTCGGTCACCAGACGCACCGCGCGCCACAGCTCGGTCGAGAGCCGGCCGAAGTCGGAATAGGGGTCCTGATAGAAGCCCATCTCCTTGCCCAGCTGTTCGGCATACAGCCCCCACCCTTCCGCATAGGCGCCATAGCCGCCGAACCGGCGGAAGCGCGGCAGGCCCTCGATCTCCTGCGCATAGGCGATCTGGAAATGGTGGCCCGGCGCGCCCTCGTGATAGCTGATGCCCTCGATCTGGGGCTTCAGCACCTGGGTCATGTCCGACAGATTGACGTAGTAGATGCCCGGCCGCGACCCGTCCGGCGCGGGCGAGTTGTAGAAGGCGATCGAGGCCGTCGCCTCTCGGAACGGCTCCACCGCCCGCACCTCCAGCGCCGCATTGGGCAGGGTCGAGAACCACTGCGGCGCCGCCGTCATCACCTGGGCGATGAAGCCGCGCGCGTCGGTCAGATACTGTTCCTTGCCCTCGGGCGTGTTCGGATACTGGAACCGTGGATCGGTCTTCAGGAAGGTAAAGAAGTCCTGCAGCGAGCCGGTGAAGCCGACCTGGGTCTTGATGGTCTCCATCTCGGCCTGGATGCGGGCGACCTCGGCCAGACCGATCTGATGGATCTGGTCGGCGGTCAGGTCGGTGGTCGTCGAGAGCTGGAGCCGGGCGTTGTAGTAGGCCTCGCCCTGCGGTAGGCGCCACACGCCCGCATCGCTGTCAGCCTTGGGCTGCACCTCGGCCAAGGCTGTGAGCACGGTCTCGAACCCGGCCTTATAGGGACCGGTCAGGGCGGCGCGGGCTTCCGACAGCAGCCGGTCCTTCGTCGCCTGATCGGTCTCCAGCGCCGCGACCTTCTTGGTGAAGTCGGCCCATACCGGATTGTCCGCGCCACCGTCGAAAGGCGCGCCGGTGATGACGTTGCGGGTGTTGGCGATGGACGGCGCGAAGACGAAGCGCGGCGAGACGACGCCCGCCGCCGCCCGCTGACGCAGTTCCTCGGCCACCTGATCCATCTGCGTCTCGGCGGCCTTGATCCGCGCGACATAGGCCTCGGCGTCGGCCACGCTAGAGACGCGGTGGTTGTTGATCAGAAAGACCGGCAGGCTGGTGGTCGGATTGCCGTTGGCGGCGAACTGAAAGCCCCAGTCGCGCCACTGGTTCGACAGCCGCGCCTGCTCTGGACGCCATATTCGAACATCCGCCACGACAGCGCCGCCTGCGGCCCCAGCTTCTGCGGATCGAACTGGGCCTTCATCTGCGCCAGCTGCGCCTCCTGAAGCGCCAGGGCCCGGTCGGCGGCGGCGTCCGACACGTCGTCCAGCTTGTCGTAGTCGGTCTTGATCCCCAGAGACGTCATCTGCTGCGGGCTCAGCGCGATCCGCGCCTGGAAGGCCTGTTCAAAGAAGGCGTTCAGCCGCGCGTCCTCGCTTTCAGCCGCGGCTGTCTGTGCGGGGGCGGCGGTTTGCGCCAGCGCGGGCGCGGCGGACAGCACCGCCATCATGGCGGCGGACGAGATCAGAAGACGACGCATGAATAACCCCTCGTGAAACAGGGGCGCACCTTCGGGGTCGCGTGCGCGCGGCGCAAGCGCTCAGTGCCCCCGGAGTTGCGGCGATCGGACACGCCGGCAGCAAAATCTTCGATACGGCGTCGCTTGATGCAACCCAAGTTCAGGGTCGGCGTTTGGACGAAACTTGACCATACCAACAAGGGTTCAAACCATGCGCAAGATCATCACCCTGTCCATCGTCGCCGCCGCTCTGGCCGTGTCGGCCTGCAACACCATCGCCGGCGCCGGCCGCGACGTCTCGGCCGCCGGTTCGGCCGTTACGCAAGGCGCCAACGACGCCAAGAACTAAGGCTTTTTCAAAAGCCGATGTTGGAAAGGCCCGCCGGATCCCGGCGGGCCTTTCTCGTATCCGTCGCATGACGGTGTTACGGTGCGCCATCATTCAGGAGACGGCGATGGGCTTTCTGGACAATGTGGTGAAGGGTCTCGGCGACGACGCCGCAGGCGGTCTGAGCGATCTGCTCAAGGGTCAGGGCGGCGTCGGCGGACTGGCCGAGAAGTTCGGTCAGGCGGGCCTGGGCGATGTCATCGGCTCCTGGGTCGGCACGGGGCCGAACGCCAACATCTCGCCCGAGCAGATCAGGGCCGTCCTCGGCCACGGCCCCATCGCCGACATCGCCGCCAAGATGGGCGTGACCCCCGAACAGGCCGGCGAGACCCTGGCCGGTCTTCTGCCCGAAGCCATCGACCGCCTGACCCCCGGCGGTCAGATCGAAGGCGCCGACGACCTGCTTGGCAAATTGCCGGGCGGCCTGGGCGATATGATCGGCGGCTTTCTGAAGCGCTGAGGTTTATCGCAGTCGCCGCTTTTCGACCGTCAGCCTGATCCATTCGAGTATGCAGAAGACCACGGCGACCAGGCCAAGCGCGGCGGCTAACTGGAACATCGGCGCAAAGCCCGCGCGATCAACAAGTTCGCCCAGGGGTGCTCTTCCCAGCGTGCCGATCAAGAGCGCCAAAGAAGTAAAGACGGCGAACTGAACTGCTCCAAACAACCTGTTTGACAATGCGGACAGATAGGCGACGAAGGCGGCGCCGGCGAAGCCGCCTGCGATGTTCTCTCCGGCGATGGCGACCATCAGGCGAGCGAGAGGTTCACCGACCCCGGAGGTCGAGAATAGTCCATATAGCCCCGTCGCCTGCATGAAGGGATCGATCACCGGCGCTCCCAAGGCGAGGTCCATCATCAGCAGATTGGTCGCTGCGCTCAGAACGGCTCCGATCAGCAGGCAAGGCATGCGGCCGATGACGATAAGCGCCCACCCTCCGAGGCCGATCCCCAGCAACGTCATCACCACGCCAAAGGTTTTGGACGCAAGCGCCACCTCGGTCATTGTCCGCCCTAGGGCGCCGCCCTCTGTCCCCAAGTAAAAGGGATAGGCGAAAGGCCCCCAGACCCCATCGGTGATGCGGTAGCTGAGAATTAGACCCAGCACGATCAAGGCGCCCCAGCCAAGCCTACCCATAAGTTCAACGAGCGGAGCGAGGATGGCATCATAGAAGCGCTCTGCGAGCCCGCCGTGCGATGTGTTTTGGGAAGGCGGCATCGACCGGCCTCGCCACACCAGAAATCCAGCCAATCCAGCAGGCAGCAAGACGGCTGCGGTCACGATCCAAGCCCCCCAGGTCTGTATGAACTCGCCCGCGCTGGGGGCAGGGGCAGTCGTCAGCGCCATGAGCATGAATCTGATCAACATGAAGGCGGCCCATCCCCAAGCCGCGAGTGTCAAGATGAGTGCGATCCGGCGCAGGGCCGGAGTAGCGATGCGCTCACGAGCGATCGCCTGAGTGGCGGCTACGACCGGCTCTGGCGCGATTATGGAGCCGAGCAGCCCCAACCCCATCAAGCCTGCGCCGATCAAGAAGGTGGCAGGCCAGCCGAGATTATCCGCCAGAATCAGGGCGCCGGCGCCGCCGACTAGAGCCGCTGTGCGAAAGCCGAGTTGATAGACCGCAGATAGCAGGTCCACAGGCGCCCGGTCGTCCGCAGCCTCGATCCGCCAAGTGTCGATCACGATGTCCTGTGTCGCTGATGCAAACGCGCCCAGCGCAGCGGCCAGCGCCAAAAATCCGATGGCCCCGGTTGCTGGGTGTGACAGCGCGATAACGACAAAGGCTGCCGCCAAGACGATCTGACAGATCATCATCCACGACCGCCTTTGTCCCAGCCGGCAGACGCCCGGCAAACGCAGCCCGACGGCCGGCGACCAAAGAAACTTGAAGGCGCCGAACAAGCCGACCCAGGACAGGACGCCTATCGTAGCCACGGATACATCCACCGCAGACAGCCAAGCGTTCAGGGTGCCGAACAACATGGCGAAGGGCAGGCCAGAGGAGAAGCCCAGCAGCAACATCGCCAGCGTGCGCCGCTCTCTAAAGGCGGCCTTGATGACCCCGAAGCCCTTGGGCTGGGGCCGCAGCGCGGCGACTTCTTCTGCAGGGGTAGCTTGATCGGTCATGCACGGCTCCGGCGCGGCGGCCGGAAACGCGGGCGCCTGTAACTCAGCCGACCTTGGCGCGGATGTCGCGCTTCGTCCAGCGGGCGAGGGCGGCGCGAAGGGCCTCGGCGTCCAGCGGTTTGACGATATGGTCATCCATGCCGGCTTCCAGGCAGGCGCGGCGGTCCTCGGCGAAGGCGTTCGCGGTCAGGGCCAGGATCGGCGTCGTGTCGCCCGACGCGCGAATGGCGCGGGCGGCTGCGGGCCCGTCCATGCCGGGCATCCGCATGTCCATGAAGACCACGTCATAGCGCGCGCGTTTCAGCGCCGCGACGGCTTCGTCGCCGGTGGCGGCCGTCTCGACGGTGCAGCCCTCGCGTCGTAGCAGGGTGCGGGCCAGAAGCGCGCCGACGGGATTGTCCTCGGCCAACAGGACGCGGATGCCGGCGAACTGCACGGGGGCGACGCGGTCGTCTTCGACCGGAGCGGCTGAGTGGGCGCTGGACTTGTCGGGCGTCTCGGCGCCGATGGCGGCCAGGACGCGTTCGGCCAGGGACGCGCGGCGCAAGGGCTTGATCAGGTAGCCGTGGAAGCCGACCGCGCGGTAGCGGGCGATCAGGTCGCGCTCGGCCGGTTTCAGCAGGATGATGCCGCGACCGCTCGAAGGCAGGGCCGCCAGCGCGCCCGACGGCGCGTCGGCGTGATCGACCAGGGTCACCGGGGCCGCATCCGCCACGACGCCGCCCGAAGCCTCGATCTGGGCGCGAGCCGCCGAAAGGACAAACGGATCGACGGCGCGCACCGTGACCGTTTGGCCGCGCAACGGCTTGTCGCGCGCCACCGCGACGGCGGCGAAGGCGGCCTCGAACCGGAAGCGGGCGCCCCCGCTGGTTGCGGCGCCGTCGGGCCGGTTTTCGACCTTTACCGAGCCGTCCATGGCGGCGGCCAGCTTTCGCACGACCGCCAGACCCAGGCCCGCCCCATCCTGGCGGACCGCGTCGGAACTGTCGGCGTGGCCGAATTCCTCGAAGATCCGTGTGCGCGCCTCGGGCGCGACGCCGGGGCCGGTGTCGTCGACCAGGAAGGCCAGACGCGGGCGCGCCGCGCTGCCGCCGACGCGCTCGACCGAGATGCGCACGCCGCCAATTTCGGTGAACTTCACGGCGTTGCCCGCCAGGTTGAAAAGCACCTGACGCAGCCGGCCTTCGTCCGCCAGCACGTCGGGCGCGTCGGCGGCGACCGACCAGACGATCTCCAGCCCCTTGTCGTGGGCGCGCGGGCTCAGCAACTCGGCGACGCCGCGCACCAGACCTTCCAGATCGACGGGCGCCAGGTCGAACTCCAGCGCCCCGGCCTCCAACCGCGCATAGTCCAGCAGATCGTTGACCAGACCCAGCAGATGTTCGGCCGACTGGCGCGCGTTCTCGGCATAGGCGCGCTGGGCGCCGTCCAGCCGGGTCCGCTGCAACAGGTTGATCATGCCGATGACGCCGTTCAGCGGCGTGCGCATCTCATGGCTCATAAGCCGCAGGAACTGCTGGGCGGGGTCAACGGGCGCGCTCGTCCGCTCCTCGATCCGCTTCGTCGCCGTCCGTCGCGTCATGACCGCCTCCCCATCAGGCACGGAGACTAGAAGAGGACAGTTAAGGATGTCTCCACCATGACGCGGGCGCCTCACGCGTGCAGGAAGGGCATCTGCTCGTCATCGCCCTCGCGCAGGCCGAAGCCTTCATGGCGCTGCGCCACGCGGCGGTCGAAGTCGGCTTCGGCGCCAATGGTGGTGCGGCGGTAAATCAGGGCCTCGGCGATGTGGCGACGCAGAACGCCGGTGCTGCCGTCCAGGTCGGCGATGGTGCGCGCGAGGCGCAGGGTGCGGGTCCAGCCGCGCGCGGTCAGGCCGCCGGCCTCGCCCGCCCGCATCAGCAGCATCCGGCCCGCCTCGTCCGGCGTGGCGAACCGATCCAGCGTGGCGCCGGAGGCGCGGGCGTTCAGGCCTTGGGCGGCGTCCAGCCCCGCCTCGCGCACCCGGTCCTCCTGCATGGCGCGAGCGGTCGCGACGCGCGCCCGCGCCTCGGCCGTGCCCTCGGCGGGCGGGGGCAGGGCCATGTCGGCGGCGGTGACGGGCGGCGTCTCCACCGTCAGGTCGATGCGGTCGAACATCGGACCCGAGACGCGGTTCTGATAGTCGCGCTGACAACGCGGCGCCTTGCCGCACGTCCCGCGTCCGGCCCCGCCCATGCCGCAGCGGCACGGGTTCATCGCCGCAACAAGCTGGAACCGCGCGGGATAGCGGATGTGGGCGTTGGCGCGGGCGACAACGATCTCGCCCGTCTCCAGCGGCGCCCGCAGCGAGTCCAGGGCCTGGGCCGAGTATTCCGGCAGTTCGTCCAGAAACAGCACGCCATTGTGCGCCAGCGACGCCTCGCCGGGCTTGGCGCGCAGGCCGCCGCCGGTCAGGGCCGCCATCGAGGCGGAATGATGCGGGCTGCGGAACGGGCGATCGCGGGTCAGGGCGCCGCGTTCGATCAGGCCGGCGACCGACCAGACCATCGAGGTTTCCAGCAGTTCTTGAGAGGTCAGGGGCGGCAAGAGGCCCGGCAGCCGCTGCGCCATCATCGACTTTCCCGACCCCGGCGGGCCGATGAACAACAGGTTGTGGCCGCCCGCCGCCGCGATCTCAAGCGCGCGCTTGGCGCTTTCCTGGCCCTTGACCTCGCGCAGGTTGGGCACGGCCTTGCCGTCCGCCAGCGGTCCGGGCTCGGGCGCGCGCAGCACCTGGGTTCCCTTGAAATGGTTGACCAGGCTGATCAGCGAGCGCGGCGCGAGGATGCGGGCGCCGCCGGCCCAGGCGGCCTCGGGTCCCGTCGCCTCGGGGCAGATCAGACCCAGGCCCATGGCGTCCGCGGCGACGGCGGCGGGCAAGGCGCCGCCGACCCGCGCGATCTGGCCGTCCAGCCCCAGCTCGCCGATGGCGGCCCAGCCGTCGAGCGCATCGGGCGCGATCACCCCCATGGCCGCCATCAGGGCCAGGGCGATGGGCAGGTCGAAATGACTGCCCTCCTTGGGCAGGTCGGCCGGCGCCAGATTGGCGATGATCCGTTTGGCGGGCAGGGCCAGGCCGATGCCGGCGAAGGCTCCGCGCACCCGCTCCTTGCTTTCGGCCACCGCCTTGTCCGGCAGGCCCACGATGTTGAAGATCGTGGGCCCGTCATTGCCGATCAACTGGACCTCGACGTCCACGCGCCGGGCCTCGACCCCGTCAAAGGCGACCGTGACAACCCGCGCGACCATGTCGTTCTCCCACCTGAGCGAGAGAACGAACCATGAACTCAAATCTAATTCAAGTGACGATCACGCAACCTGCGCGGCGCGTTTGGCCTCGATGGCGTCCCACATCAGGGCCGTGGCGTCGATGCCGGTGAAGGCCTTCAACTGCTGGGCGCCGGTGGGGGAGGTGACGTTGATCTCGGTCAGATAGTCGCCGATCACGTCGATGCCGACGAAGATCAGGCCGCGTTCCCTCAGCGTCGGGCCGATGGCGGCGCAGATTTCCAGGTCGCGCGGCGTCAGCTCGACCGGCATGGCCGTGCCGCCGACGTGCAGGTTCGAGCGCACCGCGCCCGCCGCCGGGACGCGGTTGATGGCGCCGACCGGCTCGCCGTCGATCAGCAGGATGCGCTTGTCGCCCTTGGACACGGCGGGAATGAACTTCTGGATCACCAGCGGATCGCGGCTGCCTGCGGCATGGATCTCGATCAGGGCGTCCAGATTGGGATCGTCGGCGCGCAGCTTGATCACGCCCGAACCGCCGTTGCCGTGCAGGGGTTTCAGAACCACCTCGCCGTGCTTCTTGTGGAAAGCGTCAAGCGCGACAGGGTCGGCCGAGATCAGGGTCGGCGGTTGCAGGCCGGGGAAGGCGGTGACCATCAGCTTTTCGGGGGCCGACCGCACCTGGGCCGGGTCGTTGACCACCAGGGTCCGGGGATGCACCGTCTCCAGCAGATAGGTGGCGGTCACATAGGCCATGTCAAACGGCGGGTCTTGGCGCATCAGGATCACGTCCACGTCCTCGGCCAAATCCAGCTTTTCCCAGTCGCCGAAGTCGACGTGGTTGCCGACCTCGCGCCGTACGGTGATCGGGCGGGCGCGGCAGTAGAGGCGACCCTCTTCCAGCGCCAGGGTGCGGAAGTCATAGACCCACTGGTTGTGACCGCGCGCCTGGGCCGTCTCGGCCATCAGGAAGGTGGTGTCCCCGGCGATGTCGACGGCCTCGATCGGGTCCATCTGGATGGCGACTCTGAGGGTCATTTTTCTTGGCCTATCGCGCGTCGCGCTACTTGAGGCCCGTTGGGCGCGCCGCGCTCCGGGCCAATGGATGTTCGGTGTTCTTGCGGCGCTCAGTCCAGCTGACGCGCTTCTTCGGCCAGCATGATCGGCACGCCCTCGCGGATCGGATAGGCCAGTTTGGCGCCCGACGAGATCAACTCGTTGGCGTCGCGGTCGTAGGTCAGCTTGCCGCGCGTGACCGGGCAGACCAGCACCTCCAGCAGACGGGGATCGACGGAGACCGGGGTGTTGAAAGCATCACTCATTTTTCTTGGCCTATCGCGCTGGCGCTACATGAGGCCGTTGTAGGGGGCGTCGTTGCATCGCGCTACTGCATGGACGGCGCGGCGTCGTCACCGCCGTCGGCGGCGTCGATGCGCATCAGGGCGGTCAGGGCCTCGGCGCGGGGCATCAGGCCCATGGCCTCCAGCAGCGCCTGTTTCTCGGCCGGTTCGAACGGCAGCGCCATCGACAGGCTGTTGACCAAGGCCTCCATCGGCGCGGTCTCGGCCGTCTCCCAATCGATGTCCAGGAGCCGGTGGGCCATATAGGCGCGCAGGGCGTCGAGGAAGGCGTCGCGGTCGAAGTCCGGCTCCTCGGGCGGGGAGACCAGATCATCCTCATAGGCCTCGAACGCCGCGCGAACCTGGCGATAGGGGGTCTTGGACGGCATTTCGGCGGCGATGCGGAACCGAGACGCGCCGGTCAGGGTGATCAGATAGCGCCCGTCGGAGGTCTCGGCGAAACTGGTGATCCGACCCGCGCAGCCGACCGGCGACAGGCCGGGCAGAGCCGGGGTGCCGCCCTTGGGCTGGACCAGGCCGATGATCCGGTCGCCAGCCATGGCGTCGTCCACCATGTTCAGATAGCGCGGCTCGAAGATGTTGAGCGGCAGCTGTCCACGCGGCAGCAGGATGGTCCCGCCCAGCGGAAACACCGGGATCACCTGGGGCAGGTCGAGGGCGCGAACGTAACCCTGGGGCATCTTTTCTCCTTGGCCTATCGCCCTTCAGGCGACTTGAGGCCGGTGGCTCCGCGCTTACGAAAACAGAATGGACGACAGCCGGCGACGACCATCCTTAGACACGTCCGAGGTCAGGCCGGCCGCCTCGAAGATGACCAGCAACTGTTTGCGGGCCGCCTGATCGTTCCACTCGCGGTCGGCCTGGATGATGGCCAGCAGATTGTCGACCGCGCCCTTGAAGTCGCCGGCCGCGCTCTGGGCTTCGGCCAGGTCGAAACGCGCCTGATGATCGTTCGGATCGGCGGCGACCTTGGCCTCGAGTTCGGCCGAGGCGCCGGAAGGGGCTTTAGACGCGAGGGCCAGTTGGGCGCGCACGCTCTGGACCGTCGGCTCCTTGGAATCCTGCGGCGCCATGGCGATTGTCTGAGCCGCCTGTTCGGGGTCGCCGCCCGCCAGATAGACCCGCGCCATGCCGGCGATGGCCTTCTCGTTCTCAGGCTCGATCGACAGGACGTGGGCGAAGGCCTGGGCCGCGCCGCCGAAGTCGTTCAGGCCCAGCGATTCCTCGCCCAGCTCCAGCAGTTGCGCCGTCTCGGTCGAGCCGCCCTGACCGCCGGTCAGCTTGTCGATGAAGGCCTTGATCTGGCTGTCGGGAATGGCGCCCTGGAAGCCGTCGACCGGCTGGCCGTTGACGAAGGCGTAGACCGTCGGGATCGACTGCACCCGCAGCTGGCCCGCATAGGCCGGGTTGGCGTCCACATCGATCTTGACCATCTTCACCGCCCCCTTGGCGGCGCGGACGGCCTTCTCGAGCGCAGGCCCCAGCGTCCGGCACGGCCCGCACCAGGTCGCCCAGAAGTCGACGATGACCGGCTGATGTTTCGACGCCTCGATCACGTCGGTCATGAAGGAGGCGTCCGTGCCTTCCTTGATCAGGTCGCCGGCGGCGTCGGGGGTCAGGGTCGGGTCGAGCAGGGTCATGGGCGAGGTCCGCGCAGAGATCGGTCAGGTTCAACGGTTCAGATGGCGTGGGGATGCGTCGGCATCAAGCCGGGAAAAGGTCGCGCCGGGATTTCAGACGGCAGTCG
This sequence comes from Brevundimonas sp. UYEF29, assembly GCF_040546195.1. Lineage (NCBI taxonomy): Bacteria > Pseudomonadati > Pseudomonadota > Alphaproteobacteria > Caulobacterales > Caulobacteraceae > Brevundimonas > Brevundimonas sp. UYEF29. The sequence goes on along the minus strand of NZ_JBEPNH010000009.1, from coordinate 33,225 downwards.
TGAAAAACACCGTCTAATTCGTCTAATTCGTCTGACTTCCCCCGCCGCTCGTCTGCCTCATTGTGCCGGACTTTGCGAGATGGGGCCTGTGCGGCAAGGTTCAAGCGGTTGGCGATGACGATGGTGTAAACGCAACGCTGCCGCGTTCCTCGCGACATTCCCGAAGTCCAACAGGATAGGTGCCGCGACCGCTTCGGCATCGCCGCTAACCTGTCTTCAAGCAAGCCTGCCGTATTCAGGTTGAATGCTGAACAACCAAAACAGCCCCACCAAAAAGCCGCTGCCGCTGGCGGAGCGCGCCGCCGGTCGCAGGGTGCGCTTTGGTGAGGTGGCGTCGAACGCCCTCAGCAATGATCAGAGGGTCCTGGCGGCCGCCTTCGCGCCTTTGAACACAAAGCGCAGCCTGTCGGAGGGCATTGAAGGCGGAAGCGCAGCCGTCCTTCCTTTGGGCATGGTCCATGGCTTTTTAGCCTTTGTCGCGCTCTTTACGGGCGATTGGTCCAGTCTGGTCGTGCATGGGGTGCTGACGGGATTTGTGATCCTGGCCTATTACGCCATCGTGTATGGACGCACGATCTGGCCGAACTGTTTTGTCCTCGCCTGGCTCGTGGTGGAAATCACGTGCGGCCGGTGGCTGTTCGACTACAGATTGGGCGGCAGCTATATGAACATCTTCGCCCTGCCGGTCGCGATCCTTGGCGTGCGGGCGTCGTGGAGAAGGGCGCGCCTGGCGAAGGTCTGATTTCGCCCTATGGGTTCACGCGCCCATCGCCTCGAAATCCAACACCACCGGTTCCCGCTCCAGCAGCGCCAGCACCCGCCGGAAGGCCGACTGATCCAGGGCGGTGGTCGCCGTATTGGTCAGGGGGTGGAAGTTGACGATGTCGGCGTCCCACAGGCGCTGGTCCAGGACGAAGGTCACGCGGCGGTCGATGTCGTTAATCAGGCCCAGCGCCGTGACCGAGCCGGGGCGGACGCCCAGCGTTTCCCACATCAGGGCCTCGGCGCCGAATGACAGGCGGCCCGAGCCCATGACGGCGGCGGCGCGTTTCAGGTCGATCACCGTGTCCTGACGCGCCGAGATCAGCCACAGCCGGCCTTTGTGATCCTTCAGGAACAGGTTCTTGGTGTGGGCGCCGGGCAGGTCGGCCTTGAGGTCCAGCCCTTCCTCGACGCGAAAGACGGCCGGGTGGTCGTGGATCACGTGATCCACGCCGTTCGCCTTCAGCCAGACGGTCAGGGTCTCGCGGTCGAAAGCGGGTGCGTCAGTCATGGTTGAGCCGTCGGGTTTCGGGCGTTAGGAAATGGTCATGGTCGATACCGTCAACACGCGCCCGCTGGAACTGGAATGCTATCCGATGACGGCCCGGCCGCCGGACCTGGTGCCCGGCCGCCAGTCGCGCAACTGGATGGACGCCTTCATCAGCCGCCACCCCTATCGCTGCCTGCCGCTGAACATGGCCAACACGACGGGGTGGGAAATCCTGTGCCCCTTCGGCTTCTCGGCCGAGTGGAACGGCGGTCCGCGCCAGGAGGACATCGTCATCACGCCGGATCGGCCCCAGCACGATCTGGCCCATTTCGTCACCTCGCACTTCTCGCGCGGGGTGCTGACCATGCATCCGCAATATCTGTTCCGCACGCCGCCTGGCTGGGGGATGATGTGTTCGGGGTCGCCCAACCATGTGAAGGACGGCATCCAGCCGCTGGTCGGCCTGATCGAGACGGACTGGCTGCCCTTCCCCTTCACGATGAACTGGATCTTCACCCGGCCGGGGCGGATCACCTTCGAGAAGGGCGAACCCTTCTGCTTCATCAATCTGATCGAGCACAAGAAGGTCGAGCAGTTCCAGCCGATCATCCGCACGCTGGAATCCAACCCGGTGATGAAGGGCCAGTTCGAGGCCTGGAACCGCGCCCGCACTGACTTCAACCAGCGTCTGGCCGGCGGCGATCCGGATGCGGCCAAGGAGGCCTGGCAGCGCTACTACTTCAAGGGCGAGGTGCCGGAGGATCTGGGCACGGCGCCGGCGACCCACTCCAACAAGCGCCGGCTGAAGTCGCCGCGCGTGGGGTGAAAGAAAAAGCCCCTCTCCACGCCGGGGAGAGGGGCTTTCAGCATCAGGCCGCCGGGCGGGTGACCTGCGGACCCAGGTTCTGGATCACCTCGCGGGCGTCGAAGGCGTTGGGGTCGTTGGCGGGTTTGGGGCCGCGACCCAGGACGATTTCGGCGTTGGCCTCGAAGCGATCGACCTGACGGACGTCGAAGTCATTGACGCCCCACGGGCCGTAACGGTCCCACGGGCTCCAGAAGCCGCTGCGATAGTAGCGCCACGACGGACCCCAGTAGGGGCTGTAGAAGCGGTTGTAGCCCGAATAGAACGGGTCGGGCGTGCCGACGAAGCGGGTGTCGCGGTCGGTGGCGCGGTTGACGGTGGCGAACCAGTCATAGCCGCTCTCGACCGTCAGTTCGGCCGAACGCAGCAGCAACGACTGTTCGACCTGTTCGCGCGAGGTCAGCGAATTGCCCGAGAAGCTGACCCGGAAACGGTTGTTCTCCAGGCGCTGCTCGGCATAGCCGCCACGCTGGCCGTTGAAGCCGGCGGGTTGATACGGGGTGGCGGTGGCGCAGGCCGCCAGGGCCAGACCGGCGGCGACGGTCGCCGCCAGGGTCTTCAGGGGGAGGGTTTTCATGACATCAAACTCCTTGATCGCCCATTCGGGCGCTCTGACGGCTGAACGGAGCATGAACGAAGGCGTTCCCGACCACTGTATGACGAAGCGTCGCGGCGTCTAGAGCCTGAGAACGATCAGGACAGCGGCGACCATCAGCAGCAGGCCGACGAAGACGCCGAAGCCCTTGCGAAAGCGCGGTTGCTGCATGCGGCGCGACAGGGCGGCGCCGGACAGGGCGTAGGTGCTCATCGACACCATATCCATGCCGATGGCCGCCATGGCGAACATCGCCATCTGCGGGGCGACCGGGCGGTTCACGTCGATGAAGGGCGGAAGGACGGCGGTGAAGAACAGGATGGCCTTGGGGTTGGCGATCTGGACGGCGAACCCGTCGATCAGGGCGCTGCGGCCCTTTTTGACGACCACCTCATCCGGATCGGCGGCGGTGGCGAAGGCGCCGCGCAGCGCCTTGATCCCCAGCCAGGCGACATAGAGGGCGCCCAGCACGGCGATGACCTTGAAGGCGGCGGGGAAGGCCTTGACCAGGGCGCCCAGACCCAGGGCCGCTGCGCCGAACCACACCAGGGTCGCGGCGTTCATGCCCAAGACGCCGATCAGGGCCGAGGCGCGGCCCTTTTCAACGCCGGTGGCGACGGCGAACAGATTGGCGGGGCCGGGCGTGATCGCCATCACCGCCATGACGCCGAGGAAGGTCGAATAAAGGTGCGGATCGACGGGCAGGGCGGGCATGCGGCGCGATGTCGCTGCTTAGTCGGGCGCGGTCAAGGCGCTCTGTCTCCTCCCCGCGTCGCGGGGACGTGGCGCGGCGCCTCTTCGCGTCATGACGGAAGGGGTCTTCAGCACCAATAGGCATCTGGGCCATCCAAAGAGCCCCTCCACCGCTGCGCGGTCCCCCTCCCATTTCATGGGGAGGAGACAAGGATGTCAGGCGGCCGGACGGGCCGGGGGCGCCGGCGGTTCGGGAGCTTCCGGCGCCTCGGGCGCTTCGGGAACCTCGGCGGCCGCTTCGTCCTCGACAACGGCGTCGGCGGCCTGGTCCAGAGCGTATTGGGCGACCAGGCTGTAGGTCTCCATCTGCTCGGGCGTCGGATTGGTCCAGGCGCTGTTGCGGGCGATGCCTTCGGCGGTGACGACGCCCTTCTGCATGCCCTCTTCCATCGCCTGTTTGACCTCGGGGTCGTTCAAGGCGTCGGCGACGATGGCGTCGACGTCGATGTTCTTCAGCGCCTGGGCGGCCATTTCATTGGCGTGTTTGGTCGTTTCGGCGGTGAAGGCGGCGACGTCGGGCGCATAGTCCGACCACAGAGCGGCGATGCGACGACCGCGTTCGGCCTCGCTCAGGCTCTCATCTTCGGAAATCGCCTCGGCCCGTTCGCCAAAGGCCTCCATGCGCGCCTCGAAAGCTTCGGCGGCGGCTTCCATCCGGGCCTCGGCGGTCTCGGCAGAGGCAGGCGCTGGCGCAGGCGCGGGGGTCTGCGCCAGGGCCGAAGACAGGGGCGCGAGCGCCAGGGCGGCGGTCAGGCTGAGCAGGCGGATCATGGGACGGCTCCCGTTGAATGACCCGCGCAAACTCCGCCCTCAGCCGCCCCGTCTCAAGTGAAATCGCGGTAAGGCTCGGCTTACTGCGGTGTTGCCGGCGCAGCGGCGGCTGGGGCTGCAGCGGCGGCGTCGATCTTGCCTCGGACATCGGCAGGGATGCCCTTGATTTGCTGGATCGCAGGCGCGAGCTGTTCGGGCGTCGCCTGGCCGCTGCTGATGGCGAACGTCTGGACGTCTTCGGCGAAGGCGTCGACCTGGGGCTGATATTTGGCTTGGATGGCGTCTAAGTCGGCCTTCGCCTTGGTCTTGTCGGCTTGGGCTGCGGCGGCCTGCATCTCGCCGGCCATCGTCTCCATGACCTGACCGAAGGCTTCCGCTTTGGCTTCGAAGGCGGCTTCCTCGGGACTGTCCGCCTCTTCGGCCGGTTCAGGCGCCGGAGCGGCCTGGGGCGCAGGGGCAGGGGCGGCGGCCTGACCGGCGGCGAAGGCGGGCGTGGTCAGGGCCAGAACGGCGACGGCCGCGGCGGAAGACAGAAGGCGCATCGGAAACTCCACGACGGGCCGCCGTGCGGCCCCGAACGAGGCTGCATCCCAGCCCCGGCCGCACCCTCCTACAGTCCGATCAGATTTCAAAGACCCGATAGGGCTTGTCGCCCAAAGTCTTCAGCACCGGCAGGGCGACATTATAGACGGGCGTCCCCTTGGTGGTGCGTCCCTCCGGCCCGCCGCGGTGGGCGTGGCCGTGAACGACCAGACGGACGTTGTCGTAGCGATCGATGGTCTCGGCCAGGCGCGACGAGCCCAGGAAGGCGTGGATTTCGGGCGGTTCGCCCATCACCGTCTCGACCACGGGCGCATAGTGCAGCAGCACGACCGAGCGTTCGGTGCGCAGCATGCGGATCGAGTTCTCGATCAGATTGGCGTCCTCGACCGCCTCCTGCACGAAGCGTTTGATCGAAGCCTCGCCGAAGGACGAGAGCATGTAGCGGCCGAAGCCGCCGACGAACCCCTTGCCGCCCGCAAAGCCGACGCCGTCGATCTCATAGGCCTCGCCGGTCAGCATCTTGACCCCGGCGTCGGTCAGCATCTTCGTGACGACCTCTGGCTGGCCGCACTCGTGCTCGTGATTGCCCAGCACGCCGACCATCGGGATCTTGCAGAGCTTGAGATCCTCAAGCAGCCGCTCGACCTCGGGCGTCTTGCCGTAGTTGGTCAGGTCGCCGCACAGGCACAGGACATCGGCGTCGTCCGACACCCGCTCGAACAGGTCGCGATAGCGATGCTCGGTGGTCTCGCCGACATGAAGGTCCCCGACGGCGGCCACACGCAGGGTCTTGGCGGGGCCGGGCTCCAGGCCGGGCTGGGTCGTCTGGGGATCGGGGACGGCGTCAGTCATGGCGGCTTACCTTTCAGTGGCCCAGGTGGACGGGGTCGTGGCGTTCCTCCAGCCCCTTGCCCACCACATCGCCGAAGCCCCATTCGGCGACGTCGGCGACATAGTCGCGCGGGCTGAACAGCCGGCCGCGACAGACCTTCACGCGCGGCGCCGGCAGATCGATCTGGGCCGTCAGTCGCTGAACCAGCTCTTCCATCAGCCAGCGCGGAATCCGGTCGCGCTCGGTCGGATAGGCGAAGCGGAAGTTCAGCAGGTGCGCCGCCAGCACCTCCCAATAGAGGTCCATCTGGTCCAGCAGGCTCTTCCAGTCGATGGCGTCGGACTGTTTCAGGATGACGTGGTTCACATCGGCGCCGTCGTAACGATAGCGGTCCTGAATGAAGACCTTGGACAGGATCAGGGCCGTGGGCGGGGTGATCTGGACCTGATGGCCATAGACGGTGATCCGGTCCTCGCTGAACCAGCTGTCGGACACGGCGATGGTGCCGTTGGACATGGCGAAGATGACGTCGAAAAAGTGTTTCTCGTCCTTCCAGACCTTGGCGATCCAGCGCTCGTCCTCGACGTCGGTGCGATAGCCGTGCTTCTGGAAGAAAGCCAGGATGCGGGGGTAGTCGCCGGGCTTGCAGAAGACGTCCAGATCCTTGGTCGGACGACGGATGCCGGTGTAGGCCGTGACCGCATAGGTGCCCGACAGCAAAAAGGGAATGCCGCTCTCCTTCAGCAGGCGCAGGCTCTCTTCATAGAAGGCCAGGGCGTCCGCCGGCGGCTCGAAGGTCGGTTCGGCGATCACGTCTGACATCGACTGGGGCCCTTTGCTGGCAAGGGCGAGTAAACGGCGACGCTGAACGGCGGTTCCGCAATCCTACCTAGGTCGGCCGCTACGGGATCCTTAACCCCTGCGTGTCACCGTTACGTCATGGGGCTGAAGTGGGTGAACGCAGAAGGCGGGCGCTGGCGGTTTTTCCGTCACGAGGCCGGCCGCGCGGCTGGGCCGTCGCCCTACGCCTATGTGGCCTTGTTCGCCCTGTGCCTGTCGGTCGCCCAGTGGAGCATGCATGCCTTCGGCGCCACGGTTCTGTGGCCGGCCAATGCCGTGCTGCTGGCCGCCGTCCTTCAGCTTCATCGCCGCCAGGCCATCGGCGTGATGCTCGCCTGCGCCGCGATCAATCTGGTCAGCAACATCGTGCGCGGCGATCCCGGCGTGATGATGTTCACCAATGTCGCCCTGACCCTGACGCAGGTCTGCGTCGCCGCCGTCCTGGCGCGCCGTTTCTGCGGGGCCGCGCTGGATATGCGACGGCCCTGGCGTCTGTTCCGCTTCGCCGTCTTCGCCGCCGTGCCGGCCGTCTTGATCAGCACCCTGCTGGCGGGCGCGGTCGCGGTGCTGATGAGTTGGAAGGTGCCGGGCACGCTGGCGTTCCGCATGCACCACCTGTTCGACATGGAGCTGCTGGCGATGATGATCGTCACGCCGTCCCTGCTGTTGCTGGCGCGCAATCACCGTTTCCGCGACGACGCCCAGGCCACGATGACCGAGGCGGCCGCCCTGCTGGTGCTGGTCGGCGGCGTCACGCTGTGGGTCTTCACCCAGACATCGGCGCCGGTGATGTTCGCGGTGTTTCCGCCGCTGATCCTTCTGGCCTTCCGGCTGGGTCCGCCGACCACCGCCTGTGCGGTGGTGCTGGTCGCGGCCATAGGGGGCGCCGCGACGCTGGGCGGGCATGGGCCGGTCGTGCTGACCCGTCTGCCGTCCGATCCGGTTCTGGCGGCCCTGCCTGAAGTGATGCGCCAGATGAATGTGTTTCATCTGTTCCTGCTGTGCGTCGTGGGGTCGGTTCTGCCCATCACCACCCTGTCGACCGAGCGTCGGCGTCTGACGGCGCGTCTGAGGGCGCGCACGTCGGCGGCGCTGGATGCCCTGGCCCGAGCCAGACGCGCCGACGAGGCGAAGTCGCGCTTCCTGGCCTTGATGAGCCATGAGATGCGAACCCCCCTGACCGGGGTCACCGGTTATGCCGACCTGCTGTCGCGCTCGACCAGCCTGGACGCGGAGGGTCATCGCCAGGTCAATGCGGTGCGCCAATGTGGCGAATCCATGCTGCGTCTGGTGGAGGACTTGCTGGAGATTTCGCGCGGCGGCGACGAGGTCGTGCTGAAGCCCGCCGATCTGCGCGCCCTGATCCAGGACGCCGTGGCGCCGGCGCGCGAGTGGGCCGAAATCCGCGGCCTGACCTTCGACCTGCGCATCGCGCCGGACGCCGAGGGCTGGGTGCTGACCGACATGCGGCGTCTGCGCCAGATCCTGCATCACCTGACGCTGAACGCCTCGAAATTCACCTCGCACGGGGGCGTGACCGTCATGGTCGATCGGCTCGAAGCCCGGCTGCGGATCGCCGTGTCGGACACCGGCTGCGGCATGGACGCCGCGACCCTGGCGGGCGTGTTCCGCCTGTTCGAACAGGCGGACGCCTCCACCAGCCGCGCCCACGAGGGGGCGGGCGTCGGCCTGGCCCTGGCCAAGAGCCACGCCGAGCACCTGAACGGAACCATCGTCGTCGAAAGCGTCCAGTGGCAGGGTTCGACCTTCACCGTGGAGATCGAGGCGCCCATCGTGGCCCCAGTCGAGACGGACGGCGGCGCGCCGCTGGACAGCCGCCGTATGCGGGTGCTGATCGTCGACGACCACCCGGCCAATCGGGATCTGCTGCGCATCATGCTGCAGGCCGCCGACTGCGACACCGCCGAGGCGTGCGATGGGCAGGAGGCGGTGAACGCCGCCTCGGCCGAGGCTTTCGACCTGATCCTGATGGATGTGCGCATGCCGGTGATGGATGGTCTGGCCGCCACCCGCGCGATCCGCGCCCTGGCCGATCCCGCCAGCCAGACGCCGATCCTGGCCGTCACCGCCGAGGCCATGCCCGAAGACGCCGCCCGGTGCCTGTCCGCCGGCATGGACGGCCATCTGGCCAAGCCGGTGACCCAGGCCAAGCTCTACGCCGCCATCGACGAGACGCTGAGCGCGGCCGCAACTCGCCTGGACGCCCAAGCCGCCTGAGCCGTCGGGCGCGGCTTCATCCCCAGGTGCGTCCCCAGGAATGTGCGGCACGGACACAACATCTAGCGGTCGCGATAAATTGTGATCGCAAAATAGACCTGTTTCGACTTGGCGCCGGGATCGTCGCATCGCATGGTGAACGCCTGTTTGGAATCGCCCTCAGGTCCAGTTCGATGAACGCCATCACTCCGATCATCCTCCCCGAGCGCGCCGGTCTTCTGACCCCGTCGGCCGCCTACAAGCCGTTCCGCTATCCGTGGGCGTTCGACATGTGGAAGAAGCAGCAGCAGGTCCACTGGATGCCCGAGGAGGTGCCGCTGGGCGAGGACGTCAAGGACTGGGCCTCGACCCTGAACGACGGCGAACGCAACCTGCTGACCCAGATCTTCCGCTTCTTCACCCAGGCGGACATCGAGGTTCAGGACAACTACATGGAACGCTACGGTCGGGTCTTCAAACCGACCGAGGTGAAGATGATGCTGGCCGCCTTCGGCAATATGGAGACGATCCATATCGCGGCTTACGCCCTGCTGCTCGAGACCATCGGCATGCCCGAGAGCGAGTTCGGCGCCTTCATGGAATATGAGGCCATGCGGGACAAGCACGACTACATGGGCCAGTTCGGGGTCGATTCCGACGCCGACATCTGCCGGACCCTGGCCATGTTCGGCGGCTTCTCGGAAGGCGTTCAGCTGTTCGCGTCCTTCGCCATGCTGATGAACTTCCCACGCCAGAACAAGATGAAGGGCATGGGCCAGATCGTGTCCTGGTCGGTGCGCGACGAGAGCCTGCACTGCGAAGGCATCATCAAGCTGTATCACGCCTTCAACAAGGAGACGGGCGCCGTCACCAAGTCGGTCGCGGACGACATCGTCGACTGCTGCAAGACGGTGGTGAACATGGAGGACAAGTTCATCGACCTGGCCTTCGAGATGGGCTCGGTGAACGGCATGACGCCCGAGGACATCAAGCAGTACATCCGCTTCATCGCCGACTGGCGCCTGCGTCAGCTGAAACTGCCGGAAGTCTATGGGGTGACGAAAAACCCGCTGCCCTGGCTGCAGTCGCTGCTCAGCGGCGTCGAACACGCCAACTTCTTCGAGGCCCGCGCCACCGAATATTCCAAGGCGGCGACGCAAGGAAACTGGCACGGCGCCGACGGCGTCTGGAGCGAGTTCGACCGCATGATGGCGCGCCGCGACATGAGTATGGTCGCGGGCTGACCCTAGCCGCGCTAGCGGCGTTCGATCGCCGTCGCGAAGCTGGCCAACTTATTGCGCCGGTTCGACCCACGCTGGCCGGGCGGTGCAGGCGGGGCGGAAGCCCGTGCGGCACAGGCGCACCTGTTCCTGCCAGGCGGCGTAGTCGCGGTCGTATTTTTCCTGCGCCAAACGGGCGGTTTCGGCGGCGGCGCGCGCCTGTTCCTCGGCCTGACTGATCTCGATCTGATGACGGGCCAGGGCGGCGTCGTAGTCCAGACGGTTGGCGGCGTCGGTCTTGTCGGCCAGGGCGTTCTGGGCGGCGATCTCGTCGTTGAGGGCGCGGGTGGTGCGCAGTTCCTCTTCGGTCTGCTGGGCGTCGCTGGCCCGGTGATAGGCCTCGCCCCGCGCCTTCAGCAGGGCGTCGCGGCTGGCGGGATCGGCCGGGTCGGGCAGGGCGCGCTGATCGCGATAGGGGTCGGCGGTCGCCGGCGCCGTGGTCGTCTGGGCGGCGACGGGCGCGGTCAGGGCGGCGGCCAGCATGGCGGCGGCGACGACGGTGCGAACGATCATGACTGTCTCTCCCGAGGCCGAGGCGTTGCCCGCAGCTTGGCCATTGTGATCCTGCTGCACAACGCCGCAGCGATGAAAAGGTGGCGAAAGGCTTGGCTTCGCGTCATGGTCGATCTCTCCCGACCGCAGCCTAGCCGAGAAGATCGATGATCCTGAGCACCGCGTCCGGCGACTTCCCCATTCCTGCGGATGTCGCGCGCCAGTTGCCGAACGTGCCGGCTCTGCCCGATACGACCGCCGCAGACGCCCGGCTTCAGATCGAGGACTTCCGCCATTGGCTGGACGCCTCGCCCGAGCACGCCATCGACTATGAGCGTCTGCGGCGCTGGCATCTGGTTCAGGAAGAACTCGCGGCCCAGGCCAAGGCGGAGAACCGGCCCTTCGTCGTGTCGGACGACGGTCTGGAATAGGGCGGTTCAGCCCGGCAGGCGCAGCTCGAAAACGGCGCCTTTACCGTCGGTCTCGACCAGCCGCAGATCGCCGCCGTGAAGGGCGGCCAGCTCGCGCGAGATGGTCAGGCCCAGGCCCGAACCGTCCGAGCTTTTTGAGCTGACGAAGGGTTCGAACAGGCGTTCGGCCAGACGCGGCGGAATGCCGGGGCCGTCGTCGGCGATGCGCACGACGCAGAAGCCGTCCTGACCAAAGGCGCTGACGGTGATGGCCCCCTTGCCGCGCCGCTCGGGCGGACGCGTCGGATCGGCCTCGATGGCCTGGCGTGCGTTGCGCATCAGATTGACCAGGATGCGATACAGCTGATCCGGGTCGGCCTCGACGGCGAACCGGGGCGGCAGCTGTTTGACCAGGCGCACGCCGTCGGGATCCAGCCCGGCGTCCTCGGCCGCCAGGGTCAGGGCCTTGGTCAGGACGACGCGGGTCTTCTGGGGCGCGGGCTCCTCGCTCTTGCCGTATTCCAGCACATTGCGCGACAGGCCGGCGGCGCGGCTGAGCGCGCGCTCCAGCCGGGGCAGGGCCTTGGCCACCTGGGGGTCGGCGGAGGTCGCCAGCCGCTCGGACGCCATCTGGGCCGAGGTCAGCATGTTGCGCAGGTCGTGGTTGATCTTGGCCACCGCCTCGCCCAGCGCGACCAGACGGGCGCGAGAGCGCAGCGAATGGCGCACCTCCTCCTGCATCCTGCTGAGTTCGCGCTCGACGCGGCCGATCTCGTCGTGACGGTCGGACGGCGCCTCGGCCTCGCTCTCGGGATCGGCGGCGAACCGCTCCATCGAGCGGGTGACGCGACGCAGCGGCCGCAGCACCAGCAGGGCCAGACCGCCATACAGCAGCGCGCCCGCCGTCACCGACACCAGCAGGGACACCAAAAGGCTGTTCAGCAGGAAGGCGCGCAGTTCCAGCTTCAACGGCTGGGCGGGGGTGACGATCTCGATGAAGTCGCCGGAACGATAGCGCGGCTTGGCCTGAACCCGCAGCGAGCGGTCCGGATGGCCGAACAGGGTGCGCCACGGGTCGGTCAGGCGCGACCAGCTGTCCTGACGCCTCAGGTCGATCAGTTCGGGCGCGCGGGGCAGGTTGGGAGCCTGAAGCAGCAGGCGGCGTACGCCTTGCTCCGTCAGGGCGACCGCCTGAACCCCGCCGATCCGCATCAGCTCGGCGGCCGTGTCGTCCTCGACCGCGCTATAGGGCAGGGCCTCGACCCCGACCGAGGCCAGTTCGGCGGCCTGGAGCCGGTCGCGCAGCCAGCGTTCATGGAAGGCCGCGAGATTCGGCCCCAGGATCAGGGCCTCGACCGCCAGGGTGAAGGCGACGGTCAGCAACAGCAGCCGCGCCGACAGGCCATCGGGTGCACGCGGAGTCAGGCGCTCGCGCCAGAGATTGGCCTGGTCCGGCGTCAGGTTCAGCCGCACCGCGATCCGGTCGAACAGGGCGCTCATGCCGCCGTCGCCCCGATCCGGCGGGCGCGGATCATCTGGAACAGCTTGATGCCGATGGGCAGCAGAAGGGACAGGAAGACCACGCCCATCAGCGGCCAGAAGAACTGTTGCAGCAGCATCGGCAGGTCCGGCCGCACGCCGGCGCGCAGCAGGCCGCCCAGCTGCGATCCGATCCAGGTGTAGATGAAGGTGGACGGCAGCAGGCCGATGAAGGTGGCGATGATGTAGGGTCTCAGAGGCACCGCCATCATCCCCGCCGTCGCGTTGACCAGCACGAACGGCACGCTGGGGATCACGCGCAGGGTGAACAGGGTGGTGAAGGCGTTGCGGTCGATGCCCTTGGCCAGCCGATCCATGAAGCCGGCGTCGGCCTCGAACTTGGCGCGCAGCCACGAACCGATCGAGGTGCGATAGACATAATAGATGACGACCGAACCGATGGTGGCCCCCGTCGACTGGGCCAGGGCCCCGACATAGGGGCCGAACATCATCCCCCCCAGCAGGGTCAGGAAGACAGGTCCTGGAATGGTCGAGGCGGTCGCCAGGGCATAGACGGCGATGAAGGCGACCAGCGCGATCCACCAGTTCTGCTGCGCATAGGCCTGAAGGTTCAGCCCGTGCTCGCGGATCAGATCCATCGACAGATAGCGGTTCCAGCCCAGGGCGAAGAAGGCGATCACCAGGCCGGCGATGGCCGCCAACGGCGCCAGCCGCAGGGCCCATTCCTTCGCCGTTCGTTTCGCCATCCGTTTCATCGTCCCGAAATGCCGTCCGAGCGTTGACTCACGCGGACATGCGACTTATACGCCCGCCCTTCCTGCGGCGGACGCCTCTTGCCCCGTCGCCCAACCTTTTAACGTCAGGAGCCGACCGTGAAGCGGACCTATCAGCCGTCGCGACTCGTGCGCAAGCGCCGTCACGGCTTCCGCAGCCGGATGGCCACCAAGAACGGCCAGAAGATTGTTGCGCGCCGTCGCGCCAAGGGCCGCAAGCGCCTGACGGCGTAAGCGGCTTACGCGTCCGGGTCTTTTGGACGCATGAGCGACCCTTTACAGATCAAGCGTCTGTTGCGGCGGCCCCAGTTCCTGGCGGCCGCCAAAGGCGCTTCCGAGGCGCGCGGCGCCGTGGTGATCCAGCGGCTGGAGCGCGGCGACGGTTCGCCGCACATCGGCCTGGGCTTCACCGCCACCAAGAAGATCGGCGGGGCGGTCCAGCGCAACCGCGCCAAACGCCGTCTGCGCGAGGCCGCACGGGCCATGCTGGCCCAGCATGGCGTGCCCGGAAGCGACTATGTCTTCATCGCCCGCATGGGCACGACCGAGCGTGCGTGGGACCGTCTGCTTGACGACGTGAAATCGACGCTTACAAGGCTGGCGACACCCAAGGCCGATCGGCCTTCGCACGCCCGCGCCCCCTCCGGCCAGGACCGCCAGAATCCATGAAAAACGAAAACACGCGCAACACGATCATCTTCATCGTGTGCTCGGTCCTGATCATGGGGATCTACTATTTCGCCGTGCTGCGCCCGCAGGCCGAGCGCCGCGCCGTGCAACAGCAGGCCCAGGCCGAGCAGTCGCAGACCGCTGACAACGCCGCGCGCACGGCGCTGAGCCCGCAGGGCCCGACCTTCGTCACCGACCGCAGCCAGGCGCTGAGCACCGCCGCGCGTGTGCCGATCCAGTCCGGCACGCTGAAAGGGTCGCTGTCGCTTCAGGGCGGCCGGATCGATGACCTCTTCCTGACCGACTATCGCGAGGTTCAGGACAAGCCCCAGCCGGTGGAGCTGTTCCGCCCGCAGGGCATGCAGAACGCCTATTTCGCCCAGTTCGGCTGGACCGGCCCCAATGTCGCCGGCGGCGTGCCCGGACCCAATACCGTCTGGCGCCTGACCAACGGGTCGACCCTGACGCCGAAGACGCCGGTCACCCTGACCTGGGACAATGGCCAGGGCCTGCGCTTCACCCGCGTGATCTCGGTCGACGACAAATACGTCTTCTCGGTCCAGGACACGGTCCAGAACCTGGGCACGCAGGCGATCACCATCGCCCCCTACGGCAGCGTCCAGCGCCAGGGCGTGCCGCCCGCAGCCGGCTCGTCGCACATCGTCCACGAGGGCGCGATCGGCACCTTCGGCAAGCCGGGCGACTACCGGACCGAGCAGAAGAAATACAAGGACTGGCTGAAGGAGCCGCGGATCGAGAACGCCTCGACCGGCGGCTGGCTGGGCATCACCGACAAATACTGGCTGGCGGCCCTGCTGCCCCAGCAGAACGAGGCGGTCGAAACCGAGTTTCGCGTGCGCGACCTGAACGGCGCCCAGCAGCTGGAAGCCAATGTCCTGGGCACCACCCGCACCATCCAGCCCGGCGCGACCGCGACCGAGACCCAGCGCCTATTCGCCGGCGTCAAGCGCGCCGAGGTGCTGAAATCCTATGAGCAGAGCCTGAACCTGCCGCGCTTCGTCTATGCGATCGACTGGGGGATGTTCTGGTTCCTGACGCGTCCGATCTTCTGGATCCTGGAGAACGTCTATGGCGTGGTCGGCAGCTTCGGCGTCGCCATTCTGGCCCTGACCGTCATCGTCAAGCTGGTGATGTTCCCGCTGGCCAACAACGCCTACGCCTCGATGTCCAAGATGCGGAACCTCCAGCCCAAGATGGAGGAGATCAAGAAGAAGTTCAAAGACGACCCGCAGAAGCAGCAGCAGGAGACGATGGCCCTGTATCAGCGCGAGAAGATCAATCCGGTCGCCGGATGCCTTCCGCTGGTGCTGCAGATCCCGGTCTTCTATGCCCTGTACAAGGTGCTGACCGTGACCATCGAAATGCGTCACCAGCCGTTCCTGGGCTTCATCCATGACCTGTCGGCGCGCGACCCGTCGTCGATCTGGAACCTGTTCGGCCTGATCCCGTGGGATCCGGCGATGGCGCCGCTGATCGGCGGCCTGTTGGCCGGCCCGCTGCACCTGGGTCTGCTGGCGATCGCCTACGGCCTGACGATGTGGTTGCAGACGGCGATGAACCCGCCGGCGGCCGATCCGGTCCAGCGCCAGATCTTCCAGTTCATGCCGCTGCTGTTCACCTTCATCATGGCGCCGTTCGCGGCGGGCCTGCTGATCTACTGGGCCTGGTCCAACATCCTGACCATCCTGCAGCAGTATGTGATCATGCACCGCTACAAGGCCGAGAACCCGATCGATGCGTTCTTCGCCCGGTTCAAGAAGTCGCCGGCGTGATCGACGAGACCGAGTTCACGCCCGAGGACATCGAGGCGGCGCGCATTCTGTTCGCGCGGCCTGCGAACTTCGTCATGGGCGCGGCCAAGATCGAGCAGCTGCCCGACCCCGACCTGCCCGAGATCGCCTTCGCCGGGCGTTCGAACGTGGGCAAGTCCAGCCTGATCAACGGGCTGGTGGGCATGCACAAGCTGGCCCGCGCCTCGAACGAGCCGGGCCGCACGCGCGAGGTCAACTTCTTCGACCTGGACGGCCGGATGCGTCTGGTCGACCTGCCCGGCTACGGCTGGGCCAAGGCGTCCAAGACCACGGTCAAGAAGTTCCAGGATCTGGGCCGCGACTATCTGCGCGGGCGGGTGACGCTGAAGCGGGTCTATCTGCTGATCGACAGCCGCCACGGGCTGAAATCGGTGGATACGGAGGCGCTGGATGCGCTGGACCTGGCCGCCGTCAGCTATCAGATCGTCCTGACCAAGGCCGACAAGCTGAAGAAGGGCGAGGGCGAGGCCGTGCAGGCCGCGACCCTGAAGGCCGTCTCCAAACGCCCCGCCGCCTTCCCGGTGGTGGCCCTGACCTCGTCTGAAAAGGGTCTGGGCCTGCCGGAACTGCGCGCCGAGATCATGCGCACGACGGGCGCGACGCTGGACTAGTGGCCCTCGTCATCGGGTCAGGCCCGAGCATGACGGCAAAAAAGAAAAGGCCCGGAGATCGCTCTCCGGGCCTTCGTCGTTCTAGCCGGTCGTCGCCCTATTGGGCGGCGGGAGCCGCCGCGCGGACTTCGACGGGGATGCCCAGCGCGTCCAGTTGCGGCTTGACCACCGAGGCGTCGCCGACCACGACCCAGACGAACTTGGACGGGTCGATGGCGGCCTTAGCGGCGGCGTCCAGCTGGGCTGCGGTCAGGGCGTTGGTGCGCGCCGCGATGGTTTCCGGATAGTCGTCCGGACGGCCCAGCAGGGCGTTGGAGCGCATGGCGCCGAGGACCGCAGCCGAGGTCTCGTAGCTGCCGGCCAGACGGCGGGTGTTGCCGTTGATCGTGCGTTGCAGCTCCTCGGGCGTCACGCCCTTGCCGCCCGACAGGAAGTCGTTGAACTGCTGGTTCAGGGCTTCGATGGCCGGGCCGGTCTTGTCGGCCTGGACCGGGGCGGTGATCAGATAGGGCACGCGTCCGGCGAACGGATTGACCGAGGCGTTGACGCCGTAGGACCAGCTCTTGGTCTCACGCAGGTCCGAGTTGATGCGCGACAGGAAGTCGTTGCCGAGCACATTGTTCGCCGCGTTCAGCACCAACAGGTCGTCGGTGCCCGAAAGGCCCAGAACCTCGCCGCCCATGATGTAGGACTGGGGCGATTGCGGGCGGTCGATCAGCACGATCTTGGGCGTCGCGGCCGGGATCGGGGCCGAGAAGTCCTTGACGGCCTTGGCCGAAGCGGGCGGGACCCATTGACCGAAGGCGCTGTCCAGGATCGGCGTCAGCTCGGCCAGGGGCCGGTCGGAGACGATGAACAGCTTGGCGTTGTCCGGACGGATCCACTTGGCGTAGTCGGCGCGGATGTCGGCGTCGGTGATCGCCTTGACGCTGGCCTCGTCGCCATTGCCGCTGAACGGACGACCATAGGGGCTGTTCGGCCCATACATCAGTTCCGGCAGGGCGCGGCTGGCCAATGCGGCCGGCTGGGTCCGTTCGGCGGCGATGCGCGACAGGCGGGTGGCGCGCAGGCGCTCCAGCTCGGCCGGGGCGAAGGCGGGATTGCGCACAACCTCGGCCATCAGATCCACCGAAGGCTTCAGGTTCGGCGTCACCGCCGACAGTTGGACGACCGAACTATCCATCGTCGCGCCAGTGGTGATGCTGGCGCCCAGGGCTTCCTGCGCCTCGGCCAGCTGCGTGGCGTTCAGGGTGCGGGTGCCCTCGTCCATCAGGTCCAGCATCAGGGTCTGCAGACCCAGTTTGGACCGGTCGTCGGCGGCCAGACCGGCGTCGAAGTCGAGCGCGATCTTCGTCGTCGGGGTGGCGTCGCGCTGGGCGTAGATCACCTCCATGCCGTTTGACAGGCGGGTGCGCTCGACGGCCGGGAAGTCGACGTTGGCGACCTGACCGATCTCGGGCTTGGGCATGCGCGGCTTGCGTTCGATTTCCGGGGCCGGGGTGCGGTTGGCGCCGGACGGCGCGGCGGCCGCCTCCTGATAGGCTTCGCGCTGGCCGGGCAGGGTGGTCAGCGTATAGGCCGGACGGGTCAGCCACTTCTGCATCGCCGCCTTGACCTGGGCCGGCGTGACGGCGGCGTAGGCGGCCAGTTGCTTCTTGTAGAACTCAGGATCGCCGGCATAGAGCTGGCCTTCGGCGAGCGCTGTGGCCTTGCCGCCGAAGCCGCCGACCTGTTCCAGGCCCTGGATGCGGCGCGAGGCGTATTGGGTGACGACGCGGTTGATCTCGTCCTGCGTCGGGCCGTTCGCGATCAGGCCGTTCAGGATCTCGCGCATGCGCGCCTCGACGGCGGCGGGGTCTTCGCCCGGCTTGATCGTGGCGCTCATCTCGAAGATGCCGACGCGGTGGAAGGCGCTGTTGCCGGCGCTGGCCGAAACGGCGGTCTGCTCGCCGCGCACCAGCTCATTGTCCAGGCGCGAGGAGGCCAGTCCGCCCAGCACGGAGGCAGCGACGCTGAGCGGCACGGAATCCGGGTCCAGCATGCCGGGCACGGCCCAGCTGACCTCGACCTGGGCGTTCGAGACGCGGTCGTGGGTGGTTTCGCTGAGCGGGGCGGACAGGGTCGGCACCGGGGCCTGGGCGGGATTGTTCACCGGACCCTTGGCGATCGGGCCGAAGTATTTGTCGGTCAGTTCACGCGCCTTGGCGGGGGTGATGTCGCCGGCCAGCACCAGAACGGCGTTGTTGGGGCCATAGTTGGAGGTGAACCAGTCGCGCACCGTCTGCATCGAGGCGGCGTCCAGGTCGGCCATCGAACCGATGGTCGAGTGGCGATAGGGGTGGCCTTCGGGGAACAGGGCCTCCA
This sequence comes from Brevundimonas sp. UYEF29, assembly GCF_040546195.1. NCBI lineage: Bacteria > Pseudomonadati > Pseudomonadota > Alphaproteobacteria > Caulobacterales > Caulobacteraceae > Brevundimonas > Brevundimonas sp. UYEF29. Next base: position 14,626 of record NZ_JBEPNH010000009.1, on the reverse strand, counting down.
GCTGCTTGTACTGGTTCAGGCCATAGGGCTGGTTGTCGCCCTGACGCTTTTCGTTCTGGACGACGCCGCGTTGCAGATCGAGCGTCTCCTGGCTGATCGCGCCCAGCATGTAGCCCATGCGGTCGCTTTCCATGAACAGGGCCTGTTCCAGCGCCGGGGTCGGAACCGTCTCGAAATAGTTGGTGCGGTCGAAATAGGTGGTCCCGTTCATGTCGGTCGCGCCCATGTTGCGCATCGGCGTGAAATAGCTGCCGGGCGCATTTTCCGAGCCGCCGAACATCAGGTGTTCGAACAGGTGGGCGAAGCCGGTCTTGCCGGCCGGCTCGTCCTTGGAGCCGACATTGTACCAGACGGAGACGGCGACGACGGGCGCCTTGTGGTCCTCGTGGACCAGGACGGTCAGACCGTTGTCGAGGGTGAACTTGGTATAGGGGATGTCGACTTCGTTGATCAGCTCCGACACCGGCGCGGCCTGGACGGCGGGCGCGGCGGCCTGACCAGCGGCCTGACCAGCGGCCTGGGCGGCGGGTGCAGCGGCCACGGAGGCCCAGACAGGCGTTGAAACCGCCAGAAGGGCGGCGGCGGCGACGAGAGAGCCAGTGCGGCGCATGCGATATCCTCGGGATTGCAGTTGGGGGGGACCATAACGCCGGTCTGCCGCCTGGCAACGCGACCAAATGGAACATGACGAAAGGTTCATGTTCTCCCCCGCGCGACCCGGAAAAGGTTGCATCGCCGCACCCCCGGTCTTATGCGCGCGTCAACTCCCCGACTGACCGCCCCTTGCTGAAAGAGCCGCCATGTCCGCCCCCGCCGACAAGCCCGTCAAGAAAGTCGTCCTCGCCTATTCGGGCGGGCTGGACACCTCGATCATCCTGAAGTGGCTGCAGACCGAATATAACGCCGAGGTCGTGACCTTCACCGCCGATCTGGGCCAGGGCGAAGAGTTGGGTCCGGCGCGCGAGAAGGCGCTGAAGCTGGGCATCAAGCCCGAGAACATCTTCATCGACGACCTGCGCGAAGAGTTCGTGCGCGACTTCGTCTTCCCCATGTTCCGCGCAAACGCTCAGTATGAGGGCGACTATCTGCTGGGCACCTCCATCGCCCGGCCGCTGATCTCCAAGCGCCAGATCGAGATCGCGCGTCAGGTCGGCGCCGACGCCGTCTGTCACGGCGCAACCGGAAAGGGTAACGATCAGGTCCGGTTCGAGCTAGGCTATTACGCGCTGGAGCCCGACATCCGCGTCATCGCCCCGTGGCGCGAGTGGGAATTCCGCAGCCGCGAGGCCCTGCTGGACTTCGCCGAGAAGAACCAGATCCCGATCGCCAAGGACAAGCGCGGCGAGGCGCCCTTCAGCGTCGACGCCAACCTTCTGCACTCCTCGTCCGAGGGCAAGGTGCTGGAAGACCCGGCGGTCGAGGCGCCCGAGTTCGTCCACCAGCGCACGATCAGCCCCGAAGACGCGCCGGATAAGGCCACCGTCATCGAGATCGGCTTCGAAAAGGGCGACGCCGTCTCGATCAACGGCGAGGCCATGTCGCCCGCCACGATCCTGACCGCCCTGAACCAGTATGGCCACGACAACGGCATCGGCCGTCTGGACCTGGTCGAGAACCGCTTCGTCGGCATGAAGTCGCGCGGCGTTTATGAGACCCCCGGCGGGACCATTCTGATCGCGGCCCACCGCGGCATCGAAAGCATCACCCTGGACGGCGGCTCCATGCACCTGAAGGACCAGCTGATGCCGAAATACGCCGAGCTGATCTACAACGGCTTCTGGTTCTCGCCCGAGCGCGAGATGCTGCAGGCCGCCATCGACAAGAGCCAGGAAAACGTCTCCGGCACGGTCAAGGTCAAGCTGTACAAGGGCAATGTCTCGGTGATCGGCCGCGAAAGCCCCAACAGCCTGTACGATCAGGACCTGGTGACCTTCGAAGAAGGCGTCCAGGCCTATGACCACAAGGACGCGGCCGGCTTCATCAAGCTGAACGCCCTTCGCCTGCGCGTCCTGGCCAAGCGCGACGCACGCAAGAGCTAGGGCGTCTTATCCGACCGGGCGATCCTGAGGATCGCCCGGTTTCGGTCGTCCGTGACCCAGATCGATCCGTCGGCGGCGACGGCCAGCACGACCGGCGCGCCGCGCGGCTGAAGGCCTGCGACCGTGTCCCAGCCCGGCGTCAGAACCTTGCCTCGCACGCTGGGCGCGCCGGCGGGATAGGGCAGGGCGCCCCGGGGATAGATGGCGTAGCGGCCGCCGATATCGGTCAGCGGGCGGCCCTCGCCATCCGTCTCGGCCGCCACGATCCGGCCGCCCGCGCGACGATATCCGTGCCAGCTCATCAGCAGCCGGCCGCGCAGTTCGGGAAACATCGCCCCGTCGTAATAGATCAGGTCCAGCGGCGCGGCGTGCGGCGGCAGCAGGGCGACCGGGCGGTCGCGCTGGCTGCATCGCGCCTGGCCCGCGCTCCAGCCCGGCAGGGGCGTCGCCAGATCGACGCAATAGGGCCAGCCGTAATGGCCGCCCTGACGCAGGACATTGATCTCGTCATAGGGATGGTCGGGCGTGGTCAGATCGACGGAGTTCTCGCCTTGCAGGATCGTGCCCGACGGGTGCCGGACCAGGGCGATGGAGTTGCGCAGGCCCGAGGCGAAAACGGTGCTGTCGTCGGCCCAGCGGCCGTTGCCCAGATAGGCGTGACGCCGCACCTGGGCCGTCGCCGCGCTGTCGATGCAGGCGCCGGAAGCATTGGCGCGCGCCCGGCCTCGCGCATCCACGCAGCGGTCGCTGGGGGCGCCGACATTGACCAGCAGGTCGCCGTTCTCATCGAAGACGAAGCTGGACAGGGGGTGGCGATTGGCGTGCAGACGATTGTCAGGCAGGTCGCCGATCACGGTGCGCACCGTCGCCGCCGGATCGGCCGCGTCGGGGTCAAGTGTCAGGATGCGGTTCATCTCGGACACATAGATGCGCCCGTCCGGCCCGCGCGCCGCCGTGTGCGGCATGCTCAGGCCTTGCGCCAGCTGGCGCCAGCGCGGCGCACCGTCGACGCCGAACGACAGCCGCCAGATCGCGCCGCGTCCCTGATCCCAACTGCCCAGATCCGTCACCAACCAGTCGCCGTCGTGTAGCGCCAGCAGGCCGCGCGGCATTCGCGGTCCCTCGGCCCCCGTTCCCTGCCAGACCAGCCCCAGGCAATAGCCGGGCGCCATCCGCACGGTGGTCATGGGCCGCCCGCCGCAGTCGCCGTCGGTCGCATAGGCGCCTTGCGCCGCCCTGGCGCTGACAGGCGCGGCGACGAGCAGGGACAGCAGGGCCAGCAGGCGGACGGTCTTCATGACGCCAGAAGTCCCGACGGACGGCCCAAGATCAAGTGGGGCGTCAGATCAGACCCTGCTCGCGCGCCGCCGCCGTCAGGCCGTCGCGAAACTCGGGCGCGGCCAGGGCGATCAGGGCGCGGGCGCGCTCGCTGGACGACTTGCCCTTCAGATTGGTCCAGCCGTGTTCGGTGGCGACGATGTTGGTGTCGTTGCGGGGGGTGGTGACCGGCCCGTCAAGCCGCGCGACGATGCGTGAGGCCGTTCCCTTCGCCGCCGTGGAATGACAAGCGATGATCGACTTGCCGCCCTGCGATCCATAGGTGCCGCGCACGAAGTCCAGCTGGCCCCCGGCGGCCGTGAACTGGCGCCCGTTCAAAAACTCCGAGCAGCAGGCGCCGGTCAGGTCGACTTGAAGCGTGGCGTTGACCGAGATCATCTTCGCATTGCGTGCGATCACGGCCGGGTCGTTCACATAGGAGACCGGATGGGCCTCCATGCCGCGATTGCCGTCGAGGAATTCATAGGTGTTGAGGTCGCCCATCGAGAAGGCGAAGACGCCCACGCCCGGATGCAGGGTCTTGCGGGCATGGTTGGCCACGCCGGCCTGCATCAGCTCGACCAGGCCGGGCGTCAGCATCTCGGTGTGAACGCCCAGATCGCGGTGGTCCATCAGGGCGTCGCAGACGGCGTTGGGCAGGGCGCCGATCCCCATCTGAAGCGTCGCCCCGTCCTCGACCAGGCCGGCGATGATGCGGCCGATGGCCAGGTCCGCCGGCTGAGGCTCGGCGCGCGGCACGACCAGCAGGGGCGCAGCATGTTCGACGATGCCGGCGACCTGGGATACATGGACGGTGCAGTCGCCGAACACGCGCGGCATGTGCGGATTGACCTCGACGATCACCGTCCGGGCCGTCTGCGACACCGGCTTGGCGTAGTCGGTGTTGGTCCCGAACGAGAAGAAGCCGTCCGCATCCATCGGCGAGACGGTGCAGATCAGGGCATCCACCTTGACCTCGTCGCACAGCAGGCGGGGCGACTGCTGAAAGCCCGTGGGGATGAACTGCACGGGGTTGGGGCGGCCCTCCTCGTGCGCGCGCTGTTCCAGCCGGCGTTCGATGGCGCTGTGGAACAGGCTCCAGGGGCGGATCCGATCCATCAGCTCATAGCGCAGCACCGTGTCGCCTGCGATGGCGGTCGAGAGCAGGTAGTAGAGGTTCACATCCTCGACCTCGCCGCGCTCGGCCCGTTCGGCCAAGGCCTTGAGCAGGGCGGGCGGCTGGGACACGCCGAGGCCCATGGCGACCTTGGCGCCCGAAACGATCAGGGCGGCGGCCTGGTCGGGGGTCTTCAGGCGTTCGGCGTAAAGGGCGGCGTGGTCCATGGCGTGCGTCTCCGTCATGTCTCCAGACTAGCCTGCCGAGCGGCGGATGGCGGGCCTAGACTTTGGTCGCGGCGATCGTCGTCTCGACCTCGATGGGCGACGGCTCGTCCTGCAACGGCGCCCGGCGGCGCTTCTGCCAGCGCGCCACCCCATAGGCGACCAGCCACAGGGCCATGGCCCAGGCCGCGCCGACCGCCCAGCCGGCGAAGACGTCGGTGGCCCAGTGGGCGCCCAGATAGATGCGCGTCAGCCCGACCAGCAGAGCCAGCAGAATGCCGACGCCCAGGACGAAGACCTTGAACCGCTCGCGCGGGAAGGCGCGGGTCAGCATGACGGCGACGCTGAGATAGAAGACGGTGGAAAGCAGGGCGTGGCCGGACGGGAAGCTGGCGTTGATCGTCTCCACCGCCTGCATGGCCGCAGGGGGGCGGGCGCGTTCGAACACGGCCTTCAGGCCCTCCGAGAGCGCGACGCCGCCGGCCAGACCCACGACCAGCAGCAGGGACGACAGCCATTTCCGCTGGCTCAGCAGAAAGACGATCACGATCAGGGCGAACAGACCCAGCACCGAGATGCCGCCCAGCGAGGTGATGTCCGCCGCCGCCTCCTTCAGCCACCACGGCCCCCACGGTCGGCCGGGATCGTCGACATAGGGCCGCATAAGCGCCAGGACGTGAAGATCGAAGGCCTGCCCCTCGCCCTCGGTCATCTCATCGGCGAGGCCTGCGAAGCTCAGAACGCCGCCGGCGACGACCAGCAAGGCCAGAAGCGCGGCGATCTCCGTGCGGGCGACCGTCAGGACGCGTATCAAAAAGGCGCGGAAATCGGAAAGCGTCATGGGCGAGCCAACGGCCAAGCTGGGCAGTCGTTCCGATCACGCGTTCGTGATCACGCTGTCTCTGGCGCGTAAAACGGACGTGCTGGCTTGCGTGCGGGCTTTTCCCCAGACGGCTGGGACTTGTCCGACCGATTCGCCCACAATGGTCGGCGTCAACCCGTTGACGGGTCATTAGGCATATGCGCCCTATATGTGGGCTCGGGGAGCGCAGAGGCCACAAGATGATGTGGTCGCGGCGCGGGCGGCTCAAACGATTTTTTGTTCAGGACGCAGATGACCATGGCTGGCGGCGAGGCATTGAAGACGACGGAATTCCAAGGCGTTGCGGCGACGCCGACGCCGGAGCGCCCCCACCTGACCGTGGTCAAATCGGTTCAGGTCGACCGCTCGCGCGACGATCTGCTGACCGACTTCGGCAAGAAGACGCTGGAAGATCGCTATCTGCTGCCGGGCGAAAGCTATCAGGACATGTTCGCGCGTGTCTCGACCGCCTTCTCGGACGACGCCGAACACGCCCAGCGCCTGTATGACTATATGAGCCGCCTGTGGTTCATGCCGGCGACCCCGGTCCTGTCGAACGGCGGCGCGGATCGCGGCCTGCCCATCTCCTGCTTCCTGAACGCGGTGGGCGACAGCCTGGACGGCATCCAGAACGTCTGGAACGAGAACGTGGCCCTGGCCTCCAACGGCGGCGGCATCGGCACCTATTGGGGCGGCGTCCGCTCCATCGGCGAAAAGGTGAAGGGCGCCGGCAAGACCTCGGGCATCATCCCCTTCATCCGCGTGATGGACAGCCTGACGTTGGCGATCAGCCAGGGTTCGCTGCGCCGCGGTTCGGCCGCCGTCTATCTGGACATCCACCACCCGGAAATCGAAGAGTTCCTGGAGATCCGCAAACCGTCCGGCGACTTCAATCGCAAGTCCCTGAACCTGCACCACGGCATCAACGTCACCGACGAGTTCATGGAGGCGGTGAAAGTCGGCGGAACCTTCGACCTGAAGTCGCCCAAGGACGGCGCGGTCATGAAGACTGTCGACGCCCGTTCGCTGTGGACCAAGCTGCTCGACATCCGCATGCAGACCGGCGAGCCGTATCTTATCTTCTCGGACACGGTGAACCGCCAGATGGCGCCGCACCAGCGCGACCTGGGCCTGAAGGTCAAACAGTCGAACCTGTGCGCCGAGATCATGCTGCACACCGGCCGCGACCACCTGGGCGTGGACCGGACCGCCGTCTGCTGCCTGTCGTCGGTCAACGCCGAGACCTTCCTGGAATGGCGCGAGGAACCGCGCTTCGTCGAGGACCTGATGCGGTTCCTGGACAATGTGCTGGAAGACTTCATCCGCCGCGCCCCGCCCGCCATGGCCGCCGCCGTCTATTCGGCCAAGCGCGAGCGTTCGGTGGGTCTGGGCCTCATGGGCTTCCACTCCTTCCTGCAGGGTCAGGGCGTCGCCTTCGAAAGCGCCATGGCCAAGTCGTGGAACATGCGCCTGTTCAAGCACCTGCGTCGCGAGGCCGACAAGGCCAGCCGCCTGCTGGCCGAGGAAAAGGGCCCGTGCCTGGACGCCGAGGAGCGCGGCGTGATGGAGCGCTTCAGCCACAAGCTGGCCATCGCCCCCACCGCCTCGATCTCGATCATCTGCGGCGGCACGTCGGCCGGCATCGAGCCGATCCCGGCCAACATCTACACCCACAAGACCCTGTCGGGCTCGTTCGCGGTGAAGAATCCCTATCTGGAGCGCCTGCTCGACGAGAAGGGCATCAACACCGAGGCGGTGTGGAGCTCCATCCTGGAGAACGAAGGTTCGGTCCAGCACCTCGACGCCCTGAACGAGGACGAAAAGGGCGTGTTCAAGACCGCCTTCGAGCTGGACCAGCGCTGGGTGATCGAACTGGCCGCCGACCGCGCGCCGGAAATCTGCCAGGCTCAGTCGCTGAACCTGTTCATCCCCGGCGACGTGAACAAGTGGGACCTGCATATGCTGCACTGGTCCGCTTGGGAGCGCGGCGTGAAGTCGCTTTACTATCTGCGCTCCAAGTCGGTGCAGCGCGCCGCCTTCGCGGGCGCCGAGGACAAGGCCGAAGCCGAGATCGATCCGAACCAGCCCGATCTCTTCTCCATGCCCAAGACCGACTACGACGAGTGCCTGGCCTGCCAATAAGGCCATATGCACCGAACGATCCGAAGGGCTCCGCGACAGCGGGGCCCTTTTTCGTTCGGGAACCCCGGTTGGTCGTCCTCGTTCAAAAGCGACGAAACCATGACCAAAAGCCGTTGGACTCTTGCGCCTGAGGGTTGCAGTGTATGTCCAGCGGATCGGTGGGGAGACCGGATGCGATTAAAGGCCTGTATTGTCGGCTTGGGGGGCGTGTTGGCGATGGCTGGCGCGAGCGCCGCCTGTGCACAGACCTGGGCCCCCAACGCCTTCGACGCCTCCCCCGATGTCGAGGCGCGCCTGACCGAACAGACCAGTTTCCGCGTTGCGCCGGACGCCCGGTTCGGCGCCCAGATCGAAATCCCGACGGCCTTCCGTCCTGACGACCGGTCCGGCCTGTCCGCCAGCACGCGCAACGACGTCTGGATCGATCGCACCGACTTCACCGACCGGGTGACGCTGGAGACGGCCGGCCGTCTGCGCCGCGCCGACGGCTCGCCCCTGCCGGTCACGCCCGTCGATCGGGCCGAACTGGACCCTGACGCCTATGATCTGCGCTATGTGCGCGGTTTCCGTGGCGCGCGCGGCCATACCGCCTCGGGCCTCGAGGTCAGCCTGACGCCCCATGCGGGCCTGGGCGTCGGCAGCGAAGGCCGTTCGGCCGAGGCCGGCGTCACCCTCAAGATCGGCGAGGGGCTGGATCGTCTGGCCCCCAACGGCCGCGAACGGTTCGGCGAGCGGCCGCGCTGGTATCTGTACGCCGCCGGGTCGGGCCGGGCCGTGGGCTACAACTTCGCCCGCACCCGCGACGGCGACTACGCCCGCTCGGGCTACACCCAGGACAAGGGCAGCTTCCTGGGCGACGCCTCGATCGGCGTGGCCTATCGCAAGGGCGACATGCAGACCTCGTTCGGCGTCGTCTATCGCGAGATCGACGCCGGCAAGGGTCTGCGCGGCATGAACGGCCTGGACACCGACGTCAGCGAAGGCCTGCTGGCCTTCCAGCTGTCGATCCGTCCCGGCCGCTGAGCCCTTAGCGAACCTCCGAGACGGCTACGCCCTCGCGACGCGGGTCGGCCCCGCCGTCCCAGCGACCGTCGCGCCAGATCGCGCCATGCAGGCCCGAAGTCTCGGTGGCGTTGGGCTTCAGGGCCATGCCCGCCGCCGCCAGCGCGTTGCGGATATCCGGCGCGATCATGTCGGTGTCGGCCCCGACCATCTCGCCCCGCACCACCAGATTGGGCAGGGCGATCGCCTCCTGCATCGACAGGCCCCAGTCCATCGTCCCCACCAGGGCCTTCGCCACATAGGCCAGGATGCTGGACCCGCCCGGCGAGCCGATGGCGCCGACCAGCCGTCCCTGACGATCCAGGATCAGCACCGGGGTCATCGACGAGCGCGGCCGCTTGCCCGCCGCCACGGCATTGGCCGCCGGATGTCCGTCCTCCTGCGGCGTGAAGGAGAAGTCCGTCAGCTGGTTGTTCAGGAAGAAGCCGTCGACCATCCGCCCATTGCCGAAGATGCTCTCGACCGTCGTGGTCATGCTGACCGCATTGCCCCAGGCGTCCACCACGACCATGTGCGAGGTGCCGCCCGGCTCGGCCGTGTGATCGGCCCCGCGCGGCGGCGACCCCGTCGGGGCGCCGGCCTCGACCGGGCCGTTCACCTGCGGGGCCAGGGCCGCGCGCGACGCGACATAGTCGGGATCCAGCAGGCCCGCGATCGGCACGCCGACGAAATCGTTGTCGCCGATGTAGCGGTCCCGGTCGGCGTACATCAGCCGCTGCAACCGCCCGAACGCGACCCAGGCCTCAGGGCTCTTGGCCCCCTTGTCCAGATCCGGCGTTTCCTCGGCCATGGCCAGGAACTGCAGCAACGCCACCCCGCTGGATGGCGGCGGCGGCACGCAGATCACATAGGCCTGATACGGCCGGCAAAGCGCGTCGCGGCGCAAAGGGCGATAGCGGGCGATGTCCGCCTCGGTCAGGCCGCCGGGACGCGGCCCTTCGCGAACCGCCGCTGCGATGTCAGCCCCGATCGTCCCGCCATAAAAGACGCCCGGCCCCTGCTGCGCCAGTCGCGCGACCGTGTCGGCGTAGGCGGGGTTCTTCAACCTATCGCCCGCCTGATACCGCGTGCCGTCCGGCTTGGTGAAATAGGCGCTGGCCCACCGCGTCCGCGCCTGCGGACTGCGTCCATTGATCATGCCGGCCAGACGCGGGCTGACCGTGAACCCGTCGCGCGCCAGCCGTTCGGCGTCCCCGAACAGATCGCGCCAGGCCAGGTTGCCGTGATCCTTCTGCGCCATCGCCAGCATGGCCACCGCCCCCGGCGCCCCGGTCGAGCGGCCCGACAGCACCGCGTCGATGAAGGGCAGGGGCTTGCCGTCCTCATAAAACAGTTCGGGCGTCGCCGACGCCGGCGCCGTCTCGCGCCCGTCATAGGCCGTGACGGTCCCGGTCTCGGCGTCATAGCTCATCAGGAAGGCCCCGCCCCCAAGGCCCGACGACTGCGGCTCCACCAGACCCAGCACCGCCTGGATCGCCACCGCGGCGTCCACGGCCGATCCGCCACGCCGCAACACGGTCATCCCCGCCTCGACGGCCAGCGGATTCGCCGCCGCCACGAACGGCCCCCGAGCGGGCGATGCGGCCGGCGACGGGGCCGACACGGCCTGCGGCGATGCTGTCGTCAGCGAGGGCGCGCCTTGACTGGCTGTCGCGGTCTGGCATCCCGCCATGAGGACGGGAACCAGCACAGCGACGATCTGGCGACGGAAAGAACGCATGGAAGATCCGAAAGCAGGGGAGCGTCAGACAGGCCTAAGCCGTCGCAGCCGCCACGCCAACCGCTTCAGACGCAGAAACTGCATTCCCCCGCTTGCGTCCGCCCGATCCACCGGCTAAAGACCCGCCCTCGCCGCAAGGCAGCCGCACCCGTAGCTCAGCTGGATAGAGCATCAGACTACGAATCTGAGGGTCGGGCGTTCGAATCGCTCCGGGTGCGCCATCTTTTTCAACGACTTGGTGGGCGAGGCGCGTGTTTTGATCCGCGCTGTTACAGTCGTTTTACACCCTTCGTTACAGTCTGCGTTCACGTCCCGTTCGAAGACCGTTTTCTCTCTGCCTTGAGCGCTACGACATTATCGACTCGGTCCTGCCCGCTGTCCGCCATGCGGCGACGCTGCGCCTGCCGGCGGTAAATCCGCGCCGCTCGTTCGGTGGTGTGTTCAAGCTGCGCCATGATTTCGGCATCAGATGCACCTGCGTACGCGAGTTCAAGCCCACGGGCATGGCGCAGGCCATGAGGTGTAAGATTGGGACGGGCGCGCTTAGTCTTAGCCAGCGCAGTGGCCAGGCGGGTGACAGCCTGATTAAGAGCGCGCACCTTCCAGGGGTGGCCGCGTTGGTTGTATGCGATGGTAAGAGCTTTGGTGGGCGTGCTCTCCAAAAAGGCAGAGAGGCGGCTGTCTTCACGTTTGTCGCACAAAACCTTACGCTTCTCGGTCGTCCAGTAGAGCCGGCGCTGGGGCAAACCGTCATCATCTTGCGCGATGATCCGAGCGCTCAGCGGGATGTTGCAGATTGTACCCCGACGGAAGCCGCCCCAGCGCCCTAGAGCCACGGCACGGGCCAGGCCCGGCATGTTGCGCCCAAGAGCTAGCGCGATGAACGCGTCCACTTCCTCGTCTGTCCAGGCAAGGTTCACCTCATCAGCGTCATGAGGCGGAGCCAGCTTTTTCAGCCCCAAAAAAGGGTTGGTCTTTATGCGGTCGTCATCAATGGCCGGCTTCAGGGCGTTTTTGAGCATCTGAACGCGGTCATTCGTGGCTTTATGGCCACGCGGCGCCCAAAGATCACGCAGGTCTCTGACCCAACCTTTATCAACTTCAGCGAGGCGAACGTCGCCGACATCGACCTCGATCTCATTGAGTAGGCGCCCATATTCTATCTGTGTCGACTGGGCGAGCCCGATAAAATCGGCGGACTTTCTGTAGCGCTGGATAGCGCCGCCTACAGTCCCCGCCCTCGGCGTCTGAGCGGCTTGCGCCCTGGCGAGTCGAGCGAGAATCGCATCGACCTCGGCCTTCAGTTCTGGGGAACCATCGAGTGACCGCAGAGGGCCCTCACGGTGGTTCCCTTTGCGAAAATAGAGATCGACGGTGCCGTCCGGGCGTCGGATGCGCTGGACGTATTTAACCTTATCCATCGCGCGCTTCATCATTCAGTGACTGGCGGCTTTGGCTCAGACGATTAAGGGTACGGGCCCGAACCTTATCCAGCGCTGAGGTTCGACGTTCGTCGCTTTCGGCCTCGATGTTCGAAAGCGACGGAGCCGCTGGCGCAGCGTGTTTGATCGTTTTGGGCGGCAGACTCGCAACCCATTCGTCGATCTGAAAACGGTTGTAGCGGATCACGCTGGCTCCGACATCAACAGGAGCCACCGTGCAAATCTTGGAAATCGTGGACCACGACAGCGCCAGGTAGGCGCTCAAATGCTCTTTCGTGAGCAGAAGCGGCCAGAACACTGGGGGTGCGGACGGTCGGCCTTCTTGGTCGATCTGTTCCGAGGGCAACAGGTGAAAGGCGACGGCCTTAAGTTGCGACCAATCTGTTGACGCCTTGTCGGCGGACGGGGAGGGGCGAGGGTGCATTGACGACAGACAATAGACAATAGGTGTGGGGCTCGGGATTGAGCGGTGCCTCCCTCGGTTGTCGTCACTGCCGAGGGAGAACGTGGTAGAGGGCTGATTATAGCAGACCCTGCTGAATAAGCAACGGTGGATCTGGATTAACGTACTGTTATTGTAAAGGAATTTTCTGCAGTCGCGTCGCTTTTGTTTAGTGCCCCCCTGTGGCGGGTGTGGTGGCATAGGCCGTCATAAAATCGAACATCGCGGTGGCTTCCTCGGACGACGCTAACGTTACATAGACGGCGACAGTCCAGCAGGCGCCGGGGGGGATCTGACCGAACTCGACCATGACCGCCTCCAGGGGCGTGACCTCGTCGTTAGTAGTGCTGATGTAGTCAATCAGGTCAGACTGAACGCATTGGCCGAGCCAGACAGCTTCAGCCTCACTGGTGCACCCGTCGATTTTTATGATCGACATGACCCAGCCGTCTTCGAGCGGCTTGGTGCCGACGAGGACGCGCTGGTGGCGTGGAGTGACGTCGAGAGCCATAAAATGGCGCTGCAAACCTTCGCTGTTATCAACTTGGTTGGGCATCAGCGCTTCCAATCAGCGCGAACGAACGCCGCCTCCAGGAAGTTGGCCACCTTCGCCCATTCCTCACCGGCGCGCCCCTCAAGCGCCGCCTTACGCCGCACGTCGGCAAGCAGAAGTTCCCGGTCGAGGTACGCGGCCAGGCGCGCATAGTCTTCACGGCGCTGATCGACCGAAGCCGCAGCGCGCTTGATTAGCCCCTCGATGTCGAGGGCGCCTTTCAAACGGTTCGCTTGGTCAGAGATCACGCGGGTGTTGCCGCGAACATAGCCAAGGGCGGGCCGGATACGATCAAGTGATGGCGAATATGGCGACCGCATCTCGCCAATGACGAGTGGCACGCCCAGGGCTGGGCAGATCGAAGGCACAACCACATCGCTCACATCCAGATCGAACGGCAGCCCGCGACGGGCTGCACGCTGGCGGGCGCGGCTATGGAGCGCGACGGCCGGCGTCACTCGCCGCTGAACCTTGAGATAGCGACGCATATAGGCGGCATTGCACTTTGCGCAGGTCGAGCGCTGAAGGCATGCGCCGTGGATAGGGCAAGAGGGGTTGGGCGGATCGTAAACAGTCATGTAAGACTCCTTCATCAGAATGAGCCTAGCAATTCAAACTTGGGCTAAAGAGTCAAATTGAATCATGAAGGCGCTTAGGAAGAAGCCAGCAGACCATCCGACGGGCGCCCAGTTGCGGGCGGCGCGAGGGCTGTTGAACATGTCGGTATTGGACCTAGCTGAGCGCACAGGTCTGGCGCCGAATACGGTTAAGCGGGCCGAGGGCGACAACGGCCCCGCGCCCGTAAACCCTGCCAATGCCAAGCTTATGGTGGCGACGCTTCAGGCTGCCGGCGCCGTGTTCCTACCCGCCGAAGGCGATATGGGCGCTGGGGTGCGCCTCGCGGCGTCGTCTCAGCCTGCCTTGGCTAAACGTCGGGTGCGGGATTAGTCGGAGCGCTAGTTGCAGCAGACTTTCGTCTGCCTGCACCCACGTTAGTCTGCGTTTCAGGTCAATGTGCCGCGCCGCCGGCCGCTGGTGCTGGGGATGAAGCCCCAGCCCCTGCACCAGCGGACCTCCGGTACTCAGTTTACTCGCGGACTTGGATGTATTTTCCTACTATCTATCAGATTTACATGGCTTAATATCAGAGTCACGTTTCGTATCATGTCAAGAAACTAGACTTGATACGAAACGTGACTCTGATTGAGCCACTGTTTTCGCTGAGGTTTTTTGTAGGTGTCATCAACGGGCTCTCTCGCGGGAATTGCTGAAGTTGGATGGCCGTAATACGCTGTAACGCTGTCACAGAAGCGCTCCGGTCGCGTTCGGGCGCAGCAAAAAGCCCGGCAACATCGACGTTGCCGGGCTCTTCCATTCAGCGTTCCATGTCAGGCAGCCCGGGTACCGCTCTCTTCGTCCTGACAGTCGGCGGGCCAGTTTGTGGGCGCCACATGTTTCAAGCGGTGCTGCCCTAGAAGAGCGCCCAAATAGCGACCAGGGCGATCCTCGCTGATCCTAGGGCGCTTGTAGGTCGCTTTCGATCCGCCTTCCCAATCGCGATCCGTTCCGAAGTCGGTGGCGTCGAAGTCGCTGTCCTCACCACCGGCGCCATGACGTGCCCCTGAGTTTTCATCCAGCGGCGACCAGAGTCCTTGGGTTAGTTACGCCTCGCAGCGTGGGGTGAGCAACAGGCCGGGCCGCGCAGC
>NZ_JBEPNH010000008.1:0-161650 GCF_040546195.1 Brevundimonas sp. UYEF29 | reverse complement strand
GCTGCGCGGCCCGGCCTGTTGCTCACCCCACGCTGCGAGGCGTAACTAACCCAAGGACTCTGGTCGCCGCTGGATGAAAACTCAGGGGCACGTCACCTCTTGGACGGTACAGGAAACGATGATGTAGACGTGATGTATGGCGTCGGGCAGCGCATCAGCACGCAATCCCTTGAGAGCCTTTCCACCAGACTTGCTAAATTATCCGCCGATGCCCACGACCACGGCATAGCATTGGCGCAAGGACTTCCTTCCCGCATCGATCCCCGTAGCTGGTCCACTGCGATCCAGCGCCTTCTGAACGGTCAAGCTCAACGAGCGGATTCAGGCGACTCCGACGCGCTTCCTCTCGTGGAACTTCGTATTCGCAAGAGGGATGCCGCTCTCCTGTCGGAACAGCTTGTCGACAGACCGCTAATGGGTTCTGCATCATGCAGGGACGCCGCCTTGGCGCTGGGCACATCGGGTCAGTTCGTCGCAGCCGCCGTTTCGGCCGGCCTTATAGAGGGCGATACAAAGAAGCGGGGCGCCGGCGTGTCCTTGGACAGCCTCAAGCAATTCCATGCGCGCTACATCCTGGCGTGTGAGATCGCCGCGCGCCTCGAATGCCGCCTTCATCAGGTGCGCAGCAGGCTGGATGTAGAAAACCTCGTCCCTATTCACACCGTCTATCGCGTGAGAATTTGGGAAAGGAGAGCCATCGAGGGTTTCCTCCGTGCTCATGAATCAATCTGATGAAATCGAATGCAGAACTGACTCAAGTTGATGAAAGCGCATCTGATTCCCGAAAAATTAGCTGAGATATTTCCCTTAGAATTCTGTTTGATCTTTTCATCGCTGAATCACATCGTATGAAAGTGGACAGCGAAGGCGCGACGTCGTCGCCGCGCCTTCCTTCCGACCTCAGTTCGCCGCTTCGACCGTCACGCCGCGCTTTTGCAGGATGGCCTGGACGCTGTCGTCGCCGGTCAGGTGGGCCGCGCCGACGGCGATGAAGGCGGTGCCGGAGCCTTCAAGCATCGTCTGGATCTGGTTGGCCCAGTCGGTGTTCCGATCAACCAGAACGGACTGATAGGGGGCCGGCGAGGCCTCCTTCATTTCCGTGATCGTGACGCGGTCCAGCGTCGCGACGTCGCCCCGGGCCCAGGCCTCGACCATTTCATCCAGCTTGGTGGCGGCGTTCTCATAGTCCTTCAGGGTCTCGCGCAGGAAAGCCAGCTGCACATCGTCGGGCAGGCCGGCCAGGATGCCGATCTGTTTGTCGATGGTCTCGAAGCCGTGGATCGGCTTGCCCGCCGCCTCGGCCCGCGCCTTCAGCACCAGCTCGACGCCGGACTTTGGGTCGTAGCCGGCCTTGATCAGCGGCGCGACCGACAGGCTGAGCGCCGCCAGCCAGGGCTTCATCGGTTGAAGCTGGGCGGCCGAGGCGCCCATGACCTGGGCGGCCGCGTCCAGTTCGGCGTTTTCTTGCGGCGTCAGGCGGCTGGACAGGGGCGTCTCGGGCGACAGACCATGCTGCTGGATCAGCGGCATGATGGCGGCCTGGTCGTCGGGGTTGCTGATCTCGAACCAGATGTCCGAGGCGCTGTCGAAGGCGGCCTCGACACGGGGGCTGGACCAGCCGGTCGTCGGGCGAAGCACATGGACCGAGCCGAACAGATACAGGGTCGAATCCGCATCCCTGACCACCCACAGGGCAGGGCCTTCGCCCTGGATCGGCGCTGGCGCGGCGGGCGCGGCGGTCTGGGCCAGGGCGTCGGCCGGGACGCCGGCGATGGCGACGAACAGGGCCAGGCCGCCGGCGACGCCCACGGCGCCGCGCGCCAGGCTGGAAACGGACGACAGAAGACGATCGGTGAAGGTCATGAGAGGTCTCGCTGTTTTCGAAAGGGAAGGAGAAGAAGGACCGATCAGGCCAGGCCGCGACGCACGCTGATCCACACGGAGCAGCCCAGATAGAGCGCCATCAGCACGGCGTAGATGTCCCAGGCCGTGATGGCGGGCGCGGCGCCCAGACGCTCGGCGGCGGCCCAGAAGAACAGGACCAGCTGGCCCGCAAAGAAGGTGACGGCCGCCGCCTCGATCACCGCCCGACGCAGAAGCTCGTCGGCCTGGCGATAGACGCGCACATTCATTACTGTGTGGAGCACCAGCAGAAGGCCGATGGCACTGAGGCCGAGCAGAGGATTGACGCCCGCCAGGCTGAAGACGACCGGCAGGGTCAGGATGACGCCGGAAAAGCCCATGACCAGCGCCTGAAACCGGGCCAGAGCCGTCTCATCCGGCGAGGCGGGACCGTCCAGATTATACATCCGGCCGAGGCGGTCGGGGTTCAAACTGACGTAAAGCGCCCACAGCGATCCCGCGACCAGGGCCAGACCGACCAGCATCGCCAGGCCATCCGACCAGCGCAAGTCCATGTCGGTCGGTCCGAATCCGCCGGGCGCGATCCTGGCCAGCCAGGCGCCGACGCCGTAACCGATCACCCCGAAGACGGCGCCGAAAACAAAGGCGCGAACCCAGCGCGGCCAGGATGCGGGAGAGAGGGTGGAAGGCTTCATTTCGTCGGCTCCTGATCGTCCGAGAAGATGGATTCGATGGGCTGGCCGAAGACGCGGGCGATCTTGAAGGCCAGCGGCAGGGAGGGGTCGTAACGGCCGGTCTCCAGCGCGTTCACGGTCTGGCGCGACACGCCCAGATGTTCGGCCAGCTGCGCCTGGCTCCAGTCGCGCTCGGCGCGCAGGACCTTGAGACGATTGTTCATGGCTCAGCCCCGCATCCGCGCCAGCCACCACCACACCCAGACGACGGTGTAGCCGATCAGGATGGGAGCGATCATCAAGGCGGCGCCGGCGGACACATAGTCGATGGGCGCACCGCCCGAGCCGATCTGGCGCGCGATGATGTCGCGCCACGGTCCGGCCGAGGACAAAATCAGGCCGACGCCGCTGACGCACATGCCCGCCGTGCCGCCCCAGTACCAGGCCGCCTTGTGCGCCTCCCGCGCAGCCTCATCGATCACGCGCATCCATTCGGCGCCGATCCACAGGGCGCCGGCCATGATGGCGGCGGCGAAGACTGCGGTCACGATCAGTTCGCCCATCTCGGGCGCGATCCATCCCGAACTGGAGGCGTAGCCGACCGCGATGCCGCCGAGGAAGGCGAACAGCAGGCCGCCGCCGAACGTGATCACCGTCGCCTTGATTACCGGCCGCCACTTGCGCATCCGTCAACACCCCTTGTCCTATTGACAAGCTACATTGACATTCCTGCTCGGACGCTGTCAAGCGCCCTTTCCACGCCGAGCCTTTTTATTCGACCTTGGCGGCGGCGATCAGTTCGGGACGGGCGATGGCGCGGGGCGCGGTTTCGACCGGCGTCAGATCCGGCAAGGCCTTGCCCTCGTGATCGACCTGCAGATCCTCGAACCGGCGGGCGGAGACCATGACCTGGCTTTCCAGCGAACCGACGAACTGATTGTACTTGCCGACGGCCGTATCCAGGGCGCGTCCGACGGCTGAGGCATGACCGCCCATGACCGACAGCCGCTTGTAGAGTTCGCGGCCCAGGGCGGCGACCTTGTCGGCATTGGCCGCCTGCTCTTCCGCGCGCCAGCCATAGGCCACGGCCTTGCACAGGGCGAACAGGGTCGAAGGGGTGACGATGACGACGCGGGAGGCCATGGCCTGGGTCATCAGGTCCGGCTCGTGGTCCAGAGCCGTGACCAGGAAGGCATCGCCGGGCACGAACAGGACGACGAAATCCGGGCTAGGCTTGAACTGGTCCTGATAGGCCTTGGACGACAGCTGGCGCACGTGGGTCTTCAGGCTGGCGGCGGTGCGCAGGCCGACCGAGCGGGCGCGCGCCTCCTCGTCGCCCTCTCCGTCGTCGAAGGCCAGCGGGACCTTGGCGTCGATCACGAACATGCCGCCGCCGGGCAGGCGGACGATGAAGTCGGGGCGGTTCTGGCGGCCCTCGTCGTCGGCGCTGGAGGTCTGTTCGGTGAAATCGAACCGCCCCGCCATGCCGGCGGCCTCCAGGACGTTACGGCACGTCTGCTCGCCCCAGCGGCCGCGACGGCCCGTATTGCCGCGCAGGGCCTCGGTCAGCTTGCGCGCCTCGTCGCGCGTGGCGGACGAGGCCGTCATCAGCTGGGCTAGTTGTTCACGCAGCCCCCCGGTCTCCTCAGAGCGCGTCTTCTCCAGCGCGGCGACATGCTCCTGAAACTTGGTCAGGGTGTCGGCGACGGGTTTCAGCTGGGCGGCCATCCGCTCGCGCGCCAGCTGATCCTGGGCGCGAAAGGTTTCGGTCGCGCGGCTGACCATCTGATCCGCCACGACCTGGGCCGACTGCGCGGCCTGGGCCTTGAGCAGTTCGCCCATGGTCACACGGCTTTCCTCGACCAGATCGATGCGGGCCTCCGCCGCCGCAAGCGCGCCGCTTGTCCTCTGCCAGCCCATATAGGCCCACAGAAAACCGCCCGCGAAGGCGGCGGCCAGGACAGCGAGGATCGGCACAAGCATGTTCATGCTCCGTTCCTAGCGGGAGTCGCCATCAATGAGAAGCGGGGCCCTTCCGGCGCCGCTTGCCCGGAACGTCGCCGTTGCGATGACGTTGGTGTCTCAGCCATTTGCACGAAGGACCCGCTCATGACCCCGGAAAAGCCCCACCGCCACGACACCGCCGCCGATGCGGTGCACGACGGCCGGCCGGTCGACGCCGAACTGGCGCGCAGCGGCCGCAAGAACCCGCGCATCGCCGTCATCCTGGCGATCTCGACGCTGGCGGCGGCCATTCTGCTGCTGGGCCTGTGGTTCGTGACCAACGGGGCGTTCGATTCAAAGAACGCGGAGACCGGGCCCGAGGCGGCCGCCGCCGAAACCCAAGCCTTCGCCGGCGACAGCCAGACGCCGCCGGCCGCCGATGCGCCGACGGATGAAACGGGCCGCGCCGTGCCGACCCCGACGGGCGAAGCGCCGAACGTCAACGCCCCGACGGTTCCTTCGAACTAACTCGGTCAGGCCGGGCGGCGGGCGCGAAGGGCCTGGACGATGGTGCCGTCGTCCAGCCAGTCCAATTCTCCGCCGACCGGCACCCCGCGCGCCAGCGAGGTGATCTCCACATCCGGACCGGCGATCCGCTCGGCGACATAGTGGGCGGTCGTCTGGCCATCGACCGTGGCCGGCAGGGCCAGCACGACCTCGCGCACGCCCCCGCCCCTGACGCGCCCGACCAGTTCCGTGACCCGCAGATGCTCGGGCCCGACACCGTCGAGAGCGGACAGCAGTCCGCCCAGCACATGATATTTGCCGCGAAAGGCGCCGGATCGCTCCATCGCCCACAGGGCCCCGGCCTCCTCGACCACGCAGATCAGACTGTTGTCTCGCGCTCCATCCGAACAGATGGCGCAGGGGTCGCGCGTATCCGGCGCGCCGCAAACCGAGCACGACACGACCTTTTCCGCCGTCTCGGCCAGCGACGCCGCCAGCGGGACCAGCAACTGCTCGCGTCGCTTCAACAGCGCCAGCGCCGCGCGCCGCGCCGAGCGCGGACCCAGGCCCGGCAGTTTGGCGAGAAGGGAGATCAGCCGTTCGATCTCCGGCCCGGCGGAGGCGGCCATCAGAACAGTTTCGGCATTCCGGGAATGTTCATCCCGGCCATGGGGCCTGCGGCCTCGCGCATCAGGGCGTTGTTCTGCTCATCCAGCTTGCGCTTGGCGTCGGCATGGGCGGCGACGATCAGATCGGCCAGGATTTCGCCCTCGCCCGGGCTCAGCAGGCTGTCGTCGATCTTGATGGCCGTAATCTCGCCAGGGCCCTTGAGGGACACCGAGACGAGGCCGCCGCCAGAAGAACCCTCGGCGATCGTTTCGGCCATCTTGGCCTGGGCGTCCTGCAGCTTTTGCTGCATCGCCTGGGCCTGCTGCATCAGTTGGGTCAGATCTTTCATGCCCTCTAGATAGGGCGAACCAAGCCTGGGCGACAGAGGGGTTGTGCGCGGTGCGCGATATCGAAACCCAGCCTTTCGAGATTGGCGCTTGCGGCTGTTTCAAAACACCCTAATTAGCACCCGTGCTCGTTGCTATTTAAGTCAGGACGCATCCCATGGCCTATGACGCTACTCATCAACGCGACGTCCCGCTGTCGGACGCCGCCCTGTCGCAACTGTTCACCGAGGCGCGTACGCGCAACGGCTGGACCGACCGCCCCGTCGCGCCGGAACTGCTGCACAAGCTGTATGACCTGACCAAGTTCGGGCCCACGGCGGTCAACGGGTCGCCCGCCCGCTTCGTCTTCGTCACGTCTCCCCAGGCCAAGGCCCGCCTGATCCCGCTGATGAGCGAGGGCAATCGCGACAAGACGCAGCAGGCCCCGGTGACGGTGATCGTCGGTCAGGACATGGATTTCCACGACCATCTCGACGCCCTGTTCCCCCACGCGCCGGGCGCCAAGGCCTGGTTCGCCGACGAGGCCGCTCGGCGTGAGACCGCCTTCCGCAACGCCTCGCTGCAGGGCGGCTATTTGACCATCGCCGCCCGCGCCCTGGGCCTGGATGTCGGCCCGATGTCCGGCTTCGACGCCGCCGGCGTGAAGGCCGAGTTCTTCCCCGACAGCCATGTCGAGCCGAACTATATCCTCAACCTCGGCTATGGCTCGGACGAGAACCTGTTTCCACGCTCGCCGCGCCTGTCGTTCGATGAGGCCGCGCAGATTCTCTGAGCCGAGCTCTCGGCCCGAAACGAAGAAGGGCGGCCCGTCGGGCCGCCCTTTTGTCGTTCATCGCCGGAACGATCAGGTGTTGGGGGGCGCAGACGCCGTCGCGGCGGGCGGGGCCGCCGGGGTCGCCTGAGACGCGGCGGGGGCGCCGGCGGCCGGGGTCGTGCCGGTCGCTTCCGTCGCCGCAGCGCCTTCGGTCACCGGGGCCTCGCCCGTCGCAGGCGCGCCGGCGGCCGGCGCGGCCGCGCCAGGCTGACGGGTGGGATCCGGCGCGGGGATGGCGAAGCCGCCCGAGCCCTGCGTGCGCAGCCAGGCGATCAGATTGATGCGCGTCTGGGTGTCGCGGATGCCGGCGAAGGACATCTTGGTGCCGGGCACATATTTGGCCGGGGCCGTGATGAAGCTGTTGATCTGGTCATAGCCCCAGGTCGGCGCCTCGGCCTTGTGCTTGGCCATGGCGTCGGAATAGGCGAAGCCCGGACGGTGCATGACCGGCCCGCCGACCACGCCCCACAGGTTCGGACCGATCTTGTCGGCGCCGCCCTGGTGCGCGTCATGGCAGGCTTGGCAACGCGCGAAGGCGGCCTCGCCGGCGGCCAGATCGGCGGTCGGCAGCACCGTGCCCCAGTCGGGCGCCAGTTCGGCGGCTTCACCGCCGGCGGCCTCTTCCGGCGCATCGACGAAATAGCCCATCTTTTCGGGGGCTTCCGAATGATAGACGAGGCCCGAGGCCTGCTGGACGACCAGGATGACGAACGCCGTCCCCAGAGCCGCGCCGAAAATCTTGTTCCACTTAAGATCGCCGCTCATACGCCTGGTCGTTTCCCTCTGCCGGCCGGGCCCCTCGAAAACACGCCCCGGACATAATCTTGCTTTGGCGTCTCTGGCACGGTAGCGCCGCCTTCGCAACCGGCCCAACGCGCGACGGGCCAGACAGGCGTCAGGGAAGTCGATGAATCCGTTGATAATGATACCGGCTCGCATGGCCGCCACCCGCCTGCCGAACAAGCCGCTGGCCCTGATCGGCGACACGCCGATGATCGTGCGCGCCTATCGCCAGGCCGAGGCCTCGGGCCTGCCGGTCGTGGTCGCCGCCGGGGATCCCGAGATCGTCGAGGCGGTGGAAGCCGCAGGCGGCCGCGCCGTCCTGACCGACCCGGCCCTGCCGTCGGGCTCGGACCGCATCCGCGCCGCCGTGGACGCCATCGACCCCGAGGGCGATTTCGACGCCGTCATCAACGTTCAGGGCGACATGCCCTTCGCCAGCCCGGGTCTGGCCGTCGCCTGCGCCGCCATCCTGCACGGCGAGCCGACCTGCGACATCGCCACCCTGGTCGCCGCCGAGGCCGAGGCGTCGGATCGGACCAATCCCGACGTGGTCAAGGCGGTGCTGGCCCTGGGCGAAGGCGAACGCCAGGCGCGCGCCCTCTATTTCACGCGCTCGACCCTATATGGCGACGCGCCCGTCTGGCGCCACATCGGCGTCTATGGCTATCGCCGCGAGGCGCTGAACCGTTTTTGCGCCGCATCGCCGTCGCCGCTGGAGAAGCGCGAGAAGCTGGAGCAGCTGCGCGCGCTCGAGATGGGCATGCAGATCTGGGCCGCCGTCATTGATGAAGCCCCCCTGTCCGTCGACAATCCGGCGGACCTTGAGGCGGCGCGGGCGCTGGTCTGACGCCGGAATTGCATCCGGCGAAAATGGTGCAATGGCGTGCAATTTCGGCGGGCAGGACTGTTTTTATTCAGGAATAGTTTGCGCCGAATTGCACCGGTGCAATTCCGTTTGCGATGCTGGTCGCGCGACGATGTCAAAGACCCGTCGGCATCATAGGCCGGGCCGGGGCCCTGTATGGCAGACGGTCGGTGCGAAGCCGTAAACCCCTGAAACGACGCCGATTCGTTCTCTGGGTTAGGATGGAAAGTCATTGAATGCTCTCCCTCCCCGTTGCGGGAAGGGAGAGGCAGTCGTCAGGCCTCCTCGACCCAGGCCTGGATCAGGCTGTGGGCGATGGCGAAGGGCGGCGGGGCCTGAATGCTCGGATGCTCGCCCGCCAGCACGGCGCGCGCCTCGGCCCGCGTCAGCCAGGCGACGGCTTCCAGCTCGGTCTGGTCCGGTTGCGCCTGATCATCCGACACCTCCGCGATCAGGCCGATCATCAGTTGCGACGGAAAGGGCCAGGGCTGGCTGGAGTGATAGGCCGTGGCGATCACGGTCAGGCCGGCCTCCTCCTTCACCTCTCGGGCGCAGGCCTCCTCGATAGATTCACCCGGTTCCAGGAACCCGGCCAGGGCCGACATCCGTCCGGCAGGCCAGGCCGCCTGGCGTCCCAGCAGGCAGATGGGCTCGGCCCCGCCCTTATAGACCGGCAGCATGATGGTGACCGGATCGACGCGCGGGAAATGCTCGGTCCCGCAGGCCGGACAGACCCGCTTCCAGCCGCCCGACGCCGTCTCGCCCAGCGTGCCGCAGTTGGCGCAGAAACCGTGTTTGCGTCGCCAGTCGAACAGGCTCTTGGCGCCGCCGGCCATGGCCGCATCCGCCGCCGGCAGGCTCGCCGCCGCCGCACGCATCTCCTGAAAGGCGCCCAGCCCGGCCAGCGGCCCGTCGGTCGGATCGATGGAGCCTTCGAACTCGATGGCGAAGACGGGTTCGTCGTTCCACAGGCCCAAAAACGCCTCGCGGTCCCGCACCAAGGTGCGCGCATGACGCATCTGCAGCCATGCCAGCCTCGGCCCCTCGCCCGTCTCCTCGATCAGCGGCCGCCCTTCCCAGAGCGCCAGGGCCTGGGCGTAGGGTTTGGCGGCCTGCTCGGCCAGCCAGTCGGGATCATTCCTCAGGTCGCCGGCCCGATCGAGCGGATTGCCGGCGAAGGTGTTCTGATGGGCCATGCGGGTTTGTAGCTCTTGATTCCGGCGTCCGCACCCGTCATATCTCCGCTTGGAGATCGCGGGCGAAGGCTTCGCCAATCTGGTCAGGGCCGGAAGGCAGCAGCCACAACGAATTCCCCTTCGGGTCGCGGTCTCTACTTCCTCACATCTTTAGTGCGCTATCGCTCGCCGCGCGGCGGCTCGCTGCTTGAGCGCGTCTGGTGCGCTAACGCTCGCAACGCGGTTGCGCGCTGCTTGAGCGCATTGGTGCGTCTGTCTCCTCCCTGCGCAGCGGGGAGGGGGACCGCGAAGCGGTGGAGGGGCTCTTGACGTCCCACAGACAGCGATGATGCGGCAAGAGCCCCTCCGTCACGGCGCGAAGACGCGCCGCGCCACCTCCCCGCAAAGCAGGGAGGAGACGAGGGCCGAGAATCGCTTCTTCCCGCCCGTCACCCGCTGTAAGACTTCCTCCCATGACGGACAGCGATACGAATCTCGACGGCCCGCCCTGGGAAGAGGATGACGTCGCCCCGCGCGACGAGAACACCGACGACATGTTCGGCGGGCCCGCCGCGGCGACGCCTGAGCCTGTCGTCGCGCCTGCTCCCGCTCCCGTCGAAGTCGAAGCTCACGCCGATGACGGCGCCGCCTATCAGGTGCTGGCGCGCAAATACCGGCCGCGCACCTTCGAGGATCTGATCGGGCAGGAGGCGATGGTGCGCACCCTGACCAACGCCTTCGCCACGGGCCGCATCGCCCACGCCTTCATGCTGACGGGCGTGCGCGGCGTCGGCAAGACGACCACCGCCCGCCTTCTGGCCCGCGCCCTGAACAACGGGACCGACGTCATCGACAAGCCGTCGCTGACCCTGAGCGCCCACGGCCGGCACGACGCCGCCATCATGGCCGGCCAGCACATGGATGTGATGGAGATGGACGCGGCGTCGCACACCGGCGTCAACGACATCCGCGACATTCTGGAAAGCGTCCGCTATGCGCCCGTCGAGGCGCGCTACAAGGTCTATGTGCTGGACGAGGTCCACATGCTGTCGACGCAGGCGTTCAACGCCCTGCTGAAGACGCTGGAAGAGCCGCCGCCCCACGCCAAATTCATCTTCGCCACCACCGAAATCCGCAAGGTGCCGGTGACGATCCTGAGCCGTTGCCAGCGCTTCGACCTGCGTCGGGTCGAGCCGGAAATCCTGGTCGAGCATCTGGGCCGGATCGCCGACCGAGAAGGCATGAAGATCGAGACCGACGCCCTGGCTCTGATCTCGCGCGCGGCCGAGGGGTCGGTGCGCGACGGCCTGTCGCTGCTGGATCAGGCCCTGGTGCAGGCCGAGCGGGGCGAGACGGTCAAGACCGAGACGGTGCGCGACATGCTGGGTCTGGCCGACCGGACCCAGACCATCGCCCTGTTCGAAAGCGTCATGGCCGGCCGTACGCCCGAGGCGCTGGAGAGTTTCCGCACCCTATATGGCTTCGGCGCCGATCCGGTGCAGGTGACCAACGACCTGTTGGAACATTGCCACGCCGCCTCGGTCGCCAAGATGCTGGGCCCGAACGCGACCCGCCTGCCCAATGATCAGGCGCAGAAGCTGGCGGCCCTGGGCGCGGCCATTCCGGCGGCGACATTGTCGCGCACCTGGCAGATGCTGCTGAAGGCGCTGGACGAGGTGCGGCGCGCGCCCAATCCGGCCGATGCGGTGGAAATGACCATCGTGCGCCTAGCCTACGCCGCCGACCTGCCGGGACCGGAGGAGGCGCTGAAGCGGCTGCAGTCCGGCGAACTTATCGGCGGCGGCTCGGCCCCGCGTGGCGGCGGCGGAGGCGGCGGCGGAGGAACCTCGGCGCAACTGGCCGCTCGCCCGGTGATGGCGCCCGCCCTGCCCGATCCTCAGACTTTCGAACAGGTCGTCGCCCTGATCGGCGAGAAGCGCGAGGTCGGGCTTCAGATGGATGTCGAGCGGTATGTGAAGCCGGTCTCGTTCAAGCCCGGCGCCATCGTTTATGAAAGCGTCCAGGGCGCGCCCATCGAACTGGCGCGCAAGCTGTCGGCCCGCCTGCGCGAATGGACCGGCCGCACCTGGCTGATCGCCGCCAACGGCCAGGGCGGGGCCGAGACGGTCATTGAGATCCAGAAAAAGGCCCGCGCCGCCGAACGGGCCGAGGTCGAGGCCAATCCCTTCGTCCAGGCGGTGCTCCAGGCCTTCCCCGGCGCCAAGCTGGGCGAGATCAAGACCATCGCCCCGACCGTGGTCACTCCTGAAATCCCCGACGTGGTCGAGGACGACGACGAGGATTGAGGGTTCGGCCTACCGCGGCGCGCGCTTGGCCAGGATGCGTTGCAGGGTGCGGCGGTGCATGCCCAGGCGGCGCGCCGTCTCCGAGACATTGTGGTCGCAAAGCTCATAGACGCGCTGGATATGTTCCCAGCGCACGCGGTCGGCGCTCATCGGGTTTTCGGGCGGTTCGGGCGAATCGCCGGTGGCGAGCAGGGCCTTGACCACGTCGTCGGCGTCGGCAGGCTTGGACAGATAGTCGACGGCGCCGGCCTTGACCGCCACGACCGCCGTGGCGATGGCGCCGTAGCCGGTCACCATGACGATGCGGGCGTCCTCGCGCTTCTCGCGCACCGCCTCGACGATCTTCAGGCCGTTGCCGTCCTCAAGCCGCATGTCCAGCACGGCGAAGGCCGGCGCCTTGTCGCGCAGCAGCTGCATCGCCTCGGCGACGGATTCGGCGGTCGTCACCTGAAAGCCGCGCGCCTCCAGCGCCCGCCCCATGCGGGTGCGCAGGGCCTGGTCGTCATCCAGCAGCAGCAGGGTTTTGTCGGGCAGGGCGGCGATGCGGGCTTCGAGTTCTGACATGCGTTTCTCTCTCCTGCCGCTTCAAGTCGGGACGGGTAGCGCGCGGGTCAAGGCCAAGGTTCCACCTGCGACGCTTCGACCCAATCCGCTTATGCCGCGACCTCCAAGGCGGGCCGCGCCCAGCGCACCGCCACGCGTGCGCCGCGCAGTGAACCCTTGGCGTCCGACTGCGGCAGGCCCTGGCCCACGCTGACCGACCCGCCGGTCCGTTCCAGCAGGGTGCGGGCGATAAAGAAGCCCAGCCCCATGCCGCCCTGGCTGGGGGCGATGGGCGGCTCGACCGTTGCGCGCGGTTTGGACGGACGGGCCGCGGCGGCGATCTGGGCGGCCAAGGCTTGGCGCGCCTTGCCCTGAGGCCGGCTGGTCACATAGGGCTCGCCCAGCCGGGGCAGAATGTCGCCTGCGAAGCCCGGCCCATCGTCCAGAATCTCGATCTCGATCCAGCCGGCGTCCACCACCGCCTGGACCCGCACGGTCGTCTTGGCGAAATCGGCGGCGTTCTCGACCAGGGTGGACAGGCCGTGGATCACCTCGGGCATCCGGCGCACGCGCGGCGCGGGCTGACCCGGCGGCGTCTTGACCAGAACGTCAAAGGCTAGGTCGAAGCCCCGGTGCGGCTCCACCACCTCTTCCAGCAAGGCCTTCAGAGAGACGTCGGCATAGAGGGCGTCGTCGCCCTCGGGCTGCTGCGACAATTGGGTCAGGATGCCCCGGCACCGTTCGGCCTGTTGCAGGATCAGGGCCGCATCCTCGGCCGCGTCGCTGTCGGGGGCCGAGGCGCGCTGAAGCTCTTTCGCCACCACCTGAATGGTCGCCAGCGGCGTGCCAAGCTCATGCGCCGCCGCCGCCGCCAGTCCGCCCAGCGCCGCCAGCCTCTGTTCGCGTTGCAGCACGTCCTGGGTGGTCGCCAGGGCCAGTTCCAGCTTCTCCGCATCGGCCGCCACCCGCCAGGCGTAGCCGGCGGTGAAGACCACGCCGGTCACCAAAGCCATAGCCATGCCGAGGCGATACAGGGTCGGCAGGTGGAAGTTCTCGTGTGGTCGCCACGGCAGAGGCTCGGACCAGAAGAACAGCACCCCGACCGCGATCAGGGCCAGCACGCCCAGCATCAGGGCCTGACGCGCCGGCAGGGCCGCCGCCGCGATGGTGACGGGCGCGACCAGCAGCAGGCAGAACGGGTTCTCCAGCCCGCCGGTCAGACCCAGCAGCACGCCCAGCTGGAAAATGTCGAAGCCCAGGTGGATCGCCGTCGTGCGCCCGTCCGGCAGGCTGGCCTCCAGCCGGCGCACCCGCGCCATGGCCCCCACATTCACAGCCGCGCTGATGGCGATCACGATCAGGCAGGGCCAGAGCGGCAAGGGAAAATGCAGCCCCTGATGCGCCGTCAGGATCGCCGCGCTCTGGCCGATGATCGTCAGCCAGCGCAGAACGATCAGGGTCCGCAGCGAAAACCCCCGACCGCGACGCGGCGCGTCGCCCCAGCCGTTCAACGGCTCCGAAGAGGATACGCCGTGCGGCGCCATGCGGGCTTCTGTCGAGGTCACACGCCTTCTATAGACCGATCACATCCGTTTCGTGAGAGGCCGTCATGCCGCGTCGTTCCATCCTGCTGTTCGCGGGCGCCTGCATCGCCATCGCCGTGGCGCTGGCCATCATCACCGTCGTGGTGGTCAGCGGTCGTGCGCCCACGTCGGACGGCGCCGAGGTGACGTCGACCGGTCAGCCTCTCGTCGGCGGCGACTTCCAACTGGTCAATCAGGATGGACAACCCGTCGATCAGACGATTCTGAACGGCAAATGGAGCCTGGTCTTCTTCGGCTTCACCTATTGCCCCGAGTTCTGCCCGACCACCCTCGCTGAGCTGGGCGCGGTGCAGCAGCGGCTGGGCGACAAGGCGGACAATCTGCAGATCGTCTTCGTCAGCATCGACCCTGAACGCGACACGCCCCAGGCGCTGAAGGACTATCTGTCGTCAGACGGCTTTCCCAAAGGGACCATCGGCCTGACGGGCACGCCCGAACAGGTGGCGACGGCCGCCAAGGCCTATCGCGCCTTCTACCAGAAGGTCGGCGAGGGCGAGGGCTATACGATGAACCACTCCCTGACCGTCTATCTGATGAGCCCGGACGGAAAATTCCGCACCGCCGTCGCCTATGGAATGGGTCCGGACAAGACGACCAGGATCATCGAACAGGCGATGGCGCGGGGTTAGCGGCGATCCCATAATCCTTTTGCAGGGTGATGCATTATATGTTGCCCTGCACAAACGGCGCTCGGCCGTATCGGATCGTCATGCTCTACGCCTTTCATGAACTCGCCTACCAGTCGGCCCTGCCGTTCCGTGTCGGCGCGCAACTGGCCCGCAGCTTCTGGACCTCGCCGTTCAACCCGGCGGCCGACACCGCCATCGGCCGCACGGCCTACGCCTCGGCCGAACTGTTCGAGAGCGTGACGCGGCGCTACGGCAAGCCGGCCTGGAAGCTGGAAACCATCGACATCGGCGGCAAGCCGGTGCGCACCACCGAACAGGTGATCTGGCAGAGCCCGTGGTGCCGCCTGGTTCGCTTCGCCCGCAACATCGGCGATCTGAAGCGCGCCAAGAAGCCCGCCTCCGGCCCGGCCGTCCTGATCGTGGCCCCGCTGTCGGGCCATTACGCCACCCTGCTGCGCGGCACGGTCGAGGCCTTCCTTCAGGACCACGATGTCTATGTCACCGACTGGGTCAACGCCCGCCAGGTGCCGATGCTGGAAGGTCGGTTCGACTTCTTCGACTACATCGACCACGTCCGGCTGATGCTGGCCGAGATCGGCGGCCGCGCGCACGTCGTCGGCGTGTGCCAGCCTGGCCCGCCCGTTCTGGCCGCCGGCGCGATCATGGCCGAGGACGAGGACGAAAACCGCCCCCTGTCGATGACCTTCATGGGGTCGCCCATCGACGCGCGCCTGTCGCCGACCGTGACGAACCAGCTGGCCGAGGAAAAGCCCTTCACCTGGTTCAAGTCGAACATGATCCACACGGTGCCCCTGCCCTATGCGGGCTTCGGGCGGCGCGTCTATCCGGGCTTCGTCCAGCTCTACAGCTTCATGTCGATGAACGAGGATCGCCACCGCGACGCCCACTGGAACTATTTCACCAGCCTGATCGCCGGCGACGGCGACGAGGTCGAAAAGCACGAGGAATTCTACGACGAATATCTGTCGGTGCTGGACCTGACCGAAGAGTTCTACCTCCAGACCATCGACATCGTCTTCCAGCAGCATCTCTTGGCGCGGGGCCTTTTGGAGCATCGCGGGCGCAGGGTCGATCTGTCCAGGATCACCGACATCGGCCTGATGACCGTGGAGGGCGAGAAGGACGACATCTCCGGCGTCGGCCAGACCCAGGCCGCGCACGGCCTGTGCCCCAATATCCCCGAGGATCGCCGCGTCCTCTACGTCCAGCCGGGCGTGGGCCATTACGGCGTGTTCAACGGCCGTCGATTCCGTGACGAGATCTATCCCCGCGTGCGCGATTTCATCGCCCAGAACGAGGCCGCCGGTGGCGTACCGCAACGGTCAGCGGCTGCCGCTTGACGAAAGCGGGGCCGGCGCGGGTCCCGTTCTAAGACTGTCGGTCAATCCGCGCGCCCGGCGTCTGTCGGTGCGGATCGACGCGCGCGCCGGCGAGGCCGTGGTCATCGCCCCGACCGAGCGCGGCCTGAGCCAGGCCGTCGCCTTCGCCCGATCCAAGGCCGTCTGGATCAGCGAACGCCTGGCCGTCCGCCCCAAGAGCCGCCCGCTGGAACCGGGCCAGGTCATCTCCCTGCGCGGCAAGCCTGTGCGGCTTGAGGCGGCGCCCGGCGCGGGCGCCGCACGCCTGGTTGAGGACGGGACGATCATCCGCTCGGGCGGGGAGGGCGAGGCCTACGCCCGCCGCGTCGAGAACCTGCTGAAGCGCGAGGCGCGCGATACGCTTCTGGAACGCACCGACCACCATCTGCGCGCACTTGGCCAGGGCCCGGTCAAGATGGGCATCGCCGACACCCGGTCGCGCTGGGGCTCGTGCAGCCCGCACAACCGCACCATCCGCTACTCCTGGCGCGTCATCATGGCCCCGCCCCCGGTCATCGACTACCTCGCCGCCCACGAGGTCGCCCACCTGGTCCACGCCGACCACAGCCCGGCCTATTGGTCCGTGGTCGAACGCCTGGTCGGGGATCACAAGCCCTGGCGCAAATGGCTGAAAGACTACGGCGCCGCGCTGCACGCCGTGGGGCGCTAGCTGACGACAGTCTCCTCCCCATCGCTGCGCGACAGGGAGGAGACTGTCGTCAGAAGAACAGGGCGTCGCCCTTTCGCTCCGGCGCCGGACGGCCTTCGGGCTGCTGCGGGTTCGGCGCATTGCGATAGCCGCCCTTGGGGGACGCCGGGCTGGACGGCTGCGGCGACTGCGGCTGCATCGGCGCCTGGTCGTCCGGGACATAGGGTTCGCCCGCCAGAGGATCGACGGGTTCGATGGGCAGGCCGTTCTGGTCCAGACCGCTCATGAGATCGCCGACCGGATCGGGCGCGACCCAGCCCTCGGGCATCGGCGGTCCGTTGGGGATGGCGGGGGCGTCCAGGCGCGGCAAGGCCGCCTCCATGAAGCCCTTCCAGATGGCGGCGGGCGACGAGCCGCCGGTCACGCCGCGCATGGCGGTGTTGTCGTCCTTGCCCACCCAGACGGCGGTGACGAAGCCGCCGGTATAGCCGACGAACCAGGCGTCCTTGTAATCCGAGGTCGTGCCGGTCTTGCCCGCCAGGTCGCGGCCCGAGATCGCCGCCGACCGGCCCGAGCCGCTGGTCACCACGCCGCGCAGCATCTGGTTCATGTAGTACAGCGACGGATTGTTGATCGCCTGACCGCTCTGGCCCGACTGGCGCTGATAGATGACGCGGCCCTGGGGGGTGCGGATGCGGCTGATGCCATAGGCGTCGACGCGGCGCCCGCCGTTGGCGAAGGCGTCATAGGCTGTGGCCATCTCGATCGGCGAGACCTCGACCGCGCCCAGCGCCATCGCCGGCTCCAGACCGATGCGGCTTTCGATGCCCAGACGCCGCGCGGCGCGGGCCACGCTGTCGCGCCCGACCTGATCGGCGACATAGGCCGCCACCGTATTGGTCGACTGGGCCACGGCCTGGGCCAGGGTCATGTTGCCGCTGAAGGTGCCGGAATAGTTGCGGGGCGACCAGTTGCCGATGGTGATCGGCTGATCGACCACCGGGGTCTGGGGCGTATAGCCGGCCTCGACCGCCGCCAGATAGACGAAAGGTTTGAAGGCCGAACCCGCCTGGCGCCTGGCGTCGACGGCGCGGTTGAACTGGCTGTCGGCATAGGAGGAGCCGCCGATCATGGCGCGCACCCGGCCGTCGCCGTCCAGCGCGACCAAAGCCGCCTGCTGCACGCCCTTGCCGGCGTCGCGGTCCAGGATGCGGCGCACCGACCGCTCGGCCGCCGTCTGCAGCGTCAGGTCCAGCGTGGTCTCGACCACCATGTCCTCGGTCGGTTCGCCGACCAGGCTGCGGATCGACTTGTCCAGCCAGTCGATGAAATACTGGGCGTGCTGGGTCGCCAGGGTGCGCGAGACGATGACCGGCTGGGTCACGGCCTGTTCGCGCTGGGCGGCGGTGATGACGCCGGCCTCTTCCATCTCGTTCAGCACGACGGTGGCGCGGGCGGCGGCGCGCTCGCTCTCGGACACCGGCGAATAGCGCGAGGGCGCCTTCAGCAGACCGGCCAGCAGCGCGGCCTCTCCGACCGTCAGATTCTTGGCCGACTTGTCGAAATAGCGTTGCGACGCCGCCTCGATCCCATAGGCGCCGGCGCCGAAATAGACCCGGTTCAGATACAGGGCCAAGATCTCCTTCTTGGAGAATTTCATCTCCAGCCAGACGGCCAGCATCAGCTCCTGCACCTTGCGGCGCATGTTCTGGTCGGGCGTCAGGAACAGGTTCTTGGCCAGCTGCTGCGTCAGGGTCGAGCCGCCCTGCACCACCCGCCCGGCGCGGACGTTGGTCGCCATCGCCCGCATCATGCCGATGGGGTCGAAACCGGGGTGGTGATAGAAGCGCCGGTCCTCGATCGCGATGAAGGCGGCCGGCACATAGTCCGGCAGAGCGTCCAGATCGGCGGGCGGCGCCATCTGGGTGCCTCGCGTCGCGATCAGCGCCCCATTGCGATCCAGATAGGTGATCGAGGGCTGGCGATCGACCTGATACAGGCTGGAGGTGTCCGGCAGGCCGCGCGCGAAGACGGCGAAGAAGACGACCAGGAAGATCAGCCCCCAGACGGCCAGCACGGCGCTCCAATAGAACAACCGTCCCAGGGCCGACCGGCGGGGCTTGCCCTGCGCCTGTGGTCCGCCCGCATTCACCGGTCCCGCCATGTCCGTCCTTCAGATGCCGCCTTGGGCGAGTTTTCGTTCATCGGCTGTGTATCGCGTATGAACGCCCGCCGAAACGGTCCCGCCGACTTCACGGGATCGTGAGCGGCTATTTCGCCGAAAGAAAGGCGCGCCGGGCCAGCCACACGCCGGTTTCCGCCCCATCGTATTCGACGCGCAATCCGGCGTCAGCCAGCAGGGCGCGATAGGCCTCTGGGTCCAGACTGGCGTGATAGAGCGGCTCGCCCCGCCACTGTCCGATGGTCTCGCCGTGCGCCTGGCCAGAGGTGAACATCAGCCGCCCGCCCTCGGCGACGCACGCGGCCAGCTTCGGCAGCACCCTGCTCTGATCATCTGGGCTGAGATGAAACAGACTGTGCCAAGCCAGAACGCCGTCGAACGGACCCGGCGGAAGGGCATCGCGCATATCCGCCACGGACCACACGCCCGTCGGCAGCGTCGCCTGAGCATGGGCGATCAGGCCCGGCGACGCATCCATGCCCGTCACCTGATGTCCCAGCTCCAGCAGGGCGGCCCCTATGGGCCAGCCCGAACCGCAGCCGGCGTCCAGAATAGATGCGCCTGCAGGCAGGCCGGCGACAAACCGATCCAGCCATATCGCTTCGTCCACCCCGCCGTCGCCGGAATACAGGGTCGCGCCCCGATCCCGGACCCAGTCGTCGGCCTTGTTCCGATAAAGGCCGACGATCCGTTTCGCGGACGGATGGGTCACGGCGCCTATTTCGCCACGAAGGCGTCCAGGTCGGCGTAGAAGGCCTGGGGCTGGTCAAACATGATGAAGTGAGCGCTGTCGTCGATCCGTTTCAGCGTCACGCCCGGCAGGCCGGCATAGGACATCTGATAGATGCTGTCGGTGATCTGGGGCGTCATGCGCGGATCGTTGAACTTGGCGTACACCACCTCGGTCGGGACGGTGATCCTGGACAGTTCGGGACGCAGGTCCGTCGTGATCAGCTCGCGGAAGGCGGCGGCCGAGACCTTCTGGTCGCTATCGCGCATGTCTTTCAATGCTTCGGCGCGGCGGCTTTCGGTGTTGATCATGCCGTTGATGCTGGCGGTCGCCTGGGCGACATAGGCCTCGCGCGGGCTGTTGGCTTGGGCGGCCCAGATCTGGTCCGCAACCGGGGTCACGCTTTCGGCCGAGGCGCCCGGCGCGGCGAACATCGCGCCCATGAAGGGGATCATGTCCACGACCATCAGCTTGCCGACCGCATCGGGATGGCGCGCGGCCAGCATCATGCCGATGGTCCCGCCCATCGAATGGCCGACGACGACGGGCTTGGTCAGGCCCTTGTCGCGGATGTAGCGGGCGATCTCTTCCGCCACCGGCGCGGCGACCGGCGAAGGGGTTGCGCCCTGCGCATTGCCCTCGGCCGGCGCGCCGGCGAAGCCCTGCACATGAATGCGGTGCACGCGCCAACCCACGCCGTCCTGCGCCGTCAGATGATCCACCGTCCCCTGCCAGACCTCGGGCGACGAGCTGAGACCGGGGATCAGGATGATGTCGCGTCCATCCATGTCGCCATCGACGCGGACATGGATGCGGTCAGACTGGAAATCGGCATGCTGGTGGCCGTGGGCGTGACCCGCCTCCGCGTGGGCGCCATGCCCGTCCTGCGCCAGGGCGGCGGGTGCGACACACAGCAGGGCGGCGGCCGCTGCGGCGCCGACGGCGCGGTTCAGAATGGATACGATGGTCATGATCAAACTCCCCTTTGACGCCCGCTTATGACGCACCAACTTTGATATGTAAAGTTCTCTGTCAGGTGACATGAGACAGGCGGCGCGCGGCTCTGTTAGACAGTCGGTATGAAGCTCGCCGACGCCGCTCCCGTCCAGTCCCCTCAGGTCGAACCCGCCCCTTCAAAAGCCGGCGCGCAGCCGTTCGGCAAGAGGTTCGTCACCGACGCCTGGTATTTCGTCGCCCTGGGCCGCGACGTCGCCCCGGCCAGCCTGAAACGCTACGAGATCATGGGCGAGCCGGTGCTGATCGGCCGCACCCGCGCCGGCCAGATCTATGCGATGCGCGACATCTGTCCCCACCGCGCCGCGCCCCTGTCGGCCGGCAAGCTGGTCGAAAAGCCCGGCGAGGGCGAGACGGTCGAATGCCCCTACCACGGCTGGCGCTTCCGCCCCGACGGCGTCTGCGCCGCCATTCCTTCGCTGGTCGAGGATCAGGCGTTCGAGGCGAACCGCATCCGCGTACGGTCCTATCCGGTGCGCGAAAGCCAGGGCCTCGTCTTTATCTGGATGGCGTCGGACACCCGCAATCCAATGGAGCCGGACCATGAGCCGCCGGTCTTCCCCGGCGTGGTCGGCGGCGAGGCCAAGCTGGTCGAGGCGATGGATTTCGACAGCCATATCGACCACGCGGTCGTCGGCCTGATGGACCCCGCCCACGGTCCCTACGTCCACCAGCAATGGTGGTGGCGGTCCGAGCATTCGATGCACGAAAAGTCCAAGGCCTTCGCCCCGACCGCGTTCGGCTGGGCCATGGTGCGGCATGCGCCCTCGTCGAACAGCCGCCTCTATAAAATCCTTGGCGGCGCGCCCGCGACCGAGATCACCTTCCGCCTGCCGGGCTTCCGCTGGGAGCATATTCAGGTGGGTGAAAAACAGGTCCTGGCCCTGACCTGCCTGACGCCGATCACCGACACCAAGACGCGTATCACCCAGATCTTCTGGTCCGACCACTGGGTGTTCGGCCTGGCCAAGCCCTTCCTGCGCATGGGGATGGTCGCCTTCCTGAAACAGGACGGCGGCATGGTGAACCTGCAGAACGAGGGCCTGCGCTACGACCCCGCCCTGATCTGGATCGACGACGCCGACAAACAGGCCAAATGGTATCAGCAGCTGAAGCGTGAATGGGCCAGGAGCCGCGCCGAGGATCGGCCGTTCGTCAACCCGATCCAGCCTGTGACGCTGAGGTGGAAAAGCTGAAGACGAACGCCTCCTCCCCACATCGTGGGGAGGAGACATCGGGTTATTACAGCTTCAGCCCGTGCTCGGAAGCCAGATCGACCAGCTTCATCATCGGGCGCGGGCCCCAGTGGGCGATGACTTCGGAGGCGGCCAGAGAGCCCAGCTTGCCGGCCTCTTCCAGCGTCAGGCCGCGCGCGAGGCCCAGCAGGAAGCCGGCGGCGTACTGGTCGCCGGCGCCGGTGGTGTCGATGACCTTGGCGACCGGATAGGCGGCGACCACGACGCGCTCGTCGCCCTTGATCACGACCGAGCCGTGCTCGCCGCGCGTGACGGCGGCGATCTCGACGATGGCGGCCAGTTTCGCGGCCGCGGCGTCGAAGTCTTCGGTTTCGAACAGCGCGCCCAGTTCGGCCTCATTGGCCAGGACGATGTCGGCGGACTGGGTGATGAAGTCCAGCAGTTCGGCGCGCCAGCGGGCGACCACGAAGGTGTCCGACAGGGTGATGGCCACCTTGCGGCCCGCCTTGTGCGCGGCGGCGGCGGCGCGTTCGAAGGCGGCGCGGGCAGGCGCAGGATCGAACAGATAGCCTTCCAGATAGACGATCTCGCTGGAGGCGATCAGGGCCTCGTCGATGTCGTCGGCATACAGCTGGTTCGCGGCGCCCAGGAAGGTCGCCATGGTGCGCGCCCCGTCCGACAGGACGTTGATCAGGCAACGGCCGGTGCCGAACCCCTGATCCGCCCCGCCCGTCAGGACCGGGGTGTCGAAGTGGACACCGGCAGCGCGGATGTCGTGGGTGAAGACCTGGCCGAGGGTGTCG
This sequence comes from Brevundimonas sp. UYEF29, assembly GCF_040546195.1. NCBI lineage: Bacteria > Pseudomonadati > Pseudomonadota > Alphaproteobacteria > Caulobacterales > Caulobacteraceae > Brevundimonas > Brevundimonas sp. UYEF29. The sequence continues at coordinate 139,034 of NZ_JBEPNH010000008.1, read as the reverse complement.
TCCGCGACCTTGCCGATATAGGCCGCGCGGCCGCCGAACGAGCCGACGCCCGCCACGGTGTTGCCGGCCGATCCGCCCGAAGCCTCCACGCCCGGCGCCATGGCGTCGTACAGGGCGGCGCTGCGTTCGGCGTCGACCAGTTGCATGGAGTTGGGCGCCAGGTCCTGGGCCGTCAGGAAGGCGGCGTCGCAGGGGCTGAGGACGTCGACGATGGCGTTGCCGACGGCGCAGACATCATATTGGGCGGTGTTCTGGGTCATGGTCGCGCCTTAGCCGGTCAATGCCCGCACGTCACCCGAAATCACATAAGGAAGCCCTTATATGCTTCGCGTCGCTTCGTTATGAGGACTGCATGACCCAGATCGCCGTCCTGACCCCCGATCCTGCCGACAAGACCTATGTCGGGCGTTGGCCCGAGGTGCTGGAACGGTTGAAGGCGACGCTGGAGAGCACGGGCGCGACGGTCACGGCCACGCCCTGGAGCGATCATGTCGAGGACGCGTCGGGCCTCAAGGCCTATGACCTGATCCTGCCGGTCATCGCCTGGGGCTATCATCGCGATCATGGGCGCTGGCTGAAGGCTTGCGCGACGTGGAGCGAGGCCGGTCTGGCGGTCGCCAATCCCGCCGAGGTGCTGCGCTGGAATTCGGATAAGGCCTATCTGGCGCGGCTGGCGGACAAGGGCGTGCCGATCCCGCCCACGCGCTGGACCGATTGCGTGACTCAGGATCAGGTGGACGCCGCCTTGGCCGAAACGGGCGCACCGGTGCTGATCGTCAAACCCACGGTGTCGGCCGGGGCGTTTCGCACCCTGCGCCTGACGCCGGGCGAGGTGTTGGACGACGCGCCCGAGGGCGCGGCGATGCTCCAGCCCTATCTGAAGTCGATCGAGACCGAGGGCGAGACCTCTCTTCTGTTCTTCGGCGGCCGGTTCAGCCATGCGGTTAACAAGCGCCCGGCGGCCGGCGACTTCCGCATCCAGATGCAGTTCGGCGGCCTGTATAGGGCCGTGACGCCGGACGCGGCGGCGATGGCCTTGGCCGAGCAGGTCCTGGCCGCCATCGACGAACCGCTGCTCTACGCTCGCATCGATATGGCCCGCGACGACGACGGCCAATGGGTGCTGATGGAGGCCGAACTGATCGAGCCGGACTTCTACCTGGACCACGACCCTGCGAACGGCGCCGGCTTCGCCGAGGCCGTCAAGGCGCGACTGAAGACCTAGGCCGCCTCGTGCTGAAGCGCGCCCGAACCGGGCCTGAGCTCAGAACTCTTCCCAGTCCGACTGAACGACGGCCACAGCGGCCCGCCCGCCCCCGCCGGCCGCCATGCGAGCGCGCGCAGGCGCGGCGTGGGCGCGGGCGAAGCTTTCGACGCGCGCCTTCATCTGCTGGACGGGGGCTGCGTGGATCGGCGTCGGGGCCGTTGCGACCTGGCTGGTCTCGAAGCGGCCGACCAGTTCGGCCAGTTCGGCGGCCTCGCGGCTCAGGCTCAGGCTGGCGGCGGTTGATTGCTCGACCATGGCCGCGTTCTGCTGGGTGACCTGATCCATCTGGTTCACGGCGGTGTTGACCTCGGCCAGACCCACCGCCTGTTCCTGGGTCGAGGCGCGGATCTCGCTCATCAGGGTGGTGATCTCCTCGATGCGGCCGGCGATACCGGTCAGGGCCTCGCCCGACTGCCGCACCAGAACCACCCCGTCCTTGACCTGGGTGGAGCTGGCCGAGATCAGCGTCTTGATCTCCCTGGCCGAGTCCGCCGAACGCTGCGCCAAAGCCCGCACTTCGGAGGCCACGACGGCGAAGCCGCGACCAGCCTCGCCCGCACGGGCCGCCTCGACCCCGGCGTTCAGCGCCAGGAGGTTGGTCTGGAAGGCGATCTCGTCGATCACGCCGATGATCTGGCTGATCTCGTTGGACGAGCGTTCGATCTCGCCCATGGCCGCGACGGCCTTCTGGACGACCACGCCGCCGGCCTCGGCCTGGGTTCGGCCCTGGATGACGACGGCGTCCGCCGCCTGGGCGTTCTCGGCCGTCTTGCGCACGGTGGCGGTGATCTGGTCCAGCGCGGCGGCCGTCTCTTCCAGACTTGCGGCCTGCTGCTCGGTGCGACGCGACAGATCTTCGGCGGCGCTGCCGATCTCCTGTGCGCCCGACTGCATCGACCCGGCGTTGACGCCGATGACCCCGACCGCCTCGTCCAGCGCCGCCATGGCCTGGTTGAAGTTGTCGCGCAGCACGGCGTAGTCGCCGGGGAAATCGTCCTGGATACGATAGGACAGATCGCCGGCGGCCATGGCCGACAGGCCCCTGGCCGTACCCTCGACGACGGCGGCCTGGACCTGGGCGGCCTGATGGTCCGCCTCGGCCCGGCGTTCGCGCTCTTCCTCGACGGCGGTCACGTCCATGGCGAACTTGACCACCTTGTAGGGGCGTCCGTCGCTGTCCAGAATTGGATTGTAGCTGGCCTCGATCACCACCCGCTGGCCGCTCTTGCCGTAGCGCACGAACTTGTCCGCCACGAACTCGCCGGCGTTCAGCTTTCGCCACAACTCGGCATAGGCCGGCGCCTGCGCCTCGGCCGGATCGACGAACATCCTGTGATGGCGGCCGACGATGTCGGCCAGCTCATACCCCAATACCGAAAGGAAGTTGGGATTGGCCTCCCGAACAGTCCCATCCAGATCGAACTGGATCACCGCCTGGGAACGACTGACCGCAGCCATCATACTGCGCAGCTCGTTGAGCGTCTTGTCGTCTCGGGTGTTGGCGAAAAGGCGCAATGCAAAAATCTTTCGTGCTAAGATGAACGTTAATGCCACATCAACACTTTAAATCAGGTGTCGGCATGGTTAGCGCGCTAAAGGCTCAACCTGGGGGAGAATATTCCTCTACGATCTAGCTTTAGCCGCTTTAAAGCCGCCACGCCGCCCACTGGTTCCATGAGGTCGTATTTGTCGCCACGTCCGCATCTGCTGTCGTCAGATCAGCGCAGCACTCTTCAGTTGGACGTCGCCATGACGCTGATGGTGACGGCCAAGCGATGGAAGTTGCGCGTTGCAGACCTGTTTCGGGAGTCCGGCCACACGGGCGCGCCGACCGTGGTGCTTTATTTCCTGGCGGACGAGCCCAAGGGCCTGACGCTTTCAGAGTTGGCGAACAGGATGGAGTTGTCCGGCGCATCGTTGACCCGTCTGGTGCAAAGACTCGAGAAGGACGGGATGGTCAGCCGGCGCCGCATGATCGGAGATGGCCGGTCATGGCTGATTAAGATGGAGCCGGCCGGGCGCGCCGAAATGGAGGCGTTTGAGCTCCATGCCGCAGCCATGCGCGAGAGAATGTTCGAAGGTGTGTCGGACGAGGATATGGCTGCCGCACTTCGCGTGCTGAAGGCCTTGGCCGAGAAACTGACCCACGGCCCCGACGCCGCTCCGGGGATCTAGCCCGCCGCCTCGCCCAGCGCCATCAGGCCCGCCCGCGACGGGCACAGGTCGGCGATGATGCAGGACAGGCATTTGGGTTTGCGCGCCGTGCAGGTGTAGCGGCCGTGCAGGATCAGCCAGTGGTGCGCTTTGGGCAGCCAGTCCTCCGGCACGACCTTGAACAGCTGGGCCTCGACCTTGTCCGGCGTTCCCGCATTGGCCAAGCCCAGCCGATGCGAGACGCGAAAGACGTGGGTGTCGACGGCGATGGCCGCCTCGATCCCCAGTTCGTTCAATACCACCGAGGCCGTCTTCCGCCCCACGCCGGGCAGAGCCTGAAGATCGGCGCGGTTCAGCGGGACCTCGCCCCCATGCTGGTCCAGCACGATGCGGCTCAGCGCGATGACATTCTTCGCCTTGCCGCGATAAAGGCCGATGGAGGCGATGTATGGGATCAGCCCCTCCTCGCCCAGGGCAAGCATCTTCTCCGGCGTGTCCGCGACCTTGAACAGCCGCTCGGTCGCCTTGTTGACCGACACGTCCGTCGCCTGGGCCGACAGGGCGACGGCGACGACCAGGGTGAAGGGATTGCAGAAATCCAGCTCGGTCTTGGGCTCGGGCATGACGCCGGACAGGCGTTCGAAGATCGCCTCGACACGGTCTTCGTCGGGCGGCCAGCGCAGCATGGGTATGGCCGCCCCGGTCATCACGGCCGGGCGTTTGGCAGGCTTGGCGGCGGGCTTTCTGGCCTTGGCGGGCTTCATGCCTCGCTGTCGTCCTCGGGGCGGCGCGGGTCAAGACCCAGGCCCTTGAGCGCTTGGGCGGTCAGGGCGGCGTCGGCGGCGCGCTCGCCCTCCATCCAGGCGCCGTGGGCCGTGCCGTAATAGACCGGCGCGGTCGCCTCGCCGGCCAGGAAAATGCGGTCCTCGACCGACGTGCGCAGCTTCGCCCGATCCGCCGCATGGCCCGGCAAGGCATGGGAATAGGCCCCGCGCGACCAGGGATCGACGCCCCATCCGCTGATCGCGACCGCCTCCAAGCGCCGGCGCATGTCCGACCCCAGAGCCGCGACCAGTTCGGACACGGCGAAGTCGAACAGGGCGGCCGGCCCCTGCGCCTCCAGCCCCCAGGCGAGGTCGGCCCCGAAATAGGCCTCGATCATCGGCCGCCCGAACGGCCGCAGGTGATAGCCGCCGGTCTCGGCCGTATCGGTGCGGGTCCACAGCTGGGTGTCGGGCTGGAAATCGCCGGCGCCGCGCACCGTCATATGCACCTTGGACGCCAGGCCCAGCGGCACGCCCGCCGTCGCCTCGAGCAGGGCCGGAACCGGCGGATCGATGCGGATCGCCTCGCCGGCGATCAGGCTGTTGGGCACCGTCAGGATGACGATCCGCGCCGTCAGTTCACCGCGATTGGTTTCCAGCCGCAGCACCGGTCCCGAACGGTCGATGCGGCTGACGGCGCAGTCCGTGACCGTGATGGACGAAACAGCCTCGCCCAGCCGGGCGATCAGCCGGCCATAGCCCTCGCGCACCCGCCAGTTCACGCCGGTGTCGCCATAGGCGTCATAATCCAGGCTGGACACCTCGGCGAACCGCGCGCCGTTCAAGGCGCCCGAGATGGCGTCCATGTGCGGGTTCCAGCGACTGTCGGGATCGAAGAAGTCCGACGCCGGGCGATCCTCACCTAGCGACGCCGCCTCGCTCACCCGCTGGTCGAAGGCGGCGAAGGCCTCGCCGAACGCGGCCTGATCCGCGCGGGTCATTTCGTGGTCGAAGGCCTGAGTGCGCCAGGGCGGCGGGGTCTGATCCAGCGTCAGCCCCTCGGACTCGACCCGTCCGGCCAGCACATTGTCGTCGGCCGAATGCAGCCAGCCGCACCCCATGTCCAAGCCTTCGCCCTCGGCCCGAACCGTCCAGGCGCGCCCCCCGATCCGGTCGCGGGCCTCCAGCACCAGAACCGACAGGCCGGGCCGCAACAGACGGCGCGCGGCGGCGATGCCGGCGGCGCCTGCGCCGATCACCACGACATCGACCCGGGACGGCAGCGGCTGGGAGGCGGAGATGCGGGCGTTCATGGGGTCAGGACATACACGAAAACCGGTCGTGATCGGCGCCGTTCCGGTCGCCTATTGATTTTTGGACGGCGCGGTCCATTTTAGCGCCGCTTCAAAACGCCGCACCTCCCCCGGATATTCCATGTCGCCTGAACTCAAGAAACGCCTGCCGCTGTTTGCGGCCGCCCTCGTCGGCCTGGCCCTGATCGTGGGCGGCATCGTCTGGTGGGTGAACGGCCAGCGTTGGGAAAGCACCGACAACGCCTTCGTCCAGGCCGACACCACCCTGGTCAGCCCCCAACTGTCCGGCCGGGTCACCGAGGTTCTGGTGGGCGACAACCAGCGGGTCGCGGCGGGCCAGATCCTGGTCAAGCTGGACGATTCCGACCAGAAGGCTCAGCTCGCTCAGGCCGAGGCCAATCTGGCCGCCGCCATCGCCGCCGTCGGCCATGTCGACGCCCAGGCCGAGCAGGAACAGGCCACCATCGCCGCCCGCGCCGCCTCGGTCGCCCAGGCCAACGCCCAGGCCGGCCTGGCCCGCGCCGAGGTCGATCGTTACGGCAAGCTGGCCGAACAGGGCTGGGTCTCGCAGCAGCGCATCCAGACCGAGCGCGCCTCGGCCGCCACCGCCGCCGCCAGCGTGCAGCAGGCCCAGGCCGCCCTGGTCGCCGAACAACGCACCGCCGGCGTGCTGAGCTCGACCCGTCAGCAGAGCGTCGCCGCCGTCGAACAGGCCCGCGCCGTGGTCGAACAGGCCCGTATCGCGCTGGAGCGCACCGTCATCCGCGCCCCGGTCGCCGGCGTCGTCGGCGCCCGCAGCGTGCGGCCCGGCCAGTATGTCAACGCCGGCACGCAACTGCTGTCGGTCGTGCCCCTGACCAACACCTACATCGTCGCCAACTTCAAGGAGACGCAGCTGGACAAGGTGCGCCTGGGCCAGACGGTCGAGATTTCGGCCGACGCCTTCCCCGGCCGCAAGATCGAGGGCCGCGTGGACAGCTTCGCCCCCGCCACCGGGTCCGAATTCGCCCTGCTCCCGGTCGAGAACGCCACGGGCAACTTCACCAAGATCACCCAGCGCGTGCCCGTCCGCATCGTCGTCAGCGGCGCAGACCGCAGCCTGGCCCTGCGTCCCGGCCTGTCGGTGGACGTCAAGATCGACTTAAAGAGCCAGGGCGGCCAGAGCTTCGCCGAAGCCGCCACGACGACCGGAGCCGCAGGCCAGTGACCGCCGCCAACCCCGCCGCAGATGGCGGGGCCCCTGTCGCGCAAAAGGGTCCCGTCGCCGGCCATCCCGAGATCAACTGGACCATGCTGTTGCTGGGCTTCGCCGGCATGGTGGTGGGCCAGTTCATGGCCATTCTGGACATCCAGATCGTCGCCGCCTCCCTGCCCCAGATCCAGGCGGGGGTCGGCGCCTCGGCCGACGAGATCAGCTGGATCCAGACCGCCTATCTGATCCCCGAGGTGGTGATGATCCCCCTATCGGGCTTCCTGTCGCGGCTGTGGGGGACGCAGCGGCTGTTTCTGGTCTCCTGCGCCGGCTTCGTGCTGATGAGCGTCGCCACGGGCCTTTCGTCGTCGATCGACATGATGATCCTGTTTAGGGCCATCCAGGGTTTCGTGGGCGGGGCCATGATCCCGACCGTCTTCGCCGTCGCCTTCACCGCCTTTCCGCCCGACAAGCGCGTCACCGCCAGCGTCGTCATGGGCCTGATCGTCACCCTGGCGCCGACCGTCGGACCCACGCTGGGCGGGCACCTGACGGAGTGGCTGAGCTGGCGCTGGCTGTTCTTCATCAACGTCGGGCCGGGCCTGCTGGTGCTGTTTCTGGTCGGGCGCTACGGCAACTTCGACAAGGGTGATCCGTCGCTGGCCAAGGGCTTCGACTGGTGGGGCCTGGGTCTGATGGCCGCCTTTCTGATGTCGATGCAGTTCGTGCTGGAAGAAGGCGCCAAGAACGACTGGTTCGACGACACTCACATCCTGCTTTTGACCATCGTGGCGGCGGTCGCCGGACCGATCTTCATCTGGCGGTCCCTGACCTATCGCCAGCCGATCGTGGAGTTGCGCGCCTTTGGCAATCGCAACTTCCTGGTCGGGTTCATCATGACCTTCATCGTCGGGTTCGCCCTGTTCGGCGGCACCTTCCTGCTGCCGCTCTTCCTGGGCCGTGTGCTGGGCTATTCGTCGTCAGAGGTCGGCACCACCATGGTCGTATCGGGCCTGGCCATGTTCGCCACCGGCCCGTTCGCCGGACGACTGGTGCGCAAGCTGGATGCGCGGGTGCTGATGTTCGGCGGCTTCATGCTGTGCGCCTGGGGCATGTGGGAGGCGCGCGTCGTCACCGACGACTGGGGCTTCTGGAACTTCGCCTCGGTCCAGGCCTTCCGCGGCGTCGGCGTGATGCTGGCCATGATCGCGTCGCAGCAGGTGACGATGGCGACCCTGCCGCCGCACATGGTCAAGAACGCCTCGGGACTGGTGAACCTGTCGCGCAACGTCGGCGGCGCCTTCGGCCTGGCGATCCTGAACACCAGCCTGACGTCCAACACCGCCCTGCACATGAGCGAACTGACCAGCGCCATCGGTCAGGGCGACCAGGCGATGCGCAACATGATGGCCGGCATGGCCCAGCGGTTCTCCGGCTCCATCGACCCGGCCGCCTCGGCGATGAAGGCCATCTATGGGATGTTGCAGAAACAGGCGACGACGATGGCGTTCGGCGACGCCTTCGCCCTGCTGGCCATCCTGTGCGCGGGCGCGGCCTTCGTCACCCTGGCCGCCCAGCCGGTGAAGGCCCAGGCCGGCGCCCCGCCCTCGGACGTCCACTGATGGCGCGCCGTCTCGGACAGGTCGATGAACGCAAGAGCGAGGCGATCCTGGACGCCGCCGCGACCCTGTTCGCCGACAAGGGGTTGCAGGCCAAGATGGACGAGATCGCCAAACTGGCCGGCGTCTCCAAACAGACGGTCTACAACCGCTTCGCCTCCAAACTGGAGATCGCCCAGGCCCTGGCGTCAAAGCGGGTCGAGGACATCGTCGCCCCCCTGCGCGGCGCCGGCGATCCGCAGACGGTGCTGGAGGCCCTGGCCCTGACGCTGCTGAACCGGGTGTGCAGCGGCGACAAGGTCGGCTCGATGCGCGGGGTCGCCCTGGTGTCGGTCGAGGCGCCTGACATCGCCCACGCTATCTACGAAGCCGGCCCGCGTCGCAGCCTGCGCGAACTGGCCGCCTGGCTGGCGGAACAGACGCGGCTGGGCCGGATGAGCGTCGCCGACCCGGGAGAGGCGGCCGAGATGTTCGCCGGCCTTGTGCTGGGCCACGGCCATCTGCGCGCCATGCTGGACGTGCCGCAGCTGGAGGCCGAGAAACGCCAAGGCCGCGCCAGAGAGGCCGCGCGTATCTTCATGGCCGCCCATCCGCCCGCCACGGCCGCCAAGACTTCCTGAGCCCGGCGCGCTACAGTCGCCCACCCTGTCGCTTGAGACCGCCTTCATGCTGATCCACCTGTCCTCCTGGCCCGAAATCGACGCCCGACTGAACGACGGCGGCCCGCTGTCCAGGACAGTGGTCGTGCCCATCGGCTCAAACGAGCAGCACGGGCCGACGGGGCTTCTGGGCACCGACTGGCTGTGCCCGGAGATCATCGCCCATGCGGCCGAGAAGACCGACGCTGACCTGATCGTGGCCCCGACCTTCAACATCGGCATGGCCCAGCATCACCTGGCCTTCGCCGGCACCATCAGCCTGCGCCCCTCGACCTTCATGGCCGCGATCACCGACTGGGTCTCGTCCCTGAACCGTCACGGGTTCGAGCGGATCTACTTCCTGAACGGTCACGGCGGGAACGTCGCGACCATCGAGGCGACGATCTCGGAAATCTACGCCGAGTGGAGCTTCGTCGAGGACAGCCCGCCCTTCATCCTGAAGCTGAAGAACTGGTGGGACCTGCCCGGCGTCAATGGCCTGTGCAACCGGCTGTTCCCGACCGGCCACGGCATGCACGCCACCCCATCCGAGATCGCGGTGACGCAGGCCGCCTATCCCGAGCGGATCAAGACCGCCGACTACAGCCCGCAGATCGCGCCGAACGGGCCGATCCGCGACGCCCTCGACTATCGCGCCCGCTTCCCCGACGGCCGGATCGGCTCGGACCCAGGCCAGGCCAGCCCCGAGAAGGGCCAGCAGATCATCGACGCGGCGGTCCCCGCCCTGTTGAGTGACATCGCGGCCTTCGCCGCAGAGACCCAACCGGGAGCGTCGCTCTGACCCGCAAGACGCCCACAGCCGCCAGCGCCGCCGTCGTCGGCGCCGAAATCCTAGCCGCCTCGGCCGAGGTGATCGCGGCCCGCACCGGCCTGATGGCGCAGGGCCTGACCAGCGCCAAGGGGCAGGACCTCAGGGAACTGTCGCTGATGAGTTCCGAGAAGACCGAGGCGCTGTCCGCCTCCGCCGACGCCATGGCCGCCAGCGCCGGGGCCATCGGTCAGCGGCTGGGGCGCGTGGCGCTGGACGAGAGCGCCCATGCCCTGCGGGCGGCGGCGGCTGTGACCCAGGCCCGCACCCCGGCCCAGGCGGCCGAGGCCCAGTTCAGCTACGCCATTAGCTGGTGGAGCCGGGCGGCGGCCCAGGCCATGACCCTGAACGGCGAACTTCTGAAGGCTCAGGCCGAGGCGCTGGCCCCGATCCACAAGACGGCGACCGCCAACGCCAAACGGCTGCGCAAGACGCGCTAGGTCGGCTCCACCAGCTTCAGCTTGGGCTTCTTGACCTTGGCGGGGCGGTCGGCCTTGTTGGCGGCCTTCTCGGCCCTCTTGGCTTCTTTCTCGACCGCCTTCAGCGCCTTCTTGGCCGCCTTGGCCTCGGCCTTGGCGGCGTCAGGGGCGGCGTCGGCGGCGGCGGCCAGATCGGCCAGCTGATTGAGGAAGGTCTCGCGCTGGCCCTTGGGCAGCAGGGCCATGATCCGCTTGTCGGCGGCCTCGACCAGCGGGCGGGCGGCCTCCAGACGGGCGGCGCCCTCAGCCGACAGACGCACCGCCTTGGCGCGCGCATCCAGGGTCGAGCGTTCCCGCTCCAGCAGGCCCTTGGTCGTCATGCGCGCGACCAGATCGGCCAGGGTCGAGCGATCGATGCCGGTCATCCGCACCAGTTCGGTCTGGGTCAGGCCGGCCTTGATCGAGACCGCCTCCAGCACCGCGAACTGGCGCTGGGTCAGGCCGTCGGCGCCGGTCTCCTCGGCATAGATGTCGAGCGCCAGCTGCAAGGCGCGGTGCATCAGGTGGCTGGGCGAGGTGGCCAGGGGGCCGACCTTCCTTGCCGCTTTTCCCGCCTTCACCATCGCGCCGCTCCCCTGAAGTTTCGTCCGAACACGTATCAGCTCTGCTTTACGATTTGACGGGGAAAGCGCGTCGGTTCCGTGACAGTTCCGCTCGCGCCCTAGAGCCCCGTGTCGGGCGAGACGGGGGCCGGCTCGTCGTCCTTGATCAGGTGCTTCATGATGAAGAAGACCTGCCAGACGCCGAACACGGCCGAGGCGATCCACAGTCCGCCGCGGAAGGCGACCCATGTGTCGTCGGACTGGGTGCGCCAGACGATCTCGTTGATTATGCAGACGGCGGCGAAATACAGGCCGTAACGCAGGGTCAGCCCGCGCCAGCCCGCGTCGGTGATGCGGATCGCCTCGCCCAGCAGATATTTGAACGGATAGCGGTTCAGCGGCAGCGACCCCAGCAGAACGACCGCCAGCAGGCCGTTCTGGATCGACAGCTTGATCTTCAACAGGTTCGGATCGTGGAAGACGATGGTCAGCACGCCGAAGATCAGGGCGAAGCCGCCGGTCAGCAGCGGCAGGGGGGCCAGACGACGCTCGACCACATAGCCGACGATCAGGGCGATCAGCGAGGCGCCGACCAGGACCCACGTCGCCTGAACCAGGGCTTCCTGCCCGTCCAGACCGCGCGCGAATCGGTTGATCGCATAGGCGGCCATGAAGGCCACAAGCGCGCCGAAATCGACGGCCTGGCGGATGTTGGAAGCCTTTTTCGGCGTCTCGGTCATGTCAGTCTTCCAGTCCCACCAGTGAGCGGGAGAAGGCGCGGGCGTCGAACGGTTGCAAATCCTCGACCCCTTCGCCGACGCCGATCAGCATCAGGGGGGCGTCGGACGCCTGGGCCACCGGCACCAGCACGCCGCCGCGCGCGGTGCCGTCCAGCTTGGTCATGACCACGCCGGTCACGAAGGCGGTGCGGCCGAAGATCTGTTCCTGGGCCAAGGCGTTGCGGCCGACGGTGGCGTCCAGCACCAGCAGGGTGTCGTGCGGCGCCTCGGGATCGACTTTCTTCAGCACGCGGACGATCTTGAGCAGTTCGTCCATCAGGGCGGACTTGTTCTGCAGCCGGCCGGCGGTGTCGATCAGGACGACGTCATAGCCTTCGGCCCGCGCCTTGGTATAGGCGTCGAAGGCCAGGCCCGCGGCATCGGCGCCGTCGCGACGGCTCTCGAAGTCGGCGCCCGAGCGCTCGGCCCAGACCTTAAGCTGTTCGCGGGCGGCGGCGCGGAAGGTGTCGCCGGCCACGATCATCACCTTGGCGCCCTTGCCCGTCAGATCGGCGGCGATCTTACCGAGCGTCGTGGTCTTGCCCGATCCGTTCACCCCGACGAACAGAACGACATAGGGTTTGGGGCCGGACAGAGGGTCGAAGGTCGCCTGGCGCGGCGACAGTTCGGCGGCGACCGCCTCGGCCAGCGCCTCCTTGACCTCGCGCTCGGGCGCGTCCTTGCCAAACTTCAGCGCGCGAAAGCGTTCGACGATCCGGGCCGAGGCGGCCGGGCCGAGATCGCTCTCCAGCAAATGCTCCTCCAGCTGCTCCAGCGAGGCCTCGGACAGCGGTTCCTTGACGAAGGTGGCGACGACCTGATCGGTCATCTGTCTGGAGGAGCGCGAGAGCCCAGCGGACAGGCGCTGGAACCAGCCCTTTTTCGGCGTGTCGTTCATGCAGTGGCTTTAGCGGGGGCGAAGGCCAACGTCATCCGCATTCGCGAAGGTCGTCCGCGACGTTTCGGACGGTCGGCGACAAAAACACCGTCTAATTCGTCTAATTGGTCTGAAATCGAGGCCTCCCTGTCAGCGTGCGTGCGAAAGCGAGGAGTATACACCCCCGCAAAATCGACGATGGCGGAAGGTCGCGAGAAACCGGCAAGCCGTTGAAAGCGCGAGTTTTGGAGCCGCCGGTTAGGATGGCTGCCGTCATTTCGCTTTCGTCATCCTCCAGCAAGCCGGTGACGGCGCAGACCGTGGGACCCAGCAGCGCCGAAGGCGATGCGTCGGCTGGGCGAATGTTTGAAGCCTGGCGTGCACGACAGGTTCGCGCTCTCGCGCGCCGCTGCCCCCCCCCGGTCGCTGCGCGTCGGAGGATGACGAAAGAGTACAGGCATGAAGTCGTTTCCGTCCCTTCATCATTCGCGCCTATATGAAGGCTGACGACCGGCGCGGGCCGGGTGATGCGGACGATCCGATGGCTGATGCTCTGTTCCATTCTCCCAAGACCCACGGCTTCGTGCGCGTGGCGGCGGCGACACCGGTCAGCCATGTGGGCGACCCCAAGGCGAACGGGCAAGATCACGTCGCGCTGATCCGTCAGGCGGGCGAGCAGGGCGTGGACCTGATGGTCTTTCCCGAGCTGTCGCTGTCGGCCTATGCGATCGACGATCTGCATATGCAGGCGGCGCTGCTGGACGAGGTCGAGCGGCAGATCGCCGTGGTCGCGGAGGCGACGGCCGAGGCGGACGTCGTGGCGGTGGTCGGGGCGCCGATCCGCAACGGCGACGCCCTATATAACTGCGCCGTGGTTATCGGGGCGGGCGAGGTGCTGGGGGTCGTGCCCAAGACCTATCTGCCCAACTACCGCGAATACTATGAGAAACGCTGGTTCGCGCCGGCGACGGCGCGCGCCGAGGACGTGATCGCGCTGAACGGCGAGACGGTGGATTTTGCGCCGGGCCTTTTGTTCGAGGCGGTCAACCGGCCGGGCTTCGTCTTCTCGGTTGAGATCTGCGAGGACTATTGGGCGCCGCTGCCGCCTTCGACACGGGCGGCGCTGGCGGGCGCGCGGATCCTGCTGAACCTGTCGGCGTCCAACATCGTCATCGGCAAGGCGGACGAGCGGGCGATGCTGAGCGCCAGCCATTCAGCGCGGACCCTGTCGGCCTATGTCTTCGCCGCCTCGGGCTGGGGCGAGAGCACCACCGACCTGGCCTGGGATGGGCAGGCGACGATCCATGAACTGGGGTCGAAGCTGGCCGAAGGCGAGCGGTTCGCCCTGGAGAGCCATCTGACGATCGCCGACGTGGACGTGGACCGGATCGGGCTGGACCGGTTGCGCAACGGCACCTTCGCCGAATGCGCTAGAAACGAAGGCGAGGCGGCGACGGTCGTGCCCTTCATGGCGCGCGAGGACCATGAGGCCAGCGAACTGATCCGGCCGCTGGACCGGTTCCCCTTCGTGCCGGACGACGCCGGGCGGCTGGATCAGGACTGCTATGAGGCGTTCAACATCCAGGTGCAGGGGCTGATGCGCCGCATGACGGCGACCGGCGCCAGGTCGCTGGTCATCGGCGTGTCCGGCGGGCTGGATTCAACCCAGGCCCTGCTGGTCGCCTGCCGCGCCTTCGACCGGCTGGATCTGCCGCGGACCAATATCCTTGGCTTCACCATGCCGGGGTTCGCGACCTCGGACGGGACCAAGTCCAACGCCTGGGCGCTGATGACCGCGCTGGGCGTCACGGGCGCAGAGATCGATATCCGCCCCGCCGCCGAACAGATGTTCAAGGACATCGGCCACCCCTATGCCGAGGGTCAGCCGGTGCACGACATCACCTTCGAGAACGTGCAGGCGGGCCTGAGGACCGACTATCTGTTCCGGCTGGCCAATCAGCACAGAGCCTTCGTGCTGGGGACCGGGGACCTGTCGGAACTGGCGCTGGGCTGGGCCACATACGGCGTCGGCGACCATATGAGCCATTACAACGTCAACGGCGGGGTGGCGAAGACGTTGATCCGGCATCTGATCCGCTGGGTGGCGGCGGGCGACCTGATCGGCGCTGGCGCGCGCGACACGCTGCACGCCATTCTGGACACCGAAATCTCGCCCGAGCTGGTGCCGGCCAAGGACGGGGTGATCCAGTCGACGGAAGGGACCGTCGGCCCCTATGCGCTGAACGACTTCTTCCTGTTCTACATCAGCCGGTTCGGGATGACGCCGTCCAAGGTCGCCTTCCTGGCGCACCAGGCCTGGGGCGATGCGGGCGCAGGGCATTGGCCGGCGAATACGCCGGACGACGAGAAGGTCGAATATGATCTGGCGACGATCAAGGGCTGGTTGAGGAAGTTCCTGATCCGCTTCTTCCAGACCGCCCAGTTCAAGCGCTCGGCCCTGCCGAACGGGCCAAAGGTGGTCACCGGCGGGTCGCTGTCGCCGCGCGGCGACTGGCGCGCGCCGTCCGACGGGAACGCGCGGGTGTGGCTGGACGAGCTTGAGGCGAACGTGCCGGACTGACCGTCTCCTCCCCATTGCATGGGGAGGAGACGCGGCCCTAGAAGCTTGGCCATGACCGACGACGTGACCAAAGATTCCAACGGCAACCTCCTGGCCGACGGCGACAGCGTGACCCTGATCAAGGATCTGAAGGTCAAGGGATCGGGCGGGGTGACGCTGAAGCGCGGGACGCTGGTCAAGAACATACGCCTGACCGGCGATCCGGACGAGATCGAGGCCAATGTGGAGAAGGTGCGCGGCCTGGTCCTGCGCACCGAGTTCGTGAAGAAGGCCTGACCCTCTTCCCTTCGCGCGATGCAGCCGCCATCTAGCGGCCTATGACCGATACCCTCGCCGCCCCCGCCTCGACCGCTTCCGCCAACAGCAAGATCCCCGTCACCGTCCTGACCGGCTATCTCGGCGCGGGCAAGACGACGCTGCTGAACCGGATCCTGACCGAGGATCACGGCAAGCGCTACGCCGTCATCGTCAACGAGTTCGGCGAGATCGGCATCGACAACGATCTGGTGGTCGGCGCCGACGAGGACGTGTTCGAGATGAACAACGGCTGCGTCTGCTGCACGGTGCGGGGCGATCTGATCCGCGTGGTCGCCGGCCTGATGAAGCGCCAGCGCCCCGGCAAGCCCGCCTTCGACGCCATCATCGTGGAGACGACCGGTCTGGCCGACCCCGGCCCGGTGGCCCAGACCTTCTTCGTGGACGAGGACGTCATGGCCAAGACCCAGCTGGACAGCGTCACGACCCTGGTCGACGCCAAACATGTGATGGCGCGGCTGGACGACTCCAAGGAGGCGCGCGAGCAGGTGGCCTTCGCCGACCGGATCATCCTGAACAAGGTCGATTTGGCGACCGCCGACGAGCTGGACGCGGTCGAGGCGCGCCTGCGGGCGCTGAACCCGCTGGCGCCCATCGTGCGCGCCGAGCGCTCGAACGTGCCGCTGGATCAGGTGCTGGGCCTGGGCGCCTTCGATCTGGAGCGCATTCTCGAGGTCAAGCCGGACTTCGTGAACCCGCCGCACGGCGCGGACGGCCATGTCCACGACGAACACTGCGGTCATGACCATCACGACCACGACCATGGGCACGATCATCATCACCACGACCACGCGCATGATCACGCCCACGGCGCGCGAGGCCACGCCCACCAGGACGACATCAAGGGCATCTCCCTGTCGCTGGATCGGCCGCTGGACGGGGCGAAATTCACCGCCTGGTTGGACCGGCTGCTGGGCGAGCAGGGTCAGAACATTCTGCGCGCCAAGGGCATCATCGACGTCAAGGGCGAGAACCGCCGCCTGGTCTTCCAGGCCGTGCACATGATCCTGGAAGGCGACCTGCAACGCGAATGGGGCGTCGCCGAACGCCGCTGGAGCCGCGCCGTCTTCATCGGCCGCGATCTGGACGAAGCCGCGCTGAAGGCCGGCTTCGAGGCCTGCGCCGCCTGATCTCAAAGGTAGACGGATAGACAAAAGGCCGGCGGAGCAATCCACCGGCCTTTTTCTTTGTTCAGCCCTTCTCGAACAACTTGTTCCAGCGGCGCTTGTCGCGGGCCTTCCAGGCGCCGCGGTGGTAGGCGTCGGAGCCGATCAGGGGGACGACCGTGGTGGCCTCGGCGAAGACCATCTGTTCGTGGGTGGTCTGGACCTTGCCCCACGAGGCCGCCTCTTTCAGCGTCGAGGACGAGCAGGCGCCGTCGCGGACGTCGGCGACGGTGATCTGGACCGCATAGCGGTGCATCTCGGCCTCGACGCCCAGGATTTCGGCGCAGACGACGGTGTCCTGGGCGAAGTTCTTGGGCACGCCGCCGCCGACCATGAACAGGCCGGTGACGCCGGCGGCGATCTTGATGTCGGTCAGTTCGCGGAAGTCGGCGATGGCGTCCAGCATCAGATAGGGCTGACCGGCGGCGGCGCGTTCCTTCTGGTGCTTGACCAGGCCGAAGCCGGCCGATGAGTCGACGAAGGCCGGGCAGAAGATCGGCACGCCCTCTTCATAGGCGGTCTGGATCAGCGAGCCGGGCTTTTTCGCATTGCCCTCGCTCAGCCACTTACCCATCTCCCAGATGAATTCGCGGCTGGAATAGCCGCGCGGCTCCAGACGGTTGGCGATCTCCAGGATGGTGTGGTCGCAGGCCTGGAGTTCTTCCTCGTCGATATAGGTGTCGTAGATCCGGTCGATGTAGTTGTCGCGCAGGACGTTGTCGTCCACCTCGCCGGCCGCCTGATAGTGTTTGAAGCCCAGGGCCTCGAAGAAATCCATGTCGACGATGGAGGCGCCGGTGGCGACCACGGCGTCGACCATGCCGAACTTCACCATGTCGCGGTACACGTGCATGCAGCCGCCGGCCGAGGTCGAACCGGCCAGGATCAGCCAGGGCGAGCAGTCCTTGTCCTCGATGGCCATCGAGAAGATGTCGGCAGCGCGGGCGGTGTCGCGCGACGAGAAGGACATCTTGCGCATCGAGTCGATGATCGGACGCGCGTCGAAGCTGGTGATGTCGACATGCTCGACGACATTCTGCAGCAGCTGGGCCTTGGTGTTCGATTGAACGGGAGCGTTCATTTCGGCGGTTTCCCTGTGATTTGAGCGCCCGTCGAACAAGCAGACGTGCCGGGACGGAGCGACCGACAGGACCGATAGACGCCCAACCATCGGCCGTCACCCTCGGACTTGATCCGAGGGCCGGACGTTCCGCCGCGCGTTCCTCGCAAGGAAGACGCAGACGGGCCGCTCCTCGGGTCTTGCCCGAGGATGACGGTTGCAGGTGCTAGCGTGCTACTTCCGGCGCGACTTGCGCTGACCGGCCTTACCCTTGGGACGTGACAGGCGCACGACCTTACGGGCGTTCTCTTCCGCCGTGGTGCGCACGGTGGGGATGGAACGCGGGGCCAGACCGTACAGCGAGGCCATCGGGGCGTCCTCGACCGCGGCGATGTCGTGTTCGCCATAGCCGTTGAAGCCGGTCGACATGGCGACGCCATAGGCGCCCAGCATGCCGATTTCGATGAAGTCGCCTTCGCGCACATCGGCCGGCAGCCAGAAGGGTCCCGGCATATGGTCGATGGAATCGCAGGTCGGGCCGTAGAACTGAAACGCCTTCAGCTCGCCCGCGCTTTCGCCGTCCCGGACCAGCTTGGTCGGGAAGGGCCAGCGCGAGTGGGTCGCGTCGAACAGCGAGCCGTAGGAGCCGTCGTTCAAATAAAGGGCGTCGCCCTTGCGCAGGTCGACACGGGCCAGGATCGACGAGGATTCGGCGACCAGCGCCCGGCCGGGCTCGCACCACAGCTCGGTCGTTTCCGACACCGGCATCTCGTTGAAGCCGCGATGGATGGCGTCGGCGTATTCGCTCATGTCCGGCGGGACCATGCCCGGATAGACGGACGGGAAGCCGCCGCCGACATCGACGATATCGACGATCACGCCCGCACGGCTGATCGACCGGCCGACCTGGGCCATGGCGGCCTGATAGGCGGTCGGGCGCATGCACTGGCTGCCGACGTGGAAGGAAACGCCCATCAGGCCGTCCTTGACCGCCTGGCGCGTCGCCATCAGCAGGGCCGGCGCCTGATCCGACGACACGCCGAACTTGCCCGACAGCGTATAGGCGGCGCCGTCGGCCGAGACGGCCATGCGCACGATCAGGTTCAGGTCGTCCGCCCCGCCGGTGGCGTCGAGGATCTTGTTCAGCTCGTCGATGCAGTCGAGCGAGAAGGTGCGCACGCCGTGATCGAAATAGGCCTTGGTGATCGCAGAGCGGCTCTTGACCGGATGCATGAAGGCCAGGCGAACGTCATGGCTGACCGAACGAACCAGCTCGATCTCGGCGATGGACGCCACATCGAAGCCGCGAACGCCGGCCTCGATCAGGGTTTCGACGACCCAGCGCGAAGGGTTGGCCTTCACAGCGTAGAAGACGTCGGCCTTTAGATTATCCTGGAACCAGCGCGCCGCTACGGAAACCGAACGCGGCCGCACGAGGGCGACGGGACGTTCAGGGGACCGCTCACGGACCAGGTCCAGGGGAAGCTGATACGTGCGCAATTCACGTAACCCCCTGCTAATTGTTAAACCCAGACCGGCGTTAGCGGCGCAGACAGGACCTACGGGGTCCGCCGGAAAGCGCGATATGGGGACGCGCGACTGTCATGTAAAGAGGTTTTTTCATGGCGGGGCCGGCAAGAAGCGGTGCGAAGCGTCGGGGAAACTGGCGACCAACGGCTGCGTTAGGCTTTCGAGGGGACCGTCATGAATCGCTGGATCTTTCTGTTTCGTCGCCTGTCGCGGCAACTGTGGTGGCGCGCCAGCCTGTATGCCGCTCTTGGCGTGATCGCCGCATTGGCCGGGGCGTGGGGCGCGCCGTTCGCCCCTGACGTTCTGGCCGAACGGTTCGGCGGCGATTCCGTCGAAGCGGTGCTGACGATCCTGGCGTCCAGCCTTCTGGCGGTGGCGACCTTTTCGCTGGGCGCCATGGTCACAGCCTATACCAGCGTGTCGAGCGCAGCGACTCCGCGAGCCGCCGCCCTGATCACCGGCGACGAAAGCACGCAAAAGGCCCTGTCCACCTTCGTGGGGGCCTTTCTCTACGCCATCGTCGGCGTCACCGCGATCAACGCCCAGTATTACGGCCCGGGCGGACGAGCGATCATCTTCGTCTTCAGCCTTGGCGTCGTGGCGCTGGTGGCCTTTCGTCTTCTGACTTGGGTAAGCCGCCTGACCAGTCTGGCGCGGCTCAGCCATACCGTCGAGCGGGTCGAGGCCGAGGCGGCCAAGGCGCTGAAGGCGGACGCGGAACGACCACGCATGGGCGCTGCGTCGGGAACGCTTTCGCAAGGCCGGATCGTCGCGGCGGCGTCGACCGGCTACGTCCTGAACGTCGATGTCCAGCACCTGCAGACGCTGGCGGAACGGGCGGATGCGCGGGTCCAGATTCTGGCGCGGCCCGGCGCCTTTCGCATGCGGGGCGAACCCTTGGCGCGTCTGGACGGCGACAAGATCGCCCCAGATGCGGTGCTCAGCGCCTTCATCCTAGGTCGGGAACGGTCGTTCGATCAGGATCCGCGCTATGGCCTGATCGTCTTGGGCGAGATCGCCGACAAGGCGCTGTCGAGCGCCGTCAACGACATCGGCACGGTCGTGTGCGTCGTCGGATCAGGCGTTCGGCTGCTGGATCAGTGGGCCGATCAGAGAACCGAAAAGGTGGCGGAGTGTGACCGCGTTCTGGCCGAGGCGCTGGACGCATCCGAGCTGCTGGACGACATCTTCGGCCCGGTCCTGCGGCATGGGGCCCACGATCTGACGGCCGCCATCAGACTGCGCAAGGCCCTGGCGTCGCTGTCGGTCCATCCGGTTCTGGCGGGTCCGGCGCTGGCCATGGACGCCCGGCTGCTACAGGCGGCGCAGCCCCAGGACGCGGCGGACGGGGCGCTTCTGCGGCGTTGCGGCCTGGGCGAGACCGTAAGGGCGGACTAGACGAAATCCCACGCCCCGTGCGATTAAGACTTGCCCAAGCGTGATTTCAGCTTATTGCGGCGCCCCTTCGCCATAGCCTCCTAGCGAGTTCATGAGTTCATCCGCAGCCGCCGCCGCCCCTGGGCTAGTCCTGGCGCGTGACGTGTCGAAGACCTTCGGATCGCGAAAGGCGCTGGACGGCGTCTCGATTTCCGTGGCCTCCGGCGAAATGGTCGCCCTGATCGGTCCGTCCGGTTCGGGCAAGTCCACCCTGCTCCGCTCCATCACCGGCCTGCAGTCGATCGACGCGGGCGCCGGCACCATCCAGGTGTTCGGCGAGACCGTGCAGAAGGACGGCCGGGTCACCGGCGCCGTGCGCAAGGCGCGCAGCAAGCTGGGCATGATCTTCCAGCAGTTCAATCTGGTCGGTCGCCTGAGCCTGTTCTCCAACGTCATGCTGGGCGCGCTGGGGCGTCTGCCCGGATGGAAGGGCCTGCTGGGCCTGTGGCCCCAGGCGGACAAGGACAAGGCCATGGCGGCCCTGCACCGCGTCGGCGTCAGCGACTACGCCGCCCAGCGCGCCAACACCCTGTCGGGCGGGCAGCAGCAGCGCGGCGCCATCGCCCGCGCCATCGTGCAGGGCGCCAAGGCCATCCTGGCCGATGAACCCGTCGCCTCGCTGGACCCGGTGTCCGCCCGCAAGGTGATGGAACTGCTGGTCGAGCTGAACAAGCGCGACGGCATGGGGGTGATCGTCACCCTGCACCAAGTCGACTACGCCATCCGCTACTGCGACCGCGTCATCGCCCTGCAAGGCGGCAAGATCGTCTATGACGGCCCGTCCACGGCGCTGGACCAAAAGCGCCTGATCGAAATCTACGGTCCCGAGTTCGAGGACGCGTTCTGGGAGACCAAGGCATGAGCCTGTCGCGCATTTCTCCTACCCGCCGCCTGTTCGCTGCGGCTGGCGCCGCCGTCATGATCCTGGGCCTGGCGGCCTGCGGCGGCGGCGAGGACAAGAAGGCTGCGGGCGGCACGGCGAGCGAGATCACCTTCTCGATCCTGTCCGCCGAAGGCCAGGCCTCGGCCGGTCCGCTGTGGCAGCCGCTGCTGGACGACATGTCCAAGGCCATCGGCGTGCCGGTGAAGCCCTATTTCGGATCGAACTACACCGTCCTGGTCGAGGCCATGCGCGGCAACCACACCCAAGTGGGCTGGTTCTCGGCCAAGCCTGAGGTCGAGGCCATCGACCGCGCCAAGGCCGAGGTCATCGCCCGCACCGTCAACCGCGAGGGTCTGGACAGCTATCAGTCCACGCTGATCGTCAAGAAGGGATCGGGCATCACGCTGGATCAGGTCATGGCGTGCGGCAAGAAGTACAACTTCGGCATCGGCGACGCCCAGTCGACGTCGGGCACCCTGGCCCCGCTGACCTTCCTGTTCAATCCGCGCGGCGTGGTCCCGAGCCAGTGCTTCAAGACTGTGCGCTCGGCCAACCACCAGGCCAACGCCTTCGGCGTGGCGACCGGGGTGATCGACGTGGCCACCTCCAACAGCGTGAACACCATCTTCATGCGCAAGGAGAACCCGCAGCTGGCAGGCCAGATCGAGGAGATCTGGACTTCGCCGCCCATCCCCGAGAGCGGCATCGTCGTGCGCGAGGACCTGGATCCGGCGCTGAAGGAAAAGATCCGCAGCTTCTTCCTGACCTATGGCCAGGGCGAAGGCGCCGAGGCCGAGCGGCAGCGCAAGGTTCTGGCGGACCTGGAATATTCGCGCTTCACCGCCGCCGACGACAGCTATCTGGACCCGATCCGCGAGATGATCGCCGACCAGAAACTGGGCGAGGCCCGCGCCAAGGGCGATACGGCCGCCGCCGCCGCCGCCGAGCGCGAGCTTCAACGCCTGCGCAGCCTGCGTGAGGTCCGGCCTTGACCGCAGTCGCGTCTCCCGCCGTCGCGATTCCGGCGGCGCCCAAGAAGTCCGCCCTCGCCTGGGTCGCCGACGTCCTGGTCTGGGGCGGCGTCGCCGCCGTCCTGCTGTACAGCATCGACGCCGTCGATCTGGGCAACATCTCGCGCCTGTTCGCCGGCAACGACAGCACCCAGCTGTTCGTCCACGACCTGCTGCGTCCCGACTTCAGCGACTGGAAGATGTTCGTCGCCAAGATGTGGGAGACGGTGCAGATCGCCCTGTGGGGCACCTTCCTGGCCGTGATCCTGGGCATTCCGCTCGGTCTGGCGGCGGCGCGCAACATCGCGCCCGTCTGGATCGTGACGCCCGTGCGCTGGATCATGAACCTGCTGCGTTCGGTGCCGGATCTGGTGATCGGCCTGCTGTTCGTGACCGCCGTGGGCCTGGGACCTCTGGCGGGTGTTCTGGCCATCACCCTGAATACGGCCGGGGTTCTGGCCAAGCTGTTCTCGGAAGCGGTCGAGTCGATCGACAAGGGTCCGGTCGAGGGCGTGCGCGCCACCGGCGCGGGCAAGCTGCACGAGATCGTCTGGGGCGTCCTGCCTCAGGTCGCGCCGCTGTGGACCTCGTTCGCCCTGTACCGTTTCGAATCCAACAGCCGGTCCGCGACCGTGCTGGGTCTGATCGGCGCGGGCGGCATCGGCCAGGTGCTGTTCGACAGCATGAACGCCTTCGATTTCCGCGCCGTCTCGGCCATCGTGATCGTCGTCGTGGTCGCCGTGACCCTGATCGACACCCTGTCGCAGGTGATGCGCCGCCGCCTGCTGTAGCGCCGGCGGTTCCCTTCGCGGGACTGTCATAATCCTCTGCTCTAAGCATCGCGAAATCGATGCTCAGGGAGAGCCTTGGATGATCCGCACACTGAAACTGGCGGCTTCGGCCGCCGCCCTTCTGGCCCTGGCGGCCTGTGGCGACAACGGCGGGGGCGGCTCCGCCTCCGGCGCGCGCTCCGGCATCTGGGCGGCCGGTTCGTCGACCGTCTTCCCCTTCGCCACGCGGGTCGCCGAGACCTTCGCGCGCGGTTCGGGCGCCGCGGCGCCGCGCGTCGAATCGCTGGGCACCGGCGGCGGCATCCAGGCCTTCTGCCAGGGCGTCGGCCCGACCACGCCGGACATCGCCAACGCCTCGCGTCAGATGAAGCAGTCCGAGTTCGACCTGTGCGCCAAGAACGGCGTCACCGACATCGTCGAGATCAAGATCGGCTTCGACGGCATCGTCATCGCCACGGCCCGTAACGGCAACGGCTTCAACTTCGAACTGAACGACCTGTACGAGGGCCTGGCCAAGGAAGTGCCGGGCGCCGACGGTCAGTTCGTCGCCAATCCGGCCAAGACCTGGAACCAGGTCAACGCCGGCCTGCCGAACCAGCGCATCCAGGTCTATGGCCCGCCGCCCACCTCGGGCACGCGCGACGCCTTCCTGGAGCTGGGCATGACGCCGGGCGCCAAGCTGGTGCCGGCCGTCAAGGCGATCGAAGGCAACAAGGACCGGTTCGAAGCCATCGCCCACACCCTGCGCGAGGACGGCGCCTGGATCGATTCCGGCGAGAACGACAACGCCATCGTCCAGACCCTGACCCGCACGCCGGGTTCGCTGGGCGTGTTCGGCTATTCGTTCCTGGAGCAGAACCTGGATACGGTGAAGGCCGAGACCATCGACGGCGTCGCCCCGACCGCCGACACCATCGCCAGCGGCGCCTATCCGCTGTCGCGCAGCCTCTACATCTATGTGAAGAAGGCCCACATCGGCGTCATTCCGGGCCTGCAGCAGTTCGTGCAGGAGTTCCTGTCGGAAGGCGCCGCCGGCAAGGGCGGCTATCTGGCTGATCGCGGCCTGATCCCGCTGCCGGAAGACCAACTGCTGGCCCAGCGCGCGACCATCGCCGCCATGACCCCGATGGCCCGCCCCGCCAAATAAGGCGGAACCCGACCGCCGTTCCGCCCCTTCTTTCACCGGTTCGCCCCGTTGAAGCGCGAAGCGCTTCAACTGAAGCGCACGAGGCCGTAGAAGGGGCGGGATAGCTGTCAGGATGATTTGATGACCACCACGCCCGCGCGCCTGCGCAAGGCCGTACTGCCCGTCGCGGGCCTCGGCACCCGGGTTCTGCCCGGCACCAAGACGACCCCCAAGGAACTGCTGAACGTCGTCGACCGGCCGATCCTGTCCTACATCGTCGAAGAGGCGCGCGAGGCAGGGATCGAGCACATCGTCTTCGTCACCGGCCGCTCCAAGGGCGCCATCGAGGACTATTTCGATCATCAGATCGAACTGGAAGCCCAGCTTCAGGCCAAGGGCAAGACCGACATCCTGGAGATGATGAACGCCGAACTGGCCTCGGCCGGGGAGATGAGCTTCACCCGCCAGATGCAGCCCAAGGGCCTGGGCCACGCCGTCTGGTGCGCGCGCGACATCATCGGGCACGAGCCGTTCGCCGTCATCCTGCCCGACGTGATCGTGGATTCTCAGCCCGGCGCCCTGAAGCAGTTGGCCGAGGTCTATGCCGAGACCGGCGGCAACATCATCGGCGTGGAATCCGTCCCCGAAGATCAGACCCACAAATACGGCATCGTCGATCCGGTCAGCCGCGACGGTTCGCGCATCGTCATGAAGGGCATGGTCGAAAAGCCCGCCGCCGGAACTGCGCCGTCCAACCTGTCGATCTCGGGCCGTTACATTTTGCAGCCGGAAATCTTCGACCTGTTGGCGACGCAGGAAAAGGGCGCGGGCGGCGAGATCCAGCTGACCGACGCCATGGCGCGACTGATGGCGGACCAGAGCTTCACCGCCGTCGAATATGCGGGCGTGACCCACGACTGCGGCGACAAGATCGGCCTGCTGCGCGCCAACGTCGCCCTGGCCCTGAAACGCCCTGATCTGGGCGACGCGGCGCGCGAGGCGATCGCGGGCCTGCTCTGACGCTAGGGAAGGCGGCGGGGGTTCCGGTTTACGCCCGCCCCTGCTAACCCTCCGCGCAAATCATCAGGAGACGAACCATGGCGACTTCCGAAGGCTGGGACATGCCGACCGGCGACCTCATGAAGGGCAAGAAGGGCCTGATCATGGGCGTGGCCAACTCCAGCTCCATCGCCTGGGGCATCGCCTCGCAGCTGGCCGCCCAGGGCGCCGAGCTGGCCTTCACCTATCTGGGCGAAAGCCTGGAGCGCCGCGTGCGTCCGCTGGCGGAAAGCGTCGGCGCCAAGCTGCTGATCCCGGCCGACGTCACCGACGACGCCTCGATGGACGCGGCCTTCGCCGAGCTGGAAAAGACCTTCGGCACGATCGACTTCGTCGTCCATTCGGTGGCCTTCGCCAACAAGGATGAGTTGAAGGGCAGCTTCGTGGACAACACCACGCGCGACAGCTTCCTTCTGGCCATGAACATCTCGGCCTTCAGCTTCGTGGACGTCTCGCGTAGGGCGGCCAAGCTGATGCCGAACGGCGGCAGCCTGATCACCCTGACCTATCTGGGGTCCGAGCGGGTCATTCCGAACTACAACACCATGGGCGTGGCCAAGGCCGCGCTGGAAGCCGCGACCCGCTATATCGCGCGCGACCTGGGTCCCAAGAACATCCGCGTCAACGCCATCTCGGCCGGGGCCATGCGCACCCTGTCGCTGGCCGGCATCTCGGGCGGGCGCGGTCTGCACTCCAAGTCGGCCCAGTTCTCGCTGATCAAGGAAGAGACCTCGATGGAAGGCGTCGCCGGAGCGGCCCTGTGGCTGTGCTCGGACCTGGGCCGTTCGACCACGGGCGAAGTCGTCCACGTCGATGCGGGTTTCCACGCCGTGGGCCTGCCGGAAGACATCGAAGGCTGATCAGGAGGGCTGGATCCCAGCCTTCCGCCATCCGAGACGACGGTTTAAGGCCGGGGCATGACTGCTCCGGCCTTTTCCATGCGCGCCCTGCCCGCCTCGGTCTTTTCGTCCGCCGCCGTGGCGACGGTGATCGGGTTTGGCGGGACGGTCGCCCTGGTGGTCCAGGCCGGCCAGGCCTTGGGCGCGGACGCAGGCCAGATCGGGTCGATGGTGACGGCCCTGTGCCTGGGCATCGGCTTGCCCGGCGCGGTGCTGAGCTGGCGGCTGAAGATCCCCGTGGTGCTGGCCTGGTCCACGCCGGGGGCGGCCCTGCTGGCGGCCACAACCCTGGGCCTGTCCTGGCCGACGGCCGTCGGCGCCTTCGTCTTCGCCGCCTTGCTGATGATCCTGACCGGCCTGATCCCGGTGCTGGGGCGGCTGGCGGCGCGGATACCGGCGGCCCTCGCCTCGGCCATGCTGGCGGGGGTGCTGCTGCCCTTCGTGCTGAGACTGTTCAAGGTGGCGCCGGACGAGACGGCCTTGGTTGTCGGGCTGATCGCGGTGTTCCTGATCTTCAGACGGCTATGGCCGACCTGGGCCTTGCCCGCCGTGCTGGCGGCGGCCTTTGCGGTGCTGGCGATGCGAGGGCAGCTGGCGCTCCCCGCCGCGACCGGCCTGTTCGGCCATCTGGAGCCGGTCGCGCCCGTGTTCGACTGGAAGGCGGCGGTCAGCCTTGGCTTTCCGTTGTTTCTGGTGACGCTGGCGGCCCAGAACCTGCCCGGGCTGGTAGTGCTGCAGAGCGCCGGCTATCCGCCGCCCGCCAACCGACTGATCCTGTCCACCGGCGTCGCCAGCCTGCTGATCGCGCCGTTCGGCGGGCATGGGGTCAATCTGGCGGCGATCACGGCGGCGATCTGCACGGGGCCGGACGCCCATTCCGATCCCACCAGGCGCTGGATCGTGGGCGTGATCTATGGCGGTCTTTATCTGGTCGTGGCCCTGTTCGCCGCGCCGTTGGCCGGACTGTTCATCGCCATGCCGCCGGCCGTGCTGGCGGCGGTGACGGGTCTGGCGCTGATCGCGCCGCTGACCGGGGCGGTGCACAACATGATGACGGAGGTCGGATCGCGCGAGGCGGCCGTGCTGACGTTTGCGGCGACGGCGTCGGGCCTGACCCTGTTCGGCGTCGGATCGGCCTTCTGGGGTCTGGCGGTCGGGTTTGCCGCGCTGGCCGCGATGCGCTGGATCAGACCGCCGGCCTGATCCAGCTGTAGATGCTAGTCGCGCAGCGAGGCCGGGACCTGGCCGCCGTTTTCGGCCAGCTTCTTCCACACGGTCTTGGACAGGGCGATGTTCTGTTCGGCCGAGCCATGCTCGCCAGCGTGGACGTTCAGCTCCTCGGCCAGTTCCTTGCGGGCGGCCAGGCTGGAATCCAGGTCCAGCAGCTTAAGAAGATCGACGATCGAGGTCCGCCAGTTGCCGCCGCCGCCCTTGGACGCCGCAAGATCGCTGAGCACCGCCTCGACATCGACGGGCGGCAAGGCCGGCGCGGCGGTCGGGGCCGGCGCCGCGTTGGGCGCAGGAATTCCGGCCGTAGAGGCCGGCGGCGGAACAGGGGTCGCCTTCGGTTTGTGGCCCGTGATCTTGTTCCAGATCGAAGAGAAGATGCCCATCGGTCGCGCTCCTGTTGGTGTGAGCAGACAACGCGACCGACGGGGCGAGGTTCAGATCAGTCGCGCGCCGGGATGTTGAGGCCGCGCTGGACGGCGGGGCGCGCCAGGCCGCGCTCCAGCCAGGCGGCGACGCGCGGGAAGTCGGCGAAGCCGACGATCTCGCCCGCTTCGTAAAAGCCGATCAGGTTGCGGACCCAGCCCAAGGTGGCGACATCGGCGATGGAATAGTCGCCGACAAGCCAGTCGCGCGGCTCTCCCCCGTAATTGGCAAGCCGTGTTTCCAGCACGCCGAGCAGGCGGCGGCTTTCGGCGACGTAGCGGTCGCGCGGGCGCTTGTCCTCGTAGTCCTTGCCGGCGAAGCGGTGGAAGAAGCCCAGCTGGCCGAACATCGGGCCGATCGCGCCCATCTGGAACATGACCCACTGGATCGTCTCATAGCGGGTCGCCGGATCGGCCGAGAGCAGTTTGCCGGTCTTCTCCGCCAGATAGATCAGGATGGCGCCGGATTCGAACAGGGCCAGCGGCTGTCCGTTCGGGCCGTTCGGATCGAGGATGGCGGGGATCTTGCCGTTGGGGTTCAGCGACAGAAACTCCGGCCCCCAGGTCTCGTTCTTGGTGATGTCGATCAGGTGCGGCTCATAGGCCAGGCCGACCTCCTCCAGCATGATCGAAACCTTCACCCCATTGGGCGTCGGCAGGGAGTAGAGCTGGATGCGATCGGGATGCTGGGCCGGCCAGCGTTGCGTGATCGGGAAGGCGGACAGGTCGGTCATGGGTGCGGCCTCGGCTATTGCGATAGCCCTATGTCGGCGCCGCCCAGCCCATCCGCAACACCGACGGGAGCGGTGACGAAACTTCAGTCGGGCTCGCGCTCGCCCACCTCGGTCGGCGGCACGGCCAATAGCCAACCGTCGGCCAGGTGCAGTTCCGGCGTCGCTTCCTTGGTGAAGGGCAGATACCAGGTCGGGCCGCCGGCGGCGGGCGCGATCTCCAGCATGTCGTCCGCGCCGAAGTTCTGGACCGATTTCACCGTGCCCATGACGCCGCCCGCTGTGTCACGGACCTGAACGCCCAGCAGATCGGCGAGGTAGAATTCGTCCTCGTCCGGCTCGGGGAACCGGTCGCGGGGGACGTGCAGCTTCAGGCCGCGCAGGGCGTCGGCCTGTTCCTTGGTGGTGATCTCCTTGGCCCGGCCGACGACGCCGTTTTTGTCGGGCCGCGTCGAGGTCAGGGTCAGGGCCACAGTCCCATCCGCGCGCAGCAGAGGGCCGTAGGCGGTCAGGGCCAGGGGGTCGGCGGTGAAGGCGGTCACCCGCACCTCGCCCCGCACGCCGAAGCCGCCGCCGACCTGGCCGACGAGGATCAATCTGCTGTCCGTGGTCATGCGTGTTCTTAACCCATGAAAAAGGCGGCGTCGAAAGACGCCGCCCTGATCATCGTCAAACCGAAAGGCTCAGCCTTCAGCCTTTTCCTCGGTCGCTTCAGCAGCCGGGGCCTCTTCGGCAGGCGCTTCTTCAGCAGCGGGAGCGTTCTTGGCGGCTTCGGCGGCGGCGGCGGCCTCTTCCTTGGCGCGGGCGGCGGCTTCAGCGGCCTCGACCTTGGCGGCGGCTTCGGCTTCCAGGCGGTCGGCTTCGCGCTGGGCGCGCTCGGCGGCGCGTTCCTGGGCCTTCTTGCCCGGAGCGCCCTTGTTCGGGTTGTTCGACTGGGTCCACTTGACCTTCTGGCCCAGGGTCTCGTCCTGCGACAGGAAGCGGGCGACGCGGTCGGTCGGCTGGGCGCCCTTGCCAAGCCATTCGGCGATGCGCTCGACCTTCAGGGCGACGCGCGGGGTGGCGCCGTCCTTGGGCAGCATCGGGTTGTAGCTGCCGACCTTCTCGATGAACTTGCCGTCGCGCGGCGAGTGCGAGTCGGCGATGACGATGTGGTAGTAGGGGCGCTTCTTGGCGCCGCCGCGGGCCAGACGAATCTTCAGCATTTCAGGTCTCTTTCTAGGAAGTCGTTATTTCTTGGGAGGGAAGCCCGGTAAGCCCGGAAGGCCTCCCGGAAGTTGTCCGCCGCCCAGTCCGGCGAGCCGGTCCTGGATGGCTTTCAGATCGTCGGCGGAGGGTTCGGCCATCTTGCCGCCGCCCAACGCCTTGAGGCGGGCCATGTCGGGGCCGGCGCCGCCCATTCCGGGCATGCCGCCGCCAAGGCCGCCCAGCATGGCGGCCATCTGCTGCATCTTCTTGGGTCCGCCGCGCGCCATCGACTTGACCACATCGGCCATCTGGCGGTGCTGTTTCAGAACCCGGTTCACGTCCTGCACATCGACGCCGGCGCCGGCGGCGATGCGCTTCTTGCGGCTGGCGTTCAGCAGGTCGGGCTTCTTGCGCTCGGCCTTGGTCATCGAGGAGATGATGGCTTCCTGACGCAGGATCATGCGGTCGTCGATGCCGCTCTCGGCCATCTGACCCTTCATCTTGGCCACGCCGGGCAGCATGCCCATGATGCCCTGAAGCCCGCCCATCCGCTTCATCTGCTGAAGCTGACCGGCCAGGTCGTCCAGATCGAACTGACCCTTGGCCAGTTTGCGGGCCATCTTCTCGGCCTTGGCCTGGTCCAGATCCTGGCTGGCCTTTTCGACCAGGGCGACGATATCGCCCTGACCCAGGATGCGGCCGGCGACGCGACGGGCGTCGAACACGTCCAGCGCATCGACCTTTTCGCCGGCGCCCAGATATTTGATCGGCAGGCCGGTGACGGCGCGCATCGACAGCATGGCGCCGCCGCGACCGTCGCCGTCGGCGCGGGTCAAGACGAGGCCGGTCAGGGGCAGGCGCTCGTGGAAGGCCTTGGCGGTGCGCACCGCGTCCTGGCCGGTCAGGCTGTCGGCGACCAGCAGGGTCTCGACGGGCTTGGCGATGTCGGCGACCTCGGCCACCTCGTTCATCAGCCCTTCGTCCAGCGTGATGCGGCCGGCTGTGTCGAGGATCAGGACGTCGAAGCCCTGGAGTTTCGCCGATTGCAGCGCCCGGCGCGTGATCTGGACGGCGCTTTCGCCCGCCACGATCGGCAGGGTGGCGACCTCGATCTGCTTGCCCAGGGTCGCCAGCTGTTCCATCGCGGCCGGACGACGCGTGTCCAGCGAGGCCATCATGACCTTCTTGCGATCGAACTTGGTCAGGCGCAGCGCCAGCTTGGCCGAGGTCGTGGTCTTGCCCGAGCCCTGAAGGCCGGCCATCAGCACCACGGCGGGCGGGTTGGCGTTGGTGTTCAGCGGGACCGGCTCTTCGCCGCCCAGCATCTCGATCAGGCCGTCATAGACGATCTTGACCACCTGATCGGCCGGCTTGACCGAACGGATGACCTCTTCGCCCGTCGCGCGCTCGGTGGCGAAGGCGATGAATTCCTTGACGACCGGCAGGGCGACGTCGGCCTCGAGCAGGGCCACGCGCACTTCGCGCATCGCCTCGGCGACATCCTTTTCGGACAGGGCGCCGCGCCCGGTGATCCGGTCGAAGACGCCTGTCAGCCGCTCGTTCAGAGCCTCGAACATTCACTACCTCATGGCGACGGGTGAAACGGCTCCATACGACAACGGCCCCCGGCGACGATCACGTCGGCGGAGGGTTCTCGCCGGGCTCGTCTCATCGAAATGAGGGTCGTCCCGGTGGAGACGCAGGTTCACTTGCGTCGGAAGCGGCGGCTTATGGCGGAAAAACCGCACAAAGGCAACCGGAGCGATCCGGTCACGCTATAAGAGCCAATATCGGCGCAGGGATTTAGCGGATTGTCATCATCGTGCTAAGAGCCGCGCCCTTTATAGGGGCGGCGCTGTCGCCAGGGTTTCAGACTTCGGGAGAAGCACAGATGAGCAAGGTGCTGGTTATCGGCGCAGGCGGCGTCAGTTCGGTGGCCGTCCACAAGATGGCGATGAACGCGGACATCTTCTCGCATATCACCCTGGCGAGCCGGACCAAGTCCAAGTGCGATGCGATCGCCCAGTCCGTGAAGTCGCGCTTCGGCGTCGACATCGACACGGCCGCCATCGACGCCGACGACGTGGCGGCGACCACGGCGCTGATCCAGAAGGTGCAGCCCGAACTGGTCGTGAACCTGGCCCTGCCCTATCAGGACCTGTCGATCATGGACGCCTGCCTGGCCGCCGGCGTCGACTATCTGGACACCGCCAACTACGAGCCGCGCGACGAAGCCAAGTTCGAATACAAGTGGCAGTGGGCCTATCAGGACCGCTTCAAGGACGCCGGTCTGATGGCGTTGCTGGGTTCGGGCTTCGATCCCGGCGTGACCTCGGTCTTCACCACCTACATCAAGAAGCACCTGCTGGATTCCATCGAGACGCTGGACATCCTGGACTGCAACGGCGGCGATACCGGCCTGCCCTTCGCGACCAACTTCAACCCCGAGATCAACCTGCGCGAAGTGACGGCGAACTCGCGTCACTGGGAGAACGGCCAGTGGGTCGAAGGCCCGGCGCTGAGCCACAAACAGACCTTCGACTTCGAAGGCGTGGGTCCCAAGAACATGTATCTCATGTACCATGAGGAGCTGGAATCGCTGGCGAAATTCTATCCCGAGATCAAGCGCATCCGCTTCTGGATGACGTTCGGCGACAGCTATCTTAAGCACCTCGAAGTGCTGGAAAACATCGGCATGACCTCGATCGAGCCGATGCAATTCCAGGGCCGCGAGATCATTCCGATCGAGTTCCTGAAGGCCCTGCTGCCCGAGCCGGCCTCGCTGGGTCCGATCACCAAGGGCAAGACCAACATCGGCGTCATCGCCACCGGCCTGAAGGACGGGGTCAAGAAGACGGTCTACGTCAACAACATCTGCGACCACGAAGAGGCCTATGCCGAGACCGGCAACCAGGCCGTCAGCTACACCACCGGCGTGCCAGCCATGATCGGCGCGGCCCTGATGGTGACGGGCCAGTGGAAGGGCGACGGCGTGTTCAACATGGAGCAGCTGGACCCCGATCCCTTCATGGACATGCTGAACAAGCACGGCCTGCCGTGGAAGGTTCAGGACCTGGACGCCCCTCTGGACTTCTGATCGGACCGACTGAATGCAGACCCAGGCCGGCGATCCGGGCGCCTTTGCGCATTTCGACCTGAACCGCGTCGCCTCGCCCGCCTTCGTGGTGGACGAGGCGGCCATCCGTCGCAATCTGTCCGTCCTGAAGGGCGTGCGGGACGGAGCGGAGGCGCGCGTGCTTCTGGCGCTGAAGGCGTTTTCGATGTGGTCGCTGGCCGATGTGGTCGGCGAATACCTCGACGGGGTCTGCGCCTCGGGCCTGTGGGAGGCGCGGCTGGCCCGCGAGTTCTACAAGGGCGAGCTGACCACCTATTCGCCGGCCTATACGGCGCAGGACCTGCCCGAAATCCTGCGTCTGTCGGACCACGTCATCTTCAACAACCCGGCCCAGATCGCCCGCTTCGCCGACGTGATCGCGAAGGCGCGGGCTGACGGGCAGGTGTTCGAGATCGGCCTGCGGCTGAACCCCGAACATTCCGAAGGCGAGGTCGCCAAATACGACCCGGCCCAGCCCTGTTCGCGCCTGGGCTTTCCGGTGTCGCAACTGACGGCCGACCATCTGATCGGCGTCGATGGTCTGCACATCCATGCGCTGTGCGAGCAGGATTTCCAGCCGCTGTCGCGCATCTGGGCGGCGGTGGAGCCGAAGCTGGCGCCGCTGCTGGGCGGGATCAAATGGCTGAACCTGGGCGGGGGGCACCACATCACCCGCGCCGACTATCAGACCGAGGATCTGATCGCCTTCGTGCGCGATCTGCAGGCCTGGCACGGGGTTCAGGTCTATCTGGAGCCAGGCGAGGCCGTGGCGCTGGACGCCGGCATCCTGATCGGCGAGGTGCTGGACGTGTTCGACAACGGCATGCCCATCGGCATCACCGACATCTCGGCGACCTGCCATATGCCCGATGTGATCGAGGCGCCCTATCGCCCCGCGCTGCTGAAAGAGCCCGAACATGGGGTTACGGTGCGGCTGGGCGGACCGTCGTGCCTGGCCGGCGACATCATCGGCGACTACGTCTTCGCCGAGCGGCCGACGCCGGGAACGCGCATCGCGTTTCTGGACCAGGCCCACTATTCGATGGTGAAGACCAACACCTTTAACGGCGTACCGCTGCCGTCCATCATGCTGTGGAACTCCCAGACGGATGCGCTGACGACGGTGCGCGACTTCGACTATTCGGCCTTCCGCGACCGCCTGTCGTAGGCGCAAGAAAAAGGGCGGCTCGCGCCGCCCCTCCCCGTCCTATTCTTCCTTCGGTTCGTCCGCCGCCGGTTCGGCGTCGGGCTTGGGCGTCGAGCCCGGTTCGGTGACGACGATGCCTTCGGGCGGGGCCGACAGTTTCGATAGGTCGCCGCCGGCGCGCAGGACGTCCAGCGCGCGCTGAAGCTGATAGTCCTTTTCCTTGTCGAACTTGTCGCCCGGAGCTTCGCGGGGGGTGTGCGGACCCTTGCGCTCGGCGCCGATGGAGGCGTCCAGGGCCGTGGCGTAGGCGGCCTCGGAATAGATGAAGCTGGAGCGCGAGACGATGCGGGCCTCTGCCTCCGAACGCGCGACTTCCAGATCCGGCTCGATGCCGATCTTCTGGATCGAGGCGCCCGAGGGGGTGTAGTAGCGCGCGGTCGTGATCGACAAGGCGCCGTCCTGGCCCTGACGCAGCGGGATCACGGTCTGGACCGAACCCTTGCCGAAGCTGGTCAGGCCCACGATGGTCGCGCGCTGGTGATCCTTCAGGGCGCCGGCGACGATTTCCGACGCCGAGGCCGAGCCATAGTTGACCAGGACGACCAGCGGAAGGCCGCCGGTGACGTCGCCGGGCTTGGCGGAATAGCGCTGAATCTGCTCGGGCTTGCGGCCCCGCTGGCTGACGATCTCGCCGCGTTCCAGGAAGGCGTCGGAGACGTCGATGGCGGCGTTCAGCAGGCCGCCGCCGTTGTTGCGCAGGTCCAGGACATAGCCCTTCACGCCCGGCTTCTCGGCTTTGATCTTGGCGATGGCCTCGTTCAGCTCGCGGCCGGTGTTCTCGTTGAAGGTCGAGACGCGCAAGTAACCGAAGTCGCCCTCGACCCGGCCGGTGACCGACTGAACCTTGATGACCTCGCGAGTCAGGGTCACTTCCAGCGGGTCTGAACCGTCGCGCAGGAAGGTCACCTTGACGCTGGTGCCCACGGCGCCGCGCAGCTTTTCGGACACCTGGCTGACCGTCAGGCCCGCCGCGTTCTGGCCCTCGATCGAGGAGATCACGTCGCCCGCCTGGACCCCGGCCCTGGCGGCGGGGCTGTCGTCCATCGGCGAGATGACCTTCACCATGCCGCCGTCGGCGCTGATGGTCAGGCCGACGCCCGAATACTGGCCTTCGGTGCGCTCGCGCAGGTCGTCGTAGTTGGAGGGCGGCAGATAGTTGGAGTGCGGGTCCAGCGCCGTCATCATACCGGCCAGCGCGGCCTCGATCAGCTTCTTGTTGTCGACCGGGACGACGTAGGCCTGCTCGACGATGCCCACCACGTCGCCGAACAGCTCCAGCATGCGGAAGGTTTCGTTTCGCGGGGTCTGGCTGCTGACAGCAGCGGCGGATCCGCCGAGCACCAGAGCGGCGCAGCCGACGAGGAGCAGTTTACGCATTCGGTCTCTTTCGGTCGGGCCGATCACTGTGGGCGCCCGTGGGAAGGTTAAGGCCCCGTCCTCACGACCAAATCGTGGCGACGCGGCGTCCCGCCGATAAAATCAGCGTCAGACAAGAATGCAAAGGACTATTGCGGGTTCACCGCAACCACGGTCCCGGATCGATCGGCCGTTCGTCGCGGCGCAGTTCGAAATAGACGTCGCCGTCCGGGCCGCTGCGCCCCAGGGTCTGGCCGTCCGAGACCCGGGCGTCCGGGCCGACATCGACGCTTTCCAACCCGGCGATGACGGCGCGCCAGCCGGGGCCGAGGTCCAGCACCACCACATTGCCCCATCCCGTCAGCGGCCCGGCGTAGGCGACCTTGGCGTCGGCGGGGGCGGTGACGGCCGCGCGGTCGGCCCGCCAGCGCCAGCCGGAGGTTCCAGCGCCCCAGGTCTGGCTGGGCGCACCGGCGACGGGCGAACTGAGACGGCCGCGTCCGGCCGGAAGGCGGGCGGTCGGCGTCTCTTCGGCCTGGGGGGTCGGGACCGCGCCGCCCAGTTCGCGGATGCGGCGTTCCAGCACGGCGGCGGCGCGTTCGGCGGCGCGGGCCTCGGCGTTCAGGACAGCGGTCAGGGCGGTCTTGCGCGCCGTCAGCCCCTCGATCTCGCCGCGCCGGTCGCCCTGCTCGCTCTCGGTCGTCAGCAGTCGCTCCGAGGACAGGACGGCGAGGCGGCGGATGCGCATGATCTCGGCCTGGCGGGCGGCCAGCACCTTGGCGCGGCTTTCCAGATCCGGCGTCATGGCCTTGAGCAGAATGGAGGCGCGCACCGTGTCGATGGCCTTATCGGCAGGCACCAGCAGGGGCGGCGGCGGCCGGCGGCTCATCATCTGCAGCGCGCTGAGCAGACGGCCCTGGGCGCCGCGCTCACGCGCCAGGTCCGTGACCAGTTCGGCCTCGCGTTCGGTCAGTTGCTGGAGGCGGGCGCGCTGATCGTCGATCTGACGGTCGCCGGTTCGTTCGTCGGCCCGCAGCGAGGCCAGGCGGCGCTCCAATTGGGCCAGTTCGGTCTTGGCGGCGTCGGCGTCGGCGCGCAGACGACGGGCGCGCACAGTCTCGTCGCGGTATTCGGCCTGGATGCGCGACAGTTCGCTCTCGGGCGCCTGGTTGCTCATCGCCGGGGCGGCGCAGACGAAACCCGTCAGCAGGGCCAGCGATAAGGGTATGGCGCGACGCATGTCAGTCGCGATGATAGGGCGATCCGGCCAGGATGGTCACGGCCCGATACAGTTGTTCGGCCAGCATGGCGCGCGCCAGGGCGTGGGGCCAGGTCTGGGGGCCGAAGGCCAGGGTCGAGGATGCGGCCTCGCGCACGCTGGCGTCCAGCCCATCCGCCCCGCCGATGGCGAAGACCAGCCGACGCTCGCCCTGGTCCCGCAGTTTGGCGATGTGGTCGGCGAAGGCGCGCGAGGAATAGGTCTTGCCGCGTTCGTCGCAGGCGATCAGGTGCGATCCTTCCGCCGCCGCTAGGATCAACTCGGCCTCCGGCGCCTTGCCGGGTCTGCGGGCTTCCAGATCGATCAGTTCGAGGGGACCGAGGCCAAGCGCGCGCCCCGACAGGGTGGCGCGCTTGGCGTAGTCGTCGGCGAGCGTCGCTTCAGGCCCCCGGCCCGGTCGGCCGATGGCGACGATGCTCAGCTTCATGGTGTCAGTCGCGGACCATGCGGTGAGCGGAATCGACCGCCCAGATCTTTTCGATGTTGTAGAAGGTGCGCACTTCCGGGCGGAACAGGTGCACGATCACATCGCCGGCGTCGATCAGAACCCAGTCGCAGTGCGGCAGGCCCTCGACCTTGGCCTTGCCCAGCCCCTGTTCCTTGAGCGTGCGCAGCAGGTGGTCGGCGATGGCGCCGACGTGACGGTGCGAACGGCCGGACGCCACGATCATGGTGTCGGCCATGGCGCTTTTGCCCTTCAGGTCGATCAGGACCATGTCCTGGGCCTTGTCCTCGTCGAGGCGGCTCAGCAGGGCTTCTTCCAGCGGCGTGGAGCCGACGGGGCGGGGAGCGGAATCGTCGAAGCCGCGCGGGGAGGCGTCGGATTCAAAGCCGTCTTCGGAATGGAGAGGTTCGATAGGGTCCATCTCGTGCGCCGTATTCGAGACGGCGGCGTCTTGCGTATCATACGCGGGCGAGGGGGTCAGCGGAGGGCTCCGGGAGCGTTGACTAAAGAAGCCCTCTAGCACGGATGGGCCGCAACGTGAACCGCTGCCCGAATCATCCGGCGATCACGAGGTCGCGCGCACGCCCTTGCCGGTCCTGATCGCCGTGGACGACAGGGGGTTGAGTGGCGCCGTCAGATAGGTCCAGGCGGGCGCCTGAAGCGTAGGCAGAAGCCCCGCCTGCTGGGCGGGAATGCGGAAACCGGCGAAGCGGGCGGCGGCCGGCGCCGTGCGGCTGTCCAGCAGCGAACCCGGCCGGGCGATGACGGCCACCGGCATCAGCCGCATGATGTCGGTCCAGCCTCGCCAGCGGTGGAAGCTGGCCAGATTGTCCGACCCCATCAGCCAGACGAAATGCACGCCCGGATGCCGCGCGACCAGAAGGCGCAGGGTGTCCACGGTCCAGGCGACGCCGGCCCGGCTCTCGAAATCCGAGACGATCATCGACGGACCACGCGCGTGCCGGCGCGCCGAGGACATGCGGTCTTCCAGCGGCGCGCTGTGGCGGGCATCTTTCAAAGGGTTCTGCGGCGAGACCAGCCAGACGACGCGGTCGAGATCCAGACGCCGCATGGCGGTCTCGGCGACATGGGCGTGACCGTCGTGGGCGGGATTGAAGGAGCCGCCGAACAGGCCGACCTTCATGCCTGGAGCGAGGATCAAGCCGTCGCGCAGCGCCCCTGAGCGGGGGCCGGCGCCTTTGGGCGCGGGACCGGCGTGGAAGAAGGACAAGCGGCGTCTCGGGCGGCGGGCGTTATGCTCAGCGGCGCCCTTATAGCGCGCGCCCATGCTCCGCCTACAGAATTCGTTCTCAGACGGCGGCGTCGAACAGGGCGTCGCGCGCCACGTCGGCATGGGTCATGGGGAACAGGTGCCCGCCGCCGGACACGACCTCGACCGAGACATTGGGCAGGCCACGGGGCTGGACCGGCACATGGGTCAGGGCGCCGTGTTCGGCCTTCAGGATGCGAACCGGTCCGGGATAGCGTTTCATGGCCCGCCACGGATCGTGCGCCTGGGCTGCGTAGTTGGCCGCCTCCCAGGCCGGCGCGGCGGTCAGGCTGAACCCGCCGTCGCCTTCGTTCAAACCTTCGGAAAGATAGTCGGCCAGGACCATATCGGGCCAACCCTTGAACGCGCCGCGCCCGCGATAGGCGGCCATGGCCTGTTCGCGGCTGTCGAACTGGCTGCGACGGCGCAGGGTGGCCTTGGCGATAGGGATCGCCTTCATCAGCTTGTGGGCGAAGGGCAGGTTGAAGGCGAAGACCGCCGAGCGTTTCCAGATCACCGGATCGAACAGCACCAGGCTGGACACCCGATCCGGCCGGACGGCGGCCGCCAGAAGCGAGGCCGTGCCGCCCATCGAATGGCCGGCCATGACCACGGGCGGGCCGTCGATGGCCTCCAGCAGCGCCAGCAGGTCGTCGCGGTGGTCCAGCCAGCTGGTCTTGGGTCGCGCGAAGGTCGGCAGCGCAGACCGACCATGGCCGCGCAGATCCGGCGCCCAGATCCGCAAGGACGCCGACAGCGGCGATAACAGGCTGCGATAGGTGGCGGCATTGAAGCCGTTGGCGTGAGAGAAGATCAGATCGACCGGCCGGTTCGGATCGCCGAAATCCAGCACGGCCATCTCGCCGGCGCCCCAGCGATTGTCGATCGGCACGGACAGGCGACGCGGTGAGGACATCAACGCCGCATCCATGGTCATGCGACGTCGCGACAGGCGGCGCAGCGACCGTGCGCCTCGATCGTCGTGCGGGCGATGGCGTAACCGGCGGCCGAGGCGGCGGCGTTCATGGCGCTCTGATCCGGTCCGCTGACCTCGCGCGTCGCGCCGCAGCAGTCGCAGATCAAAAAGGCGGCCGCGTGGGCGGCCTCGCCATCGTCGGTGCAGGCGACATAGGCGCTGATGGAGGCGATGCGATGCACCATGCCCAGCCGCTCCAGAAACTCCAGCGCGCGATAGACGGTCGGCGGCTTGGCGGCCTGACCGTCTTCGCCGAAGCGTGCGATCAGATCGTAGGCCTTCACCGGCTCGCCGCTTTCCAGCAGCAGG
The DNA here is from genome assembly GCF_040546195.1 of Brevundimonas sp. UYEF29. NCBI lineage: Bacteria > Pseudomonadati > Pseudomonadota > Alphaproteobacteria > Caulobacterales > Caulobacteraceae > Brevundimonas > Brevundimonas sp. UYEF29. The sequence continues at coordinate 99,196 of NZ_JBEPNH010000008.1, read as the reverse complement.
GCCAGGACGCGCCGGCGCTGGGCGGTCATCCGCTCGCCCTGCTGGACCGCGCGCGCCTCGGCCGCCGCCAGGGCGCGGTCCAGCGCCCCGCCGTTCAGGCCGGAGTGGTCATGGTCGTGATCGCAGGCGGAACCCATACGCCACAGCTAATGGCTGGCGACCCCCACTGCAACCGACGCATCGCGGGTTTGCCGGTTGCGCGGCGTTGGGCTAGAAGGCGCGCCTCCGATCTTTAACCAGAGCGTCCTCGCTTCATGACCGACACGAACAATTCGCCGCTTGAAGGCAACGTCCTCTTCTACACCAACCCCGAACCGCTGGATCAGAGCGTCCACGGCGGCTTGGGCGTGAACCCGAGCGACAAGCCCTACGCCTTCGTGGCCCAGACCAATATCGTGCCGCTGACGGTCACTGAATTCTCGGCCGCCGCCCTGTCCTATCCGATCATCTTCACCGGCGAGAACCGCCAGCCGGTCGCCGTGATGGGCCTGAGCTCCAACGAAAACCTGTTCGTCGCGCCCGACGGCGAGTTCCGCGCCGACGCCTATGTGCCGGCCTATGTGCGCCGCTATCCGTTCGTCTTCGCCGACGACAAGCAGAACCAGCGCCTGATCCTGTGCATCGACCGCGGCGCCTCGATCGTCGCCGAAGGCGGCCAGAACCCGCTGTTCGTCGACGGCCAGCCCAGCGACTACACGAACATGGCGATGGAGTTCTGCAACAACTTCGAACAGGAGCGCCAGCGCACCGAGGGCTTCGTCGCCCTGGTCAAGGATCTGGACCTGCTGGACATCCGCGAAGCCCACTTCACGCCGCGCAATCCCGACGGCACGCCGGGTCAGCCGCAGAAGCTGGCCGAATACTATGCGGTGTCGGAAGACAAGCTGCGCGCCCTGCCCGCCGAGAAGCTGGTCGAGCTGCGCGACAACGGCGCCCTGGGCCAGATCTACGCCCACCTGGTGTCGCTGGTCGGTTGGGATCGCCTGATCGCCATGGCCGTGATGCGCCAGGCCCAGGCCCCGACCTCGGTCAACTAAGACCCGGTCTGTCGAAGATCGATCAACGCCCCGCCGGTTCGCCGGCGGGGCGTTTTTCGTTTCAGCGGCGCGAGAACAGCGCCCGCGTCAGGCAGGAAAAGACCAGACGTCCGGCCTCGTCCAGCAGGTCATGCGAGGCGATGACAATGCCCTTGTCGTCTCCGACCGGATCCTTGCCCATCACCGTCATGCGGCCCCGCAGCAGTTCGCCCGCCGGGGGATTGCGCATGTAACGCAGCCCATCGACGGCCAGGACCTTCGTCTGGGCCCAGCCGCCGGACTTGTCGGCCGCCAGTCGACTCCACAGCACATAGACCATGGCGTCCGGTGCGCCGTAGGCCACGTCCCAGCCCGGCGAGAACCGCTCGATGAAGACGTCCAGCGCCCCCTGATCGACCGCACAGGCGCCCAGCGGCACAACCTGCCCCACCTCCAGGTCTTCGAAATGGACGTGCAGCGGATCGCTCATGCGCAGACCTTGGGTTCAGGCGGGTTCTTCGGAAACGCGAACCAGCAGCTTGCCGTCGTGATCGCCGGTGAACAAGCGATTCAACGACTCCACCGCGCCTTCCAGCCCGTCGTCGACGTGAACCTTCCACTTCAAACGGCTATCCGCCAGCCATGGGCCCATCTCAGCCACCATCTCACGAGCGCGCGGGGCGTAGTCCAGGACCAGGAAGCCCTGGACGTGCAGACGATGGGTGATGATGCGCGCGAAGTTCGGCGAAGGCGGCGCCTTGGTCGCATTGTAGGAGGACACCAGGCCGCAGACCGCCATCCGGCCATGGACCTTCAGACGGTTGAACACCGCGATCATGATGTCGCCGCCGACATTCTCGAAGTTCAGATCGACGCCGTCCGGGGCCAGGCGGTCCAGCGCCTCGCCGACATCCTCATTCTTGTAATCGATGGCTGCGTCGAAGCCGAGTTCGTCGGTCAGCCAGGCGCACTTCTGCGGGCCGCCCGCGATGCCGATGACGCGGCAGCCGCGCTGTTTGGCGATCTGCCCCGCGATGGAGCCGACCGCGCCGGCCGCCGCCGAGATGACGATGGTCTCGCCTTCCTTGGCCTTCAACACGTCGGTGACGCCGAAATAGGCGGTCAGGCCGGTCATGCCGAGCACCGACATATTGGCGGTCAGCGGCAAACCGGGCGCACGATGCACCGGGCGCAGGCCGCCTTCCGGCACGACCGCATAGTCGGCCCAGCCGCCCGAGGTCGGCATGACGACATCGCCTGTTTTGAAGCGGCTGGATCGCGAGGCTTCGACCACCCCCAGCGTCAGGCCGCGCATGACCTCGCCCAGGCCGACCGGCGGCAGATAACCCTCGGAATCGTTCATCCAGGTGCGATTGGTCGGGTCCAGCGACAGATAGACGGTGCGGACCAGCACCTCGTTCTCCTTCAGATCAGGGATGGCCGTCTCGACCAGTTCCAGATCGCCGGGCTGGATCAGGCCCTTGGGGCGCTGGCGCAGCACCCATTGACGGTTCGTCTTGCCGCTTGTCGAAGCCATTGGCGTCTCTCCGTGCGTTTTCTTTGACCACCATCTTGGCCGCGACGGCGGCTTCGGTCGAGGTGCGCGCCAAGAAAAAAGCGACCCTTTCGGATCGCTTTGAAGTGGCATCATCGAGAATGAGGCGCGGAGGCGGCATGATCAGCTTTCGCAGATCAAGTCGGGGGGCGTCGCCGCCTCCACAGACCGATAACGACGGCGCCCGAAGCCGGTTCCCGACCTCGATCGCTTTTTTTGCGCTTTCGTACTTTGTCCCATCAACGCCGGCGCACACTAAAGAAAAGGCCTCGATCCCGAAGGACCGAGGCCAATCTTGTCGTCAGCGAAAGATCGCGTTTTAAGCGGCTTCCTTCTGGCGCGACGGGTGGAAGAACAGCGCCTGGCTGATCGCCGCCTTCACCGTTTCCGGCTGGAAGGGCTTGGTGATCAGGAAGGTCGGCTCGGGACGCTCGCCGGTCAGCAGGCGTTCCGGGAAGGCAGTGATGAAGATCACCGGCACGTCCATGGTCTTCAGGATATCCTTGACCGCATCGATGCCCGACGAGCCGTCGGCCAGCTGGATGTCGGCCAGCACCAGACCCGGCTTGTGGCGGGCGACGGCGTCGATCGCCTCGTCGTGCGTCGTGGCGGTGCCGGTGACGCGGTGACCCAGTTCGGTCACCAGGCTCTGGATGTCGGCCGAAATGATGGCCTCGTCCTCGATGACCAGAACATCGGTAGCCAGTTCGGCGTCAATGTCGGCCTGGGCGTCAGCGATCAGACGCTCCACGTCGCGGGGGTCGGCGGACAGGATTTGCGCGGCCTCCGAAGGGGTGAAGCCTTCCAGGGCGGTCAGCAGGAAGGCCTGACGCGAGCGCGGCGCGATGCGGAGCAGACGCTGCGAGGCGTCGCTGCCCGTGGTTTCCAGCGTGCCGGTTTCCAGCTGCGCGCCGGTCGAGGACCAGATGGCGTGGAAGACATGATAAAGAGCGACGCGCGGCGTCATGTCAGCCGACAGCTGCTGCTCGCCGGCGGCCAAGGCCTCCAGAGCGACGCGGACATAGTTGTCGCCGGTGGATTGATCGCCGGTCAGGGCGCGTGCGTAACGGCGCACATAAGGAAGGTGCGGCGCGAGTCTGGCCAGAAGGCTCATTCAGATAGTCCCCGACAAATCACAGCCCGGCCGGCAAGGCGGGGCGTTACATCAGCCTAAACGTCACATTCGCATCACGGTTCCGCCGTGGCAAACAAGCTTTAGCATTAAAAGACGTCCATGCAGGAACCCGGCTGGTCTGATGACGTTTGAGACCGACATCTCTTCGCGATGACAGTTGGGTGGGCTTGGCTCTGTCTATGATCGATTCTCCGGACTCCTCTCGTCCCAAAGGCGACCAGAAGGGGGAGGCAGGGCTTGAAGAAGCTCGCCTTCGCCAGCAGGCCATTGGCGTTAAGCTGCGGCACATGTTCGACGAGGTCGTCAACGAACCCGTGCCCGATGAGTTTCTCGATATTCTGAAACGCGCCGACGCCAAGTCTTCGGACAGCGCCGCATGAGCACCTCACGCCTGGGCGCCGCCCCCAAACCCGCGTCGGCCGACGACGAGGGCTTCAAGCGCGAACTGGTCCTGCTGATCCCGCATCTGCGCGCCTTCGCCCGGACATTGACCGGCGACCCGACCGCCGCCGACGACCTGGCGCAGGACGCCATGATGAAGGCCTGGGATGCGCGCGCCAGCTATCAGATGGGCACGAACATGAAGGCCTGGACCTTCATGATCCTGCGCAACCAGTTCTATTCCGAAAAGCGCCGCTCGTGGCGTCAGTCCCAGTTGGATCAGGAAGCCGCCGAGCGGACCCTGGTCGCCGTGGACGATCCCGAGGCGCCCGTTGCTCTGGACGAACTGCGTCAGGCTCTAAAGACCCTGCCCGAAGAGCAGCGCGAAGCCTTGATCCTGGTCGGCGCCGGCGGCTTCGCCTATGAAGAAGCAGCCGAGATTTGCGGCTGCGCGGTGGGCACGGTGAAGAGCCGCGTCAGCCGCGCACGCCGGGCCTTGCAAGCCACGCTGGAGCGGGGCGGTTACGGCCGCGACGGTGAAGCGGCCGGCGACGCCATGCGCACGATCCTGGGCGAGGCCGACAGGCTGGCCGGCGCCCGGAGCTAAGCGGCGGTGAACGAGACGAGCAGGGAGGCCTCCAGGTCGCGGCTCGGTCGCACGTGGAAATCGGATCGCTTTCAGGGCATCCGGTTTCGACTGGGCGCGGCCATGGCCATGGCCCTGCTGCCGATCTTCGTTCTCAGCCTGATCCAGACCCAGGCGGACTTCCAAAGACAGGCCGACGACCGGCAGGTGGACCTTCAACTGGCGGCCGAACGCAGCGCCTCCAGCGCCAAGGCCAAGCTGGACAGCGCCCAGGTGCTGTTGCGCGCGCTCAGCCCCGATGCGGTCGGTCCCTATTGCGCACCGCGCCTGACGGCGCTGGTCGGACGTCTGGAAGGTTACGAGGGTCTGTATCGCATCAGCCCCACGGGCGAGGCGGTGTGCGCCTCGGGCCGGGCGGACGGCGTGAGATCCGGCGTGGCGCCCGCCGCCCAGGCGACCTGGTTCCAGCGGTTGCGCAATGGCGAAGAACTGGTCGTCATGCGTGCGCCCGATGGCGCAGGCTATGAGGGCGCGCTGATCGTGGCCACCCGCGCCGAGCGGCCGATGGGCCGGTTCGACGGCGCCATGGTCGCCGTGATCCCCTTCTCCGCCCTGCAACCCGATGTGGCCGACCCCGCCCTGCCCTCGGACGCAGAAGCGGCATTGACCGACGGCGCCGGCCGCATTCTGACGGCCAGCGATCCCGACGTCTTCAAACTGTCGGCTGGCGACGATATCGCGGGCTGGGTCGGCCGAGCGCGTGATCAGGGCTCTGCGGTGTTCGAGGCCAAGGATGCGCAGAATCAGCGCCGCGACTATGCGGGCGCGGCCCTGGCCGGCGGCGATCTTTACGCCCTGCTGTCGGCCCCCGCGCCGGGATGGCTGTCGTGGGCGCGGCTCAATCCGATCGGCACCCTGTTGCTGCCGCTGGGCGCTTGGTTGACGGCGTTCGCGGCGGTGATGCTGCTGTCCGAACGCATCTTCATTCGCTGGCTGGATTATCTGGAGCGGGTCGCGGCCATCTACGCCAAGGGCCGGTTCTCGGTGCGTCCGCTGCAGGCGATGAACGCCCCGTCGGAAATCCGCACCATGGCGCGCACCCTGGACGAGATGGCCGAGGCCATCACTCTGCGCGACCGCGAGCTGACGGACGCCTTGATGGAAAAGGACGCGCTGATGCGTGAAATCCATCACCGGGTGAAGAACAATCTTCAGATCATCTCGTCGCTGCTGTCGATGCAGCAGCGCGCCCTGACCGATGCGCCGGCCAAGGCGGCTCTGGGCGATACGCGCCAGCGCATCTCGGCCTTGGCCCTGATCTACCGCACCCTTTACCAGAGCAACGACATCCGCCATGCCGATGCGCGCGAGTTTCTGAACGAACTGGTGGGCCAACTGATCGCCAGCGAAGCCGGACGCGGACCGGTGGTCATCAGCTCGGTGGACGCCGATTCCCTGCACGTCGATCCGGACAAGCTGGCGCCCCTGGCGCTGTGGCTGGTCGAAGCGGTCAGCAATGCGCAGAAACACGCCTTCGCCCACAGCGGCGGCGAGCTGAAGGTGCGCTTCCGCGTCCAGGGCGAGACATCGGTTCTGGAAGTCGAGGACAATGGCCCGGGCGCCCAGGTCGGCGCCGAGGTCGGGGTGGGCCGCACCCTGATGAGCGCCTTCGCCAAACAGCTGCGCGGCGAGACCGAGTTCGACACTCCTGCCGGCGGCGGCACCATCGCCCGCATGATCTTCGCCACCCCCGAAGCGCTCGCGCCCGTCGATCCGGCGGACAAGACGCCCGGAACCGCAGCGGTGGCGTCGCGTTGATGAGCCGAGACCGGCGGAGTTCACCCCGGCCAACCCTGGAGCTTCCCCTATGCGCAAGATTTTCGTTCTGGTCGCCGCCGCCGCCGCCCTGACCACCGCCGCCTGCAACACCGTCGAAGGCGTGGGCCGCGACACCCAGGCCGCCGGCCAGGCCGTGACCGGCGCCGCCCAAGACGCCAAGAACTAATCGACGGCCGCAGCCCAGGCTGCAGCATTCGACCGGCAAGGCCCCGCATCGTCGGGGCCTTGTTCGTTTCACGACCGCGACAGGAGCCATCCCGTGAACTACACCGCCCGCGACGCCGGCCTTAAACTCCTGCGCCAGCACGCCCTGATCGGCGGCAAGGCCGTTCCGGCCAACGGCGGCGGCATCGCCGTCGATGATCCGGCGACCGGCGATGTGATCGGCCATGTCCCCGATCTGGGCGCCGCCGAAACCGAACAGGCCATTGCGGCGGCAAGCGAGACGTTCAAGACCTGGTCGCGATCCGATCCGCACGCGCGCGCGGCCTTCCTGCGCAATTGGGCCGCGCTGATCGACGACAATCTGGAGGGTCTGGGCGCCCTTATGGCGCTGGAGAACGGCAAGCCGTTCGAGGAGGCCAAGGGCGAGGTCACCTACGCCAACGGCTTCCTGAAATGGTTCGCGGGCCAGGCCGAGCGGCTGATCGGCGAGACCCAGGACAGTCCGCTGGGCCATCTGATTCTGACCTATCGCGAGGCGGTCGGGCCCTGCGCCCTGATCACGCCCTGGAACTTCCCCGCCGCAATGCTGACGCGAAAGCTGGGGCCGGCGTTCGCGGCAGGCTGCACCGCCGTGGTCAAGCCGGCCAGTCAGACGCCCTTCACCGCCATCGCCCTGGCCGAACTGGCCTATGAAGCCGGCCTGCCGAAAGGCGCCCTGTCGATCGTCACCGGGGACGCCGCCACCATCGGCAAGGCGCTGACCGACAGCCCGGACATTCGCAAACTCTCCTTCACCGGTTCGACCGGCGTGGGCCGCAAACTGGCCGAGCAATGCGCGGGAACGCTGAAGCGGGTATCGATGGAGCTGGGCGGCGCGGCGCCGCTGATCGTCTTCGCCGACGCCGATCTCGATCTGGCGGTGGCCGAAACCATCAAGGGCAAGTTCAGGAACTCGGGCCAGACCTGCGTCTGTCCCAACCGCGTCTATGTCGAGCGGTCGGTCGCCGAGGCCTATGCCGAGAAACTGGCCGCCGAGGTGGCCAAGATAGTGGTCGGTCCCGCCTTCGACGACGGCGTGAAGGTCGGCCCGCTGATCGAGAACAAGGCCATCGACAAGGTCGAAAAGCATGTGGCGGCGATCAAGGCCGACGGCGGCCGGGTCCTGACCGGCGGGGCGCGCCACGATCTGGGCGGACGCTTCTTCCAGCCGACCGTGACCCTGGGCGGCGACGACGCCCTGTTCCGCGAGGAAGAGACGTTCGGCCCCATGATCCCCGTCTTCGCCTTCGACACCGAGGAGGAGGCGCTGGAGAAGGCCAACGCCAGCGACTATGGCCTGGCCTCCTATCTGTTCACCCGCGACCTGGATCGCGCCATGCGATTCAGCCGGCGGATCGAGGCGGGCATGTGCGGGGTCAACACCGGACTGATATACACCGCCGTCGCGCCGTTCGGCGGGGTCAAGCAGTCGGGCTATGGCCGCGAAGGCTCGATCCACGGCATCGACGAATATGTGGACGTCAAGACGGTGACGCTGGCGCTGAAATAGCGCCGGGTCGCCGGGCCTGTAATTCGCCGCGCTTCTGCGGCATAAGCCCGCGATGAAGTTCCTCGACCAGGCCAAGATCTATATCCGCTCCGGCAACGGCGGCGCGGGCTCCGTGTCGTTTCGACGCGAGAAATTCATCCCGAACGGCGGTCCCGACGGCGGCGACGGCGGCAAGGGCGGGGATGTCTGGATCGAGGCGGTCGAGGGTCTGAACACCCTGATCGACTATCGCTATCAGCAGCATTTCAAGGCCCAGACCGGCCACCACGGCCAGGGGCGCCAGATGCATGGCGGCAAGGGCGAGGACGTGCATCTGAAGGTGCCCGTCGGCACCCAGGTGCTGGACGAGGACAAGGAAACGGTCCTGCTGGACATGGACACGCCCGGCAAGGTGGAGCTGCTGCTGAAGGGCGGCAACGGCGGCTGGGGCAATGTGCGCTTCAAGGGGCCGACCAATCAGGCGCCGACCTACGCCAACCCTGGTCAGGAAGGGCAGGAACGCTGGATCTGGCTGCGGCTGAAGCTGATCGCCGACATCGGTCTGGCGGGCCTGCCCAACGCGGGTAAATCGACTTTCCTATCCGCCGCCAGCGCCGCCAAGCCCAAGATCGCCGACTATCCGTTCACGACCCTGGCGCCGAACCTGGGGATGGTGGACCTGTCGCCGTCAGAGCGGTTCGTCATCGCCGACATTCCCGGCCTGATCGAGGGCGCCAGCGAGGGCGCGGGCCTGGGCACGCGGTTTCTGGGTCACGTCGAACGCTCGGCCAGCCTGATTCACCTGATCGACGGCACCCAGGACGATGTGGTCGAGGCCTACCGCATCATTCGAGGCGAACTGGAAGCCTATGGCGAGGGTCTGGCGGACAAGGCCGAGATCCTGGCCCTGAACAAGATCGACGCCCTGACGCCCGAGGCGCGCGAGGAGAAGGCCGCCGAGCTGGAGGCCGTCGCCGGTCGCCGTCCCATGCTGGTGTCCGGCGTGTCGGGCGAGGGCGTGCCTGCCCTGCTGCGCGCGGCCTGGGCCGAGGTGAAGAAGACGCGCGGTGCCCTGGCCGGCGACAGCGACGCGGACCAGATCAGCGGCTGGCAGCCCTGATCAGGCCTCCGCTGCGGGTTCCGGTTTGGGTTTGCGGCGGGTCGATTTCGGCTTGTCGGTCGTCTTGCCCTCGTTCGCATAGGGCTCGCCGTCGCCCGACAGCAGGATCGCCATCCAGCGCGAGCCCTTGAACTCGGCCAGGATGGCCATGGCCATGACCGCAAGCGGCGTGGACAGGAACATGCCGACCACGCCCCACAGCTTACCCCAGAAGGCCAGGGCCAGCAGCACCACGACCGGGTCGATGTTCTGATTGTCGCCCTGCATGCGCGGCTGGATGAAGTTGCCGACGACGAACAGGATCACCTGCAAACCGACCAGCAGGATGGCGGCGGGCCAATAGCTTTCGAACTGGACCAGGGCGAACAGCGGCGGGGCCAGACCGGCGACCGCCCCGCCCAGCACGGGGATGAAGCCGACGATGAAGATCACGAAGGTCCAGAACTCGGCGTTCTGAAGCCCGACCGCCCGCATCAGGATCCAGGCGACGACGCAGATCATCGCGCCGGTCACCGACTGCACCCAGATATAGCCCTCGACCCCGCCGCGCACGCGCTGGAACACCGCGACCGCCTCGTCGCGCTGGGCTTCTGACGGGAACATGGCGACGATCTTGCGCCGGAAGCCGACCTGGGAGGCCAGCAGAAAGCCCAGATAGATCAGGACGAAAAAGGCGCCCGAGGCTATGCCCTGCACCTGGAACGCCATGGAGGTCAGCCAGCCGCGCACATCGACGCCGTTGATCAGGTCCTGCGCCGTGGGCGGATTGGCCAGACGCACCAGCCCATAGGCGTCGCGAATGATCTGATCGATGCGCGGGCCGATGTTGGCCGACACGCCGGACGCCTCGCCGAAGAAGCCCGCCGCCCCGTTCACGATGATGGCGATGGAGGCGAAGAAGGCCAGCACCACCAGCGTCAGGGCCGCGATCCCGGCCATGCGGCTGTTCAACGGCGTGCGCGCCTCGACCGACCGCTTCACCCCGTCGATCATGATCAAGAGGAAGATGGCCATCGCCAGCGGCGTCAGGATATCCCGCAGCCAGTAGATCGCCGCCCCGGCCGCGACCGTGGCGATGACGCCCAGGGCGTTGCGAGCGGCGACCGAAGACGGCGTGGCGATGGGGTTTTTCATGACCGTGTTGTCGAACCGCCCGCCGTCGCCGTCAATCGCTGTTCCGAGCGCGAGGGGAACGCGCTAGACCTTTGCCGGAGACGCCATCGGAGACCCCAATGCCCGACGCCCTGCCCGGCCTGTTCCTCGGCCAGTCCGACGCCGCCCAGCCGGAAAATCTGCTGTTCAACCGCGCCAACCGTCACGGCGTCGTCGCCGGCGCGACCGGCACCGGCAAGACGGTCACGTTGCAGATCATGGCCCAGGGCTTTTCCGACGCCGGGGTGCCGGTCTTCTGCGCCGATGTGAAGGGCGACCTGTCGGGCATCTCTCAGGTCGGCGCGCCGAACGAGAAGCTGATCGCCCGCGCAGCCGAGATGGGCCTGACCCTGACGCCGCGCGCCGCCCCCACCGTCTTCTGGGACCTGTATGGCCAGAAGGGACATCCGATCCGCACCACCGTGTCCGAGATCGGCCCGGTGCTGATGGCCCGGATGCTGAACCTGAACGAGGTGCAGGAGGGCGTGCTGACCGTCGTCTTCCACGTCGCGGACAAGGAAGGTCTGCTGCTGCTGGACCTCGACGATCTGAGGAGCCTGCTGGTCTATGTCGGCGAGAACGCCGAGCGGATCGGGCGCGAGGTCGGCAACGTCGCCCCCGCCTCCATCGCCGCCATCCAGCGCGCGCTGTTGCAGGTCGAGCAGCAGGGCGGCGACGCCTTCTTCGGCGAGCCGGCGCTGAAGCTGGAAGACATGATCCGCGTCGGCCTGGACGGCCGGGGCCAGGTCAATGTGCTGGACGCGACCCGGCTGATGAACAGTCCGCGCCTGTATGCGGCCTTCCTGCTGTGGCTGCTGTCGGAGCTGTTCGAACAGCTGCCCGAGGTGGGCGATCCGGAAAAGCCGCGCCTGGTCTTCTTCTTCGACGAGGCGCACCTGCTGTTCAACGACGCCCCGCGCGCCCTGCTGGAAAAGGTCGAACAGGTCGTGCGCCTGATCCGATCCAAGGGGGTCGGGGTCTATTTCGTGACGCAAAACCCGGCCGATATTCCCGACAGCGTCCTGGCCCAGCTGGGCAACCGCATTCAGCATGCGCTTCGCGCCTATACGCCGTCCGAACAGAAGGGGCTGAAAGCCGCCTCGCAGAGCTTCCGCGCCAACGCCGCCTTCGACACGGCCGAGGCCATTCAGGCTCTGGGCGTGGGCGAGGCCCTGGTGTCGGTGCTGGACGAAAAGGGCGCCCCGACCATCGTGGCCCGCACCAAGATCCGCCCGCCGGCTTCGCGCTTGGGTCCCGCCACCGATACCGAGCGCGCCGCCGTCATGGCCGCCAGCCCGGTGCGGGGCCTTTACGAGCAGGTGCTGAACCGCGAATCCGCCGCCGAAATCCTGGCCAATCGCCACAGCGCCGCCGATCAGGCTGAAATCCAGGCCCAAATTCAGGCCAAGGCGCAGGCAGAGGCCGACAAGGCCGCCGCCGCTCAGGCCAAGGCCGATCAGAAGGCCGCCGAAGCCCGGGCCAAGGCTCAAGCTCAGGCCGAGGCGCGGGCGGCGCGCGAAGCCGCAAAGCCTGCGCGTCGGTCCACCCGCGAAACGCCGGTCGAGGCGCTGACCAAGTCGGTGCTGCGCACCGCCGGATCGACCCTGACCCGCGAGCTGATGCGCGGTCTGCTGGGCGGGCTGAAGCGGCGCTAGGTTCCGCTCGGGTCTTGCAACGGGGCGGGGGCGAGCGCATCTCCCGCCCATGTTCATCCAGACCGAACCCACGCCCAATCCGAACGTGCTGAAATTCCTGCCCGGCCGCGACGTGTCGCCGACCGCCGCGCTGGAATACCGCACCATCGACGAGGCGACGGCATCTCCGCTGGCGGAGGCCTTGTTCGAACTGGAAGGCGTCGACGGCGTCTTCTTCGGAGCCGACTATGTGTCGGTGACCCGCCAGCCCCAGGGTCCGGAATGGTCGGAGATGAAGGCGCCGATCCTGGGCGTCGTCATGGATCACTTCGTCTGGGGTCAGGCGCTGACGCGCGGCGCCGGCGGCGAAACCGACGGCCATACCGAGGACGACAGCGAGATCGTCGCCGAGATCAAGGCCCTGCTGGACAGCCGCATTCGCCCCGCCGTGGCCCAGGACGGCGGCGACATCCTGTTCGATTCCTTCGACGAGGCGACCGGCGTGCTGAACCTGCGGATGCGCGGCGCCTGCGCCGGCTGTCCGTCGTCGTCGGCGACCTTGAAGGCCGGGGTCGAGCAGATGATGCGCCACTATGTGCCCGAGGTGACGCGGGTCGAGCAGACCCTCTGATCCGGACGCGGTGGCGGTTCTGCGACGCGCCGCCTAGAAGACGCCCATGAGACTTCTGGTGATCGATACGGCGCTCGGCGCCTGCACGGCGGCGGTGTTCGAGGACGATCGCGCGCTCGCCATGCGTTTTGAGCCGATGACCAAGGGACATCAGGAACGGATCGGCGGCCTGGTGCGCGACGTCATGGCCGAGGCGGGCGGCGGTTTCGACAGCCTGGACCGGATCGGCGTCACGGTCGGACCGGGCTCGTTCACTGGTCTGCGCGTCGGTCTGGCCTTTGCTCAGGGTCTGGGCGCGGCGCTGGATCGGCCGGTCGTCGGTCTATCGGCGCTGGATGCCCTCGCTGCCTCGCTCACCGATCAAGACGGCCCCATCGCAGCCCTGATCGATGCGCGACGCGGTCAGGTCTATGCGCGCCTCTTCGCCGACGGGGCGCCGCTTGGCCCCGATGAAGCGTTGTCGGTGGAAGAGGCCGCGCGGCGGATCGCCGACACCGGACCGGGCGTCGCCCTGGTCGGCAATGGCGCGGCGGTCGTGACCCAGGCCTTTCCCGATCTGCCTTTCGCGCATAGAGACGACCGGGTCGCGCCGTCGCCGGAGGCGCTGGCGCGACTGGCCGCCGCCGCTGATCCGGCGACCCAGCCGCCCCGTCCGCTCTATCTGCGCGCGCCCGACGCCACGCCGCCCAGCCGCCTGCCGGGCCAGCCGCGCCAGCCCGCGTCATGACGGCGGCGGACCCCGCCTCTCTCGCCGCCCTGCACGCCCAGGCCTTTGCCGCGCCGTGGAGCGCCGACACCTTCGCCGATCTGCTGTCGCAGCCGGGCGTGCTGGCGGTCAGCGAGCCCGACGGCTTCATCCTGATCCGGACCGTCGTGGACGAGGCGGAAATCCTGACCCTGGCCGTGGTCCCGCCCGCGCGCCGCCACGGACTGGGGCGACGTCTGGTCGAGGCGGGGGCCGTCGCTGCGGTCCAGGCCGGCGCGACGCGGCTGTTCCTGGAGGTCGCCGACGACAACATGGCCGCGCGCAGCCTGTATGAGGGCGCCGGGTTCGACCCGATCGGCCGCCGCAAAGCCTATTATGCGGGCGCCGACGGATCGCGGACCGATGCGGTGGTGATGAGCCGCGACCTCTGTGCGCCTGACGCCAACCTGACGCTTCCCTGATGCGATCCAAGCCCCTATTCTAGGCGCATGGACCGGATCGAAAAACTCTGCGCCGAGCGCGGCATGCGTATGACCGAACAGCGCCGGGTGATCGCCCGGGTGCTGTCAAATGCCGCAGACCACCCGGATGTGGAAGAGCTGTATCGCCGCGCCTCGGCCATCGATCCGCATATCTCCATCGCCACCGTCTATCGCACCGTGCGCCTGTTCGAAGAGGCGGGCGTGGTCGAAAAGCACGACTTCGGCGACGGCCGCAGCCGCTATGAAGAGGCCGGCGACGATCACCACGACCACCTGATCGACACCAAGTCGGGCGAGGTGATCGAATTCTTCGACGCGGAGATCGAGCGGCTGAAGAACGAGATCGCGGAACGGCTGGGCTTCCAGCTGATCGGCCACAAGCTGGAGCTCTATGGCGTTGCGATCGAGGGCGCCGAGCCGTCCAAGCGCGAAGGTCTGATCTTCACCCGCCATGCGGCGCGGGTCGATCCCGCCGATGTGGATGCGGGCTGACGCTCGGCTTGTCGCGACGCTTGCGGGCGATCATAAGCCCACGATGACCGAGACCCTGGTTCCTCAAGTCGAGACGGCGCCCGAAAAGCGTCTGTTCATCAAGACCTACGGCTGTCAGATGAACATCTATGACTCCGAGCGCATGGCCGATGTGCTGCGCCCGCTGGGTTATGGCGTCACCGACGACGTGAAGGCCGCCGACTTCGTCATCCTGAACACCTGCCACATCCGCGAAAAGGCGGCCGAGAAGATCTATTCCGAGCTCGGCAAGCTCCGCGAGATGCGCGACATCCGGCGCGAGACCGGCGGGGATCTGACCATCGCCGTCGCCGGCTGCGTCGCCCAGGCCGAGGGCGAGGAGATCATGCGGCGCCAGCCGGCGGTCGATATCGTCGTCGGCCCCCAGGCCTATCACCAGCTGCCCGAGCTTCTGACCCGCACGGCGCGGGCGCGAGGCGAGCGGATCGGCGCCGACTTCGCTCCTGACGACAAGTTCGACGCCCTGCCCGCAGCCCGCTTCACCGAGGGGCCGACCGCCTTCCTGACGGTGCAGGAGGGTTGCGACAAGTTCTGCACCTTCTGCGTCGTGCCCTATACCCGCGGCGCCGAATGGTCGCGGCCGATGGCGGCGGTGCTGGAAGAGGCGCGGCAGTTGGCGGATCGGGGCGTGCGCGAGGTCACCCTGCTGGGCCAGAACGTCAACGCCTATGACGGCGAGCGGCCGGACGGACGCAAGGCGACCCTGGCCGAACTGGCCTATGCCCTGGCCGAGATCCCCGGCCTGGACCGCATCCGCTATACGACCAGCCATCCCAACGACATGGCCGATGAGTTGATCGCCGCGCATGGCGATCTGGACGCCCTGATGCCCTATCTGCACCTTCCGGTTCAGGCGGGGTCCGATCGGATCCTGCGGGCGATGAACCGCAAGCACGGGCGTCAGAAATATTTCGACCTGATCGACCGGATCCGCGCCGCACGGCCCGATATCGCCATCGCGGGCGACTTCATCGTCGGCTTCCCCGGTGAGACGGATCGGGAGTTCGAGGACACGCTGGATCTGGTGCGCCGCGTGAACTACGCCGGGGCCTTCGCCTTCGCCTATTCGCCGCGACCGGGCACGCCGGCGGCGGGCATGGGCAAACAGGTCGAGCCGGAAATCGTCAAGGACCGACTGCATCGCCTGATCGCCCTGCTGACGGAACAGCAGACCGCCTTTAACGCGGCGCAGGCAGGCCGGACGCTGAATGTGCTGTTCGACAAGCCGGGACGGCACGGCCACCGTCGCCAAGCGATCGGTCGATCCCCATATCTTCAATCGGTCCACGTCGATGACGCGGATCATCTGATCGGGCAGATCGTTCCGGTCGAGATCATCGCCGGCCAGCAGAACAGTCTGTCGGGCCGGCTCATAGCAGACGGGCTCAAGCAGCCGGGTCCCGCAGGCTCGGCGACAGCCCAAAAAGAAAAGGCCGCTTGATGGCGCGTGAGTCTGAGTTCGTCCCCTTGAACGATGCCGAGCTGCGGGCGGTCATCGGGCCGAACAGTCGCCACGTCGCCCTGATCGAGGACGCCTTCAAGGTGCTGGTCGAGGCGCCGGGCGGCGGGGTCTCCGTCAACGGCGGCGCACGCGACCGCACGGACGCCCGCCAAGTAATTGAGGATCTAGCCAAGCGCGCGGCCCTGGGCGCCGAAGTCACCGAGGCCGACGTGCGCGCAGCCCTGGGACAGGCGCGCGGCGGTCGCGGCACGCCGGGCATGGCGGCGGCGGGCGTGTCGCTGCCGGGCGGCAAGCGCGGCGCCATCGTGCCCAAGACCAAGGCGCAGGCCGCCTATCTGGACATGCTGGGCCGGTGCGAACTGAGCTTCGGCGTCGGCCCGGCGGGCACCGGCAAGACCTTTTTGGCGGCGGCCTATGGCGCGTCGCTGTTGCGGCGGGGACAGGTGGACCGGCTGGTCATCACCCGCCCGGCGGTCGAGGCGGGCGAGAAGCTGGGCTTTCTGCCGGGCGATCTGAACGAAAAGGTCGACCCCTATCTGGCGCCGATCTGGGAGGCGCTGAATGACATTCTGGGCGCCGAGGACGTGCAGCGGCGTCGCGACAAGGGCGAGATCGAAGCCGCCCCGATCGCCTTCATGCGCGGCCGCACGCTCAGCCACGCCTTCGTCATCGTCGATGAAGCTCAGAACACCAGTCGCCTGCAGATGAAGATGGTGCTGACGCGCCTGGGCGAGGGCGCACGGATGGTGGTCACGGGCGACCCGTCGCAGATCGACCTGCTGAACCCGCGCGACTCCGGTCTGGCTCACGCCCTGCGGATCCTGGACGGGGTTCAGGGCGTCGGCATCCTGAAGTTCGAGGCTTCCGACGTGGTGCGTCACGCCATGGTCGAGCGGATCGTGCGCGCCTATGACGCCGACGCCGCGCGCGGACGCCCCGCCCCGGACCTCGAAGACCTCGCATGATCGAGATTGAAATCGAGGCCGAGGCCTGGACCGCCGCCCTACCGGACACCGAGGCCGTCGTCGAACGCGCGGCGCAGGCCGCGCTGGGCGCCGTGAAGGGCGACATCGTCGTCCTGCTGACCGACGACGCCGCCATGCGCGAGTTGAACGGGCGGTTTCGCGACAAGGACAAGCCGACCAATGTCCTGTCCTTCCCGGCGCCGGAAAACGCGTTTCCGCATCTGGGCGACATCGTCCTGGCTTATGGCGTCTGTGCGACCGAGGCCGAAGCGCAGGGCAAGACCCTGGCCGATCATCTGAGCCATCTGGTCGTCCACGGCGTGCTGCACCTCTTGGGCCGCGACCACGAAGACGACGCCGAGGCCGAGGAGATGGAGGCTGAGGAGCGCGAAATCCTAGCCCAGATCGGCGTCGCGGACCCCTATCTCGCCAAGCAGGACTGATCCGATGTTCCCCGACGCCCTGCTGGACCGTTTCGCGGCCCCGATCCGCGCCCTCCCAGACAGGAAACGCGCCCTGACGTGGCGGCTGATCCGCATCGTTCTGGCGCTGCTGGCCGGCGCCGGGACGGCCTTCGCTCATCCGCCGTTCGGAGTGCTGATCGGGCTTCTGGGTTATCCGCTGCTGATGATCCTGTCAGAGCGGTCCGACACGGCACGCGGCGCGTTCTGGATGGGCTGGCTGGCGGGGTTCGCCTACTTCTTCGTCGGCTGCTGGTGGGTGGCCGAAGCGTTTTTCGTCAATCCTGAACAGGCGTGGATGGCGCCGTTCGCGGCCAGCCTGCTGCCGGCAGGCCTGGGGCTTTTCTGGGGGACGGCCTGCGCCCTCTATCGTCGGTTCGCGCCGCTGGGGGCCGTGCGGGCGCTGCTGTTCGCCGCCCTGTTCTGCGCCGCCGAATGGTTGCGGGGTCATGTGCTGACGGGCTTTCCGTGGAACCCGGCCGGCGCGACCTGGCGCGCGGGCGGCGGAATGTCTCAATTCGCCTCGGTCGTCGGCGTCTATGGGCTGAGCCTGGTGACGGTCGCGGCCACGGCGGCTTTCGCGCCCCTGATCGGACCTGGCGACAAGCGCAGCCGCCTGATCTCTGCGGGCTTGGGCGCCCTGGCCCTGCTCGCCGTCGGCGGCTTCGGCGCCGTCAGATTGACGCAGTCGGATCTTCAGTTCACCGACACGGTCGTCCGTCTGGTTCAGGCCGATGTGAAGCAGGAAACCAAATGGTCGCCCGAGGCCTATCGTTCCATCGTAGATCGCTATGTCGCCCTGACCGGTCAGGCGGCGGCGCGGACGCCCAATGTCGTGGTCTGGCCTGAAGGCGCCCTGCCCGCCTCGGCCAACGACGTCTTCGCCTCCGCCGACGCCCAGGCCATCGCGGGCGCCCTGCGACCCGGACAGACCTTGCTGATGGGCCTGGCGCGCGGCGAGCCGGACCTGACCGCGCCCGAGGGCGCGCGCTATTACAACAGCCTGTTCGCCCTGGCCGACGAAGGCGGAGCGGGCCTGAGGGTCGCCGCCGTTTATGACAAGCACCGGCTGGTGCCGTTCGGCGAGTACCTGCCTCTAGGGTCGATCATGACCTCCATCGGCCTGCGCAGCCTGGTGCACATGCCCAGCGACTTTTCCGCCGGACCGACACCGGCGCCGATCTCTGTTCCCGGCGCCCCGCCGGCGCAGGTGCTGATCTGCTACGAGAGCCTGTATCCCGGCTTCACCCCGGGCGCAGCCGGGCGGCCCGAGTGGATCGTCAATGCGTCCAACGACGCCTGGTTCGGCGCGACCTCGGGCCCGCGCCAGCATCTGAACCTGGCCAGCTATCGCGCCATAGAGACCGGCCTGCCCATCGCGCGGGCCACCCCGACCGGCATTTCGGCCATGATCGACCCGTGGGGCCGAATCGTCGAGGGCCAACGGCTCGAGCCGGGCGTCATGGGCGTCATCGACGCCCCCCTGCCCCGTCCGACGGGCGTCACGCCCTACGGTCGATTTGGCGATTTCCTGTTCTTTTTCTCGATGCTAACAGCGTTCATCCTGTCCTTGTGGCCGTCGATACGGCGATCTAGGGTCCAGGGGAATCAAGCAGCGATCTAGGTGAAGGGTGACGGCGATGGCGCGTGAAAAGGACGAGGATCCGCATCCCGTCGATCGCCATGTCGGCCGTCGCGTTCAGGAAAAGCGTCTCGACCTTGGCCTGACCCAGACCGCCCTCGCCAAAGCCGTCGGCGTCAGCTTCCAGCAGGTACAGAAGTACGAAAAGGGCACGAACCGCGTCTCGGCCTCGAAACTCTTCGAAATGGCCGAGTTCATGAAGGTCGGCATCCCCTTCTTCTTCGACGGCTACAGCAGCGCGACGGTCGGCGTCGCCGAAGAGGCGCCCGCCTTCGACCACGAACACCGCCCGACCAAGACCAGCGTCGAGATCACGCGCCTGGCGCCGCGCCTGCCCGCGCGTAAGCAGAAGCTGATCCTGGACATGATGCGGGATATGCTGGGCGACGACGACACTCAGAACTGAGGTCTAGCCGACCGCGACGATCTCGGCCGACTGACCGGCCACCGTCACCTCGTCGCCGACCCTTTTGCCCATGACGGCGCGGGCGAGGGGCGAGACATGGCTGACCGAGCCTGCGGCCGGATCGGCCTCGTCTTCGCCGACGATGCGCCAGGTCTGGGC
This sequence comes from Brevundimonas sp. UYEF29, assembly GCF_040546195.1. Classification (NCBI taxonomy): domain Bacteria; kingdom Pseudomonadati; phylum Pseudomonadota; class Alphaproteobacteria; order Caulobacterales; family Caulobacteraceae; genus Brevundimonas; species Brevundimonas sp. UYEF29. The sequence goes on along the minus strand of NZ_JBEPNH010000008.1, from coordinate 79,640 downwards.
GCGTCCATCCTCGCGCTCGATGGAGACCGAACCCCCGAACCGCACGGCCCCGTCGTCTTCACTGGGCTCGACCAACTGGGCCGAGGCGCGCCGGGCGGACCAGTAGCGCAAGTCCCGCGTCGCGCGGGCCATGGCGGTGCGGTCGCTCTCGATCGAGCCTTGCACCTGGGCGGCGGTATAGGCGGCGCGGGCCGAGGCCAGTTCGGCCTCGATCGCGGCCAAGCCCTCGGGCGTGACCAGATTGGGATGGGGCGAGATCGGGCGGTCCGCCAGGTCGGCGGCGGTGGCTTCCAGATCTTCTTCGCGGGTGAAGGCAACGCTCATGGTCGGGAACATAGCGATGACGGCGCCTATAGCCAGCGCGACAGCAACCGGGCAAAGCGGGCCGATGATGAAATCGCCCCGTCAGGTTCATGTGATCGGCGCCGGTCCCGCAGGACTGATGGCGGCCGAACGGCTGGCGCAGGCGGGGGCGACGGTCGTGGTGCACGACCGGATGCCGTCCGTGGCCCGCAAGCTGCTGATGGCCGGGCGCGGCGGGCTGAACCTGACCCATTCGGAACCGCTGGACCGGTTCATGACCCGCTATGGTCCCGCCCAGCCTACGGCCGCCGCCTGGATCGACCGGTTCACGCCTGCAGACCTGACCGCCTGGGTCGAGGCCTTGGGGCAGGAGACCTTCGTCGGCTCCAGCGGGCGGGTGTTCCCGAAGGCCATGAAGGCGTCGCCCTTGGTGCGAGCCTGGCTGGCGCGGCTGGAGGCGCAGGGCGTCGAGATCCGCACGCGCTCGCGCTGGACCGGCTGGCGCGACGGCGCGTTGGCGTTCGAGACGCCGGACGGCGAGCGGCTCGAACGACCCGACGCCGTGGTCCTGGCGCTGGGCGGCGCCAGCTGGCCGCGTCTGGGTTCAGACGGGGCCTGGGCGCCGTGGCTGCAAGCGCAGGGCGCCGCCGTGTCGCCGTTCCGACCGGCCAATGTGGGCTTCGATGTGGCCTGGTCGGCGCTGTTCCGTGATCGGTTCGCGGGCCAGCCGCTAAAAGGCGTCGCTGCCACCCATGGCGAGCGGACGGCGCGGGGCGAGGCGATGATCGCCTGCTACGGCATCGAGGGCGGGGTCATCTATGCGCTGTCCGCGGCGCTGAGGACGACGGTCGAAATGGCGGGGCGCGCCGAGATCCAGATCGATCTAAAGCCCGATGTAGCGATCGGAAAACTGACCGACCGTCTGTCCAAGCCGCGCGGCAAGGCCAGCCTGTCCAACCATCTGCGCAAGGTGGCCGGGTTGGAGTCGGCCGCCGTCGCCCTGCTGTATGAAGCCGGCCCCCTGCCCGCCTCGCCTCGGGCCTTGGCCGAACGGATCAAGGCCATGCCGCTGACCCTGACTGGCGTTCAGGGACTGGAGCGGGCGATTTCCTCGGCGGGCGGCGTCAAACTGGACGGCGTGGACGAACGGCTGATGCTGGTCGCGCGGCCGGGCGTTTTCGTCGCCGGCGAGATGCTGGATTGGGAGGCGCCGACCGGCGGCTATCTGCTTCAGGCCAGCTTCGCCTCCGCCGTCGTCGCGGCCGAGGGCGTCATCGACTGGCTCGACAGCCGGGACTGAGAAAGGCAGGGTCGCGCGGTTCGATCAGGAGTATCCGATGCGCCACGCCCTCCCCGCTGTTTCCATCCTGGCCCTGATGATGGCCTGCTCGCCGGCCCTGGCGCAGGAGACGACGCCGAACATCGACGCCGCGCGGATGAATGAGTCGGTTCGGGTTCTGGCGTCGGACGATTTCGAAGGCCGCGCGCCCGCCTCGGCCGGTGAGGAAAAGACCGTCGCCTGGTTGGTCGAACAGTTCAAGGCGGCGGGGGCCGAGGGCGGCGGGCCGGACGGCGCCTTTGTTCAGGTCGCCCATCTGTCGCGCACCCGCCAGGACGGTCCGGCCACCGTCGCCGCGACCGTCGGCGGCAAGACCATCAGCCTGGAGCGCGGTCCCGACGTTCTGGTGTCCAGCGACCGGCCCACCGACCACATCACAGTGACCGACGCGCCCGTGGTCTTCGTCGGCTACGGCGCGACGGCGCCCGAGCGCCAGTGGGACGATTTCAAGGACGTGGACGTGCGCGGCAAGGTCATCGTCGTCCTGGTCAACGATCCCGACTTCCAGGCGCCCGACGGCGATCCGGTCGCGGGCAAGTTCGACGGAAACGCCATGACCTTCTATGGCCGCTGGACCTACAAGTTCCAGGAGGCGGGTCGTCGCGGCGCGGCGGGCGTGCTGGTGGTGCATGAAACGGCCGGCGCGGGCTATCCCTGGTCCACGCTGCAGAACTCATCGGCCGCGCCCAAGTTCGACATCGTGCGCGCCAACCCCGACGCCGAACGCGCGGCGTTCCAGGGCTGGATCCAGCGCGCCAAGGCGGAAGAACTGTTCACCGCCGCCGGCCTGGATTTCGCCGCCCTGAAGGACAGCGCGCGCAGCGCCGATTTCAAGCCGGTCGTCCTGCCCGGCTTGACCCTGAGCGTCGATTTCGGCCAGATCGCCGACAAGGTGGAGACCAAGAACGTCATCGCCCGCATTCCCGGTTCGGAACGCCCGGACGAGACCGTCATGTACGGCGCCCACTGGGACGGCTACGGCGTCGGCACGCCGAACGCCCAGGGCGACAAGATCTATAATGCGGCGGTGGATAATGCGACCGGCGTCGCGGCCCTGCTGGAACTGGCCAACGCCTTCGCCGAGGGTCCGCGCCCCAAACGATCGGTCGTCTTCGCCGCCTGGTCGGGCGAGGAGGCGGGCCTCTTGGGCTCGACCTATTATGCCGCCAACCCGGTCTGGCCGCTGGAGACCACGGTCGTCAACATCAACGTCGACAGCCTGCTGCCGGGGACCGAGATCGACCCCAACGTGGTCGTCATCGGCAAGGGCAAGAATCAGCTGGACGACATTCTGGCGCGCCATGCGACCGAGACGGGTCGCACCCTGATCGCCGATCCGGCGCCCCAGGCCGGGGCCTTCTATCGCTCGGACCATTTCCCACTGGCCTTGAAGGGCGTGCCGGCCCTGTTCCCGGCGGCGGGCTTTACCGGCGCCAGTGCGGCCAGCCGCGACTACGTCCAGAACCGCTATCATCAGCCCACGGACGAATGGGATTCGACCTGGACGATGGACGCCGCCGCCGCCGATGTGGCCCTGATCTACGCCGTCGGTCGCGAGCTGGCGGACGGGGACCAATGGCCGGAATGGAACGCCGGCGCCGAGTTCGGCCCGGCGCGTGACGCCTCGAAGGCGTCGCGGCGCTAGAGTTCCAGCTGAAGCTCGGGCGCGGCGGCGGTGGTCGCGGCGCCCAGCGGCAGATGCAGGATGAAGGCGGCGCCCTTGCCCGGCTCGCTTTCGACCTCGGCCCAGCCGCCGTGCAGTTCGACCAGGGCCTTGACGAGGGCCAGCCCCACGCCGGGACCGCCGCGCTCGCGCCGCACGAAGCGGTCGAAGACGTGGGCCTGCAGATGATAGGGAATGCCGCGCCCGGTGTCGGACACCGTCAGGCGGATTTCGGACGGGCCGGTCTCGGCCTTCAGCTCGACCGCCCCGCCTTCGGACACGGCGCGCGCCGCATTCTCCAGCAGATGATCCAGCGCCTGGCCGATGCGGTGCTCGTCGGCGCGGATGGGTTTGAGATCGGCGGGACAGGACACGGTCAGGGTGGCGCCGCGCCCCTCGACCCGCGCCCGGACCTTTTCGGCGGCCTGGCTCAGCAGGTCGCAGACCCTGAGGTCGCCCAGCGAAAGCTCCATCTCGCCGGCGTCGATCTGGGCCATGTCCAGCACGTCGTCGATGGAGCGGGCCAGCTGGCTGGCGGCGATGCGGATGGCGCCCGCGTGCTGGCGGCTGCGCTCGGGCAGGTCGCCCATCGTCTCCAGCAGTTCGGAATAGCCGACGATGGTCGTCAGCGGCGTGCGCAGCTCATAGGAGACGCTGCCCACGAACTCGCGCTTCAGCGCCTGGCTTTCGGCCAGGGCCTGTTCGCGCTGCACCAGCGCCTGCTCCAGCCCGCGCCGCGCGGTCACGTCCGAGAAGGCGACCAGGGTCGCGCCGTCCGGCAGAGGTCGGGTCTGCCACGCGGCGACGCGACCGTCCACGGTCCGGCCCTCGCCGGAGATGGCGACACGACTTTCGGGATCGGGATCGGCGACGCGCGCCTTCAGCCCCAGCCACAGGGCGGGATCGGGCAGCACGGCCTTGCACAGTTCGGCCAGGGCGTCGAAATCCGAGGCCGTCGCGATCTTGTCCGCTGACAGGTTCCAGAAGGTCTCGAACGCCTCATTGTGCAGCCGCAGTCGGCCGTCGGAGCCGAACACCGCGACCGCGTCGTTCAGCTTGTCCAGTGTCGCGCGCTGGACCTGGATCTGGGCGTTGAAGCGGCTGCGCAGCTTCAGCTCGTCGGTGATGTCCGAGAAGATCAGCAGAATGCCGCCCAGCGGGTGCGGCTGGCGCACGACGCGCAGGGTGCGCCCGTCAGGCAGGGACCAGCTGTCGTCCGGCGAAGCCTCCGACGCGCCGTAGAACTCCAGCTCGCGCGCCTTCCAGCCGGCGTAGTCGACCACCTCGGGCAGGCTGCGACGCTGGCGCAGACGGTCCAGCAGTTCGGCATGGGTCGGACGTTCGTCCAGCCAAGCCGCGTCGATGTCGAACAGGGTCTGGAAGGCGGTGTTATGGAAGGCCAGCCGCTTTTGCGGGCCGAAGATGGCGACGGCGTCGGCCAGGTGGTTCAGCGTCTCGTCATGGGCGTCGACGTGGCGGCGCAGGGTGTCGCGCGTCTCTTCCGCCTCGGTCACCTCAATGGCGAAGGCGGTGACGGCGCCGCCGCCCGCCGGCTCGGCGATGATGCGCCAGGCGCGCCGCGCGCCCCCGCCGGTCGTCCAGCGGAAGCCCTCCTGGCGCACGCCCAGCCGCGCGGCCTCGGCGACCAGGGCGTCGGCGCCGCGATCGAAGGACACGCCCTTTTCGACGGCGTCGTCGATGCTCTCGGCATTGGTCTCGTTCAGCCAGGCGCGGTTGGCCCAGGCCAGTTTGCCGGTCCCGTCCACGACCCAGGTCGGGGTGGGCGAGGCGTCGCCCAGCAGGGCCAGGCCGCTTTCCGTCGCATCCGCCCCGGTCAGGGTGAAGCGCGAGGCGGGCGACAGCCGCAGCCAGGCCGAACCGCCCGCGACCCGCCCCTCGATCCGCCAGGGCTCCACATCGTCCAGCGCGACCAGACCTTCGAACGCCTGACCTTCGTGAACCAGGGCGTCGATCAGCGCGCCGTGGGTGATCCGGAGTTTGTTCAGCACGGCGGCCCCGGCCTTGGCGTCCTCACCCGCCAGCCGCGCGATCAGTTCGGCCGAACCGATCGGCAGACCGGCCGCCTGCCCATCCGGCGTCAGGGCCAGGCTGACGTCGTCGAAGGCGCGCAGCATGGCGTCATGGCGGCTGAGGTCGGCCAGGGCCTCGACCCGCTCGCGCTCGGCGGCGACGGCGGTCTCGTGCAAACGCCCACGCAGCAGCAAGGCCCAGGCGCTGACGGCCATGGCCAATCCGGCTGCGCCCGCTGTGGCGACATAGGCGATGTCGGCCTCGGCCATTCGTGTCCCTGGAGAAGAGTCTCAGCCCCGATTCGCTAACCATACTCTAAGCGCGCGAAAAAGCGGCAGTCTCGTAATCGCGTCATCGCGCCCCGTTGCGGCAGAGCGTCGGGGCTGTGATATCGCGGACATGACCGACCCGATCGCCCCCTCCCTCGATGACTTCGCCCGCCTGGCGCAAGAGGCCTTCGACGCCCTGCCCGGACCATTCAAAGACGCGGCGGGCGAGGTGGTCATCCGCATCGACGACTTCGCCGACGAGGCGACGCTGGCGGAGATGGAGATCGAGGATCCGTTCGAGCTGACGGGCCTGTATCATGGCGTGGACATCGGCCGGCGCGACAGCCTGGGCCCGGCGGCCGAGCCGTCGCGGGTCTTCCTCTATCGCCGCCCCATCCTGGACGAATGGTGCGAGCGCGGCGACGTGGGGATCGGCGAACTGATCGCCCACGTCCTGATCCATGAGATCGGCCACCACCTGGGCCTGACCGACGATGACATCCACGCCATCGAGGACGACGCGGACTGACCCCTTATTTCGTCGCCGGATAGGGCGTCGTCACCGCGCCGGAGATCATGCCGGGGATGGCCTCGCCCAGGCCCAGCAGGATGAACTGGATCGCCAGAGCGCACAGGATCAGGCCCAGCACCTTGACGATGATCGCCATGCCGACCTCGCCCAACAGGCGGCTGAGCGACCCGGTCAGGGCGAAACAGACGAAGGAGACTGCGCAGGCCGCCGCGATCGCCACCAGCGACCCCATGGTCCCGGCATAGCCCAGCTTGGCGGCCTCGCCCGCCTGGATGATGACCGCCGAAATGGCACCGGGGCCGATCATCAGCGGAATGGCGAAGGGCACGACCAGGCGCTGGAACCGCCTGCGGGCATAGCCGCGCACGTCTTTGGAGTCCGCCAGCGCATCCTTGTCAGCGAACATGGCCAGGAAGTCGCCGCGCGCCATGTCCAGCCCCAGGAACAGCAGCAGTATGCCGCCCGCAATGCGGAACGCCGCCAGCGAAATGCCGAAGAACTGCAACAGGCCCAGGCCCGTGAACAGGAAGAAGGCCAGGAAAACGGCGGCGAAGGCGCAGATCAGGGCCGAGACCGAAATCCGCTGGCGCAGGGTCGCCCCGGCCGTCGCGGCGGCGAAGATCGGCAGATTGCCGATCGGGTCCAGCAGGGCGAACAGGGTCACGAACAGGTTGACACCCAAATCGACTGCGTTCATCGCCTGCCCTCGCCCTCAATCCATCACGCCGCCCTGCCGACGCGCCCTCGTGTCCGGCATAGCCGCTCAGCGCGAGTCCGTCGATGACCGATCCCCAAACCGCCTCCGATCGTGCGCCCGACGAGCGGATCATCTGCGCCCTTGACGTGCCGACGACGGCCGAGGCGGCCGCCCTGGCCGAGCGGATCGGCGATGCGATCGGCTTCTACAAGGTCGGACTGCAACTGTTCGCGGTCGACGGCATGGCGCTGGCGCGTGAGCTGAAGGCGCAGGGGCGAAAGATCTTCCTGGACTGGAAGCTGCACGACATCGGCGCGACGGTGGAGAAGGCGACGGCCAATCTGGCGGGCGCGGATTGCGACCTGTTGACGGTCCATGCGCGGCCCCAGGTCATGGCGGCGGCGGCGCGCGGCGCGGCGGGCTCGAAGATGAAGGTGCTGGGGGTCACGGTCCTAACCAGCCTGACGGCCGAGGATTTGGCCGCCGACGACCACAGCCTGTCGCCGGCCAGTCTGGTCGAACGGCGTGTGCGGCAGGCGCTGGAGGCCGGGATCGACGGCGTCGTCTCCAGCCCGCATGAGGCGGCGCGCGCCCGGGCTCTGGCGATCGAGGCGGGGCGGCCCGACTTCCTGATCGTCACACCCGGCGTGCGACCCGTCGGCGCCGCGCTGGACGATCAGGCGCGAGCGGCGACGCCACAGGCGGCGCTTGAAGCCGGCGCGACCCATCTGGTGATCGGCCGGCCGATCACGGCGGCGACCGATCCGCGCGCGGCGGCGCAAGCAATCGCACAGCAGATCGCCCTGATCTGAGACAGACCAGGGCGACCGTTCGTCTTCGGTTGTTTTCGAGAGTGGCGATCAGCCGCGCTCGCCCGGCTCCTGGGCGTAGCCGTGACGCGGCGGGGCGTGGGGCGCGGGCGCCTCGGGCGGCGGCAGGTCGCCGTAGTAGCCCGACGGCGGCGGCGGAGGAGGCGGCGGCGGCGGCGGGGCCGTGTTCACCTCCGGCGGCGCGACATAGACCTGGGCCGGGGCCACATTGACCGGCGCGGACTGCACATAGACCGGCGACTGATCGACATAGACCGGGCCGCCGACCTCGACCTGGGCGGGCGCGACATTGACCTCGGCCGGGGCGACCTGGATGTGTTGCGGGCCGATGTTGACGGGCGCCGATTGCACATAGACCGGGGCCTGATCGACATAGACGGGCGGGCCGACATCGACCTGGGCCGTAGCCAGGTTCACCTGCGACGGAGCCACCTGAACGCGTTGCGGCCCGATGTTCACCGGCGGCGCCTGCACATAGATGGGCGGCTGTTCGATATAGGTAGGCGGTCCCATCTCGATCTGGGGCGGCGCCAGGCTGACCTGAGAAGGCGCGACATAGATGCGCTGCGGCGCGATCTGGACGGGCGGCGCCTGGACATAGACCGGCGGCTGATCGACGTAGCCTTGCTCGTAACGCTGCTCATAGCGGTGTTCGTAGCGAACCGGCGGGCGAACGGGCGGGCGGCAGTTGCAGTCGACCGGACGACCCGGATATGGACGCCAGCCGATGTAGTCACGGCCGAACCCATAGACCGGATAGCCGACCGGCGCGCTGACCGGAGGACGGCCGACCAGGACCGAGGTCGCGCTGACGCCGCCGACATAGCCGCCGCCGTAATAGCCGTCCGAATAGCCGCCGCTTCCGACATAGGTCGTGCCGCCGCCGACATAGCCGCGCTGGAAGCTGGACGAACTGGAATAGGACCGGGCGCTGCTCGCCGAATAGCTGGAGGCGCTCGCATAGGCGTTGGCGTTGGCGTTGGCGTTGGCATTGGCGTAGGCGCCGCCGTTCACGTTCACATTGACGTTGTGGTTGGCGTTGTAGTTGCCGCCGCCGTAGTGACCGCCGCCGCCGCATCCCCCGCCGCAGCCGCCGCCGGGATGGCCGCCGCCATAACCCCCGTGACCGGGACCACCGGCCAGAGCGGGCGCTGCGGAGAGCAGCAGAGCCGCCGACGCGGCGGTAAGTATCGACTGTATCGTCACGGGACAGACTCCTCTGAGTTGTCTCGTGACTGGCAAGTCCGGCGCCTGTTTCTTAAGGCGTGGTTAACCTTTGCGCCCGTCGCAGCGGGCTCGGCAGATTAGAAATCGACCGCCAGACCCTTCTTTTCCCAATCACCGAAACGGGTCGGTTCGGGACCGGTCGGACCGCCGTATTCCGTGTCCGCCTGAACCGTCGTTTCCGCCGCGCGACGATCCGCCGCTTCCTGAAGCGCGCGGCGCGCGGCCTCGCTGAGCGGCCGTTCGGGCGTGGCGTGGGGCACGTCGGCGTTGAAGACAGGCGCCGCAGCCGGCGTTTCGTCGGCGTCATTCGGCGCGAGGGTGGGATGTTCGGTCACAGGGCGGCTCCCTTGAGGCTTGATGCGCCTTCTCTCAAATAGAGGTTCAAGCCCGGGACGCCAGACGGATCGGGAATGGAACCGCGATGAACCATCTGAAGACCTTCATTCTGTTGGCGGCGATGACGGCCCTGTTCGCAGGGGTCGGCTATCTGATCGGCGGCGCGACCGGCATGGCGATCGCCCTGCTTTTCGCGGGCGGGATGAATCTGTTCAACTACTGGAACGCCGACAAGATCGTGCTGAAGATGTACCGGGCCCAGCCGGTCGATGAGCAGCACCCCAACGCCGTGGTCAGGAACTACGTCGCCGACGTGCGTCAGATGGCCCGCGACGCCGGCCTGCCCCAGCCACAGGTCGCCATCATTCCCAATGATCAGCCCAACGCCTTCGCCACGGGCCGAAACCCCGAGAACGCCGCCGTCTGCGCCACCACCGGCCTGTTGGACATGCTGACGCGCGAGGAGGTGCGCGGGGTCATGGCGCACGAGCTGGCCCATGTGAAGAACCGCGACACCCTGATCATGACGGTGACGGCGACCATTGCCGGCGCCATCGCTGCGCTCGCCAACTTCGCCCTGTTCTTCGGCGGCAACGACCGCGAGCGGCCGGGCGGCGTTATCGGCACGATCGCCCTGATGCTGCTGGCGCCCATGGCCGCCGGTCTGGTGCAGATGGCCATCAGCCGGGGACGCGAGTATGAGGCCGACCGCGTCGGCGCCGAAATCGCCGGCGATCCCCAGGCCCTGGCTTCGGCCCTGCAGAGGATCGACGCCTACGCCAGGCGGATCACCAATCAGACGGCCGAGCGCAATCCGGCCTCGGGTCAGATGTTCATCATCAATCCGCTGGCGGGCCGCGGCGCGGACAATCTGTTTTCGACCCATCCGGCGACGGGAAACCGCGTCCGGGCCTTGATGGAGCTGGGCGCGAAGATGGGCATGCAGTCCCGCGCCCGAACGCCGGACCTGACCCAGCCGCGACCGGACGCCGGTTTCACGACCACCGGCGTCCCGACCACTCCGAACGAGCCGCGCGGCCCCTGGGGGTGACGATGCGGGTGAACATGGGGCTGATCGTCGCGGCCTGAACGCCGTTTGCGGTTTGCACTCCGCGACCGGATCACCTCAGATGCGCCCCTGTTCAGCCATCGGGCTTTCTTGGGGAAATCCATGTCGCGTCTGCTCGCCTTCGTCTCCGCCGCCGCTCTTCTCGCCACGCCGGTCGCCGCCCAGTCGGTGGACCGCGTCGCCGTCAACGGCATCATCGATCAGGGGCTGAACCACAGCCAGGTGATGCAGACCGCCGCCTATCTGACCGACCGGATCGGCGGGCGGATGACCAACTCGCCCCAGATGCGCGAGGCCGAACGCTGGGCGCAGCAGCAGTTCCGCGACTACGGTCTGTCCGACGTGCGCGCCGAAGGGTTCGAGTTCGGCCGGGGCTGGTCCATCGTCCGCTCCAGCGCGCGCATGACCGCGCCGCGCCCGCTGGATCTGCGCGCCATCCCGGTGGCCTGGACGCCCTCGACCAATGGCGTGATCAGCGGCGGCGTGATCGTGGCCCCGATCTCCAAGGTCGAGGACTTCGACAAATGGCGCGGCAAGCTGTCGGGCAAGATCGTCATGCTGTCCCAGCCGGGCACGGGATCCGAGCCGACCGAGCCGGCCTTCCGCCGCTGGACCAGTGCCGAGCTGGCCGAGCGCAACACCTATAATCAGCCCCAGCATTCGCCGGCCGCCATCGAACGCTCGCTGAAGACCGTCAACTTCGCCAATCAGCTGGACGCCTTCCTGGCCGAACAGGGCGCCCTGGCCTGGGTGCGGATTTCCCAGCGCGACGGCGGCCTGCTGCACGGCACGGGCTACACCTATCAGGTCGGGGCCACGCCCAAGCTGGCGGGGATGGAGCTGGCGGCCGAGGACTATCGCCGTCTGGCGCGCCTGGCCCTGACCGACGCGCCGCCGACGCTGGAGCTGATGAGCGAGGTCCGCTTCCACGACGAGGACGTCAACGCCTACAACATCTTGGCCGACATCCCCGGCACGGTGCGCGGCACCGAATACGTCATGGCCGGCGCCCACCTGGACAGCTGGGTCGCCTCGGACGGCGCGGTCGATAACGCCGCCGGCAGCGCTGTGGTGATGGAGGCCGCCCGCATCCTGAAGGCCCTGAACGTCAAGCCCAAACGCACCATTCGTTTCGCCCTGTGGAACGGCGAAGAGCAAGGCATCCTGGGCTCACTGGCCTATGTGGACCGGCATTTGGCGACGCGGGCTGCGTCGAACGATCCGGCGCTGGCGGGCCTGCCGGACAACCGCACCTGGCGCAGCCGCTGGCCGATCGAGCCGCGCGCCGGCTATCGCGATCTGGTCGCCTATTTCAATCTGGACAACGGCTCGGGCAAGATCCGCGGCATCAACGCCGAGGGCAATGTCGCCGCCGCCCCGATCTTCCAGGAATGGCTGGCCCCGTTCGCCAGCATGGGCGCAACGACCGTCTCGCTGCGCAATTCGGGCGGCACCGACCACGTCTACATGCAGACGGTGGGCGTGCCGGGGTATCAGTTCATTCAGGACCCGCTCGACTATTCCAGCCGCCTGCACCATACCAGCATCGACAGCTACGACCACCTGAAGGCCGAGGACCTGCGTCAGGCGGCCGTCATCCTGGCCAGCTTCCTGCTGAACGCCGCCAACCGCGACGAACCCCTGCCCCGCATGCCGCTGCCGACCCAGCCCACGCCGAGCGATCCGTTCGAATATCCGGCGGACTGAAAATGACGACCCTCTCCCCTTGTGAGAGGGCTTCAGCACACGGCGGCGTAGCCGTCGTCATTGTGCGAAAGGGTGAGGGTCGGCTGGTGCGATCTGGCCCACCATCCGACCCTCATCCGGCCGGGCTCCGCCCGGCCACTTCTCCCACCGGGAGAAGGGCTTAGAAAATCACACGCGCTCGACGCACAGGGCCACGCCCATGCCGCCGCCGATGCACAGGGTCGCCAGACCCTTCTTGGCGCCCGAGCGCTTCATCTCGAACAGAAGCGTCGTCAAAATGCGCGCGCCCGACGCGCCGATGGGGTGGCCGATGGCGATGGCGCCGCCGTTGACGTTGACCTTGGCCGGGTCGAGACCCAGTTCCTTGACCACGCAAAGGCTCTGGGCGGCGAAGGCCTCATTGGACTCGACCAGATCCAGATCGGAAACGTCCCAGCCGGCCTTTTCCAGCGCCTTTTTGGAAGCCGGGATCGGGCCGGTCCCCATGATCGACGGATCGACGCCGGCGGTGGCGTAGGAGGCGATGCGGGCCAGCGGCTCCAGCCCGCGCGCCTTGGCCTCGTCGGCGCTCATCAGCACCAAAGCAGCGGCGCCGTCGTTCAGCCCGGACGCGTTGGCGGCGGTGACGCTGCCGTCCTTGGTAAAGGCGGGTTTGAGTTTCTGCATCAGCTCCAGCGTCGCGCCGTGGCGGATGTATTCGTCCTTGTCGACCGTCACATCGCCCTTCTTGCCGGGGATGACGACCGGCGTGATCTCCTCATCGAACTTGCCGGCGCTCTGGGCCGCCTCGGCCTTGTGCTGGCTGGCCAGCCCGAATTCGTCCTGCGCCTCGCGGCTGATGGACCATTTTTCGGCGATGTTCTCGGCCGTCTGCCCCATGTGATAGCCGTTGAAGGCGTCCCACAGACCGTCCCTGACCATGGTGTCGACCAGGGCGACGTCACCCATCTTGTGCCCGTTGCGCAGCTGTTGGGCGTGCGGCGCCTGGCTCATGCTCTCCTGGCCGCCGGCGACGACGATCTTCGCATCGCCCAGAGCGATCTGCTGGGCGGCGATGGCGACGGCGCGAAGGCCCGAGCCGCAGATCTGATTCAGGCTCCAGGCGGCGGCTTCCTTTCGAACGCCCGCGCCCACGGCGGCCTGACGCGCAGGGCCCTGACCCGCAGCGGCCTGGAGCACATGACCCAGGATGACCTCATCGACCTCGTCGCCGGAGACGCCGGCCCGCTCCAGCGCCGCCTTGATGGCGATCTCGCCGAGCTTGGACGCGGGAAGGGACGACAGGGCGCCCAGGAAGGCGCCGACCGGGGTGCGCGCGGCGGAAACGATGACGACGTCGGTCATGGGATTTCACTCTCTGGAGAATAACTCGGCGTGACCGTTTTGCCGCATTGCAGCGCGTTCGTCACCTGCGACGACATGGACAGGGCGCGATTCAGCCAATCGTCACCCTGTCGGCGCATTGTCGCGGAACGATAGAGGCGATCGACGGATTGGAAGGTCCATGCTGCGCACGCTGAAACGTCTTGTCACCCACGTCTGCACGCCGGACGAGCTGGACATGATCGAGCACTATCCGACGCGCGCGGAAAAGCTGGCGGATCTGTGGGTGCACGTCGTCGGCCTGATGCTGGCGGCGGTCGGCGGCATCATTCTGGCGGGTCTGGCCGGGGTCTATGCGGGGATCGGCGGCGTGATGGCGACCGCAATCTACGCCCTGTGCCTCGTCGGCATGCTGACGGCCTCGACCGTCTATAACTGGACAAACCCCTGCGCCGCGCGGCCCGTGCTGCGGCGACTGGACGAGGCGGCGATCTTCCTGATGATCGCCGGCAGCTACACTCCCTTCACCACCCAGCGGTTCGAAGGTCTGTGGGCCATCGGTTTCACCACCCTGATCTGGACCCTGGCCTTCCTCGGCGCCGGGGTGAAGCTGTTCGCGCCGCGCATCTCGGACAAGTTCTGGAGCGGCGTCTATGTCGTCTTCGGCTGGCTGGCGGTCGCGGCGCTGAAGCCGATGGTCGAGACGGTGCATCCCGTCGCCCTGGCCCTGCTGGTCATCGGCGGCCTGATCTACACCGCAGGCGTCTTCGTCTTCATCAGCCCGCGCGTGAAGTTCCGCCGCGCCATCTGGCACGGCTTCGTCGTTACCGGAGCGACCGTGCATTGGACGGCCGTACTGGTCGGCGTCGTGCTGGCCCCGGCCATGAGCCACTGATTGACCGTCCGTTCACGGCGGTTTTCTGCCCCTCTGGCGCATCGCGTCGCAACGGAGGATAGTGACGCGTTGCAACATCGCGAGAACAAGCGTGGCTGACGAAAAGACCAAGGGTGGAAAGACCGGCGACAGCGCTCAGGTCGTCATCAAGAAGTATGCGAACCGCAGGCTCTACAACACGCGGACCAGCGCCTATGTGACGCTGGAAGATCTGGCGACCATGGTGCGCGAAGGGACGGAGTTCGTCGTCTATGACGCCAAGACCAACGACGACCTGACCCGCCAGATCCTGACCCAGATCATCTTCGAGGAAGAGAGCCGGGGCGAGGCCTTGCTGCCAGTTCAGTTCCTGCGCCAGTTGATCGGCTTCTACGGCGGTCAGATGCAGGGCGTCCTGCCCTCCTACCTGGAGATGTCGTTGGCCAACTTCGGTCGCCAGCAGGAGCAGTTCGCCAGTCAGATGGGCCGCGCCTTCGGCACCGGCGCGGGCGCGACCCTGATGGAGGACGCCGCGCGGGCCAATATGGCGATGTTCGAGCGCGCCATGCAGATGTTCCCGGCCTTCACCTATCCTCGCGGCGGGCCGACGCCGGCCGCGTCGGACGACAAGGCTGAACCCGCGCCGCCGCCCGAGGCGCCCGACGCCCTGGACGAAATGCGTCGCCAGATGGACGAGATGCGCCGTCAGATCGAGAAACTGGCGGGCGGCAAGGGCAAATGACCGACCGGATACAGGCCGTCGGCGGACCGGACCGCGTGGATCGCCGCGAAGGCGAACGCCGCGAGCGCGAGCGGCGCGCCCGATCCGCCTCGCGCGCCCTGGTCCCGGTCGATGCGCCGGACATGGTCGAGCCCCAATCGGCCCCGGCAAGAGCTGCCGTCCTGCCGACGCCCGAGCCCGGCGCCGCCGCCTTCGTGGCCCAGCAGATGGGCCAGAGCGGCCAGAAACGGGGCCTGCGCGGCGGCCCGCCGGTTCTGGATGCGGCCCGCTCCGCCTACCTCGGAGCCGAATATTCGGGTGCGGCCGAGCGTCGTCCGAAAACGGGCAAGACCGCCAAGACCGACATCTGAGCTGACGCCGCTCCCGCGGCACGGGGTTTGCTGGGGGCGAGGCAGAACGCTCTTTGCCGGACTCGCCCATGCCCGCCGTCTTCGCCCTCGCCGCCAAAGCCTTCGACGTCGCCGTCGTCGCCCTGATCTTCACGGCATTTTCGTAAGCGCTACCGCGCTTCGCGCTGCTTGAGCGCATGTTTCTTGGGGCCTACCGGCGCTTCGCGCTGCTTGAGGCCGTTATCGGGGGAGCCGTTGGGCTCATGCCCCGCCGAAATCGAAATCCTTGCGCGACGCGATGATGGTCACGATGAACCCGGCCAGCACGTCCAGCAGGATCATGATCACGATCAGGAAGAAGGTCGAGGTCGCGAACCCCGGCAGCAGCAGGAACTCAACCAGCACGCCGATGAACAGGATCATCGACAGGGCGTGATTGATGATGGCGATCCGCTGGCTGGAGGTCGACTTCACCAGCTCGAAGAACAGCAGGATCAGGCCGAGGAACAGAATCAGGTCGCCCGACCCGATCGTCCATTGCGCGCCCGAGGTCATGGTGACGGAAAACAGCGGATCGCGCAGCAGCACGTCCGCCTGCACCATCCCCGCCCCGCTCGGCGCGCCGAACAGCACCACGATATTATAGAGCACCACCGGGATCAGCAGCAGCGGAATGGCGAGCAGCATGGACGGTCCTCTCCGCAGCCGGTCCAAACGGCTACGCCTGTTCACCATGATTTAGCGCCGTTTGCGAAACGCCGCCACAAGGGTTCAGCGCTTGGGAAATCCGCCTGCCCGGCTGAGCGCCGACGGCGCCGGCCGGCCGATGGCCTCGCCGATCCAGCGCGCCGTCGCGATCAGGGCGTCCAGGTCATAGCCGGTCTCGAACCCGCCCCGCGCCAGCATATAGACCAGATCCTCGGTGGCGATGTTTCCCGTGGCGCCCGGCGCGAACGGACAGCCGCCGATGCCGCCGACCGAGGCGTCCAGCACGTCGATCCCCGCCTCGACGCCGGCATAGGCGTTGGCCAGGCCGGTATTGCGGGTGTCGTGGAAATGCAGGCGCAGGGTCGCATTCGGCGCGGCCGCCCTGGCCGCCTCGACCTTTTTCGTCACCGCCCAGGGATCGCCCGCGCCGATGGTGTCGGCCAGACCGATCTCGCCGACGCCCATCTCGGCGATGGCCCCGACCATGTCCGCGACCTGATCGACGGAAACCTCGCCGTCGAACGGACAGCCCCAGACGCAGGAAATCATGGCCGACAGCGACGGCGCGCCCTCGCTGGCCTCGGCGTTGTGGCGGCGGGCGACGATCTCGCCCAGCATGGCCAGTTGATCCTTCACCGCCAGGCCCTGGTTTTTCAGCCCGAAGCCGTCGGTGGCGGCGACCGAGACATTGACCTCGTCCACCCCGGTCGCCAGCGCCCGGTCATAGCCCTTGCCGTTCAAGACCAGGCCGATGCGGCTGCGGCCCGCCTCGTGCGGCAGGGCGGCCATGACCTCTTCGGCGCCCCCCATCTGCGGCACATATTTGGGATGGACGAAGGAGACGGCCTCGATCCGTTTCGCCCCCGCCTGCTCGAGCCGTCGCACCAGATCGGCGCGGACGGCGGGCTCAAGCACCGCCCTTTCGTTCTGCAGGCCATCGCGCGGCCCGACTTCGACGATCTGGATGAAGCGGCCCATCACTCGGCTCCCGCTGCGGCGGCGCCATTTCCGTTTCGGGGCGGCGGCGCATAGACGGTCAGGCTGACCGGATCGCCGGCCGAATAGTTGTAGCCGTTGACCGTCCCGACCGCGCGACCCGACACGCCCAGACGCGCCGCAGCGGCACGGAAGGCGTCGGCGTCGCGTCCCTCGACGATGGCGGGCCGCCCCTCCGCCAGGGCCTCGGCCGCGCCTTGGGCGTCGGTCAGGTCGGTGTCGCGCCCGGTCAGGAAGACGAAGCTGGGTTCATGGAAGCCGGTGATCGCCACAGGCCCCGGCGTGCGGCCCTGACGCGGATGCAGGTCGGCCGCCTCCAGCGCCTTTTCAAGCTGGGGCGCGATGGCCAGGGGCCGCAGCTGGCGGATCGTGCCCGACAGGGCCGCGTGCGCCACGATCCCGAACGCCAGCGACGCGACCAGGGCCGCAACCGGCGCGCGGTTCAGCAGCAGGAAGCCCCCCATCGCCCCCGCCGCCAGCGCCATGACCACCGTCAGCGCCGCCCAGGTCTGGGCCGTCGAGGTGCCATAGACCGTCAGCCCATAGACAGTGATGCCGATGATCAGCAGGGCCGCGAACGCGCCCAGCACCGCGCCGGTGATGCGCGAGACCTTGCCGATGGGCTGGGCCAGGGCGGCGGCGGCCAGCAGGGCCAGCGCCCCAAAGGTCGGCAGGGTGTAGTGCCACAGCTTGGTCGGCGCCAGTTCGAACATCAGCCAGCCCGGGACCAGCCAGCAGACCAGGAACCGGATCGCCGGCTCGGCGCGTCGACTCCATCCCGTCGAGACGGCAGCGGGCAACAGCAGGGTCGAAGGGAAGAACAGCAGGGGCGCCAGCAGCAGATACATGCCGGGGAAGCCCGAATGGCTTTCGTGCGCGCCGGCGATCTTGGGCGCCAAATCCCCGCCGATGGCCTCGCGCCAGAAGCCGCCGTCGGTGGCGATGGTGATGGCGATGGCCCACGGTCCGACCATCAGGGCGACCAAGGGCAGACCCCAACCCCAGCCGAGGCGATAGAGCCATTTGACGTCCCGATCCCAGATCGACAGGGCGATGACGGCCAGGGCGATGACCAGCAGTCCGATCGGTCCCTTGATCAGGATCGACAGGCCCAGCCCCAGCCAGAACAGCAGCTTGTGCGGTCGGATCGGGCGTTCGCCCGCCTTCGTCGCCATATAGATGCGCGCCAGCGCCGCCATGGCCAGGGTCGTCGCCCCACACAGCATGGCGTCGGTCTTGGCGATCCCCGCCTCGGTCGACAGCAGGAAGGTCGCCCCCATGATGGCCCCGCCGAAGAAGCCGACGCGACTGCCCAGCATGGCCGAGCCCGCCCAGGCCACGGCCCAGGCCGCCAGCATGGCGCCCAGCAGCGACGGAATGCGATAGGGGGCGATCTCGCGATCCTCGACATCCGAGGTCAGACCGACGGCGATCGCCTGCATCCAATAGATGCCGACCGGCTTCTTCCAGCGCGGCTCGTCCTGATAGCGGATATCGACATAGTCGCCGCTCTCCAGCATCTGGGACGTGGCCTGGGCGAACCGGCTCTCGTCGCGGTCCAGCGGCGGCAGCAGCAACAGGCCGGGCAGGCCGGCGATCAGCGTCAGCAGGGCCGCGAGAACCGGCCCGCGCCAGCCGGCGATGCGGCCATCCAGATCGAAAGTCTTCATTCCAGACTCCTTACACGCGGACCGCGCCGTCGTCAGCCGTCTCCCCTAAGCTCTCGTTATCCTCTATGGAGCGCCGATGACCCCCGAAACGCCCGAAATCTCCGTCGTCGTTCCCGTCCATGACGAGGCGGGCGCCGCCGTGCCCCTGGCGCGCGAGATCGCCGCCGCCTTCGCCGGCCGTTCGTACGAGATGATCTTCGTGGACGATGCGTCCAGGGACGCGACCCTGGCCGAGCTGAAGGCCGCCATGGCCGAACTGCCGGCGCTGCGCGTCCTGGCCCACGGGACCAATGCGGGCCAGAGCCGGGCGGTTCGAACCGGCGTCCTGGCCGCGCGCGCGCCGGTCGTGGTGACGATGGACGGCGATGGTCAGAACCCGCCTGCCGATGCGCCCCGCCTGGTCGACGCCTTGCTGGCCGCCCCCGGCGACGTCGGCCTGGTCGGGGGTCGTCGCGCCAAACGCCAGGACACCGAGGCCAAGCGCCAGGCCTCGATCTGGGCCAACCGCATCCGCCGCAAACTGCTGGGCGACGACGCCGACGACACCGGCTGCGGGCTGAAGGCCTTCCGCCGCGACGTCTTCCTGCGCCTGCCCTACTTCGATCACATCCACCGCTATCTGCCGGCGCTGATGATCCGCGAGGGGTTCAAGAACCAGTATCTCGACGTGGACCACCGCCACCGCGAGGTCGGCCGCTCGAAATACACCAACTGGGGCCGCTTGCGCGCCTCGGTCTCGGACCTCCTGGGCGTGATGTGGCTGAAGACGCGGTCCCGCAAGCCGGGCGCGATTTCGGAGTTCTAGAACGCTGTCTCCTCCCCACCTCGTGGGGAGGTGGCGCGACGCCTCTTGGCGTCGTGACGGAGGGGGTCTTTCTGCGTGCAGCAGACCGCCGGTGGGACTTCAAGAGCCCCTCCACCACGCTACGCGCGGTCCCCCTCCCCGCTTCGCAGGGAGGAGACATGAAAAAGGGCGGGACCTTGCGACCCCGCCCTTCTCCATTTCAGCGTCGGAAAGCCTGGACCCCG
Organism: Brevundimonas sp. UYEF29; assembly: GCF_040546195.1. Lineage (NCBI taxonomy): Bacteria > Pseudomonadati > Pseudomonadota > Alphaproteobacteria > Caulobacterales > Caulobacteraceae > Brevundimonas > Brevundimonas sp. UYEF29. The sequence goes on along the minus strand of NZ_JBEPNH010000008.1, from coordinate 59,966 downwards.
GCCTTCGCCGGGGCGTCCGGGCGGCCCGAAGGCCGCCCTTCCGCTTAGAAGTCCATGCCGCCCATGCCGCCCATGCCGCCCATGTCGGGAGCCGCAGCGCCGCCCGACTTCTTGGGGGCGTCGGCGACGGCGGCTTCCGTCGTGATCAGGATGCCGGCGACCGAAGCGGCGTCTTGCAGAGCCGTGCGGACGACCTTGGCCGGGTCGATGACGCCCATCTGCACCAGATCGCCGTACTCTTCGGTCTGGGCGTTGAAGCCGAACGAGGACTGGTCGTTTTCCAGCACCTTGCCGACGACGATCGAGCCTTCGACGCCTGCGTTTTCCGAGATCTGACGGATCGGAGCCTGCAGGGCGCGACGGATGATCGCGATGCCGGCGTTCTGGTCGGCGTTGTCGCCCTTGACGTCGGCCAGGATCTTGGAGGCCTTCAGCAGGGCGATGCCGCCGCCCGGAACGATGCCTTCGTCAGCTGCGGCGCGCGTGGCGTTCAGGGCGTCGTCGACGCGGTCCTTCTTTTCCTTCACTTCGACTTCGGTCGAACCGCCGACGCGCAGGACTGCAACGCCGCCGGCCAGCTTGGCCAGACGTTCCTGCAGCTTTTCCTTGTCGTAGTCCGAGGTCGTGTCTTCGATCTGGCGCTTGATCTGGGCCACGCGGGCTTCGATCTCGTCCTTGCCGCCGACGCCTTCGACGATGGTGGTGTCGTCCTTGGTGATCGAGACCTTCTTGGCCTTGCCGAGCATGTCGAGCGTGACGCTCTCAAGCTTGATGCCCAGGTCTTCCGAGATGACCTGGCCGCCCGTCAGGATGGCGATGTCTTCCAGCATGGCCTTGCGGCGGTCGCCGAAGCCCGGAGCCTTGACGGCCGCGACGCGCAGGCCGCCGCGCAGCTTGTTGACGACCAGGGTCGCCAGGGCTTCGCCTTCGATGTCCTCGGCGATGATCAGCAGCGGACGGCCCGACTGCACCACGGCTTCCAGGATCGGCAGCATGGCTTGCAGCGAGGTCAGCTTCTTCTCGAACAGCAGGATGAGCGGCTCTTCGAGGACAGCCTCCATCTTGTCTGCGTTAGTGATGAAGTAGGGCGACAGGTAGCCGCGGTCGAACTGCATGCCTTCGACGACGTCGACGGTGGTGTCGGCGGTCTTGGCTTCTTCGACGGTGATCACGCCCTCGTTGCCGACCTTGGCCATCGCCTGAGCGATCAGCTCACCGATTTCCGAGTCGCCGTTGGCCGAGATGGTGCCGACCTGCGCGATTTCCGAGTTGTTGGAGACCGGCTTGGAGTTCGACTTGATCTCTTCCAGCACCAGGCCGACAGCCTTGTCGATGCCGCGCTTCAGGTCCATCGGGTTCATGCCGGCGGCGACGGCCTTCAGGCCCTCTTGCACGATGGCCTGAGCCAGGACGGTTGCGGTGGTGGTGCCGTCGCCCGCCTTGTCGTTCGTCTTCGAAGCGACTTCGCGGATCATCTGGGCGCCCATGTTCTCGAAGGCGTCTTCCAGCTCGATCTCTTTGGCGACCGAAACGCCGTCCTTGGTCGAGCGCGGGGCGCCGAAGGACTTCTGGATCACGACGTTGCGGCCCTTGGGACCCAGGGTCACCTTGACGGCGTTGGCCAGGACGTTGACGCCGCGCAGCATCTTGTCACGCGCGTCGGTGTTGAACTGTACGATTTTAGCGGCCATGCGGGCAGCTCCTATCTATATGGATTGATTGAAGAACGTCGGACGTCGGGTGCTTAGGACAGCACGCCCAGGACGTCGGATTCCTTCATGATGATCAGGTCTTCGCCGTCGATCTTCACTTCCGTGCCCGACCACTTGCCGAACAGGATGCGGTCGCCGGCCTTCAGCTCCAGAGCATTGACCTTGCCTTGGTCGTCACGGGCGCCAGGGCCGACGGAGACGACTTCGCCTTCCTGAGGCTTTTCCTTGGCGGTGTCGGGGATGATGATGCCACCCTTGGTCTTGGATTCTTCTTCAACGCGCTTGACCAGCACGCGGTCGCCGAGCGGACGGAACGCCATCGGACTTCTCCCTGTAAAACCCCCGGATCGGGGCGTTTTTGAAACGGTGTGCGGCGCTCTCGCGATCGCCGTTTTGGCAGCCAACCAGCGAGAGTGCTAACGCGGGCGGGAGTTAGGCAGAGGCGCTGGCATCGTCAAGCGGCGCGTCTCTATCGCGGCGCGAATTCTCTGTGACAAATGAACCGAAAATGAATGCCGACCTCCGGGGTCGTTCAAACTGGGAGCGATAGAACAGCCTCAACGCTGGATGCCTTCCCCGCTCTGGAATGCAGTTCGGCAACGAAAGAAGGAGACCAAGATGTCCAAGCTGCTGAAGATCACTGCGGTCGCCGCCGCCCCCGTCGTGGCCCTGAGCCTGATGGCCGCTCCGGCTTCCGCCCAATCGCGCGATCGCGACAACACCGGCCGTAACGCCCTGATCGGCGCCGCCGTGGGCGGTCTGGCCGGCGCCATCTATGGCAACGGCGATGGCAGCTATATCGCGGGCGGCGCGCTTGCCGGTGCGGCTCTGGGTGCTGTGGCCTCCAACCGCGGCTCGGGCTGCGAATACTACCGCGGCGGCCGGTGCTACCGTAACCAGGGCCACTGGGAGCGCGAGCACGGCATCGATCGCAGCCGCTCGGGCTACGACTACCGCTACGACGGCCGCCGTTACGACTCGCGCTATGACCGCCGCGACTATCGCAACGATCGCGACTACCGTTACGACCGCCGCTGGTAAGCGTTTGACAGTCTAGGTGATCGGCAGGGCCCGTCCGCAAGGACGGGCCCTTATCGCGTCAGCCCATCAACCGCGTCATCAGGGTTGCCGTGGACGGATCCAGGTCCGCCGAGGGGCCGCCCGCGTCCACGTCCTTCAGGATCGCCTTGGCCAGGACCTTGCCCAGTTCGACGCCCCACTGGTCGAAGCTGTTGATGTCCCAGATCACGCCCTCGACGAAGGTCTTGTGCTCATACAGGGCCAGCAGCGCGCCCAGGGTCTCGGGCGTCAGTCGCTCCATGACGATCGATGTCGACGGACGGTTGCCGGTGAAGGTGCGGTGGGACGCCAGGCGCGTCGCCTCCTCTTCCGACAACCCTTGAGCCAAGCCCTCGACCTTGGCGGCCTCGGTCGTCTTGCCCAGCATCAGGGCCTGCCCCTGGGCGAGCGCGTTGGACCATAGCGGCGATTCCGGCGCGTCCGCATGCGTCTTGGCGACGATCACGAACTCGGCCGGCACGACCTCCGGCCCCTGATGGATCTGCTGGAAGAAGGCGTGCTGGCCGTTGGTGCCGGGCTCGCCGAAGACGACGGGACAGGTCTGGCGCGTCACCGGCGTACCGTCGCGATGCACCCGCTTGCCGTTCGACTCCATCTCCAGCTGCTGCAGGAAGGACGGCAGACGACGCAGGGCATGGGCGTAGGGGGCGACGGTGCGGGCGGGCCGGTTCAGGCCGTCGACGTTGAACACCTGGGCCAGGGCCAGCAGGATCGGCGCGTTCCGCTGCAGCGGCGCCGAGACGAAATGGGCGTCCATTTCTGCGGCGCCCGCCAGCATCCGTTCGAACACGTCCCAGCCCAGGGCGATGCCGCACGACAGGCTGACCGCCGACCACAGGGAATAGCGCCCGCCGACCCAGTCCCGGAAGGCGAAGGTCCGACCGCAGCCGAAGGCCGCCGCATTGTCCGGCGCCGCCGTCACCCCGATGAAGTGTCTGGTCATCCCCTCGGCCGGCAGCGACGCCGCCAGCCAGGCCTTGGCGGCCTCGGCGTTGGCCAGGGTTTCCTGCGTCGTGAACGTCTTGGACACGACCACCACCAGGGTGGTCTCGGGATCGAGACCCGTCAGCGCCTCGGCCATATCGCGCGGGTCGATATTGGCGACGAAGCGAAGGTCGATGGCCGGGTCCAGCGGGCGCAGCGCGTCCCAGACCACGCGCGGCCCCAGGTCCGACCCGCCGATGCCGACATGGACGATCGCCTCGAATGTCTTGCCCGTCGCGCCCGCCTCGGCGCCCGAGCGCACGGCGTCGGCATAGGCCTTCATGTCCGCCCGCACCGCGTCCACCTCGGCCGAGACCGGCTCGCCCAGGGCCTTGAAGTCGGCGCCCGGGGCGGCGCGCAGGGCCGGGTGCAGCACCGCCCGCCCTTCCGTCAGATTGACGACCTCGCCGGCGAACAGGGCCGCGCGACGTCCCTCGACGTCTGATGCCCTCGCCAGATCGAGGCAGGCGTCGAAGGCGGCCTTGGTCCAGCTCTGTTTCGACAGGTCCAGATAGAGCCCCGCCGCCTCGACCGACATCCGCGCCAGCCGGTCGGGATCGGCGGCGAACTGATCCACGATCCGCGCGGAGGCAGCCTCGGCGGCGGCTTGGTCGAAGGCGGTCCAGGCGGCGTCGCGGGTCATCGTCGTCTCCATCGGGAATGACAGGGTAAACACTCGTTTACGGCTGGGGCGTATTCAGGTTCAACGTCCCAGCGGACGCTGAAACAGGAAGTCACCTCCATGTCCTGCGGCCTTGCTCTCACGATCGCCCTGGCGATGTCCAATCCGTCCGTCGCCCTGGCCGCCGAACAGCCGGCCGCCGCGCCCGGCGCGCCGGTCTCGGTGGCGGGTGAGCCGCTGTTCGCCGACATCATCTCGCGCTCGGCCAGCCTGAAGGCCGTGGTCGATGGTTGGGCCGCCGCCAAGGCCGCCGACGACGCCGCCTTCTTCACCAGCCAGGCCTTCACCGGCTTCAAGGCCCAGGCCGAACAGTTGGCCGCCCTGGACATGCAGGGCCACCTGATCCTGAAGGAACGCGGCACCGACGGCGATCTGAAATGCATCCTGCGCGGCATTTCCGAGGACATGCCCAAGAAGGTTCAGGCCGTTCAGGCCGCCGCCAACCCGGCCGAACGCGCGGTCGCCCTGTCGGAACTGTCCTATCTGCTGAACGACAACGTCGAAGTCATCACCGCCCCGCCCAAGCCGGAAGTCTGACGCCTTCTAGAGGGCGGCCAGCGCCTCCAGCACGCCCTTGCCGTAGCGATCCAGCTTGGACTGACCGACGCCGGAAATGGCGCCCAGACTGTTCAGGTCGCCCGGCTCGGCGTGGGCGATCTCCAGCAACGTCCGGTCCTGGAAGATGACATAGGGCGGGACGTGCTGTTCCGAGGCGCGGTCGCGGCGCCAGGCGCGCAAGGCCTCGAACCGCGCGCGGACATCGGCGTCCATCGTCTCCAGCGCCGCATTGCGCCCCTCGCCCGATCGATCACGACGACGCGGGGCGGTATCGGCCCTCAGCGGCGCGCGACGCACCTCGATCTGGCGCTCGCCGCGATAGACGGCGCGCACCGCCTCGGGATCGCCCAGCCCGACCAGCGGCTTGCCGTCGTTGGGATCCTCGACCAGCAGACCTTCGAACAGCAGGTGATCGACGATCTCGCGCCAGCTGTTCAGCGAAATCTCGCGCCCGATGCCCCAGGTGGACAGTTGCTGCTCCCACGGCTGCACGTCCTTGGTGCGGGCGGTCAGGTGATCGACGACGCGGCCCCTCCCAAACCGGCCGCCCAGCCGCTGCACCGCCGCCAGCGCCTTCTGGGCCGGGACGGTCGCGTCATAAAGCTGGGGCGGGTCGCCGCAGATGTCGCAGACGCCGCAAGGCTGGGCGTCATGCTCGCCGAAGTATCGCCGCACGGCCTGGGCGCGACAGACGGCGCCGTCCAGCATGGCGAACAGCTGACGGGTTTTGCGCACCTGAACCGATTTGACCTCCTCGGCCATCGGGCGGCTGTCGAGACGACGCAGGGACCAGGCGATGTCGGAGGGGCCATACAGGGTGATGCCCTCGGCCGGTTCGCCGTCGCGACCGCCGCGCCCGATTTCCTGCCAATAGGCCTCCAGGCTGCCCGGCGGATCGGCGTGGATGACGAAGCGGACGTCGGCCTTGTCCACGCCCATGCCGAAGGCGATGGTGGCGACCATGACGGCGCCCTCCTCGGCCAGGAAGCGTTCCAGCCGGCGGTCGCGCTCCTTAGTGTCCATGCCGGCGTGATAGGCGATGGCGTTGGTCCCGGCGTCGCGCAGCGCCTGGGCGACGCGGTCGCAGCCGTCGCGGCTGCCGCAATAGACGACGCCCGACTTGCCCCGCCGTTCGCGCACCAGTTCGATGACCCGCGCATCGGTCTTGGCCCGAGACGCGCTCTCCTTGCGCTCGGCTGACAATTGCAGGTTCGGACGCGCGAAACTGTCGACGAAGACCGTCGCCTCTTCCAGCCGCAGCGAGCGCAGGATGTCGTCGCGGGTGCGGGCGTCGGCGGTGGCGGTGACGGCGATGCGCGGCACGTCGGGGAACCGCTCTGCCAGCAGACCCAGGTTGCGATAGTCGGGCCGGAAGTCGTGACCCCATTGCGAGACGCAGTGGGCCTCGTCGATGGCGATCAGGCTCAGCGGCAGTTCGGCCAGCCGGTCCATCATGGCGCCCGCCGCCAGGCCTTCGGGCGAGACATAGAGCAGGTCCAGCTCCCCCGACCGCGCCGCCGCCCAGATGGCCGAACGCTCGTCCAGCGACACCCCGGAATCCAGCCGCGCCGCCGCGACGCCCTGCTGCTTCAACGCCTCGACCTGATCGGTCATCAGGGCGATCAGCGGCGACACCACCAGCCCCAGTCCGGGGCGCAGGATGGCGGGGATCTGATAGCAGACGCTCTTGCCGCCGCCGGTCGGCAGGACCGCCAGCACATCACCGCCCGACAGGATTTGCTCGACAACCCGCCCTTGCAGTCCCCGGAAGTCGGCGTGCCCCCAGACGCGCGCCAGCAGCGCCCGCGCGTCGTTCAGGTCAGGCGTGTCGGTGGTGGAGAACGGGGGGCGCGTGGCCGGCATCCTTAAGCTGTGCACTCTTTGTTCCCAAACAGAAGACGCCGCCGGCCGCGAAGGCGACCAGCGGCGGCGTCAGAGGGAAGGGGTTTTAGTGGGCGGGCGCTTCGGCGAACTGGCCGCCGACGCGGTAGCGCCACAGATAGGACGGGGCGATCGCCGCCATGCCGGCCGGATGGTCGATGCCCAGATCGCTGAGGCCGAACGCATCGGCGGCGACCACATTGTCCTTCTCCAGCATCAACACCTGATCGCGCGTCAGCGGCGGGGTCAGGCCGACGAAGCGGCTCAGTTGCAGCAGCGAACCCAGGGGCTTGGCGACGATGAAGGGCACCGAAACCAGCATCCGGTCGCGGCCCGTCTCGCGACGCACCAGCTCCAGCACCTCGCGGAAGGTGTAGAGGCTCGGCCCGCCCAGTTCGTAGGTGCGGCCAGCGGCGTCCGCGCGGGTCACGCCGCGCGCGATGGCCTCGGCGACATCGCCGACATAGACCGGCTGGAACCGGGTCTCGCCGCCGCCGATCAGCGGCAGGGCCGGCGCCATCGTCGCCATGGCGGCGAAGCGATTGAGGAAGCTGTCGCCCGCGCCGAAGACCAGCGACGGACGCAGGATCACCGCATCCGGATAGACGGCGCGAACGGCCGCCTCGGCCTGGGCCTTGGTGCGACCATAGGCCGAGGGGCTGGCGGCGTCGGCGCCGATGGCGGAGATCTGGACCAGGCGCTCAACGCCCGCCGCCTTGGCGGCCTCGGCGATGGTCTTGGCCGCCTCGGTGTGAACGGCGTCGAAGCCGCGCTTGCCGCCTGCGTCATGCAGCACGCCGACCAGATTGACGACGGCGTCCGCGCCGCGCACGGCCTGCGCCACATCCGCCGGGTTGGTGATGTCGCAGCGCATGAACTGGATCTGTCCGGGATCGCCCAGCGGTTGGATCTCGATCGCCAGGACCGGGTTGCGCACCGCGACCCGAATGCGCCAGCCGCGACGCGCCAGGGCGCGCACCGCCTGCGACCCGATAAAGCCCGAACCTCCGAAGAGGGTCACGACGCCGGGGGCGAGGTCAGCCATGGGGAAAGCTCCAGTCGAAATCCGTTTCGGCGGGATAGACGATAGGGCGCCGCACCGCAACGCGGGCCTTCACGGTCACGCTGGCGTTCGACGCGCGGCCGCCCATCTGAGGCGGATGAAGCTTTTCACCATTGGCTACGAGGGCGCGACCCAGGCCGACGTCATCGCGCGGTTGAAGACGGCCGGCGTGCAAACCCTGGTCGATGTCCGCGCGGTCGCCGCATCCCGCCGCGCCGGCTTTTCCAAGACGATCCTGGGCGAGAGCCTGAAGGCCGAAGGGATCGACTATGTCCACCTGCGCGGGCTTGGCACGCCCAAGACGGGACGTGACGCGGCGCGCAAGGGCCGTGTCGACGAGATGCGCGCCATCTTCGCCGATCACCTGGCCGAACCCCAGGCGCAGATCGAGTACGAGCGACTGAAGGCGCTGGCGGCCGACAAACCCGTCGCCCTGCTCTGCTTCGAGGCCGACCACGCCGGCTGCCACCGCGCCGTCCTGGCGGAACGACTGTCGGAAGAAACCGGCGTGGCGGTCGTGGACCTCTAGGCTTACGGCCGTCCGACCAACTGATCGACCGAACCGCTGGTGACCGGGTGATACAGCGGCCGGGCCTCGGCGTAGATGCGTCGCGCATTGCCGCGCCCCCAGTCGCCCTCGTTCCAGAGGGTCTGGAACAGCGGCAGGACGAACTTGCGACGGCCCTGGCTGGTCAGGAACTTCTCGGCCGTGGCGACCGACGGCTGATAGCGATGCGCCAGGGCGATCTGCAGCCAGGCGAAGGTCAGTTCGGCGTTGCCTTCGTTCGCCAGGTTCAGCGTGCGCTCCAGATCGGCCAGCTGCGCATTCGTCAGCCAGTCGGCGCCCGTCCGCAGGCCCTCGGGACGCCAGCCCAGGAAGCGCTGCCGCTGCTGGGTGTTCCAGTCCGCCCACGGAATGGCCGAGGCCGGTCCCTTGTCCTTGAAGAAGGCGACGGCGGCCGCGTCCACCGGCTCGAAGGCGTGGGACACCGGCGCGACGGCGTTGGACGGCAGGCCGGGCTGATAGACCCAGGCGTCCATCTGCAGCTGGCTTTCCAGCGCCGCGTCGCCCTTGATCAGATTGTCGCGGATATCCTGAAGGAACATGGCCGTGGTCATCGGACGATAGGCGTTGCGGTCGAAATAGCCGCGCAGCCAGGCGTCGAACCGATCCCGTCCGACTGTGCGTTCGATGGTCCGCAGGAACAGGGCGCCCTTCTCATAGGCGATGTCGTTCATGCCGTCGTCGGGATCGCGGCCCTTCAGGTCCAGATGCAGCCGGGTGTCCGCCGCCGGCAGGGACTTCAGCGTGTCCTGAAGGCTGTCCCAACCGAGCACCTGCTCCTGCATGGCGCGGTCATGACCATAGACCGACTCCATGATCCGGTTCTCGAAATAGACGGTGAAGCCCTCGTTCAGCCAGAAGTCGTTCCAGGTCGCATTGGTGACCAGATTGCCCGACCAGGAGTGCGCCAGTTCGTGCGCGACCAGCGACACCAGCGAGCGATCGCCGGCGATAATCGTCGGGGTGGCGAAGGTCAGCTTCGGGTTCTCCATCCCGCCGAATGGGAAGGAGGGCGGCAGGACCAGAAGGTCGTAGCGGCCCCAGCGATACGGGCCGTACAGCTTCTCGGCCGCCGACACCATCTGGGCGGTCGGTTCCAGCTCCGATTGGGCGGCGCGCAGGCGGCTGGGCTCGGTCCAGACCCCGGTGCGGCCGTCGAACGGCGCAAAGGCGATGTCGCCGACGCCCAGCGCGATCAGATAGGGCGGGATCGGATTGTCCATCCGGAAGCGCCAGGTCTTCATCCCGTTCGCGGCCCGCTCGCCGTTTGGTGTCAGATGGTCGGCGCTCATGACCACCGTCAGGTCTTCGGGCGCGGTGATGCGGGCCGAATAGGTCTGGCGGATGCCGGGGCTGTCCTGGGTCGGCACCCAGGTGCGGGTCAGGATCGCCTGGCCCTGGCTGAACAGATAGGGCTTCTGTCCGCCCGCCGTCTGGCTGGGGTTCAGCCATTGCAGCGCCGCCGCGTTCGGGCGGGTGGAATAGCGGATGGTGATCTTGCGCCGCTCATCGGCGGCGAAGGCCGGGAAATAGACCGTCAGCGGCTGGCCCAGGATCGGGTCGTTGTCGCCGACGACATAGCGCAGCGGCTGGCCCGCCGCGTCGCGCACGTCCTGAATGTCCAGGTCGCGGATATCCAGCACGATCTCGTTGGCGCCCGGGATCGCCAGGATGTCCAGTGTCGCCGTGCCCGCCAGGGTCTTGGCGTTGAAGTCGGCGGTCAGGTCCAGGGCCACATCGACGACGCGGGCGATCTCGGGCCGGGCGTGGGTGTGGACGTCCACCGCTTCGGGACCGGGCGCCGGGGCGATGGCGGGCGGGGTCATGGCCGACCCTCCCGTCGTTGTGGAGCAGGCGCTCAGACCCATGGCGGCGGCCAGGGCGAAGGCGGAGACGAGACCGAGCGCTTTCAGCGTCATCGAGGTTTTCCTGGGCTGATCTTGACGATTGGCCCGGAGAACGCGCGGAAACGCGAAAAAGATCAAGCCTTGGCGGCGACCGGCGCGTGATGGGCCCGGAACAGCCGTCCCCGTTCGGCGAACAGCACCCAGCCCAGGGCGACCAAGCCGAAGACAGTGAAGCCGACCGACATCGGAATGGTGGTGCCGTTGAACTGTTGGCCCACCGCAAAGCCCAGCAGCGAGCCGACGATGGTGGAGACGAAACCCTGGATCGAGGCGGCGGTGCCCGCGATCTTGCCCATCGTCTCCATCGCCATCGATCCGAAATTGCCCGCGATCAGGCCGAAACAGAACATGGTCAGGGTCTGCAGCACCGCAAAGGTCCAGATCGATTCATGGCCGCTGATCGCCACCACCGCATGGATGGCCGCGATGCTGGTGAAGCCGATCAGGGCGGTGTGCGAAATCCTGCGCGAGCCCAGCTTGACCACCAGTCGCGCATTGACGATCGAGGCCACGGCGATGCCGCCCGCGATCAGGGCGAAGATGGCCGGAAACGCCGCCTCGGCGTGGAAGACGTCGGCGAAGATCTGCTGCGACGAGTTGATGAAGCCGAACAGGGCCCCGGTGATCGCCGTCATGGCCAGGGTGTAGCCGACGGCCGTGCGGTCGGTCAGGGCGATCCTGTACGCCGAGGTCAGCCGCTTGACCTGGATCGGCAGGCGATCCTCGGGCTTCAGCGTCTCGGGCAGACGCAACGACGCCCAGACGATCAGGCCGACCCCGATCAGGCCCAGCCCGGCGAAGATCCAGCGCCACGGCCCGACCAGCATGATCATCTGACCCAGCGACGGCGCCAGGATCGGCACGCCCAGAAAGACCAGGAAGCTGAACGACATGACCCGCGCCATGGTGCGCCCTTCGTAACGGTCGCGCACGATGGAGACGGCCAGCACGCGGGTGCAGGCGCTGCCCAGACCCTGGCCGACGCGAGCCATGATCAGCGTCTCGAAGGTCGGCGCCAGGGTCGCCAGCAGGCTGAAGATCACATAGACGCCGACGCCGAACAGCAGGACGGGCTTTCGGCCGAACCGATCCGCCAACGGACCGTAGAACAGCTGCGCCCCGCCGAAGCCCAGCAGATAGGCCGTCACCACCCACTGCCGGTCGTTGTCGGTCGCCACGTTCAGATCAGCGCCGATGTGCGGCAGGGCCGGAAGCATGGAATCGATCGCCAGCGCATTCAGCGCCATCATCAGGGCGATGAGACAGACGAACTCGACGAAGCCGAGCTCCTTCTTGGCGGGCGCTGACGCAAGGGAAGAAGACATCCGGGCCAGATGCGCCGTCACGCTCCGATCCGCAACCGCACGCGCGTCATAAATTGCTGCAATGCAGCGAAATCGGGTTTGAACGGGCGGCGCCTCGCCAAAGCCGCGAAGCTTCGCTAGAGGAAGTCATGACAGAACAGATGACAGCACAGGCGGCGCTGGACCGCCTCGAAACCCTCTACACCCAATCCGTGACCAACCTGCGCGACGCCGTGCGGGATTTCGTCAACACCGGCGCGCGACCCGATCCGGTCAAACGCGCCGAAGGGGTGTTCGCCTATCCCGAACTTCGCATCCGCTGGGACGGGGATCGCCCCCAGGACCTGGAGCCGCGCGCCTACGCCCGGCTGTCGAGACAGGGCAGCTATTCGACCACGGTCACGCGACCCGACCTGTTCCGCCCCTATCTGACCGAACAGCTGGGCCTGCTGGAGCAGGAATATAATGCGACCTTCGAGGTCGGAGTCTCGCGCCAGGAAATCCCCTTCCCCTATGTGACCGACGGGCTGGAGGTCGCGCTGGACCGGTCGATGACGGCGGCCCTGGCCCGCTGGTTCCCCACCACGGACCTGGCCCATATCGGCGACGAGATCGCCGACGGCCTGTTCGAAATGGGCGGCGACTTCCCCCTGTCGCACTTCGACGGCCTGAGGACCGACTTCTCGCTGGCGCGGCTGAAACACTACACCGGCACGCCGGTGGACGATGTTCAGTCCTATGTCCTGTTCACCAACTACAATCGTTACGTCGATGAGTTCGTGCGCTGGGCCATCGAGCAGCTTCGGACGCCCGGCTCGCCGTATCAGACCCTGTCCTGCGCCGGCGGCGTGGTGATCACCCGCGACACGCCCAACCCCGAGGCGGCGATCAGCGACACGGCCTGGAAGAAGCACCAGATGCCGGCCTATCACCTGACCGCGCCGGGTCATAAGGGCGTGACCCTGGTCAACATCGGCGTCGGCCCGTCCAACGCCAAGACGATCACGGATCACCTGGCCGTCACCCGCCCGCATGTCTGGCTGATGATCGGTCACTGCGGCGGTCTGCGCGCCAGCCAGACCATCGGCGACTATGTGCTGGCTCACGCCTATCTGCGCGACGATCACGTGCTGGACGCGGTGCTGCCGCCCGACATTCCGATCCCGTCGATCGCCGAGGTCCAGCGCGCGCTCTATGACGCCACCAAGTCGGTCAGCGGCATGCCCGGCGACGAGGTCAAGCTGCGCCTGCGCACCGGCACCGTCGTCACCACCGACGACCGGAACTGGGAGCTGCGCTACTCCAAATCGGCCCTGCGCTTCAACCAGTCCAGAGCCGTCGCCATCGACATGGAAAGCGCCACCATCGCGGCCCAGGGCTATCGCTTCCGCGTGCCCTACGGCACGCTGCTCTGCGTCTCGGACAAGCCGCTGCACGGCGAGATCAAATTGCCGGGTCAGGCCAACCGCTTCTACGAAGGTTCGATCTCCGAACACCTGCAGATCGGCATTCAGGCGGTGGACCTGATGCGCAGCGAAGGATCCAAGCTGCACTCACGCAAACTGCGCGCCTTCGACGAGCCGCCGTTCCGGTAGGCGAGAAAGTCTCCTCCCCACAGCGTGGGGAGGGGGACCGCGAAGCGGTGGAGGGGTTGTTGAAGTCCCACCGACGGCTGCGATGCGGGAAAGAATCCCTCCGTCTCTCCGCTACGCTTCGAGCCACCTCCCCGCTTCGCAGGGAGGAGACCGATCTGAGGTCTCTAGACCGCCGCCTTCTCCAAGGCGCCCGGCTCGACCGGGCTGGGCGCGGTGTTCGCCTTGCGGGTATCCTGACGGCGCGGCAGGCGCCAGACCTGGTGCGAGCGATAGCTGGTTCCATCCCAGGCCAGGGCCGTCACGGTGATGGTCTTGGCGTCCCAGTCGATCTGGTTGAAGCCGGGCGGCGCGCCGCGCTCGCGGTGCGACAGCGTCCCGCAGCCGACGGCGTAGGAGCAACGATCCGCCAGCGGGATCGGCATGGCGAACGGCACATGGACGTGGCCGGTCATGATCAGATCGACGCCCGCCTCGGCGAAGATCAGGGCCGCCTCGTCGCCGCGCTTGACGTCGCCGGTCATCGGCGTGCCCACCATCTCGATCAGCGGATGGTGGCAGGCCAGGATTCGCAGCGCGCCGATCGGCGCCTGACGCAGGGCCTCGGCCGCACGCCGCGTCTGATCCAGATCGATCACGCCCTTGGACCAGTTGGGCCGCGCCTGCCAGCCGCGCGCGGTGACGACGCCGCGCACCATGACCGCATCGCTGCAGAACTGGCCGTCGTGGGCCGGAAAGCCGGTCGCCGTCTCGAACGCCCGCCAGGGATGGAACACCCGCGCGATGGCGTCCCAATAGGGCACGTCGTGATTGCCGACGATGACGAAGCGCGGCTCGGGCATGGCCCGCATCCATTCGCCGGCGGCCTTGAACTCGTCGGGAAACCCCTTCTGGGTGATGTCGCCGGTGATCAGAACCAGATCGTTCGGCGTGGCGTGGGCGTATTCCAGAGCGGCGGCGCAGGCGCGTTTGTGCTCGCAGCCGAAATGGACGTCGGAGAACTGAAGAACGCGTCCCATCAGATGCTGTCCTCGGCCGAGGGCGGCTTGGGCGCCAGCGCCTTGAAAGCCTTGGGCACGAAACGGATCACGGCCTCGGGCTTGAGCAGCAGCGGCTCGCCGTCGATGACGGCCGGAATCTTGGAGCGGGCGCGGACGTCGATCCGTTTCGCCGGGCGGGTCGAGACGGCCGGGTCCTGACGCCAGTCGCTGAACAGCGCCGTCGCGGCCAGGCGGAAGGCCTGGGTCGTGTCGCTGGGGTCCATGGCCGCGGCCTCCAGTCCGATGGGATCCTCCATCGCCTTGGAGATCATCGGGCTGATCAGCACCAGCGCCTCGGTCCGGCGTTTCTCGCCGCCATCCAGGGTGAAGCGCAGGCGACCCGAGAAGGCGCGTTTCAGGGCGCGACGGCCATATTGCCAGGCCAGCTTGATCTTGCCGGTCCGCATCGCCTCGCGCGCCGGGGCCCACAGCGCGGGCGATCCCAGAATGGCGGCGCAATAGAAGTATTCGCCCTGAACCTCGCCGCCGGAAACGGCCTGAGGCTCGCCCTCCTCCAGCGCCCGCTTCAGCGCCAGCTTCCAGTCGGCGGTGCCGTAAAGCGCCTTGGGCAACATGTTCATCGTGCCGCCCGGCAGAGGCGCGATCATCGGACCGTCCGGCTTGGCCTTCGACGCGACCGAGCGCGCCGTGCCGTCGCCGGCCAGAACGAAGATCACGTCAGGCTTGGCGGCGAAGGCGTCGGCGATGATCTGGTCGAAGTTGCCCCCTTCGAACGATACGACCTCGGCCTTGAGATCATACTGCCCCAACAGGGCTTCGGCCTCGCCGGCGGCGCGTGGGCCCACGCTTCCGGACAGCGGATTGACCAGCATCACGGCGTGCCGGATCTGGGCGTGTGGCGTCAACGCAGTTTTGTCGTCTGCATCGCAGGGGGGTTGGGCGACGTCGGTCATGGCGGCCGAACGCCCCGCACGCGCCGTCGTTCCGCCCAAGCGTCACCATATTTGCCGATACGGTTTGCCGACGCGGAACCTATGCCGCGAGGACACGTTTGCTGCCCACAGGGGCCAACACCCAGGGACAAAGGAATTCACAATGAAAAAGGCGATTATCGCGATTGCCGGCGCCGGCCTGCTGGCTTCGGCCTGCGCCAGCGACCCGTACGGCTATAACAATGGCTCGAACGAAACCGTCCGCCAAGGCGCCGTCGGCGCCGGCCTGGGCGCCGTCGCCGGCGCCATCATCGGCAACAACGTCGGCGGCGGCAACGCTGCGACCGGCGCCCTGATTGGCGGCGCCCTGGGCGGCACGGCCGGCGCCATCCGCGGTTCCAACCAGGACCGCAACAACCAGCAGCGCTACCGCGACAGCCAAGGTCGCTACTACTACTGCTACGACAACCGTCAGGACGAGTGCTACTGGGACAACGGTCAACGCCGTTATTGATCAGTGATCAAATGCCGGTCGCGAAGGTCCGCGACCGGCGTTAGGTTGAAGAGGCGGCCTGTCGGACGACGGGCCGCCTCTTTTGCGTAATGGGCCGGCCGAGCCGGAGGAGGGCTGAAATGAAGCGATCGATGGGTCTGGCTGTGGCGGCCATGGGTGTGCTGGCGGCGTGCGCGCCGATGCCCAAGCGCGAGGCGCTGGTGGTGGGCGAATCGCTGTGCGCGCCGGGGCGGTTCGATATCTATTTCCTGGAAAACCAGGCGCGGCTGACCGAGCCGGCGGCGATGGTGCTGAAGGCGGCGGCGACCAAGGCGAAGGATTGCGACGTGCGCAAGGTGCGCGTGGTGGGCCTGGCCGACGCCACGGGAACGCCCGAAGCCAATCTGAACTTGTCGCAGCGGCGCGCGCGGACCGTGGTCGAGGCGCTGACTCAGGCGGGCATGCCCGCGCCGATCTTCGAGCTGAACGCCGCAGGCGATGCGGGCGCCACAACGGCAGCCGGCAATGACGAACCGCTGCGGCGCCGCGCGGAAGTGATCTACGAGGCCTATCCGCGCTGATCGACGCGGGGGCGGGCGAAGCGATGGCGCGGGGACGCGTGACGCATTAGGTTGCGGCGCTCCCCTCGCCTGCCGGAACACGCGTTTGCGCCTCTTCGCCCTTCTCCTCGGCCTGCTGTTCAGTTTGACGGGCGTTTCGGCGGCCGTCGCCCAGCCGGTGCAGGCCCAGCCCACGGGCGTCGTCGCCTTCGGGCCGCAGCGGACCGAGCGGATCGAGGCCGAACTGGTCCCGATGTCGCAATGGGTCGCGCCCGGTTCGACGACCGTTGTGGCGGTGCGCCAGAAGATCGCGCCCGGCTGGCACACCTATTGGCGCAATCCGGGCGACAGCGGCGGTGCGACCAGCCTGATCTGGACCCTGCCCGCCGGGGTGACCGCCGATCCGATCCTGTGGCCCCTGCCCAGCCGCCAGCGGCTGATGAGCCTGATGAATTACGGCTATTCGGGCGCGGTGCTCTTGCCCGTGCCGATCCATGTGCCGCCCACGGCGCGGCCGGGCGAAGTGCTGACCCTGACGACGGATGTGCTGTTCCTGGTGTGCAGCGACCAGATGTGCGTGCCCGAGCCGATGACCCTGTCGCTGGCCCTGCCGGTGCGCGAGGGCGCAGCGCCGCTGGCCAAACCCTGGGGTGAAGAGATCGAGCGGCTGGTCGAAACCGCGCCGCGCCCGGCCGGGATCGAGGCGCGCGTCACGCGTCAGGGCGGCCAACTGATTCTGACCGCCACCGGCGGGCCGCTGATTGGGGCCGACATCGGACAGGTCTATTTCTATCCTTTCGACGGCGGGCGCATCGACCATGCGGCGACCCAGTCGGGCCAGCGGGGACCGAACGGCCTGACCCTGACGCTGACGGCCGGCAAGGATGCCACGCAGACGGCGCTGAGCGGGGTCCTGGCCACCGACAAGGGCGCCTGGGAGGTCACGGCGGAGCCGGGCGCGCCTCTGGCGGGCGCCCAAGGCGGCGCGGCGCTGAAGCCGCTGGACGAGACCACGCCCACGCCGGCGAGAACCGGCGCTCTGGTCTTCCTTCAGACGCTGGGTCTGGCGCTGTTGGGCGGGCTGGTGCTGAACCTGATGCCGTGCGTCTTCCCGGTTCTGGCGATGAAGGCGGCGTCGCTGTCGGCGGCGGCGCATGATCCGGCGCGGGCGCGGCGCGACGGCCTGGCCTTCACCGCCGGGGTGCTGGTCAGCTTCCTGGTTCTGGCCGGCGCCCTGCTGGCGCTGAGGGCGGCGGGTCAGGCGATCGGCTGGGGTTTCCAGCTTCAGTCGCCGGGCGTGGTCGCGGCCCTGGCCCTGGTCATGCTGCTGGTCGGGCTGAACCTGTCGGGAGTCTTCCATGTGGGCGCCGGATTGCAGAACGCGGGGTCCGGCCCCCTGTCGCGCCTGCCCGGTGCGGTAGGCGCCTTCTTCACCGGAGTTCTGGCCGTGGTGGTCGCAGCGCCCTGCACCGCGCCCTTCATGGCCGCAGCGCTCGGGGCGGCCCTGGTCCTGCCCTGGCCGATGGCGCTGGCCGTGTTCCTGATGCTGGGGCTGGGTCTGGCCCTGCCCTATCTGGCGGTCAGCCTGTCGCCCGGCCTGCTGTCGCGCCTGCCGCGACCCGGCGTCTGGATGGAGCGGCTGAAGGGTCTTCTGGCCTTTCCCATGTATGGGGCGGCGCTGTGGCTGCTGTGGGTGTTCACGCGACAGGGCGGCGTCGACGCCCTGGGCCTGCTGCTGACGGCGGCGCTGCTGCTGGCCCTGGCGGCCTGGTTGACGGGTCTGGCGCAAGCGGCGCGCCAGCGTGATGAACGGTCGATGCTGACCACGATCTGCGCGATCGTCATCGGCGTTCTGGCGCTGGGCCTGGCAGGCGTTGCGGCCGGTGCGGCGCGAGATATGGACGCCACGCCGCAAGGCGACAGCGGCCCCTTGGCGACCCAGCCCTGGTCGGCGGCGGCGGTGAAGGCAGCGACCACGTCGGGACGCCCCGTGCTGGTCAATCTGACAGCCGACTGGTGCGTGACGTGCAAGATCAACGAACGCGCGGCCTTGTCTTCGCCCCGTGTCGCCAAGGCGATGCGCGAGGCGAACGCCGCCTATCTGGTCGGCGACTGGACCCGGCGCGACGACGCCATCACCCGCGAGCTTCAGGCGCATGGGCGTTCGGGCGTGCCGCTGTATCTGCTGTATCGACCGGGTCGAGCCGAGCCGGAAATCCTGCCGCAACTGCTGACCGAGGGCGTGGTCGTGGATGCGCTGAAGGATTGAGCGTCAGCTCAGGAACCGCTGCACCGCCGCTAGAAACCGCTGCGGCTGCTGCATCATCACCTGGTGTTCGGCGCCTTCGATCCGCTCGAACCGGGCCGTGCGCGGCAAGCCTTCGAAGCCGTAGCGATACAGGCCTTCCAGCCGGTTGCGCGGCGCGTCGGGATCGCGGGTCCAGCCATAGACGACGGTGACCGGGGCGGTGATCTCAGACAGGCGGGGACGCAGATCGACGGTCAGGGCTTCATACAGGCCTTGGGCCAGGACGCGCCGGTCGCCGCCCTGAAGTCCCAGCCCCTCGAACACCATGTCGCCGGCCAGACCCATGTCCACGCCGAAGGCCGCGACCTGGGAGTTCAGCGCCTGATCGCCGAACAGGAGCAGGGCCTGATAGCCCAGCCGGGCCAGGGGCTCGACCTGATCCGATGTGGTGCGCGCGTCGATCAGGGACGGGAAGAAGGGCGAGGAATCGACCACCATGACGCGCCCGATCCGGTCGCCCATATCGGCGGCGACGCGCAGGGCGATCTGGCCGCCCAGAGAATGGCCGATCACGGCGGGCCGGTCGATGCGCTGCTCGCGGATGTAGCGTTCGATCTCGCTGGCGGCGGGGCCGGCCAGACCGCCGCTGACATTGTCGCCGATCTGGGTCTCGCCGAAGCCGCGCAGGGTGACCAGATGCACCCGGTAGCGGTTATCGAGCCGATCCGCCGTCGAGCGCCAGGCCGAGCCGGTCGAACCCAGGCCGGGGATGAAGATGATGTCCGGCCCCCGCCCGCGCGTCTCGACGATGATGCGGTTGGAGCTGAAGGCCGGGGCGGCCTGTGACTGCACCTTGGCCTGGACGGCGACCGGGGCGAGGACGAACAGGGTTGCAAGCAGCGAGGCGAGAAGGCGGATCATCATCCGCCCCTAACGCCCGATCACGGCGATCGGTTGACGCGTGCGTGCGACCTATCGCCCCTTGAACTCGGGTTTGCGCTTTTCGACGAAGGCGGACATGCCTTCCTTCTGGTCCTCGAAGGCGAACAGGGAGTGGAACAGGCGGCGTTCGAACTGGACTCCTTGCGTCAAGGTCGTCTCCAGCGCGGCGTTGACCATCTCCTTATTGGCAATGATCGCCAGCGGGCTTTGCGAGGCGATTTTGGCGGCGATCTTGCGCGTTTCGTCCAGCAGGGTGTCGTGCGGGAAGACGCGCGAGGCCAGGCCGGCGCGTTCCGCTTCCGCCGCATCCATCATCCGGGCGGTCAGGACCATGTCCATGGCCTTGGACTTGCCCACCAGTCGGGTCAGGCGCTGGGACCCGCCGATGCCCGGCGCGACGCCCAGGTTGATCTCGGGCTGGCCGAACTTCGCCTTGTCCGAGGCGACGATGAAGTCGCACAGCATGGCCAGTTCGCAGCCGCCGCCCAGGGCGAAGCCGTTCACCGCGGCGATGATCGGCTTTCTGAACCGGGTGATGCGGTCGTGACCGAGGGCGAAATAGTTGCCCGTGTACATCTGGGCATAGGTCTGGTCCGCCATCTCCTTGATGTCGGCGCCGGCGGCGAAGGCCTTTTCGCCCGCGCCGGTCAGGATCAGGCAGCGCACGCTGTCGTCATGCTCGACGCTGTCCAGGAAGTCGGCCAGATCCTTGAACAGGGCCGCGTTCAGCGCGTTCAGAGCCTCGGGCCGGTTCAGGGTCACCACCGCATAGCCGTCGGCGTGGCGTTCGATCAGCAGGTTGGAATAGGCGTCGGCCATGGTTGGTCTCCTTTGACGGCGGTCATACAGGCGCGCGGCGGGGCCCGCTAGCGCAGGCGCTATCGTCGGGGCATCAGCGCCAAGGTCAGGGCGGCGCGGACCAGTTCGACCACGACGACCATGCCCAGCAGAAGATTGGCGGCGATCACCTGACCCCGCGCGCCCGACAGGTCCAGCGTCCAGCCGAAGACGGACGACAGGGCCAGGACCAGCGCCGAGATCAGGACCAGGCCCACCAGCAGCATCAGGGCGATATGGCCCGCCTTCAGCGCCGCCTGAAGCGTCGGCCCCTCGTCCAGCACGCGGGCGCGACGGCGCAACAGACGCGCGATCAGGCCGGTGGCGGCGGCCTCGGCGACGGCGGCGACGACCAGGGCGGCGACGAACCACCAGATCAGGTCGCCGAGATCGCCGGCGCGCAAACCCTGGACGAAGTGGACGAAATAGGCGCCCCAGACCAGGACGCCGACGATCAGACTGATCCACAGGTGGATTTTGCGCATCGTTCAGTCCTCCAGCCCGACCATGGCGGCCAGTTTCCGCACTGTGTTCCAGTTGCGGCCGGTGCCGACGCCGATCAGGCGCGGCTGGGCCTTTTCCGCCATCTTCGAGCGGCCCAGGCCGTCGGGGTGCCAGAAAAACAGGTCTCCGCCGACCGGCTCGACTCGCTCGGCGCCGGCCGCGAAGCCGCGCAGGGCCTCGACCGCCCCGTCCTTGATCCCGGCCTTCATCACCATGACCAGCAGTTTGGAGCTGTCGATCCTGGCCTGATCCGCGAACGGATTGGCGGCCATCAGCGCCGCCCATTGCGGCGGCGTGCGCACGATCACCTCGATGGGGCGACCGAAGTGGGCGGCGATGCCTTCTTCCAGCTGAGCCTCGACATCGGTTGGGTCGGCGTCGCTCTCGATCACCAGATTGCCGCTGGCCAGCAGGGTGCGCGGGTTGGCGAAACCGGCCTCGACGGCGATGGCCTTCAGCTCGGCCATCGGGACCTTAACCCCGCCCACATTGACGCCGCGCAACAGGCAGATGCGTTCGCTCATGGGCCTATCGTTTCTGGCAGGAGGGGCAGTAGAAGGTGGAGCGGCCGCCCTGGACGATGCGGGCGACCACGCCGGTGCATTTCTCACCACGGCAAGGCTCGCCCTCGCGGCTATAGACGTCGAAGCGGTGCTGGAAATAGCCCTGGCCGCCCTCGGCGTTGGCGAAGTCGCGCAGGGTCGAGCCGCCCGCCTCGATGGCGTCGTTCAGCACATTGCGGACCTCGGTCGCCAGACGCTCCAGCCGGGCCTTCGACACCGATCCGGCCGCGACCAGGGGCGAGATGCGGGCGCGGTACAGGGCCTCGCACACATAGATATTGCCCAGACCGGCGACGATCCGCTGATCCAGCAGACTGACCTTGATGTTCTGCTTCTTGCCGGCGAAGGCCTCGACCAGATGGGCGCCGGAAAAGCCGTTGCCCAGCGGCTCTGGCCCCAGGCCGGCGAACCAGGGATGGGTCTCGATCTGATCGGTGGAGATCAGGCCCATGAAGCCGAACCGGCGCGCGTCGGCGTACCCGATGCGGGTCGCCGCCCTATCGCGGATGGCGCAGCCGCTGAAATGTTCGTGCTTGCCGGCGATCGGCGCGGCCTCCTCGAACTCGCCCAGCAGGGTGCCGTCCAGAGTGAACCGGCCGGTCATGCCCAGGTGGGTGATCCAGGTCTCGCCGGTCGAGAGCGGCATGAGCAGATATTTGGCCCGCCGGTCCACCCGCAGGACCGTCGCCCCCTCCAGTCGTTCGACGAACCGCGCGGGGAAGGGAAATCGCAGGTCGGGCCGGTTGATCCGGACCCGCGAGAGCCGCGCGCTCTCCAGCACCGGCGTCAGGCCGCGTCGGACGGTTTCGACCTCGGGAAGTTCGGGCATGGGCCGGTCCTAGCCCGTCAGGGTCGCGGGGCCAAGCGGCGGGGGCGCTCGCA
This sequence comes from Brevundimonas sp. UYEF29, assembly GCF_040546195.1. Classification (NCBI taxonomy): domain Bacteria; kingdom Pseudomonadati; phylum Pseudomonadota; class Alphaproteobacteria; order Caulobacterales; family Caulobacteraceae; genus Brevundimonas; species Brevundimonas sp. UYEF29. The sequence goes on along the minus strand of NZ_JBEPNH010000008.1, from coordinate 37,676 downwards.
TCTGACCGCGACCAGTTGCCGCCTGCGACAGAATGCGCTTACGTCCGCGCAAACGTGGGACCGCGCATATGACAGACGCCGCCGCCGCCCCGAAGGGCCGGCTAGAACTTACGCTCCGCGCCCTGGTGCTGGGCTGCCTGCTGGCGGTGATCTTCACCGCCGCCAACACCTATCTGGGCCTGCTGGTCGGCCTGACCTTCGCCTCGGCCATTCCGGCGGCGGTGATCTCGATGGCGGTGCTGCGGGCGTTCCGCACCTCGACCATCTGGGAGAATATGACCGTCCAGACCGTGGCCTCGGTCGGCGGGGCCATGAGCTCGATCATCTTCGTCCTGCCGGGCCTGGTGATGATCGGCTGGTGGCTGGAGTTTCCGTTCTGGCAGTCGGTGGCGATCTGCATCCTGGGCGGCGTGCTGGGCGTGACCTTCTCGATCCCGCTGCGCCGGGCGCTGGTCACGGGCGGCGGCCTGCCCTACCCCGAAGGCGTCGCCGCCGCCGAGGTGCTGAAGGTCGGCTCGCGCGGGGCCGAACAGACCGAAAGCGCGGTGCGCGAGAACAAGTCGGGCCTGTGGGTCGTGGTCGCCGGCGCCGTGGTGTCGGCCGGTTACGCCCTGCTGGTCGCGGGTCGGGTCTTTGCGGGCGAGGCGGCCAAGTTCTTCAAGCTGCCGGCCGCGCTGGGCGGCGGGGCCACGGGCATGGGCTTTGGCATGCAGTTCGCCCTGCTGGGCGCCGGTCACCTGATCGGCCTGACGGTCGGTCTGGCTCAGCTGTTCGGCCTGGTGCTGGCCTGGGCCATCGCCGTGCCAATCCTGACCAGCCCGGACACCGTCGCCTGGCTGACGGCGCACGGCATCCCGTCGATCGCCTCGACCCTGCCCGCCGGCGTAGGCGCAGAGGAGCTGGCGACCACCGTCTGGGCGCGCGAGGTGCGGTTCATGGGCGCGGGCGTCATCGGCGTCGCAGCCATCTGGACCCTGATCAAACTGGCCGGTCCGCTGATCGGCGGCCTGACCTCGGCGCTGGCCGCCAACGCCAAACGCGCCCACGGCGAAGTGCTTGAGCGCACCGAACAGGACCTGCCCATCAAATTGATGGGCGGCGTTTCGGTCGCCTGCCTGGTCGGCATCGCCGGCCTTCTGGCTTGGTTCGCCCAGAGCGCCCCGGCCTTGGCGGGCTCGACGCCGCTTCTGGTGATCGGCGGCCTGGTCTATGTGGTGCTGATCGGTTTCGCCGTGGCGGCCATCTGCGGGTACATGGCCGGTCTGATCGGTTCGTCGAACAGCCCCGTGTCGGGCGTCGGCATTCTGGCCATCGTCATCGCCTCGCTGCTGATGCTGGGCGTCATGGCCGTCGCCGGCGTGCCGGCCGATCCGTCGATCATCGCCTTCGCCCTGATCGTGACGGCGGTGGTCTTCGCCGTCGCCGTCATCGCCAATGACAACCTTCAGGACCTGAAGACCGGCCAGCTGGTCGAGGCAACGCCGTGGCGCCAGCAGGTGGCGCTGATCGTCGGCGTCGGCGCCGGCGCCCTGGTGATCCCCTTCATCCTGAACCTGCTGAACCAGGCCTTCGGCTTCGAAGGCGGCCCGCCCGCCATCGTGGAAGGCGCCAAGACCCTTGCCGCCCCGCAAGCCACCCTGATCTCGGCCCTGGCGCGCGGCGTCATCGGCGGCGATCTGCGCTGGGACCTGATCGGTCTGGGTGCCGCGATCGGCGTGGTCATCATCGTGCTGGACGCGGTCGTGTCGAAGGCGACCAAGGGCAAGGTCAAGCTGCCGCCGCTGGCCGTCGGCATCGGCTTCTATCTGCCGGCTGCGGTGACGACCATGCTGGTCATCGGCGCCGTCGCCGGCTGGATCTACGACAAGGCGGTCTCGTCCACCCGCTATGCCGACGTGGCGCGTCGGATGGGCGTGCTGCTGGCCTCGGGCCTGATCGTGGGTGAAAGCCTGTTCGGCGTCTTCACCGCCGGGGTGATCGTGGCGACCCGGGACGACGCGCCCTTCGCCATGCTGCCCGAGGGTTCCGCCTGGCCGGCCATGCTGGCAGGCATCGTCAGCTTCGCCGTCGCGGTGTTCGGCCTGTACGCCTGGACGCGCGGCCGGGCTTCGAAGGTCTAGGGGCAAAGCCTAATCAGAAAGAAAGAAAGGCCGCCCTTCGGGGCGGCCTTTTGCATGTCAGGCGGCGCTGCGCGTGGCGACCATCATGTAGTTGATGCCCGCATCGTCGGTCTGGCGCCATCGGTCCTGAAGCGGGTCGTAGTTCAGGCCGTAGGGCCCCTCGACCGTCACTGGTTCGGCGGCCAGCATCGTGCGGATTTCCTCGGGCTTCAGGAACTGGCGCCAGTCGTGGGTGCCGGCCGGAACCCAGCGCAGGATGTATTCCGCCGCCACCTTGCCCAGGGCCAGCGACTTCAGCGTGCGGTTCAGGGTGGCGACCATCATCACCCCGCCCGGCCGGACCAGGCGCGAACAGGCGCGCACGAAGCCCTCGGGATCGGCGACGTGTTCGATCACCTCCATCGTCAGGACCACGTCGAACGGCCCCGCCCCTTCCGCCTCGATCTGTTCGACCGTGGCGGCGCGATAGGCGATATCCAGGCCGACCATGTCGGCGTGGGCGCGGGCCGTGCCGATGTTCTCGGACGAGGCGTCGATGGCGGTGACGTCAAAGCCCATCCGCCGCATCGGCTCGGCGATCAGTCCGCCGCCGCACCCCACGTCCAGCAGTGTCAGACCTTCGAAGGGCGCCCGCGCCTTGGGGTCGCGGCCCAGCCGCGTGCAAAGCTGTTCGCGGATCAAGGCCAACCGCGCCGGGTTGAAGCGGTGCAGCGGCGCGAACGGCCCGTGCGCGTCCCACCATTCGGCCGCCTGGGCCGAGAAGCGCGCCACGTCGGCGGGGTCGATCGATGCGCCGAACGCCGTTTCGGGCGAATTTTGCGAAAAACCATGCCCCTGTTGGGGTAGGCGAGACGGAGCGGCGCCGTTAGAAGCGGTCATGACGCGAGGGATGAACCTTCGCGCCCTTTCACGCAAGCAGGGGGCGGAACGCCACGATGACGCGGCCCGATACGACACGACTGGTGATGAAGTTCGGCGGCACCTCAATGGGCGACCTCGAACGCATTCGCCGTGCGGCGCGGATCGTCGCGGCCGAAGTGTCGGCGGGCAAACAGGTCGCCGTCGTCGTCTCCGCCATGGCGGGCAAGACCAACGAACTGGTCGCCTGGACCGACGGCGCCGGACCGGCCGCTGCGGGTCTGCCGCTCAGCGACGACGAATACGACGTGGTGGTCGCCTCGGGCGAACAGGTGACCTCGGGCCTGCTGGCCGCGACGCTGCGCAACATGGGCTTCAACGCGCGCTCGTGGATGGGCTGGCAGGTGCCGATCCTGACCGACGACGCCCACGCCCGCGCCCGCATCATCGACATTCCTGGCGAAAAACTGGGCGCCGCGGTCGACGCCGGCGAGATCGCCATCGTGCCCGGCTTCCAGGGCGTGACGTCGGACGGCAAGATCACGACCCTGGGGCGCGGCGGTTCGGACACCTCAGCGGTCGCCGTGGCGGCGGCCCTGGGCTGCCCCTGCGACATCTATACCGACGTGGACGGCGTCTATACGACCGATCCGCGCATCGAGAACCGTGCGCGCCGTCTGGCCAAGGTGTCCTACGAAGAGATGCTGGAAATGGCGTCCCTGGGCGCCAAGGTGCTGCAGACCCGCTCGGTCGAGCTGGCCATGGCCAAACAGATCCCGGTCCGCGTCCTTTCAAGCTTTATCGAACCCGACGCGAATGGCGTCATGCCCGACAAGGGTGGAACCCTGATCTGCGACGAGGAGGAGATCGTGGAAAAACGTATCGTGTCCGGTGTGACCATGAGCCGTGACGAGGCCCGCATCACCCTGCTGGGCCTGTCCGACCGGGTGGACGCCCCCGCCGACGTCTTCACGCGCCTGGCCGAGGCCAACGTCAACGTCGACATGATCGTGCAGAGTCAGTCGCGCACCGCCGGAACCGTCAACCTGACCTTCACGACCGGCCGTCGCGACGCCGTGCGCGCCGCCGACCTGATGACCGCCGCCAAGGAGCAGCTCGGCTTCGAGGAAATCCGCGTCGACGAGGACGTGGCCAAGGTTTCGGTCGTCGGCGTGGGCATGCGCAGCCATGCGGGCGTCGCCCAGACCATGTTCAAGGCCTTGGCCGACAAGGGCGTGAAGTTCCAGGCGATCTCGACCTCCGAGATCAAGATCAGCGTGCTGATCGACGCCGCCTATGCCGAGCTGGCCGTTCGCGCCCTGCATTCGGCATATGGGCTGGACGCGGTATAGGGTGATTTCAGAAGGCGCCTAGGCGCCGGGGCGCGGGAGACATGATGCCGGCAGGCGGCGCGATGACCAGAGGACCCCGGATCCTCCTGCGCCAGATCCGCGAGGCTCTGGGCGGGGCCGGCGCGGGCGTGACGCCGGCGCAGGACCGGCTGAACATGGTCGTCAAGATCATCGCCCGGTCCATGGTCGCCGAAGTCTGCTCCATCTATCTGCGTCGCGCGTCGGGCGAGCTCGAGCTGTTCGCCACCGAGGGTCTGAATCCCGACGCCGTGCACAACACCCGGCTGCGGCCCGGCGAGGGCTTGGTCGGCGAGGTGGCGCGGATGGCCCAGCCCATCAGCCTGTCGGACGCCCCGTCGCATCCCTCCTTCTCCTATCGTCCCGAGACGGGCGAAGACCCCTATCACGCCTTCCTAGGCGCCCCCCTACTGCGCGGCGGCCGGGCCATCGGCGTCCTCGTCGTTCAGAACCGCACCGAGCGGCGCTATGACGAGGAAGAGGTCGAGGACATTCAGACCATCGCCATGGTCCTGTCCGAAACGGTGTCTTCCGGCGAGCTGCTGGCGCTGGACGAGCTGCGCGACGTGGAGCTGGCGCCGCACCGGCCCGAACGGCTGAAGGGCCAGAAGTTCGCCGACGGCCTGGCCTTCGGCCATGTGGTTCTGCACGAGGCGCCGCTGGCGCCCGAACGCCTGCTGTCCGACGACCCGGCGATGGAGGAGGCGCGGCTGAAGCTGGCGCTGGCCACGCTGAAGAGCGGTCTGGACGTCATGCTGGACAAGGGTCAGGGTCTGGCCGGTCCGTCGTTCGAGGTGCTGGAAACCTATCGGATGTTCGCCGACGACCGGGGCTGGAACCGGTCGCTGGAAGAGGCGGTGCGGAACGGTCTGACGGCCGAGGCGGCGGTGGACCGGGTCAGGAATGAACACCGCGCCCGCTTCGCCCAGGCGCGCGACCCCTATATCCGCGAGCGGCTGCACGACTTCGAGGACCTGGCCAACCGGCTGCTGCGGGTGCTGGCGGGCGACAAGCCGGGCGAGCGCGAACTGCCCGACGACGCCATCCTGGTGGCGCGCAACCTGGGCCCCGCCGACCTTTTGGAATATCCGCGCGACAAGCTGAAGGGGCTGTTGCTGGAAGAGGGCTCGGCCGCCAGCCACGCCGCCATCGTCGCGCGCGCGCTGCAGATACCGTGCGTCGGCCGTCTGATGGGCCTGCGCGACAGGCTGTCGGAAGGCGACATGGTCATCGCCGACGGCGAGACCGGCGAGACCTATCTGCGTCCCCGCCCCGACATGCTTGAGGCGGTGCAGTCGCGCATGGCCGTGCGCGAACAGCGCCAAGCCGAGTTCGCCCAGCTGCGCGACGTGCCGGCCGTGACCCTGGACGGGCAGCGGATCACGGTCCTGACCAATGCCGGCCTAGCGGTCGATCTGGAAAACATGATCGAGACGGGCGCCGAGGGCATCGGCCTGTTCCGCACCGAGTTCCAGTTCATGGTCTCGGACGAACTGCCCCGGCTGGACGCCCAGACGGCGCTCTACAAGCTGGTGCTGGATGCGGCGGGCGACAAACCCGTCACCTTCCGCACCCTGGACATCGGCGGCGACAAGGTCCTGCCGTATCTGGAGGCCGAGCGCGAAGAGAACCCCGCGCTGGGCCGTCGCGCCATCCGTTTGGGTCTGGATCGGCCGTCGCTGTTGCGGATGCAGCTTCGGGCGCTGCTGGCGGCGGGGGCCGGGCGCGAGCTGCGCGTCATGTTCCCGATGATCGCGACGGTGGACGAGTTCCGGGCCGCGCGCGAGCTGGTGGATATCGAATGCGCCTGGGCGCGGCGTCGCGGGCGCGCCTTGCCCGCCCTGCTGCGCGTCGGGGCGATGGTCGAATGCCCGTCCTTGTTGTGGCATCTGGACGCCTTGCTGCCGCTGACGGATTTCGTCTCCATCGGCACCAACGACCTGTTCCAGTATATGTACGCGGCCGACCGGACCAATCCGCTGGTGTCGGACCGCTATGACCCGCTGTCGCCGCCGACCCTGCGGGCGCTCCAGACCATCCAGAAGGCCTGCGCCGACACCGGCACGCCGGTCTCGATCTGCGGCGAGCTGGCGGGGCGGCCGCTGGAGGCCTTCGCCCTGATCGTGCTGGGCTTCACCCGACTGTCGGCGCCGGCGGGCGGTGTCGGGCCGGTCAAGCGGATGATCCTGTCGGCGGACCTGAATGCGGCCCGGCGCGGCATGGCCAATCTGCTGAACCTGTCCACCGGCTCGGTCCGAAACGAGATCGAATCCCTGGCCCGCAAGCTGAACGTCGCCGTCTGATCGCAGGCGTCTGGACGAATAGGCGGCGTTGCTGGTCGGCGCGCAATCGTCTATCTCGGGCCCTGTAGACGGCGCGTCGGCGCTGTGTTTCCCGGACATGGGGTCAGGCGTCATGGCGCGGAATGCGGGGGTCGCCCCCGAGGCGATCGAAAGCCTTGCGGACCGGCCCGATCCGACGGCCGCCTTCGTCGACGCCGCGACCCTGGGCGACGGCTTTCGCGCCGCCCGCGAGCGGTCGGGCAAATCGCCGGCCGAGCTGGCCGCCGAGACCAAGGTGCATCGCCGGTTCCTGACCGCCCTGGAGCAGAACGACTGGTCGTCCCTGCCCTCGCGCGTCTTCGCCCTGGGCTATGTCCGGGCCTACGCCTCGGCTCTGGCGCTGGACGAACAGACCGCCGTCGAGCGGTTCAAGCGCGAGAGCCCGGACACCTCCGTGCCGCTGAAGGCGCCCATCGGCATCGCCTTCGAGGACGTTAAACGCCATTCGCCGCGCATCGTCGCCGGCATCGCCGCCGTTGTGGTCGCCGTCATCGGCTGGAACGTGTTCCAGCGCGCCAGCCTGCATCGGACCGCCCATCCGTCCGATATCGCCGCCGTGCCCACGGCCTGGACCGGGGCGGCCGATCCCGATCCGCAGGTCGCGCTCAGCGCGCCCATGTCCGCCCCGCCCGACCAGACGACGCCGGCGTTGTACATCACACCAGGGCTGGAAGCCGAACTGACCGGGGTCGATCCGACCGATCCGGCCGTGATCGCCGCCGCCGCCAATCCGGAGCCGGTGCAGAAGGCGTTCAACCCACGCGGGGCGGTCTATGGCGCCGCGGCCAACGCCTCGATGGTGGTGATCCAGGCCAAGACGGCCGGCGCCTTGGTCGTGCGGCTGGGCGACGGACAGGCCCTGTTCGCGCGCCAGATGGCGCCGGGCGAGGCCTGGCGCGCGCCCATCGGCGTGGCGGCGACGGTGGACGTGTCCGACCCGGCCGCCTTCGACGTCTTCCTGAACGGCGAATACGGCGGACCCCTGGCCGGCGTGCTGACGCCATTGGCCCAGTTGAACAGCCGCGCGGACCAGGCGGCCAAGGCTCTGGCCGCCACGCAAGCGCGCGCCCAGGCCCAGGCCGCCCAGGCCCGGACCCAGGCGACCGCGACGCCAGGGGCGACGCCCTCCCCCGCGCCAGCGCCCTCTTCACCCGCCCCAGCGCCGAACTGATGCGTCGGCCGTGGTCCCGCCGTCATCATCGGCCTATATGATGCTCCCATGAGCGACCACACCCACGTCCGACCCTGGCGCCACATCGAGCGTCGCAAGAGCCGCCAGATCCGCGTCGGCTCCGTCCTGGTGGGCGGCGACGCCCCGATCAGCGTCCAGTCGATGACCAATACGCCGACGACGGATGCGGCCGCGACCATCGATCAGATCCGTCAGCTGGAAGAGGCCGGCGCCGACATCGTGCGCGTCTCCTGCCCAGACGTGGAATCGACCGCCGCCTTCAAGACCATCGTGCGCGAGGCCAAGGTCCCCTTGGTCGCCGACATCCATTTCCACTACAAGCGCGGCATCGAGGCGGCCGAGGCGGGCGCCGCCTGCCTGCGCATCAATCCGGGCAACATCGGTTCGGCCGACCGCGTCCGCGACGTCATCCAGGCGGCCAAGGACAATGGCTGTTCGATGCGGATCGGCGTCAACGCCGGTTCGCTGGAAAAGGAACTGCTGGAAAAATACGGCGAGCCCTGCCCCGACGCCATGGTCGAGAGCGCGCTAAACCACGCGCGCATCCTGCAGGACCACGACTTCCACGAGTTCAAGATTTCGGTGAAGGCGTCCGACCCCTTCCTGACCGTCGCCGCCTATCAACAGTTGGCCGAGGCGATCGACTGCCCGCTCCATCTGGGCGTGACGGAGGCCGGGCCGCTGCGCACCGGCACCATCAAGTCCGCCATCGGCTTGGGGTCGATGCTGTGGGCCGGGATCGGCGACACCATCCGCGTCTCGCTTGCCGCCGATCCGGTCGAGGAGATCAAGGTCGGTTTCGACATCCTGAAGTCGCTGGGTCTGCGCCACCGCGGGGTCAACATCATCGCCTGCCCGTCCTGCGCGCGTCAGGGCTTCAACGTCATCGAGACGGTGGCGGTGCTGGAAGAGAAGCTGGCCCATATCTCGACGCCGATGAGCCTGTCGGTGATCGGCTGCGTCGTGAACGGACCGGGCGAGGCGCTCTATACCGACATCGGCTTCACCGGCGGCGGCAAGGGCGCGGGCATGATCTATCTGAACGGCAAGATCGCCCACAAACAGGCCAACGACGGCATGATCGACCACATCGTCGATCTGGTCGAACAGAAGGCCGCAGAACTGGACGCCGTACGTGCGGCGGCGCTTCAGGCGGCGGAGTAGGCTGCGGAAGCCGCATATGCAGGGTGGCGATGCCGACGGTATTCTTAAATCAAAGTCGAAATCGGATCGGCGGCGGGTGCGAGCCCGCCGCCGTTTTTCGTTTCAGATCACTTTGAACAGACGCAGGGCCTGATAGCCGGCGGACAGAAGCACCACGGCGCCGACGCCGTAGGTGAGAGCGCGGCGCGGGGCTATGCGGGCGATGACGCCGGCGAAGGGGGCGGCGATCAGGCCGCCGAGGATCAGACCCAGCACGGCCATGGCGTGGGTCGAGAAGCCCTCGGCCTCTTGCCAGTGTCCGGTCAGCAGGGCGACCAGGAAGGTGGCGGAAATGGCGGAGGTGACGAAGAACTCCGCCGTATTGGTGGTGCCGATGGATACGCGCGGATCCTGGCCCGTGCCGACCAGTGTGGTGGTGACCGTGGGTCCCCAGCCGCCGCCGCCGATGGCGTCGAAGAAGCCGCCGACCAGACCCAGGGGGCCGGCGAACTTGCGCGGGAAGATCCGCTCGCGCGTCTGACGCGTGGCGCGCCAGATGATCACCACGCCCATGATAGCCAAGTAGGTGGTGATGAAGGGCTTCAGCAGATCGCCGTCGATGCTGGTCAGGACGAAGGCGCCGAACCCCCCGCCGACGACGCCGCCGAGCGCCAGCGGCACGAACAGCTTCCAGTTCACATTCTTGTTGACCGTGTGCGACCCGGCCGAGGCCGCCGTGGTGAAGACCTCGGCGGCGTGGACGCTGGCGGACGCCGTCGCGGGCGGCACACCGAACGACAGCAGGACGGTGGAGGAGATCACGCCATAGGCCATGCCCAGCGCCCCATCCACGATCTGGGCCAGAAATCCGACGGCGAGGAAGAGCAGGAAATCTTGCATGACGGCCTCTGGAATAACGGGCGAACGGTGCGGGCTATTTCCCTAGTCGGTCAATAGGAGAAGAAGTGACGGCGGCTTGCAGAAGGGTTCGCGCCTCGAAGACGGCGGCGATCGCGTCGCGCCCGTCCTGAAGCACGGGCTGCAACGGACAGGTCTCCACATCCGGGCAGGTTTCGCACGGACCATAGGCGGTGCGCGAGGCGCAGGGCGCGAGGGCCAGCGGGCCCTCCAGCGCGCGGATGACGTCGGCGAAGCTGATGGCGTCGGCGGGCGCGCCCAGCGCATAACCGCCCGCCCTGCCCCGCTTCGAAGCCAGCAGACCCTGACGGCGCAAATCCAGCAGAATGGCCTCCAGGAACTTTCGCGGAGCCGCCGCCGCCTCGGCGATCTCGGCGATGGTCGCGGGACCACCGTCCGGCAGACCGGCCAGATGCACCATGGCGCGCAGGGCGTAGCGGGACCGGTTCGACAGCATGACCCGTGATCACCCGCCTGCGCCTTAGACGCAAGCTGGGGGATCTGGATCCGCCCCTCAGGCCAGGCGCGCCACGGCCTCCAGGATCTGCGCGCCGTTATAGGGTTTCAGCACCAGGGCCTCGGCCATGTCCGCATTCTTCGCGGCGGCGGCGACATCGCCGGAGATGAAGATGACCCGCACGGCCCAGCGGTCGGTCAGGACGCGGGCCAGTTCCACCCCGGTCATCTCGCCCGACAGGTTGATGTCCAGCAAGGCCGCATCGATGCTGTGCAGCGCAGCGGCGGCCTCGGCGGCGGCGGCGCTGTGGAACGGGCCGACGACATTGTGACCCGCCTCAGTCAGCAGTTCGGTCAGGGAGGCGGCGGCGTCGGGATCGTCCTCGACCACCAGCAGGGTCAAGGCCTCGATCTCGGCCGGCGCCGTGGCGTCAAGCGGCGCCTGGCGCGTGACCACGGCGCGAAGGTCGCGCCAGATCTCGGTCGAGGGGCGGTCGGTGTCCAGATCATAGATGGCGGCCATGGCCTTCAGTTCGCGGGCGTCCTCGGGCGACAGGTCGCCGCCGGTCTCGGCCAGACGGCTGTCGTACAGGAGGCACAGGCGATCGACGCTTTCGGCGACCTCGGCGGCGTCCGGCTGCGACGGGGGCGGGCGATCGAACATGGCGTCCTCCTTAAGGTTGTTCGATCTCAACTAATGGCTTTGAGCCGATTGCGTCACCGCGACTGACGTCATCGTGACCCGGTTGTCATCGCCGATCACAAGCGCGGCGCCGGCGCCGGCCCACGCCCCGACACGGCTGCAATCGACACGACGCCCCCTGGCGGGTAAGGACGGCGCTCCGCTTTTTCTCAGGACATTTCCCTCTTGCGACTGCCCCAGGCCCGTCTCGATCAGGTGCTCGACCGTTTCCACGAGGTGGAGGCGCGCATGGGTTCGGCGACCGACGGCGCCGAGATCGTGCGGCTGTCCAAGGAGCACGCCGAGCTAAAACCCGTCGTCGATGCGGTCCAGGGCCTGGCTCGCGCGCGCGCCGAAATGGCGGACCTGGAAGCCATGACGGCCGACCCGGAAATGGCGGCGATGGCCGAGGAGGAGCTGCGGGCGCTGACCGACAGGCTGCCCGAGCTGGAACGCGAGGTCGCCCTGCTGCTGGCCCCGCGCGACGCCGACGAGAACGCCTCGGCCGTTCTGGAAGTGCGCGCCGGCACCGGCGGGGACGAGGCGGCCCTGTTCGCAGGTGATCTGTTCCGCATGTATTCGCGCTACGCCTCAACGCGCGGCTGGCGGATCGAGCTGGATTCCGCGACCGAGGGCGACGCCGGCGGCTATAAGGAGATCATCGCCACGGTGACGGGCGAAGGCGTGTTCGGCCGGCTGAAGTTCGAGAGCGGCGTTCACCGGGTGCAGCGCGTGCCGACGACCGAGTCGCAGGGACGCATCCACACCTCTGCGGCGACGGTGGCGGTCCTGCCCGAGGTCGAGGACGTGGAGATCGAAATCCACGACAAGGACATCCGCATCGACACCTTCCGCGCGTCGGGCTCGGGCGGTCAGCACGTCAATACGACCGATTCCGCCGTGCGCATCACCCACCTGCCCACCGGCATCATGGTGACGTCGTCGGAGAAGTCCCAGCACGTCAATCGCGACAAGGCGATGAAGAACCTGCGCGTGCGCCTGTACGACATGCAGCGCCAGGCCAAGGACCTGGCCCGCTCGGACAGCCGCAAGTCCCAGGTCGGTTCGGGCGACCGGTCGGAGCGGATCCGCACCTACAACTATCCGCAAGGGCGGGTCAGCGATCACCGCATCAACCTGACCCTGCACAGCCTGCCCCAGATCATGGAAGGCGACATCGATCCGCTGCTGAACGCCCTGATCGCCGAGGATCAGGCCGCACGTCTGGCCGATCTGGAGGCAGAGTTCGGCTGATCAGCCCAGGATGCCGGTCAGCGGCAGCCACAGCACCACGCCGGTGACGGCGGTATAGGCGGCGAAGGCATGCACCGACTTCAACCGGCCGCTGGCCAGGGGGCTGTCGAGATCGGCGCGGTTGACCCACAGCAGATAGGCGGCCTGGATCGCCCAACCGGCGAGGAAGGCGACCACGGCCCAGGCGCTGAGCGCCGCCAGCGCGACGCCCGACATCAGCACCACCACGCCGCCCAGGGCGATCACCCCGTCTGCGATCTGATCGTTAGCGGGAACGGCGATGACGCCGGCCAAGGCCCGTTGCAGACGCCAGTTGAGCCAGGCCTGATACAAAAGCATCAGTCCGCCCAAGACGTAGAACATCCCTATTGCGCGCGCCGCCCACTCCATGTCCGAAATAAGGCGCCATTTTGCGCGGTTGTAATCAGGGAAAATGCGACGCCGATTCGGATCGTTAACGACCGGCGCAAATTAGACACAACCGTTGGTCTGCGAGCGCGCCCGCTAAGCTTTGGCGGCCAGGGCGCGCTGGACCGCCGGACGCGCCTTCATGCGATCGAAATGCGCCTGGACGCGTGGGAACGCGGCGATGTCCACGCCGTCGCTTTCCAGCCAGCCGGCGAAGGTGAACAGATAGGGGTCCGCGACCGTATAGGCGTCGCCCATCGCCCATTCGCCGGTCAGATCCGCCTCGATCAGGGCGAAGCCGTCGCGCATGTTCTGCGTGACCTTGGCCGCCATCGACGCCTGGGCGGCGGCATCGTCGCTCCAGCGCGCGGCGCGACGACCGTGGGCGTGGGCGACGTGGATGGTGGTCGCCAGATAGAGGTTGAAGGCCTGCATCCGCGCAAAGGCGAAGGGATCGGTCGGCGCCAACAGGCCGGGCGGAGACAGGGCGGCGATGTGCGCCAGAATGGCCGGGCTCTCGGTCATGACGCCCTGGTCGGTCGCGAGCGCAGGAACGCGCCCCTTGGGATTGATCGCCAGATAGGCCGGCTCGCGTTGCTCGGCCTTGGCGAAGTCGACCAGACGAATCTCATAGGCCAGCCCCGACTCTTCCAGCGCGATATGGCTGGCCCGGCTGCAGGACCCGGTCGCGGCGTAGAGGGTCAGCATGGTCGCGCCTCGCAGCAAAGAAAAAGGCGGCGAGATCATCGCCGCCTTTCAGGAAATCAGAGGTCCAGCAGGGCCCGCGCCGGATCTTCCAGCAGTTCCTTGACCCGAACCAGGAAGGTCACGGCTTCCTTGCCGTCCACGATGCGGTGATCGTAGCTGAGGGCCAGATACATCATCGGGCGGATCTTGACCTCGCCGTTGATGGCCATCGGGCGCTGGACGATGTTGTGCATGCCCAGGATGCCCGACTGCGGCGCATTCAGGATCGGCGTCGACATCAGCGAGCCATAAGTGCCGCCGTTGGTGATGGTGAAGGTGCCGCCCTGCATCTGATCCATGGTCAGCGAGCCGTCACGCGCGGCCTTGCCCAGGGCGCCGATGCCCTTTTCGATGCCGGCGAGCGACAGGGTGTCGGCGTCCCGCAGGACCGGAACCACCAGACCCTTGTCGGTGCCGACGGCGACGCCGATGTCGTAGTGGTTCTTGTAGATGATGTCCGTGCCGTCGATCTCGGCGTTAACGGCCGGGATCTCATGCAGGGCCGCGACGACGGCCTTGGTGAAGAAGGACATGAAGCCCAGCTTCACGCCGTGGCGCTTTTCGAACACGTCCTTGTACTGGGCGCGCAGGGCCATGACGTTGGTCATGTCCACCTCGTTGAAGGTGGTCAGCTGGGCGGCCGTGTTCTGCGATTCTTTCAGGCGACGGGCGATGGTCTGACGCAGGCGCGTCATCTTCACCCGCTCTTCGCGCGGCTGATCGGCGCGCGGGGCGGCCGGAGCAGCGGCGGCGGCAGGGGCCTGAGCCGGAGCCTGGCCGATGGCGGCGATGGCGTCGGCCTTGGTGATGTTGCCCTTCGGTCCGGTGGCGGCGAGGGCCTTGGGATCCAGATTGTTCTCGCCGACCACGCGCTGGACGGCGGGCGACAGGGTTTCGTTCCTGGCGGCCGAGACCTGGGCCGAGCCGGTGTTGGCCGGGGCGGCGGCGGGCGCCGGAGCCGCGGCGGCCGGCGCGCTCGCAGCGCCCGAACCCGAGCCCGACCCTGAGATTGAGCCGATTTTCTGGCCTGGCGTGACGGTCGCGCCTTCGTCGGCGGCGATGGTCAGGACGCCGTCAGCCGGAGCCGACACCTCGACCGCGACCTTGTCGGTCTCGATCTCGACCAGCAGCTCGTCCTTCTTGACCGCGTCGCCGTTCTTCTTGACCCACTTGCCCATCGAGCCTTCGGCGACGCTCTCGCCCATGACCGGAACGGTGATGTCGATCGCGGCGGCGGCCGGAGCAGCGGCGGCCGGCGCGGCCTTGGCGTCAGCCTTGGCGGCCTTGGCAGGGGCAGCGGCCGGAGCAGCGTCAGCGGACGCCCCTTCCGTAACCGAACCCAGGACCGTGCCGGGAACGACATTTTCGCCCTCTGCCGCCTTGATGTCGCCCAGCACGCCGTCGGCGGGCGAGACGACTTCCAAGGATACCTTATCGGTCTCCAGCTCGACCAGCAGTTCGTCCTTCTTGACCGGATCACCGACCTTCTTGGTCCACTTTGCGATGGTGGCTTCGGTGACGGATTCACCGAGGGCGGGGGTCAGGATGTCGGCCATGTCAGGTCCAGCTCGTCTCTAGTCGGTCTTTTATACGTGTATCAGGCGAAGGCTTCGGTCGTGAAGGCTTCGAGTTCCTTCAAGTGGCGGCTCATCAGACCGGCGGCGGTCGAGGCCGAGCCGGGACGGCCGACGTAGCGGGCGCGCTTGGCTTTCACGTCCAGCTTGTCCAGCGTCAGCTCCAGCCACGGATCCACGAAGGTCCAGCCGCCCATGTTCTTCGGCTCTTCCTGGCACCAGACCAGTTCGGCGTTGGGGAAGCGGGCCAGTTCCTTGCGCAGCGACTGGATCGGCCACGGATAGAACTGTTCCAGACGCAGGATGTAGACGTCGTCCACCGCCTGGCCGTCCTTGGCCTTCTTCTCACGCGCGTCCAGCAGGTCGTAATAGACCTTGCCCGAGCACAGGATGACGCGGCGGATGTCCTTGTCCGCCTTGATCGTGATGCCGGCGACCTCGGGCCGCGTCTGGGCGTCGTCGTGCAGGACGCGGTGGAAGGACGAGCCTTCGGCCAGATCGGCCAGGCTGGATACCGCCTTCTTGTGGCGCAGCAGCGACTTGGGCGTCATCAGGATCAGCGGCTTGCGGAACGGCCGGTGCATCTGGCGACGCAGGATGTGGAAATAGTTGGCCGGGGTGGTGCAGTTGGCGACCTGCATATTGTCTTCGGCGCAGGCCTGCAGGAAGCGCTCCAGACGGGCCGAGGAGTGTTCCGGTCCCTGGCCTTCATAGCCGTGCGGCAGCAGCATGGTCAGGCCGCTCATGCGCAGCCACTTGCGTTCGCCCGAAGAGATGAACTGGTCGATCACCACCTGGGCGCCGTTCACGAAGTCGCCGAACTGGGCTTCCCACATGACCAGCGTATTGGGGTCGGCCAGCGAGTAGCCGTACTCGAAGCCCAGCACCGCCTCTTCGGACAGGGCCGAGTCGATGACTTCGAAATTGGCCTGGCCTTCGCGCAGGTTGTTCAGCGGGATGTAGCGCTCTTCGGTCGTCTGATCGATGATGCCCGAGTGACGCTGCGAGAAGGTGCCGCGCACCGAATCCTGACCCGACAGACGGATCGGGAAACCTTCATCGACCAGCGAGGCGAAGGCCAGGCTCTCGGCCGTGGCCCAGTCCAGGCCCTGGCCCGAGGTGACGGCTTCGCGGCGACCGTCGATGACGCGCTTCAGCGTCTTATGCATGTCGACGCTGTTGGGGATCGTGGTCAGGCGGTGGCCCAGGTCGGTCAGCTTGGCCAGCGGCACGGCGGTGTCGCCGCGCAGCTCGTCCTTGGGCGACTGGAAGCCCTGCCACTGGCCGTCCAGCCAGTCGGCCTTTTCGGCGGACCAGGTCTTGCCGGCCTCGAACTGCTCGTCGAGGAATTTCTCGAACCGCTCGACCTCGGCGTCCACCTCGGTCTGGCTGATCACGCCTTCGGCGACCAGACGCTGCGAATACAGTTCGCGCGTCGAGGGCTGGGCGCGGATCTTCGAATACATCAGCGGCTGGGTGAAGGTGGGATCGTCGCCTTCGTTGTGGCCGAAGCGGCGGTAGCAGAACATGTCCACCACCACGTCCTTGTGGAACTTCTGGCGGTATTCGGTGGCGACCTTAGACGCGAAGACCACCGCCTCGGGGTCGTCGCCGTTGACGTGGAAGATCGGCGCCTGGACCATCAGGGCCACATCCGACGGATAGGGCGACGAGCGCGAGTTGCGCGGGCTGGTGGTGAAGCCGATCTGGTTGTTGATGACGAAGTGCAGCGTGCCGCCGGTGCGGTAGCCCTTCAGCCCCATCAGGGCGAAACATTCGGCCACCACGCCCTGGCCGGCGAAGGCGGCGTCGCCGTGGATCAGCAGCGGCACGACCTTGGAACGGTCCAGCGCCCACTGCCCCTCGGGCACGCCCTCGTTGGCTTCGCGGATGTCGAACGCCTGTTTGGCGCGCGCCTTGCCCAGCACGACCGGGTTGACGATCTCGAGGTGGGACGGGTTGGCGGTCAGCGACAGGTGGACATGGTTGCCGTCGAACTCGCGGTTCGACGAAGCGCCCATGTGATATTTGACGTCGCCCGAGCCCTCGATGTCGCTCGGCACGGCCGAGCCGCCCTGGAACTCGTGGAAGATGACCTTGTAGGGCTTGCCCATCACGGCGGCGAGCACGTTCAGGCGGCCGCGGTGGGCCATGCCCAGCACGACCTCGTCGACGCCCAGCGAACCGCCGCGCTTGATGACCTGCTCCAGCGCCGGGACCATGGCCTCGCCGCCGTCCAGACCAAAGCGCTTGGTGCCGGGGAAGCGCTTGTGCAGGAAGCGTTCGAAGCCTTCGGCCTCGACCAGCTTGGACAGGATGGCCAGCTTGCCTTCCTTGGAGAAGGCGTTCTGCTCGAACTTGTCGGCGCCCTCGAACCGCTGCTGCAGCCAGGATTTCTCCTCGGGCTCAGCGATGTGCATGAACTGAATGCCGATATTGCCGCAGTAGGTGCGCTTCAGGATCTCCAGCACTTCGCGGATCGTGCCGGTATGAAGACCAAGCACGCCGTCCAGGAAGATCGGGCGGTCCATATCGGCGCCGCTGAAGCCGTAGAATTCGGGCGTCAGCTCGGGGTTCTCGACCGGCTGTTCGATGCCCAGCGGGTCCAGCTTGGCCTGAAGGTGGCCGCGCACGCGATAGCTGCGGATCAGCATCAGGGCGCGGATGGAGTCATGGGCGGCGGCGCGGATCGCATCGGCCGAGACGTCGGCGGACGCGGCCTTGGGCGCAGCAGCAGCCGGCGCAGCGCCGGGCTTTTTGGGATCAGGCTTGGGCGCCGGCCAGCGACCGTCGAAGACGCCGGTCTCTTCGGTCGGCTCGGTCGCTGTGCCGCGACCCCAGCTGCCGGCGCCGGCCGAGGCGGTCACCACGGCGGCGTTGTCGCGCAGCTGGTCGAAGAAGGCTTTCCATTCGGCGGAGACGGAGCCGGGGTCTTTCGCCCACTTCTCCTGAAGCTCCTCGACGTAGGCCGCATTGGACCCGTAAAGGAATGAGGTCTCGGCAAAGACCTGGTTCAGCCGACCGGCATCGTCCGCCATCGTTTCGCAATCCCTGGGCCCCGACGGACACATCTCCGTGAGGGGCGCGCCTGTCATATAGGCGTCGTTTCCTGACGGGTCATGACCGAAACGGGGCAATTTGATAGGAAATTGGTCGCAGGCCCAAGAAAAAACGCCCCCGGCCTGAGCCGAGGGCGTCCATCGATGCGTCACACGGCATTTTTGATGCCGAAAAGGCGCTCAAGCAGCGAGCCGCCGCGCGGCAAGCGATAGCGCCCGCGCGCAGCGCGCACTTGGAAAGGCTTAACCCTTCAGGACTTCGACCAAGGTCTTGCCGAGGCGCGCGGGCGATTCCGACATGCGGATGCCGGCGGCTTCCATCGCCGCGATCTTGGATTCCGCATCGCCCTTGCCGCCCGAGACGACGGCGCCGGCGTGGCCCATGGTGCGACCCTTGGGCGCCGTGCGGCCCGCGATGAAGCCGGCCATCGGCTTCTTGCGGCCCTTCTTGGCCTCGTCGATCAGGAACTGGGCGGCGTCTTCTTCCGCGCCGCCGCCGATTTCGCCGATCATGATGATCGAGGTGGTTTCCTCGTCGGCCAGGAACAGCTCAAGCACGTCGATGAATTCGGTGCCCTTGACCGGGTCGCCGCCGATGCCGACAGCCGTAGTCTGGCCCAGGCCTTCGTTGGTGGTCTGGAACACGGCTTCATAGGTCAGGGTGCCCGAACGCGACACGATGCCGACCGAGCCCTTCTTGAAGATGTTGCCCGGCATGATGCCGATCTTGCACTCGTCCGGCGTCAGGATGCCGGGGCAGTTCGGGCCCAGCAGGCGCGACTTGGAGCCTTCCAGGCGACGCTTGACCTTGACCATGTCCATCACCGGGATGCCCTCGGTGATGCAGGTGATGAAGGGGATTTCGGCGTCGATGGCTTCGATGATCGCGGCGGCCGCGCCCGACGGCGGGACGTAGATCACCGAGGCGTCGGCGCCCGTGGCGTCCTTGGCTTCGGCGACCGAGGCGTAGATCGGCAGGCTCTCACCGTGCGATCCGGTCCAGTTCGTGCCGCCCTTGGAGGGGTGCACGCCGGCGACCATCTGGGTGCCGTGATAGGCCAGCGCCTGTTCGGTGTGGAAGCCGCCGGTCTTGCCGGTCAGGCCCTGGACGATGATCTTGGTGTTCTTGTCGACGAGAATGGACATGGGTCTGTGCTCTGAATTCGATGTGTCAGCGGGGCGGTGGCGAGTAAGGCCGAAGCCTTAGCCGACCGCCGCGACGATCTTCTGGGCGGCGTCGTCGAGGTCGTCGGCGGCCTGGATGGTCAAGCCCGACTCGTTCAGGATTTTCTTGCCCAGTTCGGCGTTGGTGCCTTCCAGACGCACCACCAGCGGCACCTTCAGGCCCACTTCCTTCACGGCCGCGACCACACCCTCGGCGATGACGTCGCACTTCATGATGCCACCGAAGATGTTGACCAGGATGCCCTGGACGTTCGGGTCGGCGGTGATGATCTTGAAAGCCGCCGCGACCTTCTCCTTGCCGGCGCCGCCGCCGACGTCGCAAAAGTTGGCCGGCTCCTTGCCGTACAGCTTGATGATGTCCATCGTCGCCATGGCGAGCCCGGCGCCATTGACCATGCAGCCGATGTTGCCGTCCAGCGAGACGTAGGCGAGGTCCCACTTGGACGCTTCGATTTCCTTGGCGTCTTCTTCGGTTTCGTCGCGCAGTTCCTTGATGTCATCGTGGCGGAACAGGGCGTTGCCGTCGAAGCTGACCTTGGCGTCCAGAACGCGCAGGTGGCCGTCCTTCATCACGATCAGGGGGTTCACCTCCAGCATGTCCATGTCCTTCTCGACGAAGGCCTTGTACAGGGCGGGGAACAGCGACTTGGCGTCTTCGGCCGCGGCGCCGGTCAGGCCGTAGGCGGCGACGATGGCGGCGACGTCGGCGTCGGTTACGCCCGCGCTCGGGTCGATGACGATGTTCTGGATCTTCTCGGGCGTGTCGTGGGCGACGGTTTCGATGTCCATGCCGCCTTCGGTCGAGACGACGAAGGCGATGCGGCCATAGGCGCGGTCGACCAGCAGCGAGCAGTACAATTCACGCTCGATGTCGGCGCCGTCCTCGATGTAGAGGCGGTTGACCTGCTTGCCAGCGTCGCCCGTCTGGGCGGTGACCAGGGTGTTGCCCAGCATTTCCTTGGCGTGGGCGACGGCTTCCTCGGCCGAGAAGGCCAGGCGAACGCCGCCCTTGGCGTCGGCCGGCAGTTCCTTGAACTTGCCCTTGCCGCGGCCGCCGGCGTGGATTTGCGACTTCACGACATAGAGCGGGCCGGGCAGCGACTTGGCGGCCGCCTCGACCTGATCGACCGACGTCACCGCGACGCCTTCGGCGACCGGGGCACCGAAGCCTTTGAGGACCTGCTTGGCCTGATATTCGTGAATGTTCATGGGGGACCGTCGCAACCGCTGCTGGGAGAGTTGCGGGGCTTATAGGCCGCTCTTTTGCATTGCGCTACCGGCCTTCGGCCTGCTTGAGCGCTTCGCCTTCGCAGGTGCAAGCGTCCACAGCCCCCCTTTAGTCGACCCAGTCCTTCTTGAGGGTGCGCGACGCCCCGATCAGCAGGATCGCGGCCAGCACATAGAACCCCATGCCGGTATAGATGGCCCAGCGCAGGCTCTCCTCGCCGAAGCGCGGCGCCAGCAGGTCGCTCATCCAGCCGAAATAGTAGAAGCCGACCGCGATCCCGAGCAGATTGTTCAGCAGCAGGAACAGGGCCGAGGCCGTCGAGCGCATGGCCGCCGGCACCAGATGCTGGACCGCCGCCGTGATCGGGCCCAGCCAGGCTAGGTTCAATCCGGTCGGCAACAGGAAGATCAGGAAGGCCAGGGTCAGCTGCTGAACGTGGCTGCCGCCGCCGGGCAGAACCAGGCCGATCAGCCAGGGCGAGTTCATCGCCAGGATGAAGCACGGCGCCGAGATCAGGAAGGCGACGGCGGGCGTCAGCGGATAGGCGCCCTTGCCCTTCTTGGACAGCTTGTCGGCGATCATGCCGCCCAGCCAGATGCCCAGGATGCCGCCGATCAGGGCGATGCCGGAATAATAAATGCTGGTCTGTTTCAGGGTCAGGTCGAAGCTGCGCATGAAGAACAGCGGCAGCCAGCCGGCGACGCCATAGCCGCAGACCGACGATGAGGCCGCGCCCAGGCCCAGGAGCCAGAAACTGGGCTTCCTGATCACCACCGAAGCGGTGCGACGCGCGATCATCAGAGAAACGCCGATCACCACCGCCAGCAGGCCGCCGAACGCCAGCACCAGCGGATTGCCGAGCGACATGCCCATCAGCCAGCTCAAGGCGCCGAGGATCAGCAGACCGGCGCCGAGGCCCAGCATGATTTGGGCGGCGATCTTGCCGGCCCGGTCCGTGCCGACCGGCGCGGCTGTCAGGGCCGCGACCTGAGCCTCGGTCTTGATGGCGTCTGCGCCGCCCCGCCTGGGATCACGCACCGTCAGACGCAGCAGGGGCGCGACCAGCACGCCCAGCAGGCCGACGACGATGAAGGCGGTGCGCCAGCCGTAGGTCGCCGCCAGCAGGCCGCCGACCAGGGTTCCCGCCGCCATGCCCAGCGGAATGCCGAAGGCGAAGGCCGCCATGGCGCGCGCGCGCTGATGGGGCGGGAAGTAGTCGGCGATCAGCGAATAGGCCGGAGCCACGCCGCCCGCCTCGCCGATGCCCACGCCCATCCGGCACAGGAACAGTTGGCCGAACGAGCCGGCCATGCCGCACAGGGCGGTAAAGCCCGACCAGACGGCCAGGGCGCCGGTCATGATCCAGACCCGGCTGAACCGATCCGCCAGCCAGGCCAGGGGAATGGCCAATGTCGAATAGACCGAGGCGAAGGCGATGCCGCCCAACAGGCCGAACTGGCTGTCGGACATGCCGAACTCTTCCTTCAACGGCGCGGCCAGTATGCCGATGATCTGGCGATCCAGGAAGTTCAGCATGTAGATCAGGATCAGCACCGCCAGCACATAGTAGCGATAGCCGGGCCGCTCAGGCCGCTCGGGCCGCGCCTCCTGGACCGTCAGCGTCTCCGTCGTCATCGGCGTTTCCCCTCGGCGTCTTGTTGTTTGTTGAGGCGAGCCTAGCCGCAAGTCCGCCCTGTGCAAAATAGGCCTGGCGGAGCGAAAAGGGGCGGCGGCCCGGAGACCGCCGCCCCTCGTCGTCAGGCGTTAGGAATGGAGATCAGAAGCGATAGGTCAGGCGCGCCGAATAGGTGGTCGGCGGGCCGTAGAAGGCGCTGATCGAGTTGTTGTAGGTCGCGCCCGGGAAGCTGTAGCCGCCGACCTTGTAGCGAACGTCGGTCAGGTTGCGACCGAACAGGCCGACCTCCCAGCGCTTGCTCGGCGCCGTCCAGACCACGCTGGCGTCGGCCAGGACGTAACCCTTCTGATCCAGGATGGGATCGGGGGTGTCGAACAGGTGGTAGTCCGAACGGTAGGACAGCGACGGGGTGACGCGGATTTCACCACCCAGGATGTCGCCGCGCCAGGTCATGCCGTAATAGGCCGACCATTCCGGCGAGTTCTGCGGCTCGCGCGTGTTCGAGATATCGACCGGGGTGCCGGTGATGCGGGTGATGAACTCGTCGAACTCGTTCTTCAGATAGCCGACCGAGAAGTTGGCGGTGATGTCGCTGGTCAGATAGGCCGAGCCTTCCAGCTCGAAGCCGTAGATGGTCGAGGCGCCGGCGTTGTCGACGACCGAGGCGATGCCGACGGCGGGCGGCGTGGCCACCTGCTGGGTCGTGATCTGCTGGTCCTTGTAGTCCGAATAGAAGATCGCCGAGGCGAAGTTCATGCGGCGGTCGAAGGCCGAGCCCTTCAGGCCGACTTCATAGGTGGTGACCGTCTCGGGCTGATAGCCGTTGACCGTCTGGGGCACCAGGGCGGCGTCGCCGCGCATGTCCCAGCCGCCCGACTTGAAGCCCTGGCTGACGGAGGCGTAGCCGGTCATCTCGTCGCTGAAATCGTACGAGATGCTGGCGCGCGGCGTGAACTTCTCAAAGGTGTCCGAGGCCGTATAGTTGGTGCGGGTCGCAAAGACCGCGCGCGGCGTGCCGCCGGTCAGCGGGCTGCGCGTGGCGCCGAGATAGAACTGGCGCAGGACGGCGGCGTCCTTGTCGTCGCGGGTGTAACGGCCGCCCAGCGACAGGTGCAGACGATCGGTCAGATCATAGCTGAAGTCGCCAAAGATCGAGAAGGACTTGGTGTCCACCGATCCCGCCGCTGCAATCGACAGGCCCAGGTTGCCGGCGATGGTGTCGAAGACGCCTGACGACGTGCCGTCCAGATAATAGACGCCGGCCACGCCGGACCAGCGCTCGCCGGTGAATAGGGCCTGAAACTCCTGGCTGAACTGATGGTCGGCGTAGATAGCCGGCACATCCAGGGTCGGGTTCGGCGTCTGGTCGAAGTCGATGATGGTGGCCGTGTCGCCCGAACGATAGGCCGAGATCGACTTGAGGGTCAGCATGTCGTTGACCCGGTATTCGCCGGTCAGGGCCACGCCCTCGGTCACGACCTTCTGTTCGCCGGTGATGCCGGCGTAGGTGTCGTATTTGCCGGCCGGTGCGCGCCACAGGCCATCGGTCGAGGTGACCTCGCGGTGGCCGTGGCGGGGGCTGGAGTTGTCTTCGACCCGGTCCCAGGCCAGGCGGAAGAACAGTTTGTCGTTGGGCGTCCATTCCGCGCTGGCGCGATAGGCGGTGACGTCCTTGTCGTACTGGTCCTGACCCGTGTTCAGATTCTTGCCGTAGCCGTCGTGATTGTAGGTGGCGACGGCGCCGCCGATGGCGAAGGTCTGGCCAACCGGCACCGAGCCCGACAGCAGGAAGTTGTGCTCGTTATAGGCGCCGACCTCGGCGCGGGCGGTCAGGCTGGGGTCCTGCCCCAGACGTTTGGTGACGTACTTGATCGCGCCGCCGATGGTGTTGCGGCCGTACAGAGTGCCCTGCGGTCCGCGCAGCACCTCGATACGCGAGATGTCGAAGATGTCCAGTACCGCGCCCTGAGGACGGGCGACATAGACGTCGTCGACGTATAGACCCACGCCCGGCTCAAAGCCCCAGAGCGGATCCTGCTGGCCGACGCCGCGGATGAAGCTGATCAGGGTGGAGTTGGAGCCGCGCGCGATCTGGACCGTGGCGTTCGGCGTCTGCTGCTGCAGAGCCGTGATGTTGACGGCGCCCGTCTGTTCGAGCCGTTCAGCGCTGAGCGCCGAGACGGCGATCGGCACGTCCTTCAGCTGCTCGTCGCGCCGGCGGGCGGTGACGACGATGTCGTCGACGGTCGCCGCGCTCTGATCTGCATTCGCCGCCTGGGCTGCGGCCTCCGCGTCCTGGGCGACCGTGGCCCCCGCAAGCACGCCCCACGCCGCGCCGGCCAGCAGCGCGCACTTCACATGACGGTTCATGATCCTAGACCCCTTTGTCGTTTCCAGCCCGATGGACGCTTTTATTCAGCGTTCAATGATTTTCACGGAACCTACCCGGTTTCGGCCGTCTGTCAAACACTGGACTGACGCAGCGTCACTTGGCTCGCCGACCGTGGCGCCGTTGCACCGTCGCGGTCGTGCGCCTAGCCTTGCCGGATGAGCAAGCCGGACGCCGCCACCCTTCCCCGCCCCGTCGCCGCGCGCCGCAAGGCGGCGGGTGCTGCCCCGGCGCGGCGCGGCCGGCCGCCCAAGACCGAGGCCAAGGCGGCGGGCGAGACGCGTGATCTGATCCTGGATGCGGCCGAGGACCTGTTTTCCAAACACGGCTTCTACGGCGTCACCATCCGCGAGGTGGCGCGCGAGGCGGGCGTCGATACGGCCCTGGTTCACTACTATTTCGGGGCCAAGCGCGAGCTGTTCGACGCGGTCTTCCTGCGCCGGGCCGAGGTCTGGAACGACGACCGTGTCGCCGCCATTGATCGCTATGCCGAGACGGCGGGCGACGACATGACGCTGGAGGGCTTGCTGGAAGCCTTCCTGCGGCCGCCGTTCGAATGGTCGTTGAAGGGCGGACCGGGCTGGAAACACTATTCCGCCCTGGTGGCCCAGACCAACGCCAACCCCAGCTTCGGCGGCGAGACGATGGCGCGCTATTTCGACCCGGCCATCCACCGGCTGATCGAGCTGATCGCCAAGGTGCTGCCGGGCGCCAGCGAGGTCGATCTGTACTGGGGCTATCACAATCTGTCGGGCGCCCTGACCCTGACGCTGGGCGAGACGGGGCGGCTGGACCGGCTGTCGAACGGGCGGGCGCGGTCCGGCGATCTTGAGACGGCCGGCGACTATATGGTCCGGTTCGCGGCGGCCGGTTTCCGCGCCGTGGCGGGAATGACCCCGCGCCAGGGCTGATCGGTCACGCCGGGGCGCTATCGCGCGCCCGACTTTCGCCCGGCCGAAAATCGTGGTTTCAAGGCGCGATCTTCCGACCGTGAAAGCCCCGATGACCGCCCCTGCCGCCGACCGCCGCCGCACCTTTTTGCGCGGTCTCATCGTCGCCGTTTTGGCAGGCGTCTTTCTGGCGGTGACCGGCGCCTTCGGCAGCGCAGGCGCGTCGCTGCCCGTGCGGCTGGCCTATTGGGTGCTGGTCATGGTGCTGGGCGGACTGTGGGGGCATCTGTGCGGCGTCGTGGTCAGCCGATTTCTGGATTCGGACGAGCGGCCGTGGCTGAGCATCGCGGTCATGGTCGTAATCATCACCGGGCCGCTGTGCGTGCTGGTCTGGGCGGCGACGGGCCTGTTCTTCGCCCAGAGACTCTATCCGCTGGCGGTGCTGCCGGAACTGGTCGTGCCCGTCGTGGTCATCACGGCGGCGGTGACGACGTTGAACGTCTTTCTGGGGCGGGCCGTGCCGGTCCAGACCCATGCGGCGCCGCCCGAGACAGCGTCCCGCCCGGTTCGGTTTCTGGACCGTCTGCCGATCAAGCTGAAAGGCGCGACGATCCGAGCGGTGCAGGCCGAGGACCATTATCTGCGCATCCACACCGACCGGGGATCGGACCTGATCCTGATGCGGCTGTCCGACGCGGTGGAAGAGCTGGAGGGGCTGGAGGGCGCCCAGACGCACCGCAGCTGGTGGGTGGCGCGTGAGGCGGTGCGCGCCGTCGAACGCGGCGACGGGCGCGCGACCCTGACGCTGGACGGCGGCCTGTCGGCCCCGGTCAGCCGCCGCTACGCCCGGATGCTGCGCGACGCCGAATGGTGGTGACGCTCTCTTTGAGCGCATGATTCACGCTTCGGACGGGGCCGCGTTGCGCCCCGATCCGAAACGATCACGCGCTAGGGCGCGGGCTGGGTGGTCAGCATCGACGCGGGCGCCGCGCAGCCGGTCAGTTCGTCGTCGCCGATCTCGACCTTGGCCGTCAGCGGATAGGTTCGGTCGCTCATGCCATCCGAACATTCGGTGGCGATCAGCACGACGTTCAGCGCCTTGTTCAGATTGGTCGAGCTGGCGAAGGTTGCGACCGTGCCCTGGACCGTCGCGCCATGGTTCGGCGCGCGCTGGGTCGGCTGATCGACGCGGGTGTAGATCAGGGCGTCCGGCGTGATCTCCACGCCCCAGAAGGGTTCGGTCCCCAGCGCCCGCACCGGCTGGCCCAGATCGACGCCGCCCAGGGTGACGGCGGCCTGGGGCTGCGGCGCCGGCTTGGGCTTGGACTCCTCGCGGTCGTAACAGGCGCTGAGCGAGAGGCCGGCAAGGGCGATGACAATTGGGGCGATGGCGAACGGGGCGGCGGCGAGCGGAATGAGGCGCATGACGGCTCCTTTTGGTTCGGGCGCAGGTGAGGTCCCCGCCGCCCTCGGTCAAGGGGCGCGGCTGGGTTATGCTGATCCCATGTCGATTCGCCCCACCGCATTCGAGTTCTTCGCCGGGGGCGGTCTGGCGGGGCTGGGACTGTCCGCCGCCGGCATCGACACCGTCTTCGCCAACGACATGGACGCGGCCAAGGCGCGCGCCTTCAAAGCCAATCATCCGCATACCCCGTTTCGTCAGGGCGATGTCTGGAGCCTGACCGTCGACGATCTGCCGGGGCGGCCGGACATGGCCTGGGCCTCGTCGCCCTGTCAGGATGTCAGCTTGGCAGGCGCGCGCCGCGGGCTGGAGGCTGGGCGGTCCGGCGCCTTCTGGGGCTTCTGGCGGCTGATGCAGGGGCTGGCGGCCGAGGGACGCGGCCCGCGCGTGATCGTGCTGGAGAACGTCATCGGCCTGCTGACCTCAGGGCCCGGGACCGAAGTGGGGCGAGATTTCGCGGCCGTCTGCACGGCGATGGTCGAGGCGGGCTATACGGTCGGCGCGCTGGAGATGGACGCCGCCCATTGGCTGCCCCAGTCGCGCCCGCGTCTTTTCGTCGTGGCCAGTCAGGGCGAGGCCCCGCGCGCGGCCGGTCCGACCCAGCCCTTCCATTCAGCGCGTCTGGTCGCCGCCCACGCGCGGCTGCCCGAGGCGGTGAAGGCGGCCTGGGCGTGGTGGTCGCTGCCTGCGCCGTCGCAGCGCAATCTGGACCTGGCGGCCATGCTGGAGCCCGACGACGCCGTCTGCTGGCTAGATGATGCGGACGCCATCCTGGCCCTGACCGCGCCGCTGCACCGCGCCCGGATCGCGTCGGCCCTGGCGTCTGGCCAGCGCTGCGTCGGCGCCGCCTATCGCCGGGTGCGGACCGAGAACGGCCGCAAGGTCCAGCGGCTGGAAATCCGGTTCGATGGTCTGGCCGGATGCCTGAGGACGCCGGCCGGCGGCTCGTCGCGGCAATATGTGGTGGTGTGCGATCGGGGCTTGGCGCGGGTTCGGCGTCTGACCGGGCGCGAGGCCGCGCGGCTGATGGGCGTGTCTGACGACTATCGGTTGCCGTCGAGCGAAAGTGCGGCGCTGAAGCTGATGGGCGATGCGGTAGCCGTCCCGGTGGTCAGGGCGCTGGCGGAGGGGCTGTTGCTGCCCGCGCTGCTGGATCGGCGCGCGGCGGCCTAATCGGGCGACGGCGGCGGAATTGCACCCCGACGAAAAAGGGTGCAATGCGTGCAATCTCACGTCAGCATATTGTTTTTGATGGAATAAAACTCGGCGTTTAATTGCACCCCTATAAGAAAGTGCAATTCCCTCAGTGAAGTTGGACTCCGAAAAACAGCCCAACGAGTCCAAGTCGTGCGGATGGCGATTTCAAAGACCGGGCCGGCATCATAACCCGGTCTGGGGTCGCGCGAAGGAAGATGACGATCCAGCGGCCTAATGAACTGAAAAGGCCGCGTTTCTTTTCGCACAATAGGACGGGTGGGCTGTCCGAGAAGGCTTGAGGCCTCGCAGATCGTGCCTGACCCGCCGTGGACCCTCGGGACAAGCCCGAGGGTGACGGTCTTTTTTGCCTTAGCGCTGGACCCACTGGCCCTGGGCGTTGCGGTACCATTGGCCTGAGGAGATGCGGGGCAGCAACTGGGCCTCAAACATCCGGGCGCCGGCGACATCCGCCGAGGTGCCGGCGTCGGCGGCGCTGCGGGCGTAGGCGGCGCGGCGGCCGGAATTGGTGGCGTCCACGGCGGCGCGCAGGCTGGCGTCCGAGGTCGGGGTGCGGAAGCCCAGATAACCGTCGGCCTGTTCGCCCACGACGCCGGCGGCCTTGGCCTGGTCGATCTGCGCCTTCTGGGCGCTGGTCTGGGCGAGGGCGGCGCCCGCGACGCCCAGGGCCGCGAGGGCGGCGCCGATGACGAAGAGTTTGCGGAAGGTCATGTCAGCCTGTCCCTTTCAGAGAGAAGCGGGAAATCAGAAGAGGTTGGGGTTCTGCTGCAACAGCTGCTGCAGCTCCTGGTCCAGACGAACGCGCACGTCGGCGTTCAGCTTGGCGTAGATCTGGATCGGCGCGACCTCGAGACGGATGGTCGGGGCGCAGGCCGCGAGAGCGACGACGACGGCTCCCAAACCGAGGCCGGCCAGTTGGCGCTTGTGGATCATGACATGGGCTCCGGTTCGGCCGAGGGTGATGTCTCTAATAGCACGCCGCCCAATGAACGCGCGCTGAATGGTGAAGTTCAATCGCCAGACGCGGGAATGGGCGCCGGGACGGGCGCGGGCGTCGCCTCCTGCTGACCCTGACGGGCGCGATTGACGGCCAGCAGATCCGAGATCAGCTGGTTGGCGTTCAGGGTCGTGTCCAGCGTCAGGTCGATCTGGGTGTTGGACGGCAGCGGCAGTTTGCGGTTCAGGAACTGGCGGCTGATCAGTTCGCCGATCGTCAGGCGAAGCTCCTGGCGTTTGGGCGGATCGTGGCGGCCGCGAATATGGAACAGGACCGCCAGACGCCCGCCGTCCAGGCTGTTCACATCGGCGCTGAGCTGATCGAAGGACAGGTTTTCCATCGCCTGATAGGCCAGGTCCTCGACGACGTTTTCCGACACCTCGCCGCCCCCGCCGCTGGCGGCGACGTCGGTCAGGACGTCCCGCTTGATCGACAGGCGGCCCGGCTGCACGGCCTCCAGCTTGCCGGCGGTGATCTTGAGCCCGCGCTTGGGGTCCATGATGAAGGGCAGGCGGCCCGAGACGACGGCGTCCAGCTGAACCTTGTCGTCAAAGCCGGTGTCGGCGACAATATCGCCAAGCTGCACCCGGTCCAGCACGATCACGCCGCTGTAGGGCTGGGTCGCGTCCAGCGGGACGGTGAAGGGCTCGACTGAGACGGTCCCGCCGCCGGCGACGACCTGGGCGCCGTCGATCAGCACCCCGGCCTCATTGATCGAGAAGGTCACATCCAGCGCCGTGACCGCCGTGCCGACGGCCAGGCTGTCGGCCGTCAGCTTCTGGTTCGGGGCGGTGATCAGGGGTGTCAGGCTGCTGAAGACGATGTCGCCGCGCAGCCCCTTCACGGCCCCGACCGGACTGACGAAATCCAGGCCAGGCGTGACCAGATGGCCGCTGGAGGTCGGTTCGGCGTCCTTGGTCCAGTCGAAGCGGCCGTCGAAGCTGACGGCGCCCTCGACCGGCGACTGCAGGAAGTCGGCGGCGAGCGGGCTGAGCATCGCCGGCTGAAGCCCATGCTCGGCGAAGGTCACGTTCGGGGCAGTGATGACGATGCCGCCCGATCCGGTGCGACCGTCGTGCGCCAGGGTCAGTCGGCCGAGACCATAGGCGGCCGCCGCGCCCGTGCCCTTCAAATCGAAGGCGCCGCTCCACCGTTCGGCCGCCAGGGTCGCAGATCCTGTGGCCGAAAGCGGTTCGAACCGTTCCGGCGTCAGGGCGTCGATGACGCGGGCGGCGGCCACATTGGCGGTCAGGCCAATGCCCGCCTTGGTCCCGTCGACGGTGACACGGCCCGCGGCGTCGGCGAACCGCATTCCGAGGAAGGGCGCCTGGGCCGACACCTGACTGAACCCGCCCGCGCCGCGCCAGACGCCGTCCTTGGACGTCAATAGCGGACCGCCCTGGGGACACAGTTTGCCGGCGACCTGATGGACATCGTTCTCGTCAAGCTCCAGCCGCTCGACGGTCAGGTCGACGCAGTCTGATGTCGCATAGGTCAGCCGGCCGGCGTTCATGG
This sequence comes from Brevundimonas sp. UYEF29, assembly GCF_040546195.1. Lineage (NCBI taxonomy): Bacteria > Pseudomonadati > Pseudomonadota > Alphaproteobacteria > Caulobacterales > Caulobacteraceae > Brevundimonas > Brevundimonas sp. UYEF29. The sequence goes on along the minus strand of NZ_JBEPNH010000008.1, from coordinate 7,036 downwards.
CCAGGACGCCGCGCGTCCGGGCGTCGATGCCGCGCGCCAGGTCGAAATCCAGTCGGGCGCGACCGTCCAGCGTCGCTTCGAACCCGCCCTCGGTCAGGCGCCAGTTCGGCACCGCGACGGACATTTCCGGCAGGCCCTTGCCGCGCGTGGCGGTCAGGGTCAACGCCCCGCCGCCCAGCCGCCCCGGCTCGGCCTGATAGGCGCCCCCCTGACCCTGACCCTGACCTTGAGCCACCGTCAGGACGCCGCCGTTTGCGGGCGTCAGGGTCACAGGACGCGACAGGGCGACGGTCGTGCCGGCCGCGCCCGTGGCGAAGCGGATGGCGGGCGCGTTCAGGGCGAAGCGTCCCAGCGCGCGCTTCATCTCGGCCAGCTCGACGATGTCGTCAGGGCCGACCGCGCCGAACAGGGGCCAGGCCCCTTCGGCGGCGCGCAGCGATCCGTTCGCCGCGATCTGAACCCCGCCGTCGCTGACCACGTCCAGGTCCACATCGGCGCGACCGCGCTTCAGCGCCAGGTCGCCGAAACCGAAACGGTCGAAGGTCGCGCTCAACGGCCCAGTCGCCTCGAAGGCCGCGTCCTTGCCGCCCAAGGCCAGGTCGCGCGACGTCAACGACAGTCCGCCGATCGTCGTCTGACCCGTCCGTCCCGAACCGGCGGTCAGGGCCAGCGGCCCCTGCACGCGCCAGCGCACGGCGTCGTCGCGCGACACGGTCAGCTTGCCGCGCGTCGCCATCGCGGCGACATCGGCGATGCGCAGGTCTGCGCCCTCGACGGCCGCCGCCTTCAGCGCGGTGGTGACTTCGCCGTCCAGCCGGAAGGTTTCGATCCAGCCGGAGACGGCGCCGTCGAACCGCGCGGCGACATCGGCGCTGCGGGCGCTGAGCGTCGAGGTTCCCAGCTGCTCGCCCGTCAGGCGGGCGTCCAGAACCGCCCGGCCGTCGCCGCGCCGCGCCTTCAGATCCGGATAGGGCAGATCGCCGGTCAGCGTCAGCGCAGCCCCCTGCCCTCGGGCCGCCGGTGTGGTGAAGCTGTCGGCGGCGGCCGACAGCTTGATCGCCATCCGGTCGCCGGTTGTGGTCAGGTCCAGCAGGCCGGTCAGGCCCTGAGCCTGCGTCTCGCCGCTCTTCAGCGCGGCCTTCGGCAGCCGCGCCGCCAGCCGCATCAGCTTGCCGTCGTCGATCCGGGCGTCAGACAGCAGGTCGACCGGCCCGTATTCCGTATTCAACCGCCCGCGGCCGCTCTCGACGATGACCAGGGGCCCGCGTGAGTCCGGTCGCGGCGGCCCGCCGGTGAACTCCTTGATCAGCGGGTCCAGCGAGCCGAACGACAGCTTTCCACCCTTCCAGCTGGCCCGGACGACAGGTCGAACCAGGCGGATGCGGCTGGGGGTGACGCCCAGGCCCGACTTGGACCACGGCAGGGCGACGGCGTAATCGACCTCGGCCCGCTCGACCACGACATCGGGATTGTCGGGATCGCCGATGCGGATGCGACCGACGAAGCCGTCGATCTCGATCCGCTCCACCTCGACATCGGCCGGAATCCCGCGCTGGTCCAGCCAGCCCACCAGGACATTGCGCGCCACAGCGCGGCGATTGAGGTAGATCAGAGCCGCGACGACGCCTATCAGCAGCGCCAGGATCAGAACCCCGACGGCGACAGCGCGCAGGATGCGACGGGTCTTGGCCTGCGGCTTTGGCTTGGGCTTGGACGGTGTGTCGGTCAAACGGATCGATCGCGTGATTGAAACAGCGGGCCGTCCACCTTGGTCATCCTTGTCCCCAGCACAAGATCAAAGCATGACGGTCGGTCTTCGGCGCCCGTCTCCTGCCGGTCAAGCTGGGCCAGATAACGGCGAATCGGCCGGTCGGGATCCCTGCATCGTCGAGCTTTGGCTGACGCACGTTAACCGTTTGTAACGGTCTGCTTTCCAAAATGAGACAAGCGCGGTATAGGACCGCCTTCGCGCCACGGGCGATACGGCGCGATCTTCGAGAACGAGTAAGCTTTGGCGCCGAAGGCGTCGCAATACGACGGGGACCGATGGCTCAGTTCGACCCACGCCGCCAGCCGACGCGGCTCGCGCCGCACATGCTCACGGCGGCGGCTGCAATCTCGGTGGCGATGCTCGCTGGTCGAGCCTATCAACCCGCTCAGGCCGAAGAAGTTCCCGCCCTGACCTCGGCCCAGATGGCGGCCATGGAAGCCAAGGCCTTCGCCGCCGCCAACGCGCCCGCCGGCCTGACCGCGCCCGAGGCCGTCAACGTCCAGATCCGCCGCGGCGAAACCTTCGAGCAGGCCGTGCGCCGCACCGGCGTCGCCCCCGAAGAAGCCAGCGCCGTCGCCGCCACCGTCGCCAACGCCTTCGATCTGGCCGATCTGCGCGCCGGACTGAAGTTCGAAACCGCCATCGCCAAACCGCGCAACGGCCGGGGCGACGCCCGGCTGATCGGCCTGACCATGCGCACCGGCCCGGCGTCGCAGCTGACCGTATCGCGCAGCTTCGACGGCGCCCTGCGCCTGCGTTCGCTGGAAGAAAAAGTCACCCACGAGACCGTCGTCCTGAAGGGCGATGTCGAGCGCAGCCTGTCCGCCAGCGCGCGTGAACTGGGCGCCACCGCCTCCATCGTCCGCTCGGCCAGCCGTCTGTTCGCCACCAAGTTCGACATGCAGCGCGACATTCGCGCCTCCGACGAGTTCACCATGGTCTTCGACCGTGAAGTGACCGAGGCCGGCCGCACCGTGGACGTGGGCGACCTGATGTACGCCGAACTGCGCGGCGTGACCTTCTATCGCTTCAAGCCCGCCGGCGCGAAAGAGGCCCAGTTCTTCGATTCGAACGGCAAGAACCTGCGTTCCGCCATGATGCGCACGCCGCTGCAGAACTTCCGCCGTGTGTCCTCGGGCTTCGGTTTCCGCACCCACCCGATCTCGGGCTACAAGAAGATGCACCAGGGCATCGACTTCGCCGCCGGAACCGGCACGCCGGTCGTGGCTCCCGCTGACGGCGTGGTGGTCGAGGCGCGGCGCTGGGGAGGTTATGGCAACTGGCTGCGCATCCGCCACAACAACGGTCTGGAAAGCGGCTACGGACACCTGTCGCGTTACGGCTCGGGCATCCGCGCCGGCCAGCGGGTCAGCCAGGGTCAGATTGTCGCCTATGTCGGTTCGACCGGCGCCTCTACCGGTCCGCACCTTCACTATGAGCTGTGGCGTGGCGGCCAGCGGATCAATCCCGCCGGCGTGCGCACCCAGGAAGGCACCGAACTGGCCGGCGCCGACCTGACCGCCTTCCGCGCCGAAAAGGCCCGCATCGACCGCATCATCGCCTCGGGCGGTCAAAAGCGTCCGGCCATGCAGCAGGCCTCGGCCGAAGGCCTGCGGCCCGCCCGCGGCTAAGGGTCAGCCGACCAGACGCGGGGTCGCGCGCCCCGGCGTCGGGCAAGACAGGCTGTGGACCGTCACATCGGCCTCGCCCAGCTTCAGGCCCAACAGGTCCAGCACGGGATTGAGCGCGCCGTCCAGCACCGGCCCCAGCGGCTCCAGCAGCCGCCCTAGGGCCCTGGTCAGGTCGCCGATTCCCAGGCCCAGGCCGATCACGTTCACATCCACCTCCAGCCGCGCCAGCAGGCTGGCCACCGCCCCGCTGGCGAAGCCGCGTGAGGCCATGGTCTTGGTGCGCTGATCGTCGATGTCGCCCGCGTCGAACCTCAGCGGCCTGAAACCGGCGTCCGCCGCCTCGACATCCGCCTTGCCGGTGATGCTGACCAGACCCAAGACCGAAAGCAGGGTCGCGCGCTGGGGCGCCAGCGGGGTCTTGAAGTCGCCCAGCCTGGCCTCGTCCACCACACCGATCGACGCGCGCGCCAGGCCTGGCCGCACATCGACCTCGACCGCGTGCGCCGGATCGCAGGACAGCGACTTCAGCCGCGCCTCGGACGCCGCCAGTTCGATCAGGATCGGCAGTTCGACCCGCGCCAGACCCGACAGGGATTGCGCCATCCTGGCCCGCACATAGAGCCGGGCCTGGGCCGTGCGGATGATCGGCTGGCCGTCGGCAGTCACCGTCAGCCAGGGCGAGCGATTGGGCCGTTCGCCGATCGCCAGGCTGGTCTTCAGATCGGCCAGCCCTGCCGGCACGCCTAGGTTCAGCGCGACCTGGCGATCCCCGCCCCCGACCTCCAGCATGGCCATGACCAGATCCATGGCCGACACAGACGCGTCCAGCCCTTCGCGGATCCCGTCCGGTGATCGCGCCTCCAGTCCGATCAGGTCGCCCAGCCGGACCTTCGTGCCAACCGAGGCCGAGGCCAGCTTGCCCAGCGCCCCGCCGTCCTGGCCGCCCGCCACCCGCTCCAGCACCCTCAGCGCACGGCCGGCGTCGACCTGGGTCGCCAGAAGCCGGTCGTAGTCGCCGACCTCGACGCCCAGATCGGTCGCCAGGGCGTCGGTGAACCCCAGCAGATTGATGTCCAGATCGATCAGACGACGATAGTCCATGACGCTGAGCGACACCTTGGACCCGGTCAGGCCGCCGAGCACCTGATTGGCCACGCCGCCGTCCAGCCGCGCCAGGCGCGACCCGATCGAGATCATGGCCCTGGGCGTCGCGCCGCCCGTCGTCGCCGTGGCCCGGCGAGTGACCCGCACCTGATCGCGACCCAGCAACAGCGGCGTGAAGAACATCGGCGCGCGGCTGGTGATCTCGACCCGCGCGGCGTTCGGCTTCACGCCGCCCGTCATGAACCGGTCATTGCGCGCCTTGGCCGGATCGGGCGTGTAGACGCCCAGCGCCGTCGCCACCGTGACCGAGATGTCGGGCGCGACATTGGCCTCGACCGTCTCCTGGGCCGCGCGCGAGACTGCGCCCTCGCCCTGCGCCAGGTTTCGCACCGCCGACAGCGCCGCGAGATCCGCCGCCCCCTGAACCCGACGGGTGTGCAGCACCAGAACGCCCAGGTCGATCACCGCCGCCGTAAACAGGCACAACAGCCCCCCCGCGACCGCCGCGATCACCGCCACCGCCCCGCGCCGATCGGCGCCGAACCGGAGCCGCAGACAAGGCGCCCGGGCGCTCATCAGTAGTCGCCCACATGGATGACCGCCGAGCGCCGAATGACGGACGGCGGACGCGGCAGCATCCCGCCCAGCGCCATGATCAGGCTGTCCCTGGCGTCATAGACCACGACGACCCGCAGTCGCCCCGCGTCCTCCCTCACCTCGATGGTCGTGTGATCGGGGTTCAGCGCCACGCCCCGCACCACCTCGCTGACCTCGCGCCGCGCCAGACCGTCGCGCTCGGCCGCGTCCAGCCCTCCGATCGCCGCCCGGGCGCCCTCGGCTTGGTCCGCGCCAAAGGCAAACGCTGGATGTTTCTGCCGCTGCCCTCCGTGCCAGAAACGGGTGACCTGACGGTTACGGCCGACATCCCGCGCATCACACGAGGCTGACATGGCCATCCTGGGGGGGGAAAGGAGCGACGGCGATAACAACGATCGTGATGATCGCCATCGCCCCACATGTCAGCGCGTCCAACCTGTCGAACGTGCCCACCGAAGCGGTAGTGGTTTTGCATCCGCAGGATCGCGCCTCGCGGCAGCCTCAGATCGTCGAGTTGGTCGTGCCGGTCCGTGAACGCGGCCCATTGGGGCAGGTATCTGTACTCTTGGGCCCGGACAATTTGGTGCATGTGCGCGGCTCCGACCTCGTACCTCTGCTTTCACGCATGATAACGCCGGAGGCTGCGCAGGCCTTGACCGCCACGGCCGACAGCGACGGCTTCATCACGCCGGAAGCGGCGAGTACTGTCGGCTTTGAACTGACGTTCGACACCGGCCTGCTAGACTTGGCCGTGGCGATCCCGCTGGACGCACGGCGTCGTCAAAGCCTCACTCTAGGTTTCGATTCTGAGCAGTTTTCACCACCAGTTACAGACGAGCCGGCTCCTGTGGCGGCCTATCTGAACTATCGAGCTTCGCTTGACTATCTACATAAGGCCACCAGCGCGCGAGAACAGGGGTTTCAGGCTCCGCGCTTTGACCTGGAGTTCATGGGCACGGTCGGAAAAATCGCGTTTGAGAACTATGCAACGGTCGATCCAGACGCTGACCGATCGTTTCAACGCAACGCATCGCGCTTGATCTTTGATCAACCCGAAAAAGCGCTGCGCTGGACCGCAGGTGACCTTGTACCTGAGGGGGCGTCATTTCAGAGCGCCAGCGACATCGCGGGTGTCAGCGTGGCCCGCCTGTACAGTTTGACCGGTGGTGATCGCTTGGCCGTAACACGCTCATCGCGCACTATAACCATCCGCGAACCCTCGACTGTTGAAATCCGTATCAACGGCCTGACGGCGCGCACGCTGACGCTCAGCCCAGGCACCTATGACCTGCGTGACCTTCCGCTGACGCAGGGCGCAAACGCCGTTGAATTGGTGATAGAAGGACCTTCTGGCGCGCGCGAGATCATCAGTTTCGACTTCTTCAGCGACACCACATTGCTGGCGCCAGGGGTGGACGAATTCTACCTTTCCGCCGGCATTCGAGCGCCGCGCCAAGATGGTCGTATCGAATATCTTGAGGACGACCCCGTCGTTTCCGGGTTCTATCGCCGCGGCATTTCCGAGCAAATTACTATGGGCGGTAATATTCAGGCGACAAAGGACGCAGCCCTGATCGGCGCAGAGGCCCTGTACGGCAGCATCTGGGGGCTGACGGCCTTTGATCTTGCGGTCAGTCGGCGTGATCAAGGCGGCAGTGGTTTCGCGCTACGTGGCCAGCACAGAGCCTATCGGGAACTCCGGACATTCCCCGGCCGCGAAAGTCTGGATGTATCACTGGAGTATCGGAGCGAGAATTTCTCCTCCATTGAAAATCTCGGTCCAGCTTTGAACTACGCGTTCTTGGGAGCCGTGCGCTATTCACGCCCGCTGAACCCCAGATGACGTGCCCCTGAGAATTTCCTCCACGCGGAGCTAGAGTCCGGCCCTTGAAAGGACGGACGGAATGAAACGAGCGAGATTCACGGAAGAGCA
>NZ_JBEPNH010000007.1:0-165882 GCF_040546195.1 Brevundimonas sp. UYEF29 | reverse complement strand
TTTGCTCTTCCGTGAACCTTGATCGCTTCATTCTGTCCGTCCTTCGTTGGGCGGACTCTAGCTATTCCTGGAGGAGTTTCAGGGGGTCACGTCAGCGAGCACACCCGCCCGCTGCACAGCACCCTTCTGATTTCGGGCTTTTCGGCGCGTTACTCCACGCTGGAGGACGGGTCGCGTCAGATCACGGAAATCAATGTGTCCGGCGACTTCATCGACCTGCACAGCCTGTTGATGAAGCAGATGGATCACGGCGTCGTCGCCCTGACCGACTGCGTGATCGCAGAGGCGCCGCACAGCGGCTTGATCGACATCACCGAGCGACATCCACACTTGGGCCGACTGCTTTGGCTGGACACCATCATCGACGCCGCCATCCACCGGCAGTGGCTGGTCGCCATGGGCCGGCGTAGCGGTCTGGGCCATCTGGCGCATCTTGTGTGCGAGCTTTACCTTCGGCTCCAGGCCGTCGGCCAGACAGGCGATCTGACCTTCGAACTCCCGCTGACGCAAACGACCTTGGGTGACGCGCTGGGCCTCTCGACCGTCCATGTCAGCCGCCTGATTTCCGAGCTTCGCAGCGAGGGGGTCGTCGCTTGGGCGGGCGGGCGCATCGATATTCTCGACTGGCGTCGCTTGGCCGAGATCGCCGAGTTCGACCCCACCTATTTGCGCCTGCAATCCGAGCCCGTCTGATCACTTAACGCATGTTATCGCACCGAACGGCGATCGGCCGTCTAGACGAGGCATGTCCCAGCCGAACCTCGCGCACGCCCTATTGTCCGCCCTTGCGGTGCAGGGCCTGGACGAAGGCGACGCCTTCTTCGCCGAGGCTGGCGCGCGAACCTCAGCCACACAGAGTGGCGAGGCTGTCGTCACGCTGATCTTGTCCGGTGTTCTGGCGCGGATCGGGCTCAACGGCGCTCTGTCGCATGGGCTGGCGTCCAGCGACGACGTGATCAGCTTCGACGCTGTATTGGGCGGCGGTGAGCCAGAGTCGGCCGTTTGGTTGACGGCCGGACGATACCTGACCGTCTCCGCTCGCAAGCTGGCGCAAAAGATCGATCGCGACAGTCTGGTCGAGATGGCGTTGATTGATCTTCGCCGTCGCAACATCGCCCTTCAGGCTGAGCTTTCGCGCCACGCCACATTAAAAGTCAGCCAGCGCCTGGCCGCCCTATTGCTCGATGTTCACGACCGAAAGGGAGGCGACGTCCTGGCCCTTCGTCAAACCGAGTTGTCGCATCTGATGGCCGTACGACGCGCCAGCATATCGACCGCCTGCACCGAACTCTGCGCCGCCGGCGCCGTGCGGCTGCGGCGCGGCGCGATCCAGATCACCGATGCAGACGCCCTGCGGCGGATGACCGACGCGGCCTATTCGACCGTGACGGATTTGGCCAGGTTGCGGGGCTGATCCACGTCAGTGCCCTTCTGAACGGCGGTGTAATAGGCCAGCAGTTGCACCGGCACGGCATACACCAGGGGCGCGATCAGCGGGTGACAGTCCGGGGCGTGGATTCGGCGAATGCCGGCGCCGTGCGGGTCGGGGGCCTTTTCCGGCGCGATCATGATGACCGGACCGCCCCGCGCGGCGACCTCCTGCAGGTTAGACGCGGTCTTTTCGAACACATCATCCAGCGGAGCCAGGGCGATGGTCGGGGTCTCTTCGTCGATCAAGGCGATCGGGCCGTGCTTCAACTCTCCGGCGGCATAGCCCTCGGCGTGGATATAGCTGATCTCCTTCAGCTTCAGCGCGCCTTCCATCGCCAGCGGGAACATGGCGCCCCGGCCCAGGAACAGGACGTCGTCCGCCTTCGACAGATCGTGGGTCACGGCGCGGATGCTGTCGCCCATCGTCAGTGCCTCGGCGATCAGGCGCGGGCTTTCGAACAGAGCCTTGACCAGCTCGGCCTCGTGAGCCGTATCGATCCGGCCGCGCGCCACGCCCGCCGCCACGGCCAGGGCCAGCAGGGCCGCGACCTGGGCGGTGAAGGCCTTGGTCGAGGCGACGCCGATCTCGGGCCCGGCATGGGTAGGCCACAAGACGGCCGCTTCGCGCGCCATCGAGGACGAGTGAACATTGACGACGGCGGCGGTCTGCAACCCCTGCGCCTTGCACCAGGTCAGACTGGCCAGGGTGTCGGCGGTCTCGCCTGACTGGCTGACGGCGACGGCCAGGGTCGATTTCGACACGGCGGGCGAGCGATAGCGGAACTCGGATGCGATCTCGACGTCGCAGGGCAGGCCGGCGAGCTTCTCGAACGCGTAGCGGCCGATCTGCCCGGCGTAGAAGGCGGTGCCGCAGGCGACGATCTGGATGCGGTCGATGGCGGCGAAATCGACGGGGTTGGTCTTGGCCTTTCCCGTCACCAGGTCGAGATATTCCGACAGGGTGTGCTGGACGCTGTCGGGCTGTTCATGGATCTCCTTTTCCATGAAGTGGCGATACTCGCCCTTCTCGACCATGGCCGAAGAGGCCGAGACCTGAACGATGGCGCGCTCGACGGGATTGCCCGCCACGTCGAACATCTGGGCGCCGGCCTTGGTCACGGCGACGTAATCGCCCTCTTCCAGATAGGAAATCTTCTGCGTGAACGGACCGACCGCGAGCGCGTCCGAGCCCAGATACATCTCGTCCTCGCCCCAGCCGACCACCAGGGGGCTGCCGCGTCGCGCGCCCAGGATCAGGTCGTCCGTCCCGTCGATCAACACCGCCAGCGCATAGGCGCCGGTCAGCCGGTCCAGCGTGATCTTGAACGCCTCCAATGGCGAGCGCCCGGTGTTCAGTTCGGCATTCAGCAGGTGAGCGATGACCTCGGTATCGGTCTGGCTTTCGAAAACATGACCCTCGGCCGCCAGTTCGGCCTTCAGCTCGGCGAAGTTCTCGATGATGCCGTTGTGGACCAGGGTAACGCGCCCAGCCTTGTGCGGGTGAGCGTTTGCGGTCGTGGGCGCGCCGTGCGTGGCCCAGCGCGTATGGCCGATGCCGACCGTCGCCGTCATCGGATTCTCTGCCAGCACGGTTTCCAGATTGCGGATCTTGCCCTTAGCGCGGCGGCGCTCGACCGAGCCGTCCACGACTGCGGCAACGCCAGCGGAATCATAGCCGCGGTACTCCAGCCGTTTCAGGCTGTCGATCAGCCGGGAAACGACAGGACCATTGCCGGTGACGCCGATGATGCCGCACATGAGCGAAGGCTCCGAGAAGTCAGGAAAGGGGCGCCGCTTTGCACTGGCGGCGATCCGAGGCTAAGCCACACATCAAGCCCCACCGGCCGTCTATGCAATCTTAAGGCGGGCTGCATCAAAAAAGGGGTTTCGGAACGTTACCCGAAACAAAGGACCAAGCCTTGGGCGACAGAAAATATTTCGGCACCGACGGCATTCGCGGCCGCGCCAACACCTATCCGATGACGGCCGAGGTCGCGCTGCGCGTCGGTTTGGCCGCCGGGAAACTGTTCCGTACCGACGACGACCGCCGCCATCTGGTGGTGATCGGCAAGGATACGCGTCTGTCCGGCTATACGATCGAGCCGGCCCTGGTCGCGGGGTTTGCTTCGGTCGGAATGGACGTGCGCACCTTCGGACCTGTGCCGACGCCCGGCGTCGCCATGCTGACCCGGTCGATGCGGGCCGATCTGGGCGTGATGATCTCGGCCTCGCACAACGACTATGCCGACAACGGGATCAAGCTGTTCGGCCCGGACGGCTACAAGCTGTCGGACGAGATCGAGCTGAAGATCGAGGCCATGATGGACCAGGGCCTGGACCAGGGCCTGGCGCCGTCGCACAAGCTGGGCCGGGTCAAGCGGATCGACGACGCCCAGGCCCGCTATATTGAGATCGCCAAACAGGCCTTCCCCAAGCGGCTGACGCTGCAGGGGCTGCGCATCGCCGTCGATTGCGCCAACGGCGCCGGCTACAAGGTCGCGCCGACAACCCTTTTCGAACTGGGCGCCGAAGTCTTCCCTGTGGGCGTCACCCCGAACGGCACCAACATCAACGCCGAGTGCGGCTCGACCCATCCGGCGACCCTGGCCGATGCGGTCAAACGCTACCGCGCCGATATCGGCATCGCCCTGGACGGCGACGCCGACCGGCTGATCATCTGCGATGAGACAGGCCGGGTCGTGGACGGCGATCAGATCATGGCCCTGGTCGGACTGGACTGGGCCAGGCGCGGCCTCCTGACCGGCGGGGGCGTGGTGGCCACCGTCATGTCCAATCTGGGGCTGGAGCGTAAACTGAAGTCCGAAGGCCTGACGCTGGAGCGGACCAAGGTCGGCGACCGCTATGTCATGGAACGGATGCGCGAAGGCGGCTTCAACATCGGTGGCGAGCAGTCGGGCCACATCATCCTGCACGACCACGCCACCACCGGCGACGGCCTGATGGCGGCGCTGCAGGTGCTGGCCGTCCTGGTCGAATCCGGCAAGCCGATGAGCGAATTGGCCCGCCAGTTCGATCCCGTGCCGCAAAAGCTGGAGAACGTCCGCTTCACCGCCGACAAGCCGCTGGAGACCGACACGGTCAAGGCCGCCATCGCCGAGGCCGAAGCGGCCCTGAGCGGTCAGGGACGGCTGCTGGTGCGTCCCTCGGGCACGGAAAAGCTGATCCGCGTCATGGCCGAGGGCGACGACGAGGCGCTGGTCAAGCGGGTGGTGGCCGATGTGGCGGGCGCGGTGCGCTCAGCCTAGGGCTTGCACGCCGCCGGCGGGTCGCCGTCGCGTTCCCACAGTTTGCAGGACCGGTTGATCTCCCCCTGGATCAGCTCGCAGGGGTTGGCGGCGTTGCAGGGCGGGCGGGTCGCCGGGCTGACCTGGATGCAGCGCTCGACCAGCCGGGCCGAGGCGGCGGCGCCGATGGCGTCGCGGCAGGGAACCTCACTGATCGGCACCAGCTGAGCGGGCATGTCTGGACCCTCGGGAATGCTGGCCTCAGGGTCCTCGGCCGGTTTGGCGGCTTCCTTCTCCGCAGCCGCCGGCTTGGCGGGCGCGGCAGGCGGCGGAGCGTCCGACGCCAGCGGAACCGCGTCGATGACGTTGCTGCTTGCAGCAGTGTCTCCGGACGCAGGCTGATCGGCTGGATCAGCGCGCTGACATCCGGCCATCAACACAACGCAGGCGGCCATCGAAAGCCAGGGGAATCGACGCATCGACTTGTCTCCGGTCAGGACTGACCGGACGAAGATGCCCGTCCGCGCCTCGAGGTGAAACCCCCTATCGCTTCACCGCCGCCAAGGCCGCCTTTTGCAGGGTGAACAGTTCGGTGCAGCCGATCTCGGCCAGCGAGAAGAGCCGGTCGAACTCGGCGCGTGAGAAGCCGCGCTTCTCGCCGGTGGCCTGGACCTCGACGATCTGGCCCGAGCCGGTCAGGACGAAGTTCGAATCCGCCTCGGCCTCCGAATCCTCTTCGTAATCCAGGTCCAGCACCGGTACGCCGTCGCATACGCCGCACGACACGGCCGCCACCTGGTCCGTGATCGGATCGGCCTTCAGCACGCCCTCGTCGCGCAGATAATTCAGGGCCAGGCTCATGGCGACCCAGGCGCCGGTGATCGACGCCGTGCGGGTGCCGCCGTCGGCCTGGATGACGTCGCAGTCGATCAGCACCTGACGTTCGCCGAGCGCCTTCAAGTCCACCACGGCGCGCAGGGAGCGGCCGATCAATCGCTGGATCTCTTGCGTGCGGCCCGACTGTTTGCCGGCGGCGGCTTCACGACGGCCGCGCGTGTGGGTGGCGCGGGGCAGCATCCCGTATTCGGCGGTCACCCATCCCTGCCCCGAGTTGCGCATCCAGCCCGGCACCTTGTCCTCGATCGAAGCGGTCACCAGCACCTTGGTGTTGCCGAAGCTGATCAGGCACGAGCCCTCGGCATAGCGGTTGACGCCGGTCTCGATGGTCACGGGACGCAGTTGATCGTCGGTGCGTTGCGAATGGCGCATGGGAGGGACTCTTGGAAGTCTGACCTTGGAAGCTGTGGCGGCGGTGCTTATCCTGAAACCGTGAGCCTGTATGCCCCGAAAAACCCGCCGTTCGACGCCGGCCCATCCCCGAATCTGGCCCTCTCGGGTCTGGCGGGGCTGGATGCGCGGGCGCGCGACATCTTCCGTCGTATCGTGGAATCCTATTTGGAAACCGGCGAGCCGGTCGGGTCGCGGACGCTGTCGCTGGGCGGCATCGCCCTGTCGCCCGCCTCGATCCGCAACACCATGCAGGATCTGACCCTCGCGGGCCTGCTGGCGGCGCCCCACACCTCGGCCGGGCGCATCCCGACCCATGCGGGCCTGCGCCTGTTCGTCGACGGCCTGCTAGAAGTCGGCGACCTGACCAAGGAAGAGCGTCGTGAGATCGACGGGCGCTTGGCGGGGCGTGGGCGAAATTTCGAAGCGGCGCTGGATGAAGCGTCGAACCTGCTGTCGGGCCTGGCCGGCGGTGCGGGCGTCGTCTCCAGCCCGGTGCGCGATTCCGGCGTCAAACATGTCGAGTTCGTCGCCTTGGGCGGCGATCAGGCCCTGGCCGTCATCGTCGCCGACGACGGCACGGTCGAGAACCGCATCATGACCTTGTCGGCCGGCGTCACGCCGTCGACCCTGGTCGAGGCGTCCAACTTCCTGAACGCCCGCCTGCGCGGCCGCCCCTTCGCCGACGCCCGGCGCGAGATGGCGCAAGAGCTGGAAATCGCACGGCGTGAACTGGACCAGACCGCCGCCCGCCTGGTCGAGGACGGATTCGCCGCCTGGTCCGGGGGCGCCGACCGGGAGCGCGCCCTTATCGTGCGGGGTCGCGCCAACCTGCTTCAGGAACGGGAAGGCCTGGCCGATCTGGAGCGGGTCCGCGTCCTTTTCGACGATCTGGAGCAGAAGGAACAGCTGATCGGCCTGCTGGACGGTGTCGACGCGGCCCAGGGCGTGCGCATTTTCATCGGCGCGGAGACACGGTTGTTTTCACTTTCGGGTTCCGCCGTGATCGCGGCGCCCTATATGAGCGGCCGACAGCGGGTTCTGGGCGCCATCGGCGTGATAGGCCCCGCAAGACTGAACTACGCCCGTGTCATTCCGTTGGTGGACTATACCGCCCGGGTGCTGGGCCGGATGCTGGACGGGAACGACAAGTGAGCGACAAGCCCCTTAACGACGAACTGAACGCCGTGGACGCCGACATGGCCGAAACCAACGCCGAACACGGCCTGGACGCCCATCCGTCAGACGATCTGGCGCCGCTGGACGCCGTGATTGCCGAGCGTGACGAATGGAAGGACCGCGCCCTGCGTGTCGCCGCCGAGATGGAGAATCTGAAGCGCCGCTCCGAGACGCAGCAGAACGACGCCCGCGCCTTCGCCATCCAGCGCTTCGCCAAGGACCTGCTGGGCGTCGCCGACAATCTGGAGCGCGCCCTGATGGCTGCGCCCAAGGACGCCGAGGGCGCGACCGCCGGTCTGGTGACCGGTCTGGAACTGACGCAGAAGGCCCTGCTGCAAGCCTTCGACGCCAACGGCCTGAAGCGCGTCGCGCCCCAGACCGGCGAGGCCTTCAACCCGCATCTGCACCAGGCGATGATGGAACAGCCGTCCGAGACCGTGCCCGGCGGATCGGTGATCCAGACCATGCAGTCCGGTTTCGAACTGTTCGGTCGCACCGTCCGCCCCGCCATGGTGGTCGTCGCCGCCAAGGGATCCGGCGCCCAGGCTCCCAACCCCTATGGCGCCGCCCCCGCCACCGACGGTCAGGCCTTCGACGGCAAGGCCTGATCCGCAGTCGTCAGGCGGCGTCGGTCAGAACTGACGCCGCCAGGCTCCGATCAAGGCGAACTCCGGCGGCGCGTCTGCGACATGGCGCGGCTCGCGGTTGGCGACCGCTTGAAGCGTCATGCTGGACCCGTCCCACAGCCGGCGTTCGCCACCGAGGATGAAGTCGATCTGACGGCCGCTGGGCGTCGCCGAGATGTTGCGGCGCGAATAGGTCAGCGGATCGAAATATTCGACTGGAACATCCGCCAGCATGGCCGAGAAGGTTCCGCGCTCGATCCTGAGCGGCTGAGCCAGGGTGAAGCTGATTCGGTCGCAGATCATCGAACAGCCCGTCAGCAGGCCCAGCCGCCAGTTCGAACTGATCGCTGCCTGATCCATCGACAGGAACCGGCCCTCGATCCGCGTCGACCCCATCCCCGCCTCGCCGATCAGGCGCAGGCCCGGCCGCAGGGTCCAGTCGCCACCCAAGGCATAGAAGCTGGTCCGTGACGGCAGGGCGAAGTCGGATCCACCCGGCAGGAAGGCGCCCAAAGGCCCGAGCCGTTCATCCAAGGCGCCCACGCTGAACGACAGACCGCCGTCCGCTCCGCGCCATCCGATCGCCGCGCGACTGTAGGTAGAGGCGTCCTGCTCGACACGACGCAGCGGCATCCGGCGATCGCCGCCGCCGCTCTCGCCAGAGACCGTCACCGCGCCGAGCCGCATAGCGCCGCGTACGGCGTGATCGGCCTGGGCCAGGGCGGCGAAACCGTCGCCCGCCGCACCGTTGAACGGCGAGGTCGCCCCGCCCTTGCCTTGCCAGACCGAGAAATTCATACGGCCCGTGGCGACGTCGAGCATCGCCTCCTGACGCGGCTCCTCCCCCATCCAGGGCGCATCGTAGAGATCGTGACGAGGGGCGATCGGGTCGGGTCGGGCGCTGGGTTGGGCCGCGATCAGGTTTAATCGACCGCCGCCCGGCAGGGCCAGGGTGGTTGTCGCCGTGGTGTTCTGCTCGAACGGCGCCGCCTGATAGGACCGGCTGGGCGCAGTCGGATAGGCGCCGCCCAGTTGGACGGCGAACATGCGACCGTAAGCGTCGTAGAGCACCGTATTCAGCGCCGTCTGTCGACGGAAAGCGTCCCCGAACGCCGCGCCGATGAAGCTGCCCGGTTCACTCATGCTGACGATAGAGCTTCCATCGGCCATCGGCGTCGATGTCGTCCCTGCCGGCCGGAAGGCGCGGGCCATGTCCAGCAGGCCGCGCCCATAAACGATGTCCGTGCCGGGATCGCCGGCGTCGCGGGCGGTAGTCAGCAAGATGTCCAGAGCCGCGCGCGCCGTCAGATTGGGGAAAGCCTGCATCAGCAAAGCGAGCGCGCCGGAGACATGCGGCGCTGAGAAGGATGTGCCGTTGACGCGCCAGCACGACGTGCCCTCGCACCCTGTAATCACATCCTCGCCCGGCGCAGAAATATAGCCGGCCGCCGTATCCCCTGCCCGGTTCGAGAAGCTGGACATCGCATCGGTGGCGTTGTGCGATCCGACCGCGCCGACGCTGCCGGCAAACCGGGGGTCGATAGCGTAACGCGCGGGCCAGCCCGGATTGGCGTTTCCGTCATTGCCCGACGAAGCCACGATCACGGCGCCCGAATTCACGGCTCGCAGCAGCGCCGCTTCGAACGCTGAGCCCAGCCTTCCATCGCCGCCCAGCGACATGTTGATGATCTTGACGCCATTGGCGACGGCGTAATCCAGCGCGCGCACCAGATCCGAACTGCTGAAACAGACCTCGGTATTCTTGTCCGTGCAGTCAGAGATATCGGTGCGGATCGACAGGATGGTCGAGTTGTACGCCACCCCGATCGTACCGAACCCGTTGAAGTTCGAGGCGATCACGCCCGACACGCGCGTGCCGTGACTGCTTGACGCCACATAGGGCGTATTGCGCCCCACGACGACGTCCGTCGAGGCGCTGGAGATACGCCCCTCCAACTCTGGCAAGGTATTGGCGATGCCGGAGTCGACAACGGCGACGGTGACGCCGGCCCCGGTCGCCCCGGCCTGCCAGGCGGATTGGACCTTCATATTGGCCAGGCCGTAGTTCCGCAGATACTCGCTCGACGTGACCGAGGGAGGCGGAGGCGGTGGTGGGGGCGGAGGTGGGGGAGGCGGCGGGGGTGGCGGGGGCGGAGGAACGGGGGGCGTGATCGTGCCGCCGCCGCCACCGCCTCCACCACCGCCTCCGCAACCTGCGAGAGGCAGAAACAGCAGACCGATACCCAGGACGATCGCCCCGCGAAGTCGCAATCCGTTCACGCCCTACTCTCCCATACTCGAGACTGCTCCCCGCAGCCTTCGCACCAGTAACACCCTAATTCTTTAACGCTTTATCGAACGTCGCCAGCAGCTTGGACCAGCCGTCCTTGGCGTCCGCCTCCGCGTAGCTGGCGCGGTAGTCGGCGTGGAAGCCGTGCTGGGCGTCGGGATAGACGATGATCTGGCTGCCGGTCTTGCCGGCGCGGGCCAGGGCTTCGCGCATCCGTTGGACGCTGGCCAATGGGATGCCCTGATCCTTGCCGCCGTACAGGCCGAGCACGGGCGCCTTGAGATCGTCGGCGATGTCGACCGGCCAGGGTTGGCCCGATGAGATCTGAACCGGCGTGGCGTCTGCGGCGGGCGCCAAACGGCCATACCAAGCCACGCCCGCGCCGATGGCGGCGAAGCGGGCCGCCGCCTGCCACACCACCTTGCCGCCCCAGCAGTAGCCGGTGATGCCGACCTTGCCGTCCTTGGACCACGACTGCTGGCTGGCCCATTCCAGCGTCGCCGACAGGTCGCCCATCACCTGCTCATAGTTCGCCGCGCCAACGATCTGCATGATCCGCTGCATGTCCAACAGCGGTGCGGGATCCTCGACCCGGACGAAGAAGGACGGCGCAATGGCGGCGTATCCCTGCTTGGCCAGACGGCGGCAGATGTCGCGGATATATTCGTGGACACCGAAGATCTCGGACACCACCACCACGACCGGGAACGGGCCGTCGCCCGCCGGCCGGGCGACATAGGCCGGAAGCTGGAACCCGTCCGGCGCGGCATAGGTCACGGTCTCGGTCGACAGGCCCTCGGCGTCGGTCGTTATGGGCTTGGCTTCCTGGGCCAGGGCCGCGACCGCATAGCCGGAAAAGAGCAAGCCCCCCAAGGCGCCCAGGGTTCGACGGTTCAGTTTCAGATCGTCGGCGCTCTGGCCTTCGGGGCGGATCAGCACGGTCATGGGACGCTCCAACGCGGGAAAGACGTGAGAGCATCACGGCCGACGGCAGTCGTCCAGTCACGATAAGGCGCGCTTTAAAACGGGAAGAAGGGCGCTCAAGCAGCGAGCGACCGCGTCGCGCGCGTTAGCGCCCTTCTTCCCTTCATCAATGCCTGAAGACCCGTACGCCGGTGAAGGCCATGGCGATCCCCTTCTCGTCGGCGGCGGCGATGACTTCGGCGTCACGCATGGAGCCGCCCGGCTGGATCACTGCCGTGGCCCCAGCCGCGACGGCTTCCAGCAAGCCGTCGGCGAAGGGGAAGAAGGCTTCAGACGCACAGGCCGAGCCCTCAGCAAGCGACTGGGTCAGACCCTTGGCCTCTCCAGCCTCCTTGGCGCGGATGGCGGCGATGCGGGCGCTGTCGCGGCGGTTCATCTGGCCGGCGCCGATGCCGGCGGTCTGGCCGTCCTTGGCGTAGACGATGGCGTTGGACTTGACGTGTTTGGCCACGGTGAAGGCGAACAGCATGTCTTGGATCTCGGTCGGCGTCGGCTGGCGCTGGGTGACAATCTTCAGGTCCGATGGCTTGATCAGCGACCGGTCGCGGCTCTGCACCAGGAAGCCGCCGGCGACCGAACGGAACACCTCGCCCGGCCCATGCGGATCGGGCAGGCCGTCGGTGATCAAAAGGCGCAGGTTCTTCTTGGCCGCAAAGACGGCCTTGGCCTCGTCGTCGGCGCCGGGGGCGATGACGACCTCGGTGAAGATGCCAGTAATGGCGCGGGCGTCATCGCCGTTCAGCGGGCGGTTGACCGCGATGACGCCGCCGAAGGCCGAGACAGCGTCGCATTCCAAGGCGCGGGCATAGGCTTCGGACAGATCCTTGCCCACGGCCACGCCGCACGGGTTGGCGTGTTTGACGATGACCACGGCCGGCTGTTCGAATTCGGCCACCAGCTCATAGGCGGCGTCGGCGTCCGCGATGTTGTTGTACCCCAGTTCCTTGCCCTGAACCTGTTCGGCATAGGCCACGCCCGGACGACGCTCGCCGGTACGGTAGAAGGCGCCGGTCTGGTGCGGGTTCTCGCCATAGCGCAGGGTCTGGGCCAGCGCGCCCGCGATGGATTTGCGGGCCGGCGCGGCATCCTCGATCTGACCGGCGAACCAGCCGGAGACGGCGGCGTCATAGGCGGCGGTACGGGCGAAAGCGCGGGCGGCGAGGCGCTTGCGCAGGGCCAGATTGGTCGAGCCTTCTGCCTTCAGCGCCTCGAGGATCAGGCCGATGCTCTCGCCGTCGACGGCGACGGCGACGTAGCCGTGGTTCTTGGAGCCCGAGCGGATCATGGCCGGGCCGCCGATGTCGATGTTCTCGACCGCCGCCTCGAACGCGCCGCCGGCCGCGACGGTGCTTTCGAACGGATAGAGGTCGATCCAGACGATATCGATGGCGCCGATGCCGTGGTCGGTCATGGCCTGGGCGTGGTCGGCCGCGTCACGCACGCCCAAGAGGCCGCCGTGAACGATGGGGTGCAGGGTCTTGACCCGGCCGTCCATCATCTCGGGGAAGCCGGTCAGATCAGCGACATCCTTGACCGGAAGACCCAGCTTCTCGATCGCCGCGCGCGTGCCGCCGGTCGAGACCAGTTCGACGCCCAGATCGTGCAGGACGCGCGCCGCATCCTCCAACCCGGCCTTGTCGGACAGGGAGATCAGGGCGCGTTTCGGCTTGACCCGGTCGGGAGCGGGCGGAAAGTCGGGAGCGGCGGGCATGGGCGGCGTCCGTGATGGCAGGGGAGGATGGCGCGCCGTCTAGACCCAAACCGCTTCGCCGTCACCCCACGGACGGTTTCAGGGCCTGATCGGCAGAGGTCAAATCGCTACGCGATTTGTCGATGCCGTGAATCAGGCTCTTGCGTCACGTCGGTTCGCCGCTGGCGCCGGCCGGGCTCAGCTTCCAGCGGATCTTTGTCTCGCTGTCGGTGCGAGCCGAGCCGCGCACCACGATCTGCAGCGAACGGCGGGTCAGGCCAGCGTCGATATGGACGCTGGGCTCAATGGCCACGTCCGGACCGTCGGTCCTGAACCACCAGCCCCGGCCCGAGGCGCCGCGCAGCAGGATCGAGCGCCGGTCACGCGCCAGAGAGGCCTGAACCCCCGGTTCCAGATGGAAACGGATGGCGTAGGGGGCCGCGATCTGGCGCACCATCTCCTTGCGGCCGGGCGTGGGGAACAGCTTTTCCTCGGCCCGCAGCTCGTCCAGCCGCTGGTCCAGATACAGTCGGCGCTGATGGTTCAGGCCGAACAACTCATTCCAGCCGTCGTGTTCGATCTCCAGCCAGACGGCGCCGTCGCCGTCGCGCAGGTCGGTGGTCACATGGATCGGCGGTCCGACCAAGCGTGGGCCCAACAGATCGCCCTTCCAGCCGCCCAGCGGTTCGTTCAGCGACCGCTCGCCCAGGGTCAGGGTCGAATGGGCGGGCGTCAGGCGCAGGGCCTGGCGGTCGGTGGAGGCCGGCGTCCAGCCCGATCCGGTCACCAGACGATCCTTGCCGCAGGCGATCTCTAGCGCCAGCGGCTGGGCGCAGGCGGCGGCCCCCCACGCGTCGCGCGCCGGCGGGGCGGTGTCGGCGATGATGGTCAGCAGGGGGCTGGCGATGCGCGTCAGGCCGGCGACCGCACCGGTCGCTGCAGGCGCATCTTCGCTTCTGGCCGTCGCTTCGTCGTCGTGGGCGCAGGCGGCCGCGACGCGTTCAATGGTGGAGGGGCCGCCGCCCTGGAAGCTGGCCAGACGACCGTCGGGCAAGGTCAGCAGGCGCAGGCCCTGCGTCAGCCGGGCGATCGCGGCCGAGATGCTCTCCGGCGTCGGTTCGGACAGTTGCGACAGGGCGTCGTCCAGCGTCAGCAGATCGAGCAGCAGCTCGAGGCCCGCCTCGGGACTGCGCGAGGCGTGGCCGCCGTCGGCCTGCACCGTCGTCTTCAGGGCGCCGTCCAGCCGCGACAGCGCGCGGCGACGCAAGGCCTGCCCTGGGGCCCCCGCCAGCACGCAGCCGCCGATGGCCGCCGCCGTCAACCGCTCGGCCCGGCTGGCCAGACCGCCGGGCGGACGCAGCAGTTGTCGGGTCTGGCGCGCCAGACTATCGGCCAGTTTCAGCCGCTCGACCTCGGTCGCAACGGCGCCCATCCGCCGGGCGCCGCACGCCAGATTGACGACCCGCCGCGCCAGGATTTCCGGGCCCCAGGCAAAGGGCGACCATCGTGCGAAGGCGTCGGCCCAGGCCAGGGTCAGACGAAGCGCCTCACGCGCGCCCCGGTCGCCTTGGGCCATCAGCCCCGGCATCCAGGCGAAGGCGTGAAGCTCAACCGCAAAGGGCCGCGAAGGACTGGGCCGGTTCCACGGATCGGACGGGGGCTCGACCTCCATCGAGGCGCCGGCCAGCATGAAACGCCCGGCCAGAACATTGCGCCCCGGCGCCGGATCATGCGGGCGGAAATCGCGCGGGGTGGCGGCGAAAGCGGTCACCTTGCCTCCGCCCAGCGGCGACCCCAGCGTCAGGCCGTAACCGGGCAGGCCGTAAAGCTCGATCCACAGCTGCCGCGTCGCCAACCGTCCGGCGATGGCGGGCCACAGGCCGGGTCCGGCAGTCGTGTCGCCCGATCGAACCGGCGTGCGCACCGGCGCGCCAGGCAGGCCGGGAATCTGACCCGAGGCGACGTCCAGCGTCGTTTCCTGGCCCCGCGGGGCGAAGGGGCCGAGCGGGCTCACGCGAACCTCTGAGCAGCCGGCGCGGCTTTCAGGGCGGCGATATTGGTCGCGTAATCGCCCTTGAACACGAATGAGCCGGCGACCAGCGCATCCGCGCCGGCGGCGACGCAGGCGGCGGCGTTGGCGGAGGTCACGCCGCCGTCCACCTGGAGGTGAGCCGACGAACCGGCGCGGTCGAGAATGGCCCGTGCGCCCGCGATCTTCTTCAGCGAACTGTCGATGAATTTCTGCCCGCCGAAGCCCGGGTTGACCGACATGATCAGCACTAGATCGACCAGATCGACCACCTCTTCCAGGATCGACAGCGGCGTCGCCGGATTGAACACGACGCCGGCCTTGGCGCCCAGCTGGCGAATGCGACCCAGGGTTCGGTGCAGGTGCGGCCCGCTCTCAGGGTGAACGGTTAGGACATCGGCACCCGCCTCGCGGAACGCCTCCAGCCAGGGATCCACCGGCGCGACCATCAGGTGCACGTCGAACGGCAGGGTCGTGTGCGGTCGGATCGCCTTAGCGATGTCGGGGCCGAGCGTGATGTTCGGCACGAAATGGCCGTCCATCACATCGACGTGAATCCAGTCGGCGCCCGCCGCCTCCAGCGCGCGGACTTCTTCACCCAGCCGCGCGAAATCGCTGGCGAGGATCGACGGGCAGATCAGAGGGGTAACGGCCATGGCCTTCCGGATAAGGCGGGTTGCGGGCAGGAGCAAGGCGCTCCCGCTCAGGACACCCGTTCCAGCCTGGCCGCGAAGAAGCCGTCCAGTCCGCCATGTTCGGCCCACATGGAGGGCAGGATGCGCAGCCAGCCTTCGGGCGTCAGCGCCTCGGGCGGAGCGCCGACGGCGGCCGGATCGGCGGCGACGGTGCGGAAGGCAGGGTTGCGACGCAGGAAAGCGATGATCTGGGTCTCGCCCTCCTCACGCTCCAGCGAGCAGGTGCAATAGACCAGACGGCCGCCCGGCTTCACGCGCTCGGCGGCGGCGTCGAGCAGGCGGTGCTGAACGTCGGCCAGCTTGGCGACCTCTGCCGGTTTGGTGGCGCGCAGGACCTCTGGATTGCGGCGGAAGGTGCCCGTCGCAGTGCAGGGCGCATCCAGCAGAACCGCGTCGAAGGTGCGAACATCCTCCCAGTCCTCGGCCGGGACGGCGACGACTTCGGCGGACAGGCCGGTCCGCTCAAGATTCTGCGTCAGGCGTTTCAGGCGCGGGACCGAACGGTCGAGCGCGACGACGGCGGCGCCGGCGGCCGCCAGTTGCAGCGTCTTGCCTCCAGGCGCGGCGCACATGTCGAGCGCCGTCTCGCTGGGCTTCACGTCCAGCAGCCGGCCGGGCACGGCGGCGGCCGCGTCTTGGACCCACCAGTCGCCGTCCTCGAAACCGGGCCAGCCGGCCACGTCGCCGCGACGGCCGGTGCGAACCGTGCCCCCGGGCAAGGCTTCGCCCTCGACAGCGGCAGCCACGGCGGCGGGATCCACGCCTATTTTCAGGCTGAGATCGGTCGCGGGTTCTTCGCGCGCGGCCAAGGCCAGACCTGCCAGGGCGGCCTCGCCATAGGTCGCCTTCCAGCGCGCCGCGATCCAGTCCGGCAGATTGCTTTCGGCCGTGGTCAGGCCGGGGCCTTCGCGTCCAACCCCGCGCAGCACGGCGTTGACCAGGTTCTTGTAAGGCCGGGTCTTGGGATCACGCTCGGCCAGTTTCACCGCCGTCGAGACGGCGGCGAAGGCGGGCGTTTCCAGCACCAGAGTCTGGGCCAGGGCGATGCGCATCAGGGTGCGCACGGCCTCGGGCGGCGACTTCTTCAGGCGGCGATCCAGGATCTGGTCGATCTCGCCCAGACGACGCAGGGCCGCCATGGCGACGGCGCGAGCGAAGGCGCGATCCACCGGCTCCAGCGCGCGGGCGGCAGGCTGGGACAGGGCTTCGTCCAGTCCGTTGCGCTTCTCCAGCGCGGCGTTCAGCAGAATGCCGGCGACGACGCGAGCCTCTACGCCGATGTCATCCTGCGACGGACCTTGAGGGGCCTCGGCCTCAACCGTGGCCGGGCGCGGGCGGCCCCTGGTGGCCATGCGACGCCCGCGCGCCTGCGAGCTCTGCCCGCCCCGTCCCTCGGTGCTCATACCGCCACCTGCGCGCCAAGCTCGACCACGCGGCCGGGCGGGATGTGGAAGAAGTCGGTCGGATTGGCGGCGTTGCGCATCAGGAAGATGAACAGCTTGTCCTGCCACAGCGGCATGCCCTGACGCGCCGACGGGATCAGCGAGCGGCGCCCCAGGAAGAAGCTGGTCGACATGATGTCGAACTTCAGCCCCTGTTTGCGGCACAGGCCCAGGGCGCGCGGCACGTTTGGCGTCTCCATGAAGCCATAGGTGACTGTGACCTTCTTGAAGTCGTCGTTGATCGGCTCCATCCGCACCCGGTCGGCCTCCTTGACGCGCGGGCGCTCGGAGGTGCGGACGGTCAGTATGACGTTCTTCTCGTGCAGCACCTTGTTGTGTTTGAGATTGTGCATCAGGGCGACCGGCGCGACGTCGGGATCCGAGGTCAGGAAGATGGCCATACCCGGCGCACGGTGCGGCGGCCTGGCCTGAAGCATCTCGATCAGATCGGTCAGCGGCAGGCTGTCCTTGCGCGTCTTGGCCGTCAGGATCTGCGTCCCACGCACCCAGGTCCACATCACGACGACCAGCAGGGCGCCCAGCACCAGCGGCATCCACGCCCCGTCCGGAATCTTCAGCAGGTTGGAGGTCAGGAAGACGCTGTCGATAAATGCGAACGGAAGCAAGGTTCCGACCACCGCCCACATCGGCCACTTCCAGCCCTTGCGGATGACCGAGTAGGCCATCAGCGTATTGACCAGCATGGTGCCCGTCACCGCCACCCCATAGGCGGCGGTCAGGTTATGCGAGCTCTGGAACACGACCAGCAGCACCAGAACCCCAACCATCAGGAAGGTGTTGACCGCCGGCACGAAAATCTGGCCGGCTTGGGTCTCGGAGGTATTCTTGATGTCGATGCGCGGCAGAAGGCCCAGCTGCACCGCCTGCTGCGTCACCGAGAAGGCGCCGGTGATCACCGCCTGGGAGGCGATGACAGTCGCGGCGGTCGCCAGGATCAACATCGGCCAATAGGCGAACTGCGGCACCATGTTCCAGAACGGGTTCTCGGACGCGGCCGGATTGTCCAGGATCAGGGCGCCCTGGCCCAGATAGTTCAGCGTCAGGCACGGCAGGACGAAGGCCAGCCAGCCCATGCGGATCGGCGCCTTTCCGAAATGGCCCATGTCGGCATACAGGGCCTCGGCCCCCGTGACGGCGAGGAAGACGCTGCCCAGGATCACAAAGCCCAGGAAGCCGTCGTTGAGCAGAAGCATGACGCCATAGTGGGGCGACAGGGCTCGCAGTACGCTGATGTCGTCGAAGATATGATACAGGCCCAGCGCGCCCAGGCTGAGGAACCAGACGGCGGTGATCGGCCCGAAATACTTGGCCAGGCTGGCTGTGCCGCGCGACTGGACTAGGAATAGGGCGATCAGGATGCCGGCCGAGATCGGCACGATGAAGGAATCCAGCCGCCCGGCCAGACCCGGCGCGTCCTGCAGGCCCTCGACGGCGGACAGGACCGAAATGGCGGGCGTAATGATGCCGTCGCCATAGAACAGGGCCGCGCCGCACACGCCAAGGATGAAGATCCAGGCGCTGCGCCGACCGACCGCGAACTGGGCCAACGCCATCAGGGACAGGGTGCCGCCCTCGCCCTTGTTGTCGGCGCGCATCAGGAAGAAGACGTATTTGAACGTCACCACCACCATCAGCGCCCAGAACGCCAGCGACACGACGCCGATTACGGCCAGATCGCCGCCGACGCCGGAGCGTGCATGGTCGATCGCCTCGCGCAGGGCGTAAAGCGGGCTGGTGCCGATGTCGCCAAACACCACGCCGATCGCGCCGATGGTCAGGGCCCAGAAGCCGCCGTGCTTGGCGGCCTGGCCGCCCGGGATGTGGGATTCCGGACCCGTGGCGTGGGTGGGCTTGTCCGGCGTGTTCGACGCGGGCGAGGGAGCGCTCGCGTCGTGGGGAGTGTCCCCGGCCATGCGTATCCTCCGGGTCTCCGACGCGGCGTCGGTCCCTTCAAAGCGGCGAGCCTTTAGGCCCATTCCACGCGGTCTTCAATCGCGCCGCAACGGATTCGGTTTCGGCGTTCTGCGGCGCGATTTGTGATTCGGACCCTGAACGCCTATTTTCGCACCAGGAACAGAACCATGTCAGACAGCCAACGCTTCCCCGTCGCCGCCCACGCCCTGGCCTATATGGCCCACAAGGGCGCGTTCGGGCCTGCGCAGGCGATGCCCAGCGGCGTGCTGGCGTCCTCGATCCCGACCAATCCCGTCGTGGTGCGCCGCGTGACCGCCCTGCTGGCCAAGGCCGGGCTGATCGCCACCCGTCCGGGCGCGACCGGCGGCTCCTGGCTGTTGCGCCAGCCCGGGGACATCCGGCTGGATCAGGTGCTGAAGGCTGTGAACGGCTGCGCCCACATCGGCTCGCCACCCGCCGGCGCCAAGGGCTGCCCGATCAGCGAACACATCCCCCGCCAGGTGGCCAAGGCCCTGACCGCCGCCGACGAGGCCGCGACCGAGGCTTTGTCCAAGATCACCATCGCCGACCTTCTGGCCGAAAACCCGATCGCGCTGGCGGCCTTTGAGCCGCACAAGTCCTGCCCCGTCGCGGCCTGATCGCGCCGTGAACCGGACCGTCCTGATCACCGGCGCCTCGGCCGGCATCGGCGCGGCCCTGGCCCGGACCTATGCGGCCGAGGGCTGGAATCTGATCCTGACGGCGCGTCGCCAAGCCCCGTTGCAGGCTCTGGCTGACGAACTGACCGCCGCCCGCGGCGTGACCGCGACCGTCATTCCCGAAGACCTGTCCGACCCCGAGGCGCCCGAGCGGCTGGTCGCGACCATCGCGGCCCGTGGACTGACCATCGACGGCCTGGTCAACAATGCGGGTTTCAGCCGGGTCACGGGTTTTCTGGACACCGACCTGAGCGCGCACCGCGCCATGATCCAGGTCATGCTGACCGCGCCGGTCGAGCTGTCGCGGCTGTTGCTGCCCGGCATGATCCAGCGCGGCTTCGGCCGAGTGCTGAACGTCGCCTCCCTGGCTGGCCAGATGCCTGCGACCGGGGGCGACACCCTGTACGGACCGATCAAGAGCTTTCTGATCAAGGCGTCGCAAGGCCTGCATCTGGAGACGCAGGGAACCGGCGTTCACGTGACGGTGTTGAACCCCGGCTACACCCTGACCGAGTTCCACGACGTCAACGGCTCGCGCGACCAGGTCTCCAGCGCCTACCCGGCCTGGATGTGGATGGACGCCGCGCGCGTGGCGCGCATCGGCTATGACGCCTGCGAGGCCAACCGTCCCAGCGTCACCCCCGGCGTCATGAACAACGTCATGGCCGGACTGGCCCGCTTCCTGCCCGATGGCCTGGCGCTCCGCATGGTGGCGAACCATGCGAAGCGGCTGGACCGGATCTGATCAGATGTGGATGGCGTGCCCGAGGGCGCGCAGGCTGGCCTCGTGGAAGGCTTCGCCCAGCGTCGGGTGGACGTGAATCGTCCCGGCGACGTCTTCCAGCACTGCGCCCATCTCCAGCATCTGGGCGAAGCTGTTGGACAGTTCCGACACATGCTGGCCCACCGCCTGGATGCCCAGGATGCGATGATCGCCCTTGTTCGCGATCACCCGCACGAAGCCGCCGTCCTCGCCCGCCTCGATGGCCAGGGCGCGACCGATCGCGGCGAAGGGGAAGACCGACTGGATCACATCGTCGCGGCCCGCGACCTCGTTCGAGCCCAGACCGGCCGAGACGATTTCCGGCTCGGTGAAACAGACGGCGGCGATGGTGACGGGATCGAAGATGCGGTCGTGGCCGGCGATGATTTCGGCGACCACTTCGCCCTGGGCCGAACCCTTGTGGGCCAGCATGGGTTCGCCGGTCAGGTCGCCGACCGCCCAGACGTTCTTCATCGAGGTGGCGCAGCGCTGGTCGATCTTCACGAACGGACCGGCCATGGCCACGCCCATGTTTTCCAGACCCCAGCCTTGCGTACGCGGACGCCGACCGACCGTGACCAGCACCTTGTCGGCGTCCAGTTGCAGCGGCTCGCCGTCCTTCGTCGTGATGGACAGCTTGCCGTCACCGAAGCCCCCGGCGCGCGCGCCCAGATGCAGTTCGACCCCGTGCTTCTCCAGCCATTTGGCGACCGGATCGGTCAGGGCCTTGTCGTAGAGCGGCAGGATGCGCTCGGCCATCTCGACGATGGCCACCTCGGCGCCCAGCTTGCGATAGGCGATGCCCAGTTCCAGGCCGATATAGCCGCCGCCCACGACGACCAGCTTCTTGGGGACGTCCGACAGGCTCAGCGCCTCGGTCGAGGAAATGACGTCGCCGCCGAACGGCAGGAAGGGCAGTTCGACCGGCTCGGACCCCGTCGCCAGGATGACGTGTTCGGCGGTGATGCGGATGTCGCCTTCGTCGGTTTTCACCACGCAGGTCTTGGCGTCGGCGAAATCGGCCCAGCCCTTAATGACCTTGACCTTGGCCTTCTTCAGTAGGGCCGCGACCCCCGCGTTCAGCTTACGGACGATGCCGTCCTTCCACGCGACCGTCTGCGACAGGTCGATGGCCGGCGCCGCCGCCGTGATGCCCAGCGTCCCGCCGCCGGCCGCCTTGGCCACCGTCTCGAACTTGCCCGCCGCATGGATGATGGCCTTGGACGGAATACAGCCGACGTTCAGGCAGGTGCCGCCCAGCCCATCGCCGCCGTCCACCAACACGGTGTCGAGGCCCAACTGGCCGCAGCGAATGCCCGCGACATAGCCGCCGGTGCCCGCGCCAATGATGAGGACTTTGGTTTTCAGGGTCTGGGTCAACGATAGGCCTCAAGGCGGGTGCTGAACTGCGGAGGAACTTGCTGGGGCTCGAAAACGCGGACCGCACCGGATCCGGATTCCATGGCCAAAACGATGTCGCCGGGTTTGACGCGCTGAAAGTCGACGCAAATCATGCCTTGATAGCCGCCCAGCGGACGGGCGGTTTCCGCAGCGGTCAGGGTGTATGTCTCTTGCGGAGCGCCTTGAAGCGTTTCCAGTCTGGCGATGGTCGCCTCGGACTGAATAACCTCGATGGTCGGCGTCCGCCTGGGTTCAGCCAAACGCTCCACCGTCGTCACGCGCCCGATGAACAGCGCCGGCCCATCGGACCGTAGCAGAGACGACCATGCCGGCGGCGGCTCGGGTATGCAGGCGTTCGCGGACGAGGCGACGACGGCTGCTAGCAGGCTGGCGCCAAAGGTCAGCGCTTTGACTTTGAATTGCCGCATCACATTACCCTTCCGATCCCGATGTTCCTCTCTCGGCGACGAGAAAGGATCATCAAGAGCCATGGCGCCAGTTTCGAGGTGATAGCCATAGACGCGGGCGGACCTCGCTTTCCCGCTTAGAAAATGGGCATCAACCCATCCAGAGCGTCGCCGGGTTCTCCAAAAGCCCCTTGATCCGCTGCACGAACACCGCCGCATCATGCCCATCAACGATGCGGTGATCGAAGCTGGAGGACAGGTTCATCATCTTGCGCACGACCATCTGGCCGTCCTTGACCACGACCCGTTCGGCGATCTTGTTCGGACCAACGATGGCGACCTCGGGGTGGTTGATGATCGGGGTGTGGACCACCCCGCCCAGCGTGCCCAGCGAGGTGATGGTGATGGTCGAACCCGACAGTTCCTCACGCTTGGCCGAACCTTCCTTGGCGGCGCCCGACACACGCGCGATTTCCAGAGCCGTATCGTAGGGGTCGCGCGCCTCGGCATGGCGGACCACCGGCACCATCAGGCCATTCGGGGTCTGGGCGGCGATGCCCAGATGGACCGGGGCGTGTTGGGTCAGGACGCCGGCTTCGTCGTCATAGGTGGCGTTGATCTGGGGCTGGTCGCGCAGGGCGACGACGATGGCGCGGGCGATGAAGGGCAGGACGTTCAGCTTGGGCTGATCCTTGGACTTCGTCGCGTTCAGGTGGGCGCGCAACTCCTCCACCGCCGTCATGTCGATTTCCTCGACATAGGTGATGTGGGGAATGCGGCGCACGCTCTCGGCCATCTTCTCCGCAATCTTGCGGCGCAGGCCGATGATCTTGACCTCGGTCGTCCCTTGCGCCTTCGCATAGGTCGAGCCGCCGCCGGACGGCGCCGACGCAGGTTGCGAACCGCCGCGCGCGATGAAGCCGTCCAGATCCTCGTGCGTGATCCGACCCGCCGGGCCGGACCCGGGCACGAAGGTCAGATCGACGCCCAGGTCCCGCGCGCGATTGCGCACGGCCGGCGAGGCCGACGGGCGTTCGCCAGGCGCGCGGCCCGTCAGGGCGGGAACAGGCTTGGACGGCGCAGTCGCTGAAGGCGCCCTTTGAGCCGTCGAAACCGCGGCGGAAGCCGCCGTCGCATTCTCCGCCGGCTTCGGGGCCGGTTTCGGCGCCGCGACGGGCGTCGAGACATTGCCCCGACCCTCGACATCGAACGCGACCAGCGGTCCGCCGACCGGCACCGACCTGCCCGCCTCGCCGTACAGGGCGACGACCGTTCCGGCGACCGGCGAGGTGATTTCGACCGTGGCCTTGTCGGTCATGATGTCGGCGATGATCTGGTCTTCCTCGACCGCGTCCCCGACCTTGACGTGCCAGCCCACCAGCTCGGCCTCGGCCGTGCCTTCGCCGACGTCGGGCAGTTTGAAGACATAGTTGCCGGATGTCGGCGCCTCGACAGCGGGGGCTGCCGGCGTTTCGACCTTCGGCGCCTCGGCGATCACGGGCGCGGGATCCGGCTTTGCGACGGCGACGGGCGTCGGTGCGTCATCGGCATTGCCCGCCCCCTCGACCTCGAACTCCACCAAGGGGCCGCGCACCGGCACCATGGCGCCGGGTTCGCCGTGCAGGGCGATGACCTTGCCGCTGACCGGGGCGGTGATCTCGACGGTGGCCTTGTCGGTCATGACGTCGGCGACGATCTGGTCCTCGGCGACCGTGTCGCCGACCTTGACGTGCCAGCCGACCAGTTCGGCCTCGGCGGTGCCTTCGCCCACGTCGGGCAGTTTGAAGACGAAACGACCCATGTCAGCGACCTCCCGTCATGACGCTCTTCAAGGCGTCTGCGACCCGTTGCGGACCGGGGAAATATTCCCATTCGAAAGCATGGGGATAGGGCGTGTCCCAGCCGGTGACGCGGGCGATCGGCGCCTCCAGCGAATAGAAGCAGCGCTCCTGCACCAGGGCCGACAGTTCTCCGCCGAAGCCCGAGGTCTTGGGCGCCTCGTGCACGATGACGCAGCGGCCGGTCTTCTTCACGCTGGCCTCGATTGCCTCGATATCCAGCGGCACCAGGCTGCGCAGGTCGATCACCTCGGCGTCCACGCCGGCGTGTTCGGCGCCGGCCAGGGCGACCCAGACCATGGTGCCATAGGCCAGGATGGTGACGTCGTTCCCTTCGCGCATGACCCGCGCCTTGCCGATGTGCTCGACATATTTTCCGGTCGGGACCTGGGCCAGGTCCTGCGCTTTCCACGGCGAGACCGGCTTCTCGTGCCAGCCGTCGAACGGGCCGTTGTAGAGGCGTTTCGGCTCGAAGAAGACGACCGGATCATCGTCCTCGATGGCGGCGATCAACAGGCCCTTGGCGTCATAGGGATTGGACGGAATGACGACCTTCAGCCCGGCGATATGGGTGAACAGGCTTTCCGGAGACTGGCTGTGGGTCTGGCCGCCGAAGATGCCGCCGCCATAGGGACTGCGCACCACGATAGGCGAAGTGAACTGACCGCCCGAGCGGTAGCGCATCTTGGCCGCCTCGGAGACGATCTGATCGTAGGCCGGGTAGATGTAGTCGGCGAACTGAATCTCGACCACCGGACGCAGGCCATAGGCGCCCATGCCGATGGCGGCGGCGACGATGCCGCATTCGCTGATCGGAGCGTCGAAGCTGCGGGTCAGGCCGTGCTTCTGTTGAAGCTTGTCGGTGACGCGGAAGACCCCGCCGAAATAGCCGGCGTCCTCGCCGAACGACAGGACGTTCTGATCCTCGGCCATCTTGACGTCGATGGCCGAGTTCAGCGCCTGGATCATGTTCATCGGCACAACGCCGCCGTCGGGCGCGACAGAGGCCGGAGCAGCGTTCTGGTCGACCATGTCCGGCTCGACGCCGTCATTGCGATCGGCGTCGGTGAAGGAGGTTTGCTCGCTCATGGTCAGACCCCCACCTCGCGGCGCTGTTCGATCAGCCGCCAGTCTTCGGTCGCATAGACCTCTTCGAACATCGTCTTCACGCTGGGGCGCGACTGGCCCAGGGTGCCGATGGCTTCGGATTCCTTGCCGGCGGCGCGGACCTGTTCGACCGCCTCGCGCAGGGCCGTGGCGTGGCGCTCGTCATCCCACTCGCCGATTACGGTCAGGTGCCGGCGCAGACGGTCCAGCGGATCGCCCAGCGGCCATTTCTCGTGCTCGTCGCCGGGGCGATAGCGGCTGGGATCGTCGGAGGTCGAGTGCGGGGCGCCGCGATAGGTGAACAGTTCGATCACCGTCGCCCCCCGGTTCGAACGGGCGCGCTCCTCGGCCCACTGGGTTGCGGCCCAGACCGCCAGGAAGTCGTTGCCGTCCACCCGCAAGGCCGGCAGGCCATAGCCGATGGCCTTGGACGCGAAGGTGGTCTCAAGCCCGCCGGCGATGCCCTGGAAGGAACTGATGGCCCACTGGTTGTTGACGACGTTCAGGATGACCGGCGCGCGATAGACGCTGGCGAAGGTCAGGGCGTTGTGGAAGTCGCCTTCGGCCGTGGCGCCGTCGCCGATCCAGCTGATGGCGATCTTGTCGTCGCCCTTGTAGGCGCTGGCCATGGCCCAGCCGACCGCCTGGGGCACCTGGGTGCCGAGGTTGCCGCTGATGGTGAAGAAGCCATAGTCCTTGGCCGAATACATGATCGGCAGCTGGCGGCCTTTGATCGGATCTTCGGCGTTGGAATAGATCTGGTTCATCATCGCGACCAGCGGATAGCCGCGTGCGATCAGAAGCCCCTGCTGGCGATAGGTGGGGAAGCCCATGTCCTCGCGGCTCAGGATCATGCCCTGCGCGACCGCAATAGCCTCTTCGCCGGTGCACTTCATGTAGAAGCTGGTCTTGCCCTGGCGGTGGGCGCGGTGCATCCGGTCGTCGAAGGCGCGCGTCAGGATCATGGCCTTCAGGCCGCGGCGCATCGTCTCGGGATCCAGACGTGGGTTCCACGGACCGACTGCGGAGCCCTCATCGTCCAGCACCCGAATCAGGCGGAAGGCGAGATCGCGCATCTGATAGGGGGTCGATCCGACCTCGGGCCGTTCGACGACACCGGCAGGGTCCATCTGCAGATGGCTGAAGTCCGGCGTATCGCCGGGACGGCCCGACGGCTCCGGCACGCGCAAGGACAGGGGCTGGCTGTTCTTTTTGTTCATTTTATCGTTCATGCGGGCGTCCATATCCGTTCTGGGGTCCGTCCGTGTTTCCTCTGGACGTGTGATAACACGCCGCTTAAGCAGGTGCTCGCTCAATTTGACCTTGCGCAATCCCGATATCGGGTATTTTATTTCGCGATAATCATAATCGGAGAAACGCATTGGCCGACGAACTCGACCCCATCGACGCCCGCATCCTGGATATCCTGCAACAAGACGCCGGGCTGTCGGTCGCAGAGGTCGCCGATCGCGTCGGACTGTCGGCCTCGCCCTGCTGGCGGCGGATCAAGCGGCTGGAGGATTCCGGCCTGATCACCAAGCGCGTCACCCTACTGAACGCGCAGCTGCTGGGCCTGGACTTCGAGGTCTACGCCATCGTGAAACTGATGCTGCCGTCGGCGGAAAACCTCAATGTCTTCGAGGCCGCCGTGGCCAAATGGCCGGAAGTGGTCCAGTGCGCCACCATCACGGGGCGCGAGGACTATGTGCTGCGCATCATCACCTCGGACATGCACGCCTTCGACCTGTTCCTGCGCGAGAAGCTGCTGGCCCTTGGCATCGTCTCGGACTGCGAAAGCCACATCGTCACGCGCGGCGTGAAGAATGTGACCGCCCTGCCTCTTGGCATCATCACGCCTCACGTCGGATAACGTGGCTCAGGCGGCGCGGGCCGCTTTGGGAGCCGACACATGATCGAACTGGTGATCGACGCGCGCCGCAAGGACCTGGGCGGGTTCGAGGTCGGGCGCGTCCTGCCCTTCCATTCGCGCCGGATGGTCGGGCCCTTCATCTTCCTGGACCAGATGGGGCCGGCCGAGTTCGCGCCGGGCGCCACGGCCATCGACGTGCGCCCTCACCCGCATATCGGCCTGTCGACCCTGACCTATCTGTTCGAGGGCGAGATCATGCACCACGACAATCTCGGCTACGATCAGGCGATCCGGCCGGGCGAGGTCAACTGGATGACCGCCGGCAAGGGCATCGTCCATTCCGAGCGCACCGATCCGCTGAAGAAGAGCAGGGGCGGGCCGATGCACGGCATGCAGGCCTGGGTCGCCCTGCCCGATGAGGCCGAAGAGATGGACCCGGCCTTCCATCACCTGGGCGAGGACGCCCAGCCGGCCTACGAGAACGGCGGCCTGTTCGCGCGGCTGGTCGCGGGCGAGGCTTACGGCGCCAAGGCGGCTGTGCCGGTGTCGTCGCCGCTGTTCTATATCCATTGGGAGCTTCAGCCCGGCGTGCGCACCGCCCCGCCGTCCGGCAAGGGCGCCGGGGGCATGAGCGAGCGTGCGCTCTATGTGGCCAAGGGCTCCATCGAGGTCGGCGACCGCACCTTCCACGAGGGCCAGATGATCGTGCTGGAGCCGACGGCCGAGCCGACGGTAAAGGCCGTGACCCAATCAACCGTCATGGTGCTGGGGGGCGAGCCGGTGGGTGAACGGCTGATCTGGTGGAATTTCGTGGCCTCCAGCCAGGCCCGCATCGATCAGGCCAAGGCCGATTGGAAGGCGGGCCGGATGACGCTGCCGGACGCGGACGATCTGGAGTTCATCCCCCTGCCCGACGAACCGGCAAAGGCGCAGGCGGAGCCTGCGCCAGTGACGCCCAAGCCGACTGATCCGGTCTAGCGGGCAAGCAGAAGGTGACGCGGCAAGGTCGGGTCGCTACATGCGGCCTATGAACTTCGATTTCGACGCCCAGGTCACCGCCGCCCTGTTCGACAACACCGGCGCTGTCTTCGCCCTTGGCGACGGCTCGGTCCGGTTCGAGGACCGGACGCGGGTGGAGGCGCACGACGGCGCCGTGCTGTGCGCCTGCGTTCATCCGTCCGGCGACGGGATCGTCACCGGCGGCGACGACGGCAAGGTCGTTTGGACGCGCCGCGACGAAGACGTCGTCGTCCTGGCGACGGCGAAGAACCAATGGATCGACGCCATCGACGCCTCGCCGGCCTCGGGCCTGATCGCCTTTTCCTTCGGCCGCACCCTGTCGGTGATCGACCCCAAGGAGGTGGGCTTCCGGCGCGACTTCCAGCACGAGCGCACCGTCTCCGGCGTCGCCTTCGAGCCCAAGGGCAGGCGCATCGCCACCTCGACCTATGGCGGGGCGGCCCTGTGGTATGCACGGATCGAGAAACAGCAACCGGTGAAGCTGGCCTGGGCCGGGTCGCACACCGGCGTCGCCTTCTCGCCCGACGGCGCCTTCGTCGTCACGACCATGCAGGACAATCAGATGCACGGCTGGCGCATCAAGGACGCCAAGAACCTGCGCATGGGCGGCTATCCGGGCAAGGTGCGCTCGATGGCCTTCCTGGCCAATGGTCAGCTGATGGCGACCTCAGGCGCGCAGGGCGCGGTCCTGTGGCCCTTCATCGGATCAAACGGACCCATGGGCCGCGAGGCGACCGAGATCGGCTATGACGACACGACCCTGGTCAATCTGGTCTCGGCCCGCGCCGATCAGGGTTTGCTGGCCGCCGGCCTGACCGACGGTCGGGTCTGGGTCGCGCATCCGGCGGCCCAGGGTCTGAATTTCGTCAAGGCCGAGAAGGGGCCGGCCATCGTCGCCTTGTCGCTTAGCCCCGCCGTCGACAAGGTGGCCTGGGCCGACGAAGACGGCGCCGCCGGGGTGTTGATCCTCTGATGGCGACGGGCCGCAAGAACTGGCGTCGCGTGGTGCTGACCGCGCTTTTGATCCTCGCCCTGATCCCGGTCGCGGGCGTGCTGATCGTCGCCATCGTCCCGCCGCCGCCCACCATACTGATGCTGCGCCAGCTCGCGAGGGGCGACGGCATGGACTATCAGTGGCGCGGTCTGAACCAGATCTCGCCCAATCTGGTGAACGCCGCCATCGCCGCCGAGGACGCCCGGTTCTGCAGCCACCATGGCTTCGACATGGAGGCGATCCAGAAGGCCCTGGACCACAACGCCGAAGGCGGGCGTCTGCGCGGTGGATCGACCATCAGCCAGCAGACGGCCAAGAACGTCTTCCTCTGGCCCGGCCGCGACTGGATCCGAAAAGGTTTGGAAGCGGGCTACACCGTCCTGATCGAGGCCGTGTGGTCCAAGCGCCGGATCATGGAGGTCTATCTGAACGTGGTGGAATGGGCACCCGGCGTCTATGGCGCCCAGGCCGCCTCTCGCCACTGGTTCGGCAAGGACGCCCGCGACCTGACCCCGCGCGAGGCCGCGCGTCTGGCGGCCATCCTGCCGGCCCCGCGCCGTTACGAAGCCGCCGCGCCCGGCCCCTATGTGCGTCGGCGCGCCTCGCGTATTCAGGCGGCCATGGGCACGGTGCGCAACGAGGGTCTGAACACCTGCGTCGTCGGCCGCTGAACCGCCACGCTTGACGGGCGACCGGGCCTGACCTCTCCTGCCCGCGCTGTTCAGGAGATCCATCATGAAGCGTCAGATGATGACCGCCGTCGCGGTCTGCGCCCTCGCCTTCGCCGCCGGCTGCGCCAGCACCAGCGAACCCGCCGCCGGCGCGCCAGGCGTCGAACAAACGGCCTCGACCACGCCCGCACCCGCCGTCAGCGGCATGCGCGCCGACTATCCGATCACCGCCGAGGGCGCGACCGCCTTCATCGCCGACGCCGAAACCAAATGGGCCGAGGTCAGCGAATATGTCGCCCGCATCCAGTGGGCGCGCGCCACCAACATCACCTTCGACACGATGTGGCTGGAGTCCAAGGCCAACGCCGAAGCGACCGAGCTTCAGGTCCAGCTGGCCAATCAGGCGGCCAAGTTCAACGACGTCCAGGTCGATCCGGTCGTACGCCGCAAGCTGAACCTGCTGCGGCTCAGCCTGGTCCTGCCCGCCCCCAACCGTCCCGGCGCAGCCGAAGAGTTGGCCCAGATCACCACGCGGCTGGATTCCACCTATTCGACCGGCAAGTTCGATTTCAAGGGCAAGCCGATCACGCTGGACGAGGCCTCGCTGATCCTGGCCGACAGCCGCGATCCCGCCGAGACCAAGGCGCTGTATGAAGGCTGGCGCACCATCTCGCCAGTCATGCGCGACGACTACGCCCGCATGGTCGAGATCGCCAACGAAGGCTCGCGCGAACTGGGCTTCGCCGACACCGGCGCCCTGTGGAGGTCAGGCTACGACATGCCCGCCGACGATTTCGCAGCCGAGACCGACCGGCTGTGGGCGCAGGTGAAGCCCTTCTACGAGAATCTGCACTGCTATGTGCGCGCCCGACTGAACGCCAAATACGGCGATGCGGTCCAGCCTGATTACGGCCCGATCCGCGCCGATCTCTTGGGCAATATGTGGTCGCAGCAATGGGGCAATATCTATGACGTGGTCGCCCCGCCCAGCGGCGGCGCTTCCAGCTACGATCTCACCGAACTGCTGAAGGCCGCCGATTACGACGCGACGAAAATGGTCAAGACGGGCGAGGGCTTCTACGTCTCGCTGGGTCTTGATCCGCTGCCCCAGACCTTCTGGGAACGCAGCCAAATCACTCGCCCGCGCGACCGCGAAGTCGTCTGTCACGCCTCGGCCTGGGACCTGGACAACGCCGACGACATCCGCATCAAGATGTGCACCAACGTCAACGGCGACGACTTCTACACCGTCCACCACGAGCTGGGTCACAACTACTATCAGCGCGCCTACAAGAACCAGCCGATGCTGTTCCGGAACGGCGCCAACGACGGCTTCCACGAGGCCATCGGCGACTTCGTCGGCCTGTCGGCCCTGACCCCCACCTATCTGAACCAGATCGGCCTGCTCAAAACCACCCCGGGCGCCGAGGAGGACATTCCCTTTCTGCTCAAGATGGCCTTGGACAAGATCGCGTTCCTGCCGTTCGGCCTGATGGTCGATCGCTGGCGCTGGGACGTCTTCTCGGGCGAGACGGCGCCGGCCGCCTACAATACCGCCTGGACCGCAGACATGCTGCAATATCAGGGTCTGGTCCCGCCCGGTCCGCGTCCGGCCAACGCCTTCGATCCGGGCGCCAAGTACCATGTGCCCGGCAACACGCCCTATACGCGATACTTCCTGGCGGCCATCTATCAGTTCCAGTTCCAGCGCGCGGCCTGCAAACAGGCCGGCTGGACCGGGCCGCTGCATCGCTGCTCCGTCTATGGAAACAAGGAGGTCGGCGCCCGCTTCAACGCCATGCTGCAAATGGGGCAGTCGCGGCCGTGGCAGGAGGCGATGAAGGCCTTCACCGGCGACGACGGCAACGACGCCTCGGCCATCGCCGACTATTTCGCCCCGCTGAACGTCTGGCTCCAGGAACAGAACCGGGGTCATCAGTGCGGATGGAACGCCGCCTGAGCTCTACTCGGGATTAACCGTTCCCTTTGAGGCTTCCCTTAACGGCCCAATGGCAAACTAAAGGCTATTCGGGCGGTATTCGGGCGATCTACGCCCTCGGGGAACGACCATAGTGACGGCTTCCACACTGATCGGCAGAGCGGTTCGAGGCCTGCGCAATCTGGCGGCACGCCTGTCGTCCGACCGCGGCGGCAACGTCGTGATGATCTTCGCCCTGGTCATGCCGGCGCTGGTGATGGTTACCTTGGGCGGCATCGACATCAACCGCATCACCACGGTGAAGGCCCGCGTCCAGGACGCCCTGGACGCGGCCGCTCTGGCCGCCGCAAGGTCGTCCTATACGAACCCGGACGATCTTAGGACTGTCGCCGTCGTGGCCCTGAGGGCCAACTTGCGCAACGCCTCAGTCGAACCCTTCTCCGACAGAGACCTGCAGATTGAACTGACCGACGAGCAGGTGGTGGTCGCCGACCTGACGGTCCAAGTGAAGACCCTGGTGGCCAACATCGTCCTGCCACCCTACGGCAAACTTCTGGATGATACCCTGCCGGTCAACGTCCACTCCGAGGTTAATCGCTCATCCAAGGACATCGAAGTTGCGTTGGTGCTGGACATCACCGGGTCTATGGCCGGCTCACGTCTAACCAGTTTGAAAGACGCCGCCCGCCAGCTTGCCACCATCGTCGTGCAGGACCAGCAATCCCCCTACTATTCTCGTATGGCGGTCATCCCTTATTCGACAGGGGTTAATCTGGGCGACATGGCGAACGCTGCTCGCGGTCCTGCCACTCAGTCCACCGCGATCACTACGGCAGGATGGTCGACGGGCGTGGCCCGGTCGATCACAGCGGTTTCCAAGGCCAACACGGGCTACGTCACCTCTTCCAACCACGGCTTCAAGGATGGCGATTTCATCTGGATCGATGGCGTGCGAGGCATGACGCAGATCAACGCCAAGGCGTATCGCGTCGCCAATGCGGCGACCAACAGCTTCTCGTTACAGTCATGGAACGGCTCGTCCTGGGCGAACGTCAACACATCGAGCAACAATAGCTATACGTCAGCGGGCACCGTGTCCGGCTGCAGGCTGTCGGACTGCACGATCATCGTCACGTCCCCCAATCATGGGCTTTCCGCGACTGATCCCGCGACGGGCGCGCAATCGGGCGTGCGCATCACAGACGTGGCTGGCATGACGCAGATCAACGCCGCCAATGCGAGCTCCTATTGGCTGATATCCAATGTCACCAAGGACACCTTCTCGATCAACGTCGTCGGCCCGCCGACCGGAACCTACTCGTCCGGCGGTAAGGTCTGGTGCGGCAATGACGGATGCCAGTGGCGAATCTATCGAAACGCGTCGGCGGCAATGAGGGTATATCAGATCAGCGACTGCGTGAGCGAAAGAACAGGGCAGCATGACGACGATGACACACGCCCGTCAGTCGCATATGTCGGTCGCTACTATCCAAACCAATCTGGTTCCAACACCAAGTGCACGGTTTCTCCGCTGCTGCCGCTGACCGACGATAGAGCCGAGATCAACAAGCTGATCGGGCCAGTCAATGCGCCCAGTCAAGGCCTCCAAGCTGACGGCTACACTGCAGCACAGATCGGACTAGCTTGGGGATGGTATTCGGTTTCGCCGGAATTCAACTCGCTTTGGAGCACCACCCCTGCGGCGGCCTATGATCAGAACAAGACCCTGAAAGCCGTTATCCTAATGACGGACGGCGAGTTCAATGCCCCCTACTGTTCTGGCGTCCTGGGCCGAGATGCATCCTTTGGGGGTTCAGATCGCGCGGATTGTGCAGCGACGAATGGCGAACCCTACGGTCAGGCCAAGGCTCTTTGCACGGCGATCAAAAACAAGAACATCGTTCTTTACACCGTCGGTTTCCAGGTCTCCGCCAGCAGCACGGCTGGCAAGTTCCTGAAGGATTGCGCCACCACCCCCGCCAATTTCTTCCTGCCTGCCAGCGGCGCCGATCTGACGGAATCGTTCAAGGCCATCGGACGCGACATCACCCGACTACGGATTTCCCGCTGACGGCCTAGAGCAGGCGGATTTCGCGCAGGCGTTCGGTCAGATAATCCTCGGCCAGGATGGTCTTGCCCGCATAGCGATCGGGATTGTCCGGCGTGATGGCGCTGGGCAGGGTCTCGATCGGAAAGTCCGGGTTGAAGTGCAGGAAGAAGGGCGTCGAATAGCGGGCGAAGCCGCGACGCTCAGGCGCCGGATTGACCACGCGGTGGGTCGTTGACGGCAGGACATGGTTGGTCAGCCGCTGCAACATGTCGCCGATATTGACGACCAGGGCGCCGGGCGGCGGGGCGATGTCGAGCCAGCTGCCGTCCTTGTCCTTCAGCTGAAGACCAGCCTCTTCGGCGCCGAGCAGCAGGGTGATGACATTGATGTCTTCATGCGCCCCGGCGCGCACGCCAGGCGCATCGGCCGGAACCGGCGGATAGTGCAGGATGCGCAGGACGCTGTTGCCCATCTCCACCTTGTCGGCGAAGAAGTCGTCGCCCAGCTCCAGATAGCGGGCGATGGCGCGCAGGATCTTGGCGCCCAGCGCATCGAGGTCCTCGAACATGCCATACAGGTGCTCGCGGAAGCCATCGACCTCGGTCGGCCAGACGTTGTCGCGCATATAGCGGCGATAGGGATGGCCTTCGGGCAGTTCACGACCGACGTGCCAGAACTCTTTCAGATCCACCGTCTTGGCGTCCTTGGCCGCCTCGACTCCGAAGGGGGTAAGGCCGCGCGCGCCGCCCGTACCGGGCTGATGGTATTGGCGCTTCACCTCTTCCGGCAGAGCAAAGAAGGTCTTGGCGTCGTCGATGGCCGCGGTGATGCGGGCCTCATCCAGACCATGGTCGGCGACCACAGCGAAGCCATAGCGCGAGAAGGAGGCGCCCAATGCGTCGCTGAACGCTTGAAAATCGGCGTCGTAATGCTTCATCGAAACCGGCTGAATGGCGCGGTCGGTCGTGTGGTCCGTCTGGGT
Organism: Brevundimonas sp. UYEF29; assembly: GCF_040546195.1. NCBI lineage: Bacteria > Pseudomonadati > Pseudomonadota > Alphaproteobacteria > Caulobacterales > Caulobacteraceae > Brevundimonas > Brevundimonas sp. UYEF29. Next base: position 131,309 of record NZ_JBEPNH010000007.1, on the reverse strand, counting down.
CACGCTCACGGCGTCGTCCTCGATTTGGGGATGTGCGGCGGTTCCCATACGCCTAATCGGCAGCCTTGTCAGGGCCATGGCGAGCGGACGCGGCGGGCATTCATGCCCCGTACAGATTGGAACCTTCACAGTAAGCGCACGTTTCCGCGCCAGATCGCTCAAAAGAAAGGGACTATTCCATGCGCGCCAAGTTCATCGTCGCCAGTGTTTCCATCGCCGCCCTGCTGGGGGCCGCCGCCTGCACTACCACCGACCCCTATCGTTCGGGTCCGGTTCGCAACAACACCGGGACCGGCGCCATCGCGGGTGCGTTGGGCGGCGCGGTTCTCGGCTATCTGACCAACACCTCGAACGGCGAACAGGGCCGCAAGAACGCCCTGATCGGCGCCGGGATCGGCGCGCTGGGCGGCGCCGCCGTCGGCCAATATATGGATCGTCAGCAACGCGCGATGGAAGCTGAACTGTCCGGCTCCGGCGTCGGTGTAGCGCGCCAAGGCGACCTGCTCGTGTTGCGCATGCCGTCGGACGTGACCTTCGCCACGAACCAGTCCTCCATCGATCCGCGCTTCCTGCCGGTTCTGGACGATGTCGCTCGCGTTCTGCAGCAGTATGACCAGTCCACGGTGGACGTGATCGGTCACACCGACTCGTCGGGCGGCGACGCGATCAATCAGCCTCTGTCGGAGCGTCGCGCCAGCAGCGTCGCCTCTGAACTGGTTCGCCGTGGCGTGATCGCGCAGCGCCTCTATGTCGCCGGCAATAGCTCGCGCAACCCGGTGGCCTCGAACGCAACAACAGAAGGCAAGGCGCAGAACCGCCGGGTCGAGATCCTGATCCGTCCGTTCACCGGCTGATCGGGGTCAAAACTAGAGTGCTTGAGGGCGGCGTCGTGAGGCGTCGCCCTTTTCTCTGCGTGGACGCGTCACGCAGCAGGTGAGACGGCGCAAAGAAAAACGCCGCCTCCTATCGGAAGCGGCGTTCTGTCTTTCGACAACTTCGAAGGTTGAAGCTGATCGGGACGAACCAGATCGGCTCCTGAAAGTCTTAGAAGTTGATGTCGATGGTCGCGCGGCGGTTGAGCGGTTCGCGCACACCGTCGGCGGTCGGCTTGGCCAGGTTGGTCTCGCCCTTGCCGTCGAGGGCGATCACGCCGCCGTTGACGCCCGAGGCGACCAGCGCGTCCGCGACGGTGCGCGAACGACGGTTGGACAGACCCAGGTTATAGGCGGCCGAACCCGAGGTGTCGGTGTAGCCGACGATCAGGACGCGCGTCGGACGACCCGACTTGGCGTAGTTGGCGGCCTGCGTCACCACCGAACGGGCTTCCGCCGTCAGGTCCGAGCGATCCCAGTCGAAGTAGACCACGAACTGGCGAGGCATCGGGGTCTGAGCGACCGGCGCCGGCGGAGGCGGCGGGGGCGGAGGCGGGGGAGGCGGCGGGGGCGGAGGAGGCGGCGGGGGCGGAGCATCTTCCGCACCGAAGCTGTAGCGCAGACCCAGGGTCACGGTGTGCGACTGGTCGTAGTCGCCGTCCCATTCGCCGAACTGCGTGGAGCCTGCGCCCGTGCCGGCCGTCGTCGAGGCGAAGTTGGCGTCGCCCGTCAGATAGCGGTAGGTCAGGTCGATGTTGGCGCGGTCGCCGATGGCCCAGGCCAGACCGGCGATCGCCTGAGCGGCGAACTTGGTCGAGGTGTCGTCGGCGGCGAAGGTGGCCAGACGGTTGGCGCGCAGGGCGCCGATCGTGTTGGTGTCGACGCGGTTCACACCGGCGCCGAGACCGACGAACGGACGAACGCCCCAGTATTCGAAGCCGAAGTCATAGATGACGTTGGCCATCAGGGTGGCGGATTCGATGTCGCCTTCGGGCGAGAAGCAGCCGCCCGTCGCCGGGGTCAGGTTGCACAGGCCTTGCGTGCCGGTGACGGCGCGCACGGTGCCGATGTCGCCCGAGCGGTAGCCGCCTTCCAGTTCAACGCGCCAGTGCGGGTTGAAGCGGTAGCCGAGGCGAGCGAAAGCCGCCCAGCCGTCGTTCACTTCCCAGTTCCAGTTGGCGCCGGTCGTGGACGATTCAGCGTTGATATCGTCGATCATGTGGTAGCCGGCGTCGATGGCGCCGTACCAGCCATTGGGTTCTGCCGATGCAGCACCAGCAGACAGGGCCAGGGCGGCCGCTGTGCTGGAGGCCAGCACGAAAGTCTTCATACGCATAGGGGGGTATCCCTCCGCCTCTGTTATAGTAGGGGGCGGGTCAACCGCCTACGCGGGTCTTACCAGCCTTGCCTTATGAGGTCGAGGCGGAAACGTGACGACTTCCATCAGCAAAGCCGATACCGTGGCCTTGATGATACAGATGAATTTGGCGGTGAGGCGCAGAATAGTTAATCTCTGGCCGTTGATGCGTCACAATCTTCGGCAGCCCAACGCTATAACCTATGCGAGCGTCATGGCTCGTTTTTTGAACCGACCATCTGCATCCCGAGCCACTCCGCAATCAGCGCCGGCTTGTCAGCCCCGTCGATCTCGACCGTCAGTTCGTGCTTCAGCAACCAGCGTCCGCCGCCCTTGTCGTCGGCCGATAAAAGCTTGAAGCGACCGCGAATGCGCGATCCTGCCGGAACCGGCGCCAGGAACCGCAGCTTGTCGAAGCCGTAGTTCACGCCCATCACGACGCCCTCCAGCGGCGCGACGGCGTCATAGCTCATGGCCGACGCGAGGCTGAGGGTCAGGAAGCCGTGCGCGATCGTTCCGCCGAACGGCGTGGCCTTGGCCGCTTCCGGATCGACATGGATGAACTGGTGGTCTTCGGTGCAATCGGCGAAGGCGTCGATCCGGGCCTGGGTGACATCGAACCATTTCGACACCCCGATCTCCTGGCCGATCAATGTCTGAAGTTCACTGGCCTTGGCCATTGTGCGTTTCCTCAGTTCATTTGAGACGAGGTTGGCCGACGCTCGCTTCGAAGAAAAGACCTTCAGCCGCCGAAACGCCCCACGATGATCTCGGCGTACAGCGTCGGATCGACGTTGCCGCCAGAAAGCACGATGGCCGTCGTCCGTCCTTTCGTGCCCATCTTTCCGGCGAGCAGAGCCGCGAGCGAGACGGCGCCGCCCGGTTCGAGAATGGTCTTGAGATGGCGGAACGCGAACCGCATCGCTTCCGCGACTTCCGCGTCCGACACGGTGATCGCCCCCGCCAGCCGTCGATTGATCGGCCAGGTCAGCACGCCCGGCATCGGCGACATCAGAGCGTCGCAGATCGACGGCGCGCCTTGCGGATGACCGACCCGCTCTCCGGCCGCCAGCGATCGCGCGGTGTCGTCGAAGGCTTCCGGCTCGACCACGAACACCTGCGTCGCGGGACTGCGTTCGGCCATGACCAGATTGATCCCGGCCATCAACCCGCCGCCTGACGCCCCGCACAGCAACTGGTCGAACGGCGCATCCGCCTGATCCAGCATTTCCAGCGCCGTCGTGCCCTGGCCCTCGATGATGAAGGGATCATCGAACGGCGGAACCAGGATCGAGCCGCGCTCGGCGGCGATGGCCGCGCCGATCGCCTCGCGGCTTTCGGTCCAGCGGTCGTAGAAGCGCACCTCGCCGCCGAAGGCGATCACGCCCTCGACCTTCACCCTGGGCGAATCCGAAGGCATGACGATGATCGCCGGCGTCCCGACCATGGCGGCGGCAGCGGCGACGCCCTGCGCATGGTTTCCGGACGAGAAAGCGACGACGCCGCGCGCCTTCTCCTCGTCGGTCAGTCGGCTGATGCGGTTATAGGCGCCGCGGAACTTGAAGGCTCCGGCGCGTTGCAGGCTTTCCGCCTTCATCAGAACCCGCCCGCCGACCGCCGCGTTCAGAGCCGGGCTTTCGAGCAGGGGCGTGCGGACGGCGACTCCGTCGATCTGGCGGGCGGCGTCGAGGACGCCTTCATAGCTGGGCAGGTGCGTCGTCATATGCTCCCCTTAGCCCAAGACGCAGCCGGGAGAGAACCATGAGCCTGATCCTCGCCATCGACCAGGGCACGACCTCGACCCGCGCCATCGCCTTCGAGGTCGCACCTCAAGCCGCGCCAAGCGCGGTAGGCGGAGAAAAAGGGGACCTGAGGCCCGTCGCGGTCAGCCAGATCGAACTGGCCCAGCATTTCCCCAAATCCGGCTGGGTCGAACATGACGCCGCAGAAATCTGGACCGCGACGCTCCAGACCTGTCGAGAGGTGGTGCGCAAGGCCGGCGGCGTGGCCTGCTTCAACGCCATCGGCATCACCAATCAGCGGGAGACGGCCGTGATCTGGGACGCGGCGACCGGCGAGCCTCTGCATCGCGCCATCGTCTGGCAGGATCGCCGCACCGCCGACGTCACCGCCCGCCTGACCGCCCAGGGCCACGAGCCGAGGGTCCAGACCGCCACCGGCCTGATCCTCGATCCCTATTTCTCGGCGACCAAGTTCGCCTGGCTCTTGGATGCTGTGTCCGGATCGCGCGAGAGGGCGGCGAAGGGCGAGGTCAAGCTGGGCACGATCGACGCCTGGCTGATCTGGAAACTGACCGGCGGCCGGGTCCACGCCACCGATGCGACCAATGCTTCACGCACGTCTTTGATGGATCTGAAGACGGTCGAATGGCGTGACGACCTGTGCGCCTTGTTCGACATTCCGCGCGAAGCCCTGCCCGACATCGTCCCGTGCGCGGGTGTGATCGGCGAGAGCGATCCGGCGCTGTTCGGCCGGCCTCTGCCCATCGCCGGATCGGCGGGGGACCAGCAGGCCGCTCTGGTCGGACATGGGGCGCTGCAGGCCGGGGACGCCAAGATCACCTATGGCACCGGCGCCTTTCTGGTCGCCAATGTCGGCGCAGCGCCCGTGGCCTCGACCCGGCGTCTGTTGGGCACGCTCGGCTATCAGGCCGATGGGCAGTCCGCCTATGCGCTGGAGGGCTCGATCTTCTCCGCCGGCTCGGCGATCCAATGGCTGAGGGACGGGGTCGGGCTGATCTCGGAGTCGCGCCAGTCGGAGGCGATGGCGCAGGCCCTCAAGGACAACGGCGGGGTCTATATGGTCCCCGGCTTCACCGGTCTGGGCGCACCCTGGTGGGAACCGGAAGCGAGGGGAACGATCGTCGGGCTGACACGGGATTCCGGTCCGGCCCATTTCGTGCGCGCCGCGCTGGAGGCCTTGGCCTATCAGACGCGCGACCTGCTCGACGCCCTGGCCGCCGACGGCGCGCCGCCGCTTAAGACGCTGAAGGTGGACGGCGGCGTCACCGCCAACAGTTTCGCCATGCAGTTCGTCGCCGACATCTGCGAGGTGGAGGTGGAGCGTCCGGCCTTCCAGGAAATGACGGCCCTGGGCGCCGCGCGCTTGGCGGCATTGGGCGTCGGCCTTTTGCCGGACTTGGAGGCGCGCCCGGCCGAGGCGCCCGCCTGCTGGAAACCGCGCATGAAGGCGGACGAGCGCGAGCGTCTGCTTTCCGGCTGGCGTCGCGCGGTGAAGGCCGCCATCATCGCCGCGCCGGACCGGGCGTGAGATCCGGACGGCTCAAGGAAACGACGAGGACCGCCGCATGACCTACGCCGCCCCGCTGGACGCCCAGAGCGCCTTTTCCGGCACGCGCGAGGTCGATCCCCGCTATCGCCTGGACGAGGCGGCGCTGGACGCCTGGATGCGCGCCCACGTCTCGGGATACGCCGGCCCGCTAACGGTGCGCCAGTTCAAGGGCGGCCAGTCGAACCCGACCTATGAACTGGTGACGCCCTCGGCCGCCTATGTGCTGCGGCGCAAACCGCCCGGCGTCCTGCTGCCCAGCGCCCATGCCGTCGACCGCGAGTTTCAGGTCATCTCGGCTCTGGCCGCGCAAGGCTTCCCAGTCGCCAAGCCCCATGCCCTATGCCTGGATGAAAGCGTCATCGGATCGATCTTCTATGTGATGGACAAGGTCGAGGGTCGGATCTTCTGGGATTTGAAACTACCCGGCCTGACGCCCGTGGAGCGGCGCGCCGTCTATGAAGCCCAGACGGACACGCTGGCCCGTCTGCACGCCTTCGATCCCGCCGCCATCGGCCTGGGCGACTACGGCAAGGCCGGAAACTATTTCGCGCGTCAGGTCGGCCGCTGGACCAAGCAGTATCGGGCGTCTGAGACCGAGCCGGTTCCGGCGATGGACCGGCTGATCGCCTTCCTGCCCGAAAGCCTCCCGGCCGAGGGACCCAGCCGCATCGTCCACGGCGACTTTCGTCTCGACAACATGATCGTGGCGCCGGACCGCGCAGAGGTTCGTGCCGTGCTGGATTGGGAGCTGTCGACCCTGGGCGATCCGATGGCCGACTTCTCCTATCTGCTGATCGCCTGGGCCATTCCGGCTTCGCTGCGCAACGGCCTCGCCGGCGCTGATCTGGAGGCCTTGGGCATCCCGTCTGTCGAGGAGACCGTCGAACGCTACGCCGCCGCGACGGGAATGCGGCCCGCCAACCTCGACTGGCTCTACGCCTACAACCTGTTCCGCCTGGCCGCCATCTGCCAGGGCATCGCCGGCCGGGTCCGCGACGGCACCGCCGCCAGCGCCCACGCCAAGACCATGGCCGCCCAAGTCGGTCCGCTCAGCGACGCGGCCTGGGGCTTTGCGAAAAAGGCGGGCGCCTAGTCCCTGACGGCGGCGCCCAGGATACGCTTGTCCGTCTTGCCTTGCACCAGCACCGCCACGGCCTCGCCGGGGCGGGATGAGGGCAGGGCGTAGAGCATCGGGCGACCGCGCCATTCGCCAAGGCGCGTCACGCCGCGCACGACGTTCATGTGTCGCACGGCCTGACCGCGGTTCTCGCCCTGACGGACCTCGACCACCTGAGGGCCGGGCGTGTAGGTCACCGCCACCACCTCGGCGCCGCCGACCGGCGCGCGGCCGGAACCGACGCCGACGCCGGTTCCGTTCTCGCGGAACTCGATCTCCGGAGGCCAGGCCTGACGCACCGCCTCCTGACCGATGGCGGTTTCAAGCTCGACGCTGCGGGCGCCCGACACCTGACGTCGGCCGTCGATCACCACCTGGGGCGTCGAGACGCCGCGCTGGCGCAGGGCGGCGCGATAGGCGCGCTGGCGCTGAACGAACTCGGGCCGGGCGAAGGTGTCGGTCCAGCCGAGGTAATCCCAGTAGTCGACGCCGTAGGTCAAAGCGATGACGCCCGGCTGGGCCGCCGCCTTCTCCACCGCTGCATTGGCCTCGATGCAGCCGCCGCAGCCCTGGGCGGTGAACAGTTCGACGACCACCGGCGGGCCGTTGGCCGTCGCATGGCGCGGCGCAAGCGGCGGCCGCCCCGCCACCGGCTGGGCCGCCGAGGCGACGGACATGAGGGCGCCCGCCATGACCGTGCCCGCGATGATCCAGCCCTTGGTGTTCATGCCGTCGTTCTTAATCCTTCGGCTGCCAAGGAGCGCCTCATATTCGCGTGAGGCTCTCTCCGCTTCATTCAATCCATCAGCTGTTGCGACAGATAGACATAGTGGCGAGCCCAGCGACGGGCGTTGGCGACCGGGTCGGCGTCGTTGGAGTGGCCGCCGGCCGTGTCCTCATAATAAAGGTGGTCATAGCCCATATCGCCCAGGCGCGCGGCGAACTTGCGCGCATGGCCGGGGTGGACCCGGTCGTCGCGCGTATTGGTGGTCAGATAGACGCGCGGATAGGGTTGGCCCGGACGGAGCTGCTGATAGGCCGAATATTTGGCGATCCACGCGGCTTCTTCCGGGATGCGCGGGTCGCCGTATTCGCCGATCCACGACGCCCCGGCCGGCAGTTCGTGATAGCGCAGCATGTCCACCAACGGGCTCTCGATCACCGCCGCGTTGAACAACTCCGGGTGCTGGGTGATCGACACCGAGGTCAGGACCCCGCCGTTCGAGCGACCATAAATGCCCAGGCGACGCGGGCTGGTGATCCCGCGCTGTTCCAGATCGCGCGCCACGGCGGCGAAATCGTCAAAGGCCTTTTGACGGTTCCCGTCCAGCGCCGCCTGATGCCAGTCGGGCCCGAACTCGCCGCCGCCCCGGATACTGGCCTGGACGAAGACGCCGCCCCGCTCCAGCCACAGCTTGCCCATTTCGGGCTTGTAGGCCGGGTTCAGACTGACCTGGAAACCGCCGTAGCCCAGCATGACGGTCGGGTTCGACCCATCCAGCTTCATGTCGCGCGGACGGGTGACGAAATAGGGGATTTTCGTCCCGTCGGTCGAGGTCGCTTCGAACTGTTCGGTCACGTCGCGCGACGCGTCGAACTTGGCCGGCGCCGACTTCAGCGTGGTCAGGGTCGCGGCGCCCGCATCGGCCAGGCTGAGAGTCGGTGGAACGAGGAAGCCCTGGGTCGAGACGAAGACCTCGCCGCGTGATTTGGACGAGTCGCCCAGACCGACCGCGAGGTTGTCGGGGACGGAGATGTCAGTCGCGCCCCAGAACGAATACTGTCCCTCAGTCCCCGTCCGCTGAAAGCGAACCAAACGTCCCGCAACATTATCCGAGATGGCGGCGATGAGGGTGTTGTCGAGAACCGCCACACTCTGGAGAGATTGACGGGCATTCGGAACGAAAATCCCGACTGGATCGCGTCCGTCCGTCATCGGCGCCGGTGGAACGTTTGTGGGCGACGGAGCAGCGGACAATGCTCTTAAACCGACGACCAAAAGCGCTCCTGGCTTGTAGTCATGTGCGAGCCAACGCCACTGCTCGTCGTTCGAGAATACAAGCTGATCGCCAACTACGCCGAAGACGCTGACGCGGGCTGGCAGATTGAGCTTTGTCGCCTTGCCGTCGTGACCGAGGCTCCAGGTTTCCGACCGGAAGGTGTCCAGCGGGCGGGTGATGATGACGGCCGTCACCTGGCCGTCCTTGTCGCGATAGACGGCGGGGCTGACGCCATAGCCGCCGTCGCCTTGTTCGCCGCGATAGACCTCGGTCGCCTGGGCCAGGGTCTGACCGCGCTTCAGCGTCTTGACGATGAAGGGATAGCCGGACTCCGTCATGGTTCCGGCGCCGAAGTCGGTGGCGACCAGCAGGGTGTCGCGGTCCAGCCATTCGATGCGGTGCTTGCCTTCGGGCAGGCTGAAACCACCATCCACGAAACGTTTGGTGGTCAGGTCGAACTCGCGCACGACCACCGCATCCTTGCCGCCGTCAGACAGATTGATCAGGCAGCGCGTGTCGTCCGGCGCCAGGCAGTCGGCGCCCTTGAACACCCAGTCCTTGCCCTCGGCCTTGGACAGGGCGTCGATGTCCAGCAGCGTCTCCCACTGCGGCGTCGCGGTGCGGTAGCTGGCCAGCGTCGTGCGACGCCAGACGCCCTTGGGATTGGTCGCGTCCTGCCAGAAGTTGCCGATGCCATCGCCCAGGAAGGACGGACTGGGGATGCGATCGGTCGCCGTCAGGATCGCCTGGGCCTCGGCGCGGAAGGTCTCGTAGCGCGGATCGCCGGTCAGGGCGGCCAGCGACTTGCGGTTCTCTTCGGCGACAAAGGCCATCGCCTCGGCCCCGTCCACCTGCTCCAGCGCCAGATGATCGTCCGCGGCCGCGACGCCCGCCGGGGTCAGATCGCGGGGGAAGCGGGGCGGCGGGCTGTCGTTGGTCGAGACCACGATTTCGTCGACGCCGGTCGCGACGGGCGCCGTTGCGCAAGCGCACATGAGAAGAGCCGGGATGGCGGCGGACAGGATCAGGTGACGCATGGCTTCAAAACTTTCCGCTCATCCCCGCGAAAGCGGGGACCCAGACCTTTGGGCGTTCGGCGTCGCCCGTTCGTACTGAACCTGATCCCAGTCGCCGAACCTTCCGAAAGCACTGGGTCCCCGCTTTCGCGGGGATAAGCGGAACCAGAGACTATTCCTGCGCCGGCGTGTCCATCAGGCGGCGCGACAGATAGGTGTATTCCAGCGCCAGACGACGCGCGGTTTCGCGCAGGTTGGCCCCGGCCGCGTGGCCGCCGTCGACGTTCTCGTAGAACAGCACCGGATAGCCCAGCTCTTCTAGACGCGCCGCCGCCTTGCGGGCATGGCCCGGATGGACGCGGTCGTCCTTGGTCGAGGTATGGATGAAGACTTCCGGATAGGGCTGGCCCGCGCGCAGGTTCTGATACGGCGAATACTGCTCGATCCAGGCGCGCTGCTCGGGGATGTCGGGGTTGCCGTATTCGCCGATCCACGAGGCGCCGGCCAGCAGCTTGTGGAAGCGCAGCATGTCGAACAGCGGCACCTGGATGACGGCGGCGTTGATCAGGTCCGGCCGCTGGGTCAGCATCGCGCCCATGAACAGCCCGCCTTGCGAACCGCCCATGATGCCCAGCTTGGGCTGGCTGGTGATGTCGCGGGCGATCAGGTCCAGGGCCACGGCCTGAAAATCCTCATGCGCGCGCTGGCGGTTCTGTTGCAGGGCCGCCTCGTGCCAGCGCGGGCCGAACTCGCCGCCGCCGCGCGTATTGGCGATGACATAGACGCCGCCCCGCTCCAGCCACAGCTTGCCGACCGTCGCCGAATAGCCGGGCAGCAGCGAGCTTTCGAACCCGCCGTAGCCGTACAGAAGCGTGGGGTTGGAGCCGTCCAGCGGCATGTCCGCCTTATGCACCACGAAATAGGGGATCATTGTCCCGTCGGCCGAGCGGGCCTCGTGCTGATCGACCGTCATGCCGGCGGCGTCGAACTTGGCCGGCATGGACTTGACCTGATCGACCGCGCCCGTCGCCGCATCGGCCAGCCACAGGCTGGACGGGTTCAGATAGCCGGTGACGCTGACAAAGACCTTGTCGTCCTTCTCCGAGGCCAAACCGACGCCGACCGAGACGTTCTGGGGCAGGTCCAGTGTCGTGTGCGCCCATTCTCCCTGGCCAGGGGTGTAGACCCGCACCGAGCCGCGCACATTGTCGTACAGGGCGACGACCAGCCGGTTGCGCGTGACGTTGACGCCTTCGATGGCCTGACGTTCGGTCGGACGCAGCACCAGTTGGGCCGGGGTCGCCTGATCGGCCAGCCAAGCCTCCAGCGGCCAGGCGATCAGGTCGCCGGTCTTGAAATCCTGCCCCGACGGCGCGGTCCAATCCTGTTTCAGCGACACAAGAAGCTGGCCCTGGACCAGGCCGGTGATGTCGGACTTGGCCGGCAGTTGAAGCTGGGTCAGGGCGCCGTCGTCGCCCAGGCGCCAGGTCTCGGACGAATAGAAGTCCACCGAACGGTTGATCAGCGTCGCCTTCACCACCCCGTCGGCGTCGCGCAGCGTATAGCCGGACACCGAAACGTCGGTCGGCTGGCCGGTGAACAGGGTCTCGGCCTGGTCCGGCGTCTGGCCGCGCTTCATGCGCTTGACCACCATCGGATAGCCCGAGTTGGTCAGGGTGCCGGGACCGAAGTCGCGCGAGATCAGCAGGGTGTCCTTATCGATCCAGGATGCGCCGCCCTTGGATTCCGGCAGGGTGATGCCGCCGTCGACGAACTTGCGCTCGACCGTGTCGAACTCGCGCAGGGTCACCGCATCCTTGCCGCCGTTCGACAGGCTGATCAGGCAGTAGCGCTCTTCGGGCTGAAGGCAGGTCGAGCCCTTGTAGACCCAGTTCTGGCCCTCGGCCGCCGCCAGGGCGTCGATGTCGAGGATGGTCTGCCACTCGGGCGTGGCGGTGCGATAGCTGTCCAGCGTCGTGCGGCGCCACAGCCCGCGCACATGCTGGGCGTCCTGCCAGAAGTTGTCGATATGGCCGTCGTGGGTGAAGCCGGGCGACGGGATGCGGTCCTGGGCCTGGACGATCTCCAGCGCCTGCTGATGCAGGGTCTCGTAGCGGGGATCGCCCTGCAGGACGGCGAAGGTGCGTTCGTTGTGGGCCTTGACCCACTCCATCGCCCGCTCGCCCTCAACCTCTTCGAGCCACAGATAGGGATCGGTCGCGTCGCTGGTCGCGAAGCCGCCGGAGGCTGGAGCGGGAGAGGAGGCGGGGGTCTGGGCCATGGATACCGAGGTCAGGCTGGTGGAGGCGAGAAGCGTCGCAAGCGCGACGGCGGAAGCACGGATCATGGACAGGTCCCCGAAAACGAAGCCGGCACCTTAACGACGCCTTCCCGTGCGGCAAGCCGTGCGACCTTACCGTTTTGTCACACCGGTGGGACGCGCCGCCTCAACCCTCGTCGGGAATGCAAAGCAGCTTGCCGCACGCCTTGCAGTGGACGGCGTCGGGGTCGTGGTTCTGCAGGCCGCAGCGGTCGCACGGGAAATGCACCTTGTGCGGTCGGATCAGGGCCTGGGCCAGGCGCAGGAACAGGGTGATGCCGACCAACATGACGGCGATGGACAACAACCGCCCCCACGGCCCGGGCAGGGTGACGTCGCCGAACCCCGTCGTCGTCAGGGTGGCCACGGTGAAATACAGCGCATCGACATAGCCGGCGATGCCGTCATGCCCCCTGAAGGTCGCATAGACGAAGCCGGTGGCCACGAAGACGAAGGTGATCAGATTGGCCAGGGCCCGCGCGATCCCTTCCACCCGCGTATCGTCGAACCGCGCCCCCACGGTGCGCCAGAAGAAGTCCGAGTTCAGCAGGGTCCACAGCCGCAGCATCCGCAGGAAGCCGAGATTGAACAGCCAGGCCGGGAACAGCAGGGTCGCCAGCACGAACAGGTCGACCCAGACGATCGGCCGCTTCAGCCAGTCCTTGATGTTCGCATAGGCATAAGCCCGCGCGGCCAGGTCCAGGGCCAGGATAGCGGCGATGAAATAGTCCAGCGCATAGAAGGCCCAGCCCATGTTCTTCAGGATGGGCGCCGCCAGGAAAAAGCCGATGATCGCCAGGTCGATCACGATGACGGTCAAGCGGAACTTCACCGCCGCCGGCTGGCTGCCGTGATACAGGTATCGCAGTCGAGCGCGCAGTCGCAGGCCGTTGTCCTTGGGGTCGGTTTCGGTCTGGGACACGCTGGTTTCCGCGACGCTGGGTTGGGCCTATATGGCCTGCATGACCCGTCCTTTCGTCAAGATGAACGGCGCCGGCAATGACTTCGTCGTCGTCAATGCGCTGGAACAGCCGTTCGCTCCCGGCGAGGACCAGATTCGTGCGCTGGGCGACCGCCAGACGGGCGAGGGCTTCGATCAGCTGATCGCCATCGAATCGTCGGATACGGCCGACGCCTTCATGCGGGTGTGGAACGCCGATGGATCGATGGTCGAGACCTGCGGCAACGCCCTGCGCTGCGTCGGCTGGCTGTTGATGCAGGCCAACGGATCGGATCGCGTCGTCATTGATACGGCGGGCGGCCCGACCACCGCCACCCGCGCCGGCGACCACCGCGTGACCGTAGACATGGGCAAGCCTCGCCTGACTTGGGACCAGGTGCCGCTGGCCGAGGAGATGGATACCCGAGGGATCGAGCTTCAGGTCGGGCCGATCGACGCGCCGCTCCTGCATACGCCCGGCGCCGTCTCCATGGGCAATCCTCATGTGGTCTTCTTCACCGACCGCCAGGACGACGGCTTCGTCATCGGATCCGGCTCGCTGATCGAGCATCACCCGCTGTTCCCGCAAGGGGTCAATGTCGGCTTCGCAAACGTTCTGGATCGGGACCACATCCGCCTGCGGGTCTGGGAGCGGGGGGCCGGCCTGACCAAGGCCTGCGGCACCGGCGCCTGCGCCGCCCTGGTCGCCACCGCGCGGCGCGGCCTGACCGAGCGCAAGGCGAAGGTGGTCGTCGATGGCGGCGAACTGGTCATCGACTGGGATGCGGAAACCGATCACGTCCTGATGACCGGGCCGGTGGAGATCGAGCGGACGGGCGTGCTGGCGATCTGAGACGGCGATTGCGGAAATCCGCACGAGAGCCGACGCCGCCATCACCTTTTCCGCACAGCGTCGGCGTCGGTGATGCGTCCGACGCCCTTGGCGTCCAGAGACGGCGGCACGCGGCGTGCGCGGTTGTCCCGCCACGCCCGGAGCATTAGGAACATAGCGAGACGATAAAATCGACGCGCCCGGAAACGCCCAAATCATGCCCGATCAGACCGAAAAACAGACCTTCTCCGACGACGAAGCGCTGGACTTCCACCGCATCCCGACGCCGGGCAAGATTTCCATGGCGCCGACCAAGCCGATGGCGACCCAGCGCGATCTGTCGCTGGCCTATTCGCCGGGCGTGGCCGTGCCGGTCCTGGCCATCGCCGCCGATGCGGACAAGGCCTACGATTACACCTCCAAGGGCAATCTGGTCGCCGTCATCTCGAACGGCACCGCGATCCTGGGCCTGGGCAACCTGGGTCACATGGCCTCCAAGCCGGTGATGGAGGGCAAGTCGGTCCTGTTCAAACGGTTCGCCGATGTCGACAGCTTCGACGTCGAGGTGAAGACCACCGACCCGGACGAGTTCATCACGGTCGTCAAGAACATCGGCGACACCTGGGGCGGCATCAATCTGGAGGACATCAAGTCCCCCGAATGCTTCGTCATCGAAAGCGAGCTTCAGGACCTGCTGGACATCCCCGTCTTCCATGACGACCAGCACGGCACCGCCATCATCTCGACCGCCGGCCTGATCAATGCTGTCCATATCGCCGGCAAGAAGCTGGACGAGATTAAGGTCGTGCTGGCCGGCGCCGGGGCGGCGGGCCTGTCCTCCATCGCCCTGATGAAGGCCGCGGGCGTCAAGGCCGAGAACACTGTGATCTGCGACCGAGACGGCGTCGTCTACAAGGGGCGCGACCACGGTATGGATCAGTGGAAGGCCGCCCACGCCACCGATACGCCCCTGCGCACCCTGGCCGAGGCCATGGTCGGCGCCGACGTGGTGCTGGGCCTGTCGGCCAAGGGCGCGATCACCAAGGAGATGGTCGCCTCCATGGCGCCCAATCCGATCATCTTCGCCATGGCCAACCCCGACCCCGAGATCACGCCCGAGGACGTCAAGTCGGTGCGCTCGGACGCCATCATCGCCACGGGCCGCTCGGACTATGTGAACCAGGTCAACAACGTCCTGGCCTTCCCCTATCTGTTCCGCGGCGCGCTGGATGTGCGCGCGCGTCGCGTGAACCACGAGATGAAGATCGCCTGCGCCCAGGCCCTGGCCGCCCTGGCGCGCGAGGACGTGCCGGACGAGGTCGCCGCCGCCTATCGTGGACGCAAGCTGAAGTTCGGCCCGGACTACATCATTCCGACGCCCTTCGACCCGCGCCTGATCTGGTACATCCCGCCCTTCATCGCCCAGGCGGCGATGGACACCGGCGTGGCCCGCGTCCAGATCGAGGACATGGACGCCTATCGTCACGCGCTGCGTTCGCGCGTCGATCCGTCCGCCGCCCTGATGCAGAAGATCAGCTCGGCCGTGCGCGGCGGGCCGAACAAGCGTGTCGTCTTCGCCGAGGGCGAAGAACCCGCCGTCATTCGCGCGGCCTGGGGCTTCAAACAGGCCGATCTGGGCACGCCGATCCTGGTCGGCCGCGAGGATCTGATCCGTCAGAACGCCGCAGAGGCCGGTCTCAACTTCGACGAGCTGGGCATCGAGATCACCAACGCCCGCGTCTCCGACCACAATGTCGAGGACACCGACTGGCTGTACGAAAAACTCCAGCGCCGGGGCTATCTGCGCCGCGACGTGCAGCGGATGATCAATCAGGACCGCAACTATTTCGCCGCCACCCTGGTCGCCAAGGGCCGGGCCGACGCCATGGTCGCGGGCGTGACCCGCAACTTCAACATGGCGCTGAAGGAAGTCCAGCGCGTGCTGGACGTGGACGACACCCTGATCGGCCTGTCGATCCTGCTGGCCAAGGGCCGCACCCTGTTTGTCGCCGACACCACCATACACGAGCTGCCGAACGCCGAGGAGTTGGCCGACATCGCTATCAAGGCCGCCGATACGGTCAGGAAGCTGGGTCGCAATCCGCGCGTGGCCTTCCTGTCCTATTCCACCTTCGGAAACCCGCCCGGCGACCGCGCCGAGAAGGTGCGAGAGGCGATCCGCATCCTGGACAAGAAGGGCGTCGATTTCGAATACGAAGGCGAAATGCCGCCGGAAGTCGCGCTCGACCCCAAGGGTCACGCCGCCTACGCCTTCAACCGTCTTACCAAGCCGGCCAATGTCCTGGTCATGCCCGCCATCCATTCGGCCGCCATCTCGACCAAGCTGGTTCAGGCCCTGGGCGGCGCGACCGTGATCGGTCCGCTGCTGGTCGGCCTGGAGAAGCCGGTGCAGATCGTGTCGCTGGGCGCCTCGGTCAGCGAGATCATCACCGCCGCCACCTTCGCCGCCTATGACGCCGGTCCCGCCTTCCAGGGCTCGGGCCTGACCTCGGCGCCGCGCCCTCCCGCGGCCGTGGTCGAGCGTTGAGCGAACCCTCGCCCTTTCCCCCCGTCGCCCCGCCGCCCCGGCGGGTGGAGCCGGGCCTCTATCTGGTCGCCACCCCGATCGGGAACCTGCGCGACATGACGCTGAGGGCGCTGGACGTGCTGGCTGCCGCCGACCTGGTGCTGGCCGAGGACACGCGCGTCACCGCCAAACTTCTGAGCGCCTATGGGCTGAAGGCCAGGCTGGAACGTTGCGACGACCATGCGTCCGGCCGCGCCGCCGAGCAGGCGATAGAAAGGCTGCGCGAAGGACAGGTCGTGGCCCTGGTGTCGGACGCTGGCACGCCGCTGGTCAGCGATCCCGGCTTCGTCGTCGCCCGCGCGGTGATCGCGGAAGGCCTGCCCGTCCATCCGATCCCCGGCGCCTCGAGTCTGTTGGCCGCCCTGTGCATCGCCGGCCTGCCCGCCGACCGGGTGCTGTTCGCCGGCTTCCTGCCGCCCAAGACGGCCGGCCGCACCGCCGCGCTGGAAGCCTTGAAGAGCCAGCGCCAGACGTTGGTCTTCTTCGAAAGCGGGCCGCGCCTGAAAGACAGTTTGACCGACATGGCCGCCGTGCTGGGCCCGCGCCCCGCCGCCGTCGCCCGCGAACTGACCAAACTCTATGAAGAGTGCGTGCGCGGGACGCTGGACGACTTGGCCGTCGATCCCCGTCTGGACGCTCCCAAGGGCGAAATCGTCGTGGTCGTCGGCCCCGGCGAAGATGTCCAGGCGACCGAGGCTGACGCCGACGCCGCCCTGATCGACGCTCTGCAGACCCTGTCCACCGGCGACGCCGCCTCCGAGGTCGCCAAGGCCCTGGGTCTGAACCGAAAGACCCTGTATCGCCGGGCGCTGGAACTGAAGGGCAAGTGAAGCGCCTGTCTCGTCCCGCGCCGGTCCGTCGCCATAAGGCGGCGTGGCGTCAGGCGAAGGGCGGGACAGCGTTCAAGTCCGGTCACGCCGCCGAATGGATCGCGGCCTTCTGGCTCATCCTGCGCGGCTATCGCGTTCTCGGGTTTCGTCTCAAGAGCCGGGCCGGCGAGATCGACCTGCTGGTCTGTCGCGGTCCGGTGCTGGCGGTGGTCGAGGTCAAACGCCGCGCGACGATGGAGGCGGCCCTGCTGGCGCTGAAGCCGGTCCAGTACGATCGACTGGTCGCAGCGGGCGAGGCGATCCGGCGCAATCGGCCGGGTCTGCAACGTCTGGATTTGAGAATTGATATGGTGGCGCTGGCTCCCTGGCGCGTTCCACGTCATCTTCGCGGCGTCGAGAGGCGCTGACGAGGGGATCGCATGACGCGCGAGGAGGCCGAAGCCGTCCTGACCGCCGCCGGTCAGGCCGAAGACGACGCCTTCCCCCTGCTGGAGGCGGCGATCGCCTGCGCCATCCATGACCATCCGTTGCGCGATCCCGAGCCTGTTCGCGCCCTGGCTCGCAACGCCTGCGAGCGGCTGAAGGAACGGATCGGCGGCGAAGGTCCCGACGAGGCCTTGGCCGAAACCCTGTGCGCCGACCTGCGACTGAACGGCGACCTGATCCATTACGACCATCCCGACAACACCGACATCATCGCCGTCGCCGAGCGTCGGCGCGGCCTGTCCGCCGTTCTGGCGGTCTTCTATCTGCACGCGGCGCGCGCGGCCGGCATCACGGCGGCGGGCGTCGATTTTCCCGGCCATTTCATGGTTCGCGTCGAGACGCCGGAAGGTCCCGTAGCCCTGGATCCGTTCAGCCAGGGGCGGCTGATCCTGCCCAGCGAACTGACTCGCCGCGCTCTTCGCGCCGGTCTGATGCCGCATGTCGCGGATCGGCTGGATATCCTGATGGCGCCGGTGACGGATCGTCAGTCGCTGATCCGGCTGCAAAACGTGCTGTTCAGCCGCGCCATTCGCGGTCGGGACTATGAGGGCGCCGAGCGGTCGGCCCTGCGTCGCGCCTTGCTTGACCCCGAGGACCACCGGCCGTGGCTCGACGTCGCCACGGCGCGCGAGAAGCAGGGGGCGCTCGCGGGCTCTCTGCACGCCCTGGCGCGCGCCCAGGGCCTGGACGGCGTCGAGGAGGCGCGGCGGTTCACGACCTTCGAGCGCGTGCGGATGCAGTTGAACTAGACGACGGCCTCGCCACGCAGCAGCCGGGGCAGGTCGCCTGTCGCGCCGCCCGCCTCCTGCATGAAGGCGCGGCGTAGAGGGCCGATGCGATTGACGGCGGCCATGCCCAGGTCGCGCGCCAGACGCACCGGCGCGATGTCGTTGGAGAACAGGCGTACGAAGGCGTCGAAACCCGCCGCCAGGGCCGCGTTGTCGAACCGGCGCCAGCGGGCGTAACGCTCCAGAACGGTCTCCGACCCGATGTCCTCGCCCAGGCGCGCGGCCTCGGCCAGCACCTCGGCCAGAGCGGCCGCATCCTTCAGCCCCATGTTCAGACCCTGGCCGGCGACCGGATGCACTCCGTGTGCGGCGTCCCCGATCAGGGCGATGCGCGGCGCGATCAGTTTCTCCGCCAGGCTGAGCGACAGCGGATAGACGAAGCGCGGGCCCTCGACCGTCGCCCCGTCGAGAAACTCTCCGAACCGCCGCATCAGATGGGCGTGGAAGGCATCGTCCGAGGCGTCGCGCAGCGCCTCGCCCCGTCGCGTCGTCTCGGTCCAGACCAGGCTGGCGCGCTGATCGGTCAGGGGCAGGATGGCGAAGGGGCCGCTGGGCAGGAAATATTCGTGGGCGACATTGCCGTGGTCGCGACCCAGCCGCACCGTCGCCACCACGCCGCTCTGGCCGTAGCCCCAGCCGACGGTCTCGATCCCGGCCGCACGGCGCACGGTCGAGCCTCGTCCCTCGGCGCCGACGACCAGGGAGGCGATCAGGGTCGATCCATCGGCCAGGGTCACGGTCGCCTTGCCCGCGTCCGTCTCGACGCTGGCGACAGAAGCTGGGGCTCGCACCGCGATCCCCGCGCGCGTCACCGCCTCGGCCAGGGCCGCACGGATGCGACGGTTCTCGACCATATAGCCCAAGGGCTCGCCGCCGGTGCGGCCGCCGATCTCATCGGCGTCGAAGCGCAGGAAGGCGGGCGAGGCGGACCGGCTGGCCGCGCCCGGCCGACGCCCGTCCGTCACCAGAATATGGTCCATCCGGCAGGCGTGGGGACGCAGGGTTTCGCCCAGGCCGAGCGCGTCCAGCATGCGGAATGTCGAAAAGGCGACGGCGGTCGAACGCCCGTCGAAGGTCGGCGCCAGCTGGGCGCTGAACGGCTGCGGATCGACCATCACGACCTTCAACCCGCCTTGCGCCGCCGCCAGGGCGAACGCCGCCCCGGTCAGCCCCGCGCCGGCGATGACGATGTCGTAGCGTTCGGTGTCAGCCATGGAAGGCTTGTCGCGCCGTCGCGGCCAAAGGTCCAGAGGACGGTTTGTCCATCGCCAAGGCCAAGCTGGTAAACAGCCCCTTAACCCTGTGGATGCGACAAAGGCGTCGAACGTCAGCCGCCGGAAGGTTCGACCCTTCATGTCCACCGCCCTCGTCATCGGCCGTCAGGCCTGGATCAGCGCCCGCATCCTGTGGGACGCGCCCTTTGTGGTGCGGTTCAGGGGGGTCTTGCAGGCCCTGCTGGCGACCCTGCTGCTGGTCGCCCTCGTGTCGTGGAATCCGGCGGACGCCAGTCTGAACGCCGCCTCCAGCCTGCCGACGACCAACTGGCTTGGGGCCAACGGCGCCCTGTTCGCCGACCTGTTCATGCAATCGCTGGGCCTTTCGGCCTGGCCCGCCGCCCTGCTGCTGGTCGCCTTCGGCCTGGCGCGCGCGGTCGGCGATGCGATCCAGCAAAGGCTCAAGCCCACGCCGTTGAAAGCCCTGGCCGCGACCGGCGGGGTGCTTCTGCTGTCCAGCGCGCTCGCCGCCCTGGCCGCGCCCGCCGCCTGGCCTCTGGCGGCGGGTCTGGGCGGTCTGTGGGGCGATGCGGTGACAGGCCTGGCGGCGCGCGGTCTCGGCGCCCTGCATATCCCCGGCGGCCGCATCATTGCGGGCCTCGTGTTCCTGATCGCCGGGCTGTGGCTGGTCGGCTTCGCCATCGGCCTGCGGGCCATAGATTTCCTGGACGCCCTGCACTGGGGCAAGTCGTTGCGCGCACCCGCGTCGCCCCAGCCGAAGCCCCAGGCCGCCCGCGAAAAGGCGCCCGCCAAGGCCCGAGCGCCCCGCGCCGCCCCACCGGAAGAGACGCCGCTGGCCCCGACCTATGCCGAAGAGCCGCCTCAGACCGCCTATGACGACCTGCCGCCGTGGGAGGACGACGCCGTCCAGCCCGCGCCCCGCCCCTCGGCCGCCCGCCCGGTCGAGCCGCGCGTCGCTGCGGTCAAGGCGCCCAAGGCCCGTAAGGACGACGTGGACCAGCAGGCCTTCGACTTCACTCGGCCCGAGGGTGATTTCGACCTGCCGCCGCTGGGCATATTGAGCAAACCCGGTCAGCGCACCGCCTCGGTCGACGAGGAGTCTCTGAAGCAGAACGCCAAGATGCTGGAAGGCGTGCTGCAGGAGTTCGGCGTGCGTGGCGTGATCGACCAGATCCGCCCCGGCCCTGTCGTGACGCTCTATGAACTGGTCCCCGCGCCAGGCGTGAAGCACGGCCGCGTGGTCGCTCTGGCCGACGATATCGCCCGATCGATGTCCGCCCGCGCCTGCCGCATTTCCGTGGTCCAGGGCCGTAACGCCATCGGCATCGAACTGCCGAACGCCAAGCGCGAGACCGTCTATCTGCGCGACCTTCTGGCCAGCGCCGAATACGACAAGAAGGGCCATCTGCTGCCCCTGGCCCTGGGTGAGACCATCGGCGGCGAACCCTATGTCGCCGACCTGGCGCGGATGCCGCACCTGCTGATCGCAGGCACCACCGGCTCGGGCAAGTCGGTCGGGGTCAACGCCATGATCCTGTCGATCCTGTATCGCCACAGCCCGGCCGAATGCCGCTTCATCATGATCGACCCCAAGATGCTGGAGTTGTCGGTCTATGACGGCATCCCGCACCTGCTGGCGCCGGTCGTGACCGATCCGAAGAAGGCCGTCGTCGCCCTGAAGTGGACGGTGCGCGAGATGGAGGATCGCTATCGCCGCATGTCCAAACTGGGGGTGCGCAACATCGCCAGCTACAACGAACGCGCCCGCGAGGCCCAGGCCAAGGGCGAGCATTTCGAACGCACGGTCCAGACCGGCTTCGACGACCAAGGCCGCCCGGTCTATGAGTCCGAGAAGATCCGGCCCGAGCCCCTTCCTTTCCTGGTCGTGGTCATGGACGAAATGGCCGACCTGATGCTGGTCGCCGGCAAGGACGTCGAGGGCGCGGTTCAGCGTCTGGCCCAGATGGCCCGCGCCGCCGGCATCCACCTGATCATGGCGACCCAGCGCCCGTCCGTGGACGTCATCACCGGCACCATCAAGGCCAACTTCCCGACCCGCATCTCCTTCCAGGTCACGTCCAAGATCGACAGTCGCACCATCCTTGGCGAACAGGGCGGCGAACAGCTGCTGGGCCAGGGCGACATGCTCTATATGGCCGGCGGCGGGCGGATCACCCGCCTGCACGGCCCGTTCGTCGACGACAAGGAAGTCGAGGACGTCTGCAAACACCTTAAGGCCCAGGCCGAGCCCGACTATCTGGATCTGATCACCGACGAGCCCGACGGCGACGGCGACAACGGCTATGACGAAGGCGGCGCCGGAGGCTCGGGCGACGACCTGTACGACCGCGCCGTCGCCGTCGTCACCCGCGACCGCAAGGCCTCGACCAGCTATGTGCAGCGTCGACTGCAGATCGGTTACAACCGCGCCGCCTCCCTGATCGAGCGAATGGAGCAGGAAGGCGTGGTCAGCCCCGCCAACCACGCCGGCAAGCGCGACGTCCTGGCCGGCCCGCCGCCGATGGTGTGACGGTCCACAGATTTTTTTCTCGACCAATTTGACTTAGACGCAGAATCGAGTCCTCACGCCTTGAATCTCGATTCGAATCAGACGACCCTAAGCACAATAAAAAAAGGGGCGACCCCGAAAGGCCGCCCCAAGTCTACCAGTGTATTCCTAGCCTCGCGGCCAGGAGCGGTAGTGGGCGGTAACCCACTCCGTCTTGCCGTAGCGGAGTCGAACATAAGCGTGAACGAACACGTTTTTTTCGACTTCCGCGCGGTTTGCGGACACCATCTAAATCACCCCCTTTCGCTAAACGGCCGGATTGCCGCGCCGCAACAGCTCACCGCGCCGTAGCCGAAAGAGAGAATCAGACGATTTCCGTCGATATGTTGTGCGTGTTTGCGTCGCCACGTCAACTCATAGTGGTTGGGAACCATTAGCGATGAACAGGGCTTCATCGCAGCGCCGGAATATGGTCAGGCTCGCGTCATTCCGACGCCAAGCCGACCGGGCAAGACGGCAGGATCGACAACCATCCCGAACGGGAGACGAACTTCATGACCTCGCGCGCCAAGACCGTGGCTATGGCCACCTCCGACCTGCACCGCCGCAGCCTGCTGCTGGGCGCCGGCCTGACGACCGGCCTAATCGCGCTGGGCGCCTTCGACGCCGCCCACGCCCAGTCCAACCTGTCGGCCGAGGATCGCGCCGTGGTGCAACAGGCGCAGGGCTATCTGCAGGCCCTGACCTCGGCGCAAGGGACCTTCACCGAAACGGGCCCGAACGGACAGACGCGCCAGGGCCGCTTCTATCTGCAGCGTCCGGGCAAGATGCGGTTCGAATACACCAACCCGGCCGGTCTGCTGGTGGTGTCGGACGGCTATAACGTCAAACGCTACGATCCGCGCCTGAACAGCTTCCAGCAGGTGCCGCTGGGTCGCACCCCGCTGTCGACCTTCCTGGCGCGCAATGTGCGGCTGGACCAGGGCGTGCGCATTGAGCGCGTGACGCGGATGGCTTCGGGCGCCTTCGCCATCACGGCGCGGGATTCCAACCGCCCGAACGACGGTCAGGTCGTGCTGGCCTTCGCCGGCAATCCGATGCGTCTGCAAGAGTGGACCATCACCGATCCGCAGGGCGCCCGCACCCGGACCCAGCTGACCTCGCTGCAACCGGCGTCCGGCCTGTCGGCGCGCCTGTTCCAGCTCAGCGATCCGACCCGTCGTCCCGGCCGCAACTAGGGCTTTCGGGGGCGGGTGACCATTCCTCAACCCCTGTTCCCCTAGACTGGTCGCATGAGCGCGACCGCCCCGCCATCCGGCGTCCCATCGCTGAAATGGATCGCGGCGGTCGGCGCGGGCGCCTTTGCTCTGTTCATGCTGGGCGCCCTGGTGGTCGAACCCGCTCTGAACCGCCTGATCGCGCCGACCGATCTCTCCACCAGGCCTCGCGTGTCCGGACAGGTCGAGGTCGGGGAAGTCGTGCTGTCCGGGCGCTACGTTGCGACCAATTCCGATATGGCGCTCGATGTGGACGGCGGCGCGCTGAGCACGACCACGGGCGGCCGCCTGACCTCGGCGCCGCATCGGCTGGTTCAGGCGGATCAGCCGGCCAGCGTCTCCAGAAGTTTCGCCGACGCCATGGCCGTGCCGCCGATCGCCCAGATCGAGGTGCGGCGCGTCACGGCTGACGAAGACACGCGGCTGTGCGCCGGTCATCCCGTCGGATGGCTGGCCCTAGCCGTGCGGCGCGACGGCTTCGTCCTGATGCCGGTGCGACAGGGGCCGCCGCCGGGCGCTCTTTTGGCCGACGACCGCCTGTGCGCCGTGTTGGACCTCAGCCGATGATGCGAGCTCTGGTGCTGGCGGGGCTGGCCGGACTGGTCGCCGGGCTTCTGACCTGGACCCGACCGGGCGCGACGGATCGCGAAGCGACGGACCCCGTCGTCATTCAGGTGCTCGACAACGGCTTTCACACCGATATCGCCGTGCCGCGCGCCGCGCTGGAACGCCGCGGCGGCTCTCTGGCTCATGCGGTCCAATCCTTGGCGCCCGGCGACTGGATCCTGATCGGCTGGGGCGATGCGAAATTCTACGTCGATCAGCGCCCGATTTCGGATCGGCTGCCTGACGGGGCGCGCGCCTTCCTGCATCCCGGCAATCGATCGGTGCTGATGCTGGCCCCTCGTCGAGAGGATCCGCGGCTGGCCTATGGCGAAGACAGCGCCGCCCTGACCCTGAGCCGTGCCGCATTCAATCATCTGGCCGCGCGGGTCGAGGCCTCGCTTGATCTGTCGAACGGGCGGCCGCGCATCGCAGCCCTGCGGCCCGGCGACGACGCGCGCTTCTTCGCCAGCCGCGAGACCTTCTCCATCCTGCATCTGTGCAATCACTGGACGGCCGGCGTGCTGAACGCCGGCGGCGTCGCCATTCGTCCGGTGCCGGCCATCACCTCGGGCGAGGTGATGCGCTCGGTTCGGGCCGCCGAGCGGGCGCGACAACTGGACAGACCTCCGCTGCGGGACTAGACCGCCCGACTTTCGCCTATCCGGCCGGGTCCGATCCCCAGCGGGCGAACAGGAAGGAGAGGCCGATGGCCCACAAGCAACACACCCGCAACGCCTCCGGTCCTGCTGGACCCAGCCAGCGCCAGCTGCGCGCCGGCGAGCTGATCCGTCACGCCCTGGTCGACATCCTGCGCGAAGAGGATATCCACGACCCGGCCCTGGTCGGCGTCTCCGTCACCGTGACCGAGGTACGGCTGTCGCCCGACCTGAAGCACGCCACCTGTTTCGTCGAGCCGCTGGGGGCCGGGGTCGAGACCGCGCCGACGGCTGGACACGAGAGCGAGATCATCAAGGCGCTGAACGCCCACGCCAAGTTCCTCCGCGGCCAGCTGGGTCGTCGGCTGGACATGAAGTTCACCCCCGATCTGCGCTTCCGCCACGACGAAAGCTTCGACGCCGCCAGCCACATCGACCGCCTGTTCGACGACCCCCGCGTCCGCGCCGACCTGGAGCGCCGCGACGAAGACGAGGGCGATCAGTGATCCTCCGGCCTCAAGTAGCGCGAAGCGCGGTAGGCCAAGCATAATGGCCCGCAAGAAGAAGGGCGACATCGTCGACGGCTGGGTCTGCCTGGACAAGCCGTTCGAGATGGGATCGACCGAGGCCGTCAGCCGCATCCGTCGCCTGTTCAACGCCCAGAAGGCCGGTCACGCCGGGACGCTGGACCCGTTGGCCAGCGGCATCCTGCCTATCGCGCTCGGCGAGGCGACCAAGACCGTGCCGATGATGATGGAGGCGCAGAAGGTCTATCGCTTCACCATCAACTGGGGCGTCTCGACCGACAGCGTGGACCGCGAGGGCGAAATCATAGGCCGCTCCGACATGCGCCCCACGGTCGATCAGGTGAAGACCGCCCTGCCCGCCTTCGTCGGCGAGATCGACCAGACGCCGCCGCGCTTTTCCGCGATCAAGGTGGACGGCGCCCGCGCCTACGACCTGGCCCGCGACGGTGTGGAGTTCGAGCTTCAGGCGCGCCGGGTGACGATCCATTCGGCCGAGGTGACGGATGCGCCCGACGCCGACCACGTGGAGTTGACCATCCGCACCGGCAAGGGCGTCTATGTCCGCTCGCTGGCCCGCGACCTGGCCGCCGCCCTCGGCGCCGAGGGTCATGTCAGCGCCCTGAGACGCGAGCGCGTCGGGCCGTTCAGCACGCAAAACGCCGTCACTCTGGATTCTCTGGAGGAAATGGTGCATAGGGGCGCCGCCTCGGAAGGCTTGCTTGCCGTCGCGACCGCTCTGGACGACATCCCGGAACTGGCCGTGAACGAACAGGACGCCTTCTCGCTTCGGCAGGGACGCCCGATCGTTCTGCTCCCCCGTCAGGTGGAAACCCTCAAGGATCGTCTTACCGGCGGTTCGCGTACGGTTTCAGCCTTTCAGGGCCAGACCCTCGTCGCGCTGTGTCAGTTGCGGGCCGGCCGGCTAGAACCCGACCGCGTTTTCAACCTCTAGGCCCGCGCCATCCGGCAAGGGCCGAGACCCCACGGCCTCAAGTCGCGCGAAGCGCGATAGGCCAAGAAAGGACTCTTACGATGTCGGTTACTGCTGAACGCAAGCACGAGATCATCGCCGATAACGCCCGCTCCGCCGGCGACACCGGCTCGGCCGAGGTTCAGGTCGCGATCCTGTCGGAACGCATCGCCAACCTCACCGAACACTTCAAGACCCACAAGAAGGACAACCACTCGCGTCGTGGCCTTCTGAAGATGGTGTCGCAACGTCGCCGCCTGCTCGACCACCTGAACAAGGTCGACGCCGGTCGCTACCAGGCGCTCATCTCCAAACTGGGCCTGCGCCGCTAAAGCGTCGGATCAGTGTAGAATATGCTTTCGAGGCGCGGGCGGTCACGTCCGCGCCTCGTTGTGCAACTAAGCGCTTCCAGGCCAAGTGGCTGCCGGTTGGCCGCCCGGGAAGCGCGACTACAAGACACGACCTGTGCGCCGCAGGACTTACCGGCGCAGCTGCGAGGGCCATGACGGTCCTCTCCCGGTCGTCGCGATGGCGCGGCGGCCTCTGGATCGAAGGACTGAACGCCGACGCATCCGCCCCATGATGGGACCCCGCACGGAATACGCCGTCCGGGCTACGAAAGACGAAATATGTTCGACATCAAACGCAAGACGATCGACTGGGCCGGCCGCCCGCTGACCCTGGAAACGGGCCGCATCGCCCGCCAGGCCGACGGCGCCGTGCTGGCGACCTACGGCGAGACCGTGGTTCTGGCCACCGTCGTCTATGGCCGCGCGCCCAAGCCCGGCCTGGATTTCTTCCCCCTGACGGTCAACTATCAGGAAAAGACCTTCGCCGCCGGCAAGATTCCGGGCGGCTACTTCAAGCGTGAAGGCCGTCCGTCCGAGAAGGAAACCCTGGTTTCCCGCCTGATCGACCGTCCGATCCGCCCGCTGTTCGTCAAGGGCTTCAAGAACGAGACCCAGGTCGTCGTGACCGTGCTGCAGCACGACATGGAAAACGACCCCGACGTTCTGGGCATGGTCGCCGCCTCGGCCGCCCTGACCATCTCGGGCGTGCCCTTCATGGGCCCCATCGGCGCCGCGCGCGTCGGCCTGATCGATGGCGAGCTGGTTCTGAACCCGGCCATCGACCAGATGCCGTCCTCGGACCTCGACCTGGTGGTCGCCGGCACGCAAGACGCCCTGATGATGGTCGAATCCGAAGCCAAGGAGCTGTCGGAAGAGAAGATGCTCGAGGCCCTGATGTTCGCGCATGCGGGCATGCAGCCGGTGATCGACGCCATCATCGAACTGGCCGAACACGCCGCCAAGGAGCCCTTCGACTTCCAGGCCGAAGATCACTCCGACGTCGTCGCCTCGATCAAGTCGCTGGTCGGCGAAGACATCAAGAGCGCCTACACCCACGCCGGCAAATACGAGCGCCGTTCGGGCGTCGACGCCGCCAAGAAGGCCGCTGCCGCCAAGCTGGTGAAGACCGACGAGAACCCCGACGGCGTCGACGGTTCCAAGTTCTCGGCCGCCTTCAAGGAGTGCGAAGCCGAAGTCCTGCGTCGCGACATCATCGAGAACGCGCACCGCGTCGACGGCCGCGCCCTCGACAAGGTCCGCGCCATCGTGTCGGAAGTCGGCGTCCTGCCGCGCACCCACGGTTCGGCCCTGTTCACGCGTGGGGAAACCCAGGCCCTGGTCGTCGCCACCCTCGGCACCGGCGAGGACGAGCAGTACATCGACAGCCTGCAGGGCACCTACAAAGAGAACTTCCTGCTGCACTACAACTTCCCCCCCTATTCGGTGGGTGAAGCGGGCCGCATGGGTTCGCCCGGCCGTCGCGAGATCGGTCACGGCAAGCTGGCCTGGCGCGCGATCCGTCCGATGCTCCCGACCAAGGAAGACTTCCCCTACACCATCCGTCTGGTCTCCGAGATCACCGAGTCGAACGGCTCGTCCTCGATGGCCACGGTCTGCGGATCGTCCCTGGCCCTGATGGACGCCGGCGTGCCGCTGGTCCGTCCGGTCTCGGGCATCGCCATGGGCCTGATCCTGGAACCGTCGGGCGAGTTCGCCATCCTGTCGGACATCCTGGGTGACGAAGATCACCTGGGCGACATGGACTTCAAGGTCGCCGGCACGTCGGAAGGCATCACCAGCCTTCAGATGGACATCAAGGTCGCCGGCATCACCAAGGAGATCATGCAGCAGGCCCTGACCCAGGCTTCGGCCGGTCGCCTGCATATCCTGGACGAGATGTCCAAGGCCATGGATGCGCCGCGCGCCGAGCTGGGCGAACACGCGCCCAAGATCGAAACGGTCAAGATCCCGGTCGACAAGATCCGTGAAGTCATCGGTTCGGGCGGCAAGGTCATCCGCGAAATCGTCGAGAAGACCGGCGCCAAGATCGACATCGGCGATGACGGCACCATCAAGGTCGCCGCCAACGACCAGGAGAAGATCGACGCCGCCAAGGCCTGGATCCAGTCTATCGCCTCCGAGCCGGAAGTCGGAACCATCTATTCCGGCAAGGTCGTGAAGGTCGTCGACTTCGGCGCCTTCGTGAACTTCTTCGGCGCCAAGGACGGCCTGGTCCACGTGTCCCAGATCGCTCTGGAACGCGTCGCCAACCCGGCCGACGTCCTGTCGGAAGGTCAAGAGGTCAAGGTCAAGTTCCTGGGCTTCGACGATCGCGGCAAGACCAAGCTGTCGATGAAGGTCGTCGATCAGGAAACCGGCGAAGATCTGACGGACAAGATCAACGCCGAGCGCGCCGAGCGCGGCGAGGCCCCGCTGTCGGAAGACACCGGCGGTCGTCCCAAGCGCGACGGTGATCGCGGCGGCGATCGCGGACGTCGTCGTCGCGACTAAGCGACCTCGCATCCAAGACTGATGAGGCCCGGCGGAGCGATCCGCCGGGCCTTTTTCTTTGGTCCGGCGCACAGACTGTCCGCGATTTCACTTGCCGCTTCGGCCCATGCGGTTTCCATTGCCGCATCCAGTTTCGAGGGGCCGTTCCATGTTCGATCGTCGTCGTCTTCTTCAGTCCGCCGCCCTGGGCGCCGGTCTCGTCGCCGTGGGCGGCCCCGCCTTCGCGCGTCAGGCCGGGGCATCGCAGGGCGACGCCGCCGCCCAGCTGAAGACCTTCATGGACGCCACGTTCGAGCAGACGCTGGACAAGAGCCCGGAGGTCGTCACCATGTTCGGCCTGGACAAGGGCGACCGCGCCGCCGCCAAGTCCAAGCTGACCGTTCCGACCGGCGCCGAAGAAGACGACCAGCGCGCCTTCACCCGCCGCCAGCGCGCCGAACTGGCCCGCATCGACCGCTCTAAACTCGATGCACGCAACGCCAACTACTACGACAGCCTGACCCAGAATCTGGACGGGGTGATCGCCACCTACGACATCCCTTACGGGCAGGGCGGCTGGCCCAATCCGTACCGCGTCAGCCAGCAGGGCGGCGCCTATCAGTCCACGCCCGACTTCCTGGCCAACCAGCACACGATCGAGACAACCGCCGACGCCGACGCCTATGTCGCCCGCGTCAACGCCTTCGCTGACGTGCTGCTGGCCGAGACGGATCGATTGAAGGAAGACTATGCGCTGGGCGTCATCCCGCCCGACTTCATTCTGGCCAAGGCGATCCGCCAGCAGGACGGCGTCCTGGCGACGCCTGCGGCGACCTCACCCCTGACCCAGTCGGTCGTGGATCGGGCCCGCGCCAAGGGCCTGACCGGCGATTGGGGCGCGCAGGTGGAACAGCTTGTGACCGAGCGGGTCTATCCGGCCCTGGCCGCCCAGAACACCGTGCTGAAGGCGGCCCAGCCGAACGCCGTGCACGAGGCCTCTGTGCGCCGCCTGCCGCAGGGCGAGCAGTATTACGCCAACAGCCTGCGCTACATCACCACGACCCGGCTGACCGCCGACGAGATCCACCGCACCGGCTTGGAACAGATGGCGGATCTGACGGCGCGCGCCGATGTCCTGCTGAAGGCGCAAGGCCTGACGCAAGGCTCGGTCGCCGAACGGATCAAGGCCCTGGGGGACGATCCCAAATATGTCTACGCCAACACCGACGCCGGCAAGGCCGAGCTGATCACCAAGCTGAACGCCCAGATGGCCGACATGCAGGCCCGTCTGCCCAACGCCTTCGGCCGCCTGCCCAAGGCCAAGGTCGAGATCAAGCGCGTCCCGCCCGAGATCGAGGCCGGCGCGCCGATGGGCTATTACAACTCGCCCAGCCTGGATGGGACGCGACCCGGCATCTACTGGATCAATCTGAAGGACACGGCGGAATGGCCGTCGTGGACCCTGCCGACCCTGACCTATCACGAGGCGACGCCGGGCCACCATCTGCAGATCAGCCTGCAGCAGGAGAGCGAGTCGGCGCCGCTGCTGATGAACCTGCTGGGCTTCTCGTCCTACGTCGAGGGCTGGGGGCTATACGCCGAACAGCTGGCCGACGAACTGGGCGCCTATCAGAGCGATCCGGTGGGCCAGATCGGCTACCTGCAATCGCTGATGTTCCGCGCCGCGCGCTTGGTCGTCGACACCGGCATCCATTCTAAGGGCTGGAGCCGCGAACAGGGCATCCGCTACATGATGGAGGCCTATGGCGATCAGGAAGGCGCTGCGACGTCCGAGGTCGAACGCTATTGCGGCTGGCCAGGCCAGGCCTGCGCCTACAAGGTCGGTCACAACGAATGGGTCCGCCTTCGCGAAAAGGCCAAGACGACCCTGGGGCCCAGGTTCGACATCAAGGGCTTCCACGACACGGCCCTCGCCGCCGGCGGCGTGCCCCTGTCGGTGCTGGAACGGATCGTCGACGGCTGGGTCGCGACCCAAGCCTGAGCACGGCGGCCGCGCCGGGCCGACGAAAAGGATCGGGACGCGTCGGCGCGACGCGTCCGCCCTTTGAGAGTTGCCGCATGCTCGATCGTCGCCGACTTCTGCTGACCGCCGCAGCCACGGCTGCGGTCTCGCCCTCCGTGGCGCAGGCCCAAGCCCAGACCCAGACGACCGACACCGATGCGGACGGGCGCCTGAACAGCCTTCTGGACGGCTGGTTCGAAGCGGACATCGAGGAAAACCCGGAGGGTGCGACCAACCTTGGCCTGGACCGTGGCGCGCGGGCGGGGCTTTCGGCAAAACTCAGCGAAGCCGGGCCGGCCGCCATCCGCAAGGATCGTCAGAAGGCTGTGAGCCGCTGGGCGCACTTGGGCGCCTTCGACCAGAGCGGCCTGTCGCCCGCCGGGGCGCTGAATTACGCCATCGCGGCCTTCGGAGCCGAGACGGCCGCGCAGACGGCGCGCTTCGACTACGGATCGGGCCCGGGACGGCCGTCGCCCTATATCGTGACCCAGCTGTCGGGCGCCTATTTCAGCACGCCCGACTTCCTCGACAATCAGCACCGGATCGAGGACGCAGCGGGCGCCGACGCCTTCCTGTCGCGGCTGGAGGCCTTCTCCGGCGTGCTGGAGGGCGAGACGGCCAAGATCCAAGAAGATGCGGGTCTGGGCGTCATTCCGCCGGACTTCATCATCGACCGGATGCTGCCGCAGATTCGCACCCTGCACGACACGCCCGCCGCCGATCTCGCCATGCTGAAGTCTTTGGCGCGCAAGACCGCCGGGCTGAACCTGACCGGCTATGACGCCCGCGCCGCCGCTATCGTCGATCAGAAGGTCAAGCCGGCCCTGGCCGCCCAGATCGAAGCTTTGGAGGCCCTGCGCCCGCGCGCCACCCACGACGCCGGGGTCTGGCGCCTGCCGGACGGCGAGACCTTCTACGCCGCCGGGCTGAAGGCCAATACGACCACAACTTTGACGGCCAAGGAAATCCACGCGCTGGGTCGCGAACAGGTCGCCGAGATCAGCGCCGAGATCGACGCCATCCTGAAAGCGCAGGGCTATACGCGCGGCACGGTCGGCGAACGCATCCAGGCTCTGAACAAGGAACCGGCCCAACTGTTCGCCAATACAGATGCGGGCAAGGCCGAACTGCTGGCCTGGCTGAACACGCTGGTCGCCGATCTTGAGCCGAAGCTGCCGCAGGTGTTCGGCCGCCTGCCCAAGTCCCACGTCGAGATTCGGCGCGTGCCGGTCTCGATCCAGTCGGGCGCGCCGGGCGGTTACTATCAAGGACCGCCGCTGGATGGATCGCGGCCGGGCGCCTATTACATCAACCTGCGCGACACCGGAAACTGGCCGCGCTTCGCCTTGTCGACCCTGACCTATCATGAGGCGTCGCCGGGGCATCACCTTCAGGTCGCGCTGCAGCGCGAGTCCGGCGAACTGCCGCAATGGCGAAGGGCGGGGGGCTTCTCGGCCTATAATGAAGGCTGGGCCCTGTATGCCGAGGCGGTGGCGGCTGACGATCTGGACGTCTATGCCGGCAATCCATTGGGCCGGGTCGGCTTCCTGATGTCCTATTTGTTCCGCGCCGTGCGACTTGTGGTGGACACGGGCCTGCATTCCGAGCGCTGGAGCCGTGAACAGGCGGTCGACTATATGGCGGCCTCGGGCGCCAAGCCGTTGGATGCGTCCAACAGCGAGATCAACCGATACTGCGTCTGGCCCGGCCAGGCCTGCGCGTACAAGGTCGGCCACACCGTCATCGCGCGCCTGCGCGAAGAGGCCGAAGGCCGACCCGGCTTCGATCTACGGGCCTTCCACGACAAGGTGCTGGAGAACGGATCCTTGCCGCTGGCCGTCCTCGAACGCGTGGTCCGAGGGCAGGCCTAGTTGGCGACCGTCAGGCCGTCGGCCTGGCGCAGGCGGTTGTGGATGTCGGTGGCGGCGACGGCGGCTTCGGCGGTCGCGACGGCGATCTGGTTGAGGCCGCGCACCACGTCTCCGGCGGCATACAGGCCCGGCACGCTGGTGGCCTGGTGCAGATCGACCTCCAACCGGCCGTCGTCGGCGAGGCGCGCGCCCAGCCCTCGGGCCAGGTCGGCGTTCGGCGATGTGCCCAGCGCCGAATAGACCAGGTCGAAGGCGCGACTCTGGCCGGCGTAGGTCAGGGCCGTCACCCGGTCGTTCTCGATGTCGATCGCGTCCAGCGGCGCCAGGATCAGTTCGACGCCCAGCCGTTCCAGTTCGTCACGCCGGCTAAGGGCGTCAGGCGCGCCGATATGGATCAGGGTCACCCGGTCGGAATAGGTGCGCATGAATGCGGCCTCGCGCGCGCCCTTGTCGCTCTGGCCGATGATGGCCACGGCCTTGTCGGTCGCCTCATAGCCGTCGCAGATGGGACAGATGCGGACCAGCGCCTTGCGCACCGCGTCCTCGACGCCCGGCAAGTCGGGATGGTGATCGACGACGCCGGTCGCCAGCAGGACGGCGCGGGCGCGAACGGCGCGGCCATCCATCTCGGCGACAAAGCCGTCGCCGTCCTGGGTCAGCCGCTGGACGCGACCCGGTTCGACGACCGCGCCATACTCCTCGGCCTGTTCACGCATCCGCTTGAGGATGTCCGCGCCGGTGACGCCGGCGGGAAAGCCCGGCATATTGTGGCTGAGCGGGATCCAGCAGGCGCGGGGCGCGCTGCCATCCAC
Source organism: Brevundimonas sp. UYEF29 (assembly GCF_040546195.1). Taxonomy (NCBI): domain Bacteria; kingdom Pseudomonadati; phylum Pseudomonadota; class Alphaproteobacteria; order Caulobacterales; family Caulobacteraceae; genus Brevundimonas; species Brevundimonas sp. UYEF29. The sequence continues at coordinate 97,526 of NZ_JBEPNH010000007.1, read as the reverse complement.
CACCAGCGTCCGCCGCCGAAAGCGACCCAGATACGTCGCCGCCGTCAGGCCGGCCGGGCCGGCGCCGATGATCAGAACCTCCGGATCGGTCACCGCGTGCGCCAGGTGACAGCCCACAGGTCGGACGGCACGCCGGCGCATTCGCCCATCACGCTTTCCTGCGTCAGGGTGAAGCCCTGCCCCGTCCAGGCCCAGGTCTGCGCCGCGCCGCAATCGCCCAGGCCGCGCGCCTTGGCGAAGGCCGACAGAGTGCGGGTCTTGGGATCATAGGCGCCGTTGATAGTCGAATTGTCGGGCATGACCGGATCGGACCCCGGCCCTTCCGATCCGGCGAGAACCGCAGGTCGCGGATCGCGACCGCCCGGGCCGGTCAGATGCCAGTTGTGCGTCAGGTTGTAGGCGCCGGCGCCGCAGGGCACCGCCCACAGCTCGGTGCGGGCGTCCAGACGAGCGGACATGACCATGTCGCTGATGTCGGGCGTGGCGGATTCCTTGAGGCAGTCGCCGACGTCGGTGCGAGCGCGTAGCGCGGCGGGCAGGCGCTGGTTCTGATCGCCGAACCCGGCCTGCTCGACGGCCGGAGCGGGGGTGACGATCGGCAGCGGCGGCGCGATCGGCACAAGGGCGGCCGGACGGTCGCCGCGTCGGATCAGCGCGGTGGGCGTATCCAGACGTCCCTGCTTCTCGTCGATCCACAACAGGGCGGCGGCGGCGCCGTGCAAGGACACCTCCTGGGTCGAGGCTCCGCGAATGATCATGACCTTGCCCTGGGCCAGGGCGTCGAGGGCGGCGCGGGCGCCGTCGCGGATTTCACCGACCGGCGCCTCAGCGTCGCTCGTTGCGCCCGACACGGCCGGATAGGCGCGGCCGTCAATGGTCAGGCTGAGGGGGCCGGCGCCCTTGGCCTCGCCGTCGGGCCAATAGCCGAAGACGATCTGCGGCTGGGCGTCAGGGCCCGGCGCCAGGGTGACACGGACCCAGCCGGCGGCGAACTCTGGCGCGAAGCCGAAGGCCCAGCATGTCCCGCCGTTGCCGCAGGTGGCGCTCCAGTCGCGGAAGGTCTTGGTTTCAGGGCGGATCTGCAGCACCGGCGCAGCGGCGGCCGGTGCAGATGGACTGGCGGCCTGGGTCGCGGCAGGCGCCTTGGCCGCATCCCTGTCTCCGCATCCAGCGATGGACAGCGTAGACAGGACAAGGGCCGAAAGGGCGACGCCGCGCGACAGGCCGTTCAGGGTCATGCCTTCTTCAACTCCGACGGCTTGTGCGCCGCGCGTGCGCCGGTCTTGGCGCTCTCGACGATATACTCCGGATTGTCCTTGGAGGCCGCAACCTTGTGGCCCTTGATCTTGGTCTCCGAGGTGACCTTCTTGACCACCTTGCCGGTCGTTGTGCCCTGGCTGTGGTCCCACTTCACCTTGTCGCCGGCCTTGAACGTCTTTTCTGACATGATTGTGCTTCCTTCTGTGTCGCTTCCTGCTCAGCGATCAGCCTGCGCATCAGTTCCGCGTCGATCACGGGCGGCGCCTCGCAGAAGGTGACGATCCAGCGATCCACCAGCTGGCGCTCTTCCTCCGTCATCCTGCCGTCCGTCTCTGTTGCTGGGTTCAAGAGAAGTCCGGGGGCGGCAAAGGGTTCAGGAACGATCTGCGTTATTCCGGGCGGTGACGACGGGCGGCGGGGTTTGCGCGGGCGCGCGGCCTCGCTATACCGCCGCCACGACATTCCCTTCCCCACAGTCACAGGCGGACCGCACGCATGGCCAAGATCAAGGTCGAAAACCCCATCGTCGACATCGACGGCGACGAAATGACCCGCATCATCTGGCAGATGATCAAGGACAAGCTGGTCTTCCCGTTCCTGGATCTCGAGCTGGACTACTACGACCTGGGCATGGAGCACCGCGACGCCACCAACGACCAGGTGACGATCGACGCGGCCCACGCGATCCAGAAGCACGGCGTCGGCGTGAAGTGCGCCACCATCACGCCGGACGAAGCCCGCGTGCAGGAGTTCGGCCTGAAGAAGATGTGGAAGTCGCCGAACGGCACCATCCGCAACATCCTGGGCGGCGTGGTCTTCCGCGAGCCGATCATCTGCTCGAACGTGCCGCGCCTGGTTCCGGGCTGGACCCAGCCGATCGTCGTCGGCCGTCACGCCTTCGGCGACCAGTACAAGGCCACCGACTTCCTGATGCCCGGCCCCGGCACCCTGACGATCAAGTTCGTCGGCGAAGACGGCGAAGTGATCGAGCACGAGGTCTACAAGGCGCCGGGCGCCGGCGTGGCCATGGCCATGTACAACCAGGACGCCTCGATCCGCGAGTTCGCCCACGCCAGCTTCGCCTATGGCCTGCAGCGCAACTACCCGGTCTATCTGTCGACCAAGAACACGATCCTGAAAGCCTATGACGGCCGCTTCAAGGACCTGTTCCAGGAAGTGTTCGACGAGCACTACGCCGCCGAGTTCAAGGCGCGCGGCCTGACCTACGAGCACCGCCTGATCGACGACATGGTCGCGGCTGCGATGAAGTGGTCCGGCGGCTTCGTCTGGGCGTGCAAGAACTACGACGGCGACGTGCAGTCCGACGTCGTGGCCCAGGGCTTCGGCTCGCTGGGCCTGATGACCTCGGTCCTGATGACGCCGGACGGCAAGGTGCTGGAAACGGAAGCCGCCCACGGCACCGTGACCCGCCACTATCGCCAGCATCAGAAGGGCGAGGCCACCTCGACCAACTCGATCGCGTCGATCTTCGCCTGGACGCGCGGCTTCAAGCACCGCGCCAAGCTGGACGGCAACGCCGCCCTGGACCAGTTCGCCGACACCCTGGAGAAGGTGGTCGTGGACACCGTCGAGGCCGGCTTCATGACCAAGGACCTGGCGCTGCTGGTCGGCGACCAACAGGGCTGGCTGACCACCGAAGGCTTCCTCGACAAGGTCGCCGAGAACCTGAAGACCGCTCTGCCGGACGTGGGCTGAGGATAAGGGGAGCTGGAACGCCACGAGGCGTCCGGCCCCCTCCACCGCTTCGCGGTCCCCCTCCCCCGATGGGGGAGGAGACGTCCTCAAGCAGCGCGAAGCGCGATAGGACAAACAAGAATGGCCCCGCCGGATCGCTCCGGCGGGGCTTTTCGTTGTGCGAAGGGCCGGGGCGTGCATGATCGGCGGTAATGAGGATGCGTTCGTGAAGCGGCTGTTCGGAAACCTGGTGCTGGCGGCGGTTGTCGTGGCGGTGCTGTCCTTCTTCGCGGCGCCCGCGGTGGCCTTCTTCGCCGTTCGGTCGGCGGCCGAGGCGAACGACGTGGCTGGGCTGGCGCGGCTGATCGACTTCAACGCGGTGCGCCAGTCGTTGCGGCCGCAGCTGGCGGGACGGCCCGAGGCGATGGCGCCCGCGCCGTCCTTCCTGGAAGACCCCATCGGCGCCTTCCGGCGTCAGATCGAGCAGAACCCGATCCTGCGCCAGCCGGACGTGGACGCCTATCTGACGCCGGCCGCCCTCGACGCGCTGCTGAAGGGCGAGGGCCGATACGCCAGCCAGCGCACGTCGGCGGGCGTGGCGCCGGCCTCGGAGCGCAGCCGCAAGCCCTGGCCCAGCCCCGCCTACTGGAGCGTCAACCGGGCGCGCATGGCGGTGACGGATCAGGGCGGGTCGCGCACCCTGTTCACCTTCGAGCGGCGCGGGCCGTTCGAGTGGAAGCTGGTTCACATCGGCCTGCCCGACGGGACGGCGCCGGCGACGCCGGCCGTCACCGTCACCCCCCGATAAACCCGGCAACCGACGCCGCCCAGCCTGCGTTGGCTTTCCAAGGAGACGACATGAGCCGCAAGATCATAACCGGAGCCCTGATCGCCATCGTCGTCGGCGTGGTCGTCGCCCTGTTCGTCTCGCCCTTCATCGCCGCCCAGGCGCTGGTGCGGGCTGCGCGGACCGGGGATGCGGCCGGGCTGGAGCGGCAGGTGGACTTTCCGGCGTTCCGCACCAGCCTGAAGAGCGAGCTGAACGCCCGCGCGGCCCTGGAAATCCGCAACCGGACCAAGGGCGACACCGGCCTGGCGGCGCTGGGCATGCTGCTGGCCCCGTCGCTGGTCGAAGGCGCGGTCGACAACTTCGTCACGCCGCAAGGCATCGCCGCCATGGTCCGCTCCGGCGAGACGCCCGAACCGGAACGGCCCGTGCCCGCCAACGACACGCCGGCGGTGGACAAGGACAATATCCGCCAGTCCTGGGCCTATCGCGGGCTCAACACCTTCGCCGTCACCCTCACGCGCGACGACCGGCCGGACGATGCGCTGGTGCTGATCATGGAACGCCGCACGCCCTTTACCTGGAAGCTGGCCGGGGTCGATCTGACGCCCGACCCGATGGGTTGAGACGGTCGGGGACAAAAACACTGTCTAAAGTGTCTAATTCGTCTGATTGGACAGCGGGGCGCCGATCAGAATGTGAGTGCAATTGGTGCACTTTGCCTTGGGTGCGCGGCCTCCTCTATGGTGAGCGGAGAGTATAGGGCCGGTGTAGGGCACGCTCAGGAAGCGGACGCTGCGGCCGGCTAAGCCGCTGAGTTGCAAGGCTGTCAGGTTCGAGATTGCGATGGATTACCCTCTCCCTTTGGAGAGGGCTTGAGCGCACGAGCGCGCAGCGATCGTACTTGCGCGAAAGGGTGAGGGTCGGCTGGTGCGACATGGTCCGCCGGCCGACCCTCATCCGGCCCTGCGGGCCACCTTCTCCCACTGGGAGAAGGGCATCGTCATTTAGGCCAGCGCCGCGCGCACCGCCGCCAGGCCGTCTTCGGCCTTGGAGCCGTCGGGGGCGCCGCCTTGGGCGAAGTCGGGTTTGCCGCCGGCGCCCTGGCCGCCCATGGCGATGACGGCGGCGCGGGCCAGGTCGGCGGCGTTGACGCGGTCGGTCAGGTCGGAGGTCACGGCGACGGTGACCGCCGCCTTGCCCTCGGTGACGCCGATCAGGGCGACGACGCCGGTCCCGACCTGTTTCCTGAAGTCTTCGGCGACGCCGCGCAGACCCTTGCCGTCCACGCCGTCCAGCACGCGGGCCATCAGCTTGACGCCGTTGATCTCCTCAGGCGCGGACGCGGCGCCCGAGCCGCCGCCTAGAGCCAGTTGCTTCTTCAGCTCGGCGACCTGTTTCTCCAGCGACTTGACCGAGGCGGTCAGGCTGTCGACGCGGGCAGGGACGTCGGCGGTCTGGACCTTGAAGCTCTGGGCCAGCGAACGGGCGACGCCGGCCTGGGCCAGCAGATACTGACGCGCGGCCTCGCCGGTCAGGGCCTCGATGCGGCGCACCCCGGCGGCGACGCCGGTTTCCTGAACGATCTTGAACAGGGCGATGTCGCCGGTGCGGGCGACGTGGGTGCCGCCGCACAGTTCGACCGAATAGGGGGCGTTGTCGCTGACCAGCGAGCGGCCCAGAGTCAGGACGCGGACCTCGTCGCCGTATTTCTCGCCGAACAGGGCGATGGCGCCGGCCTTGATCGCCTCCTGCGGGGCCATCAGTTTCGTCTCCGCCGGGACGTTCTGACGGATGACCGCATTGACCTCGGTCTCGATGGCCGACAGCTCGGCCTCGGTGAGCGGGGCGCCGTGGCTGAAGTCGAAGCGGGCGCGCTCGGCGTCGACCAGTTGACCCTTCTGGGCGACTGCGGGGCCGAGCACATTCTTCAGCGCCGTGTGCAGCAGGTGGGCGGCGGAGTGGTTGGCGCGGCTGGTGCGGCGCTTCTCGGCGTCCACCAGCTGAGCGGCGCGGGTTCCGATCTCCAGCTTGCCGGCCGTGACCTGGGCCACCAGGACGTGCAGGTCGCCGGCGTGTTTGCGCACATCGATGACCTCGGCCTCTCCGCCCGGCCATTCCAGGGTTCCGTGATCGCCGGCCTGGCCGCCGCTTTCGGCATAGAAGGGGGTGGTGTCGAACAAGACTTCGACGATATCGCCGGCCTCGGCCGTTTCGACCGGCGCGCCGGCGTTCATCAGGGCCAGGACCTCGCCCGAGCCTTCGATATTGTCATAGCCGGTGAAGACGGTCGGCCCCATCCGGTCGCGGATCGCCAGCCATTCGTTGGTGTTGGCGGTCTGGCCCGAGCCCTTCCAGTTCTCGCGCGACCGCTGGCGCTGTTCGGCCATGGCGGCCTCGAAGCCGTCGACATTGACCGAGAAGCCGCGACGACGCGCCTCGTCCTGGGTCAGGTCCAGCGGGAAGCCGTAGGTGTCGGACAGGGTGAAGGCCGTCTGGCCGTCCAGCATGTCGCCGGGACGGAAGCCCTGAACCGCCGTGTCGAACAGGGCCATGCCGCGGCCGAGCGTGGTGCGGAAGCGGACCTCTTCCTGCTTCAGCGTGTCCTCGATGAAGGGCTGGGCGCGGGCCAGTTCGGGATAGGCGTCGCCCATCTGGGCGACCAGGGTCGGGACCAGACGGTGCATCAGGGGGTCGGCGGCGCCCAGCAGGTGGGCGTGGCGCATGGCGCGGCGCATGATGCGGCGCAGCACATAGCCCCGGCCTTCGTTCGACGGAGTGACGCCGTCGGCGATCAGGAATGACGACGAGCGCAGGTGGTCGGCGATGACGCGGTGGCTGGCGGCCTGATCGCCGTCCGACTTGGTCGAGGTGGCGTCTTCGGAGGCGGCGATCAGGGTCTTGAACAGGTCGGTCTCGAACACCGAATGCACGCCCTGGAGCACGGTGGTCATCCGCTCCAGACCCATGCCGGTGTCCACGCTGGGCTTGGGAAGGTTGCGAACGATCTGATCGTTCTCCTTCTCATACTGCATGAAGACGTTGTTCCAGATCTCGACGTAGCGGTCGCCGTCCTCGTCCGGCGAACCGGGAGGGCCGCCCGCGATCTTGTCGCCGTGATCCCAGAAGATTTCGGTGCAGGGGCCGCAGGGGCCCGAGTCGCCCATGGCCCAGAAGTTGTCCGAGCCGGCGATGCGGATGATCTTGTCGTCGGAGAAGCCGGTGACCTTTTTCCAGATCGCGGCGGCCTCATCGTCATCGATATAGACGGTGACCAAGAGGCGTTTGGGATCCAGGTCGAAGTCCTGGGTGACCAGGTTCCACGCCTTCTCGATGGCGTGTTCCTTGAAGTAGTCGCCGAACGAGAAGTTGCCCAGCATCTCGAAGAAGGTCAGGTGGCGGGCGGTATAGCCGACGTTGTCCAAGTCGTTGTGCTTGCCCCCGGCGCGCACGCACTTCTGCGAACTGGTCGCGCGCGGATAGGGCGGCTTGGCGGCGCCGGTGAAATAGTCCTTGAACGGCACCATGCCCGCGTTGACGAACAACAGCGAAGGATCGTTCTGCGGCACCAGCGGGGCCGAATGGACCTTGGCATGGCCGTCCGCCGCGAAATAGTCGAGGTAGGTGGCGCGGATCTCGTTCAGGCTGGGCATTCGGCGTGTCTTCGGCTGGGGCGGTCGCTAGGAACCGGCGTCATATAGGGTTTTGGCGGGGAGCGCATCATCTGCGGGGGGAGAGGCGCGCGCCAGAGAAGACGACGTCTCCTCCCCGCTTTGCGGGGAGGGGGACCGCGAAGCGGTGGAGGGGTTGTGGCCGCCTTACGGCCCTTGATCGGTGACGCTCCGAAGAGCCCCTCCGTCACGGCGCTGAAGAAGCGCCGCGCCACCTCCCCGCAAAGCGGGGAGGAGACGGAAGCGCCTGCTTCACACCCTCGGCGGCGGGCCGAACTTGCCGGACTGGTAGTCCTGGATCGCCTGGATGATCTCGTCGCGGGTGTTCATGACAAAGGGGCCGTGGCTGAAGACCGGTTCGCCGATGGGCTCGGCGTGGCCTAGTAGCACCACGGCGTCGGTGGTCGCCGTGATCTGGACCGTGTCGCCATCGGTCAGGGCGGCGAGGTTCCATTGCGGCACGGGGGCGCCCGCGACGGCGATCTCGCCCTTGACACCATACAGGAAGACATTGCGGCCGGGGGAGACGGACGTCTCGAACGTCGCGCCGGCAGGCAGGCGCACGACGGCCAGATGGATGTCGATCAAAGACTGGATGGGCGCCTTCACGCCCAGCCAGTCGCCAGAGACCGGCTGGACCGTGACGCCGGCCGCGGTGGTAAAGGTCGGGATCTCGGATTTCTGCAGCCCCACATAGTCCGGCCTGGTCATCTTCAGCCGCGACGGCAGGTTCACCCACAGTTGCAGGATCTCCATCGGCCCGCCGTCGCGCTTGAAGGCGGCCGGCGACAGTTCGGCGTGGATCAGGCCCGAGCCGGCGGTCATCCACTGGACGCCGCCCGCCTTGATGATGCTCTCGCCGCCGCCGGAATCGTTGTGGGCCAGCTCGCCATCGAGGATGAAGGTGACGGTCTCGAAGCCCCGGTGCGGGTGCGGACCGAACGGCAGGCCGGCGTTGCCCGGCGCGTAGGTCTGGGGCCCATGGTGGTTCAGGAACAGGAAGGGATCGATCTGGTCCACGCCGGGACCGGGCACTGGGCGACGGGTGGTCAGGTCGCCGATGTCGTCGCGATGGGCGGGGTGCAGGCGAAGGACGGAACGGGGCTGGGTCATTCGCTACATATAGGGTGGCGGATAGATGCTGGCGAGATCAGCCTGAACGGGTCGCCGTGACGGGACGGGCGCGGCCGTCCCGGATCCATTCGCCGGCCCAGCCATTCAAAGCCGGATGCAGATGCAGTTCGCCCTCCGACAGGGGAATGACGACGAGCTCACCCTGGGTCGAGACCGGGCCGGCGAAGCCCATTCGGTCGATCCCGGCCGGCGCGTCCAGACTTCGCCAGGCGCCCTCGACCCGACGGCCCTCGCCCCGGTCAGTCAGGGACAGCGACAGCAAGGGCTTTCCGTCCGGCTGGGCGATGCGCCAGCGGCCGTCCAGCGGACCCATTGCGGCTTCGGCGTCGATCGCGGCCTGGGCCATGCCCTGATCGTAGGTCGTCTGGCTGTCGGAGGGGCTGAACTCATAGTCCCCGGCGTAGTCATCGACCCCGACGGGGGCCGTCAGAGGGCGGCGATGCAGGTCGATCTCGCCGTCCCCCTCGGCCGTTTCGCGCCCGAAACGGGACGGCGGCTGATAGGGGCGGACGGCCGGCGCGCGATAGGTTTCAGGCGTCGCGTCCAGAAGCCCTGTCGTCTGGATGGCGGGCTCCAGGGCGACGGCGGACATCAGGGCGAGCAGCAACATGAGCCCACCCTGCCAAATCGTTCGGCGCGTCGCCTAGCCGTCGAACGGGCGCGGAACGCAAACGTGATCCGTCGTGATGGAACCGACGTAATCCGCACAATCCGTCGATCTGGGGGTCTGTGCGTTGACACCGGCTCCACAGGGTCACAAAAGCCTTGGCAACCGCACACGGCGATTGAATTCATTCGCTTTTGAGAACCATTCGCATGAACCAGCCCAACCCGACGCCGGGTGGCGCCTCAAGCGACCGGACGGGTCGCTTCGTCACTCAACCGAACGGACATATCACGCCGCTGTCGCCTCACATGGGCGTGTGGCGCTGGCACGTCACCATGACGGCCTCGATCCTGTTCCGCGCGACGATCATCGCCGCCACAGTCGGCGTGTTGTTCGTCCTGGCCTGGCTGGGCGCGCTGGCGTTCGGGCCCGAGGCGTTCCAGAGCGCGCTGGATCTGGCTGGATCGCCGCTGGGCCTGCTGGTCTTCTTCGGTCTGACGGTCGTGCTGTTCTCCTTCATCCTGAACGGCGCGCGCCACACCTATAACGACACCGGCAACGGGCTGACGGTGAAGTCGGCGACCGCCCTGTCGAACATCGCCGTCTGGGGGCCGATCCCGCTGGCCGTGCTGTTCTGGGTCGTGCTGTTCGCCACGGGGAGGGTTTCGCTGTGAGCGGCGCCGCAAAGTTCAAGAACAACGTCAAGGTTTCCGAGCGTCACGGCGCCGGCGAATGGCTGATCGAGCGCATCCTGCTGGTGGCCCTGCTGCCGTTGGGCCTGTGGGTCGCCTCGACCGGCTTCACCCTGGCTGGCGCCGGCTATGACGCGGCGATGGCGTGGTTCGCCAATCCGCTGAACGCCGCCCTGATGGCGATCACCGCAGTGATCTTCTTCGGCTACGTCAGCCTGGCTTGGAAAGTCGTTCTGGAAGACTACGTGCCCAACGTCGGAATGCGCGGCCTTCTGGTGCTGCTGCTGAACGTCGTCTTCCTGGTGCTGGCCGCCGCCAGCGTCTTCTTCATCGTGCGGCTGGCGCTGGGCTCGGCGCCGCTGCCCGCTGGTTTCGGAGCCTGATCAACTGATGGCCGCTTACGAACTGATCGATCACGAATACGACGTCGTCGTCGTCGGCGCCGGGGGCTCGGGCCTTCGCGCCGCGCTCGGCGCCGCCCAGCAGGGGCTGAAGGTCGCCTGCGTGACCAAGGTCTTCCCCACCCGCTCGCATACCGTCGCGGCCCAGGGCGGCATCTCCGCCTCGCTCGGCAACATGGGCGAGGACAGCTGGCAGTGGCACATGTACGACACCGTCAAGGGGTCGGACTGGCTGGGCGACCAGGACTCGATCGAATATCTGGTCCGTAACGCGCCCAAGGCCGTCTATGAGCTGGAACACTGGGGCGTGCCCTTCAGCCGCACCGAAGAAGGCAAGATCTATCAGCGCGCCTTCGGCGGCATGACCCGCAACTTCGGCGAAGGCCCGGTGCAGCGCACCTGCGCCGCCGCCGACCGCACCGGTCACGCCATCCTGCACACCCTGTACGGCCAGTCGGTGCGCCGCGAGGTGAAGTTCTTCGTCGAATATTTCGCGCTGGACCTGATCATGCAGGACGGCGCCTGCACCGGCGTGACGGCGCTGCAACTCGACAACGGCCAGCTTCACCAGTTCCGCGCCAAGATGGTGGTTCTGGCGACCGGCGGATACGGCCGCGCCTATTTCAGCGCCACCTCGGCCCACACCTGCACCGGCGACGGCAATGCGATGGTGCTGCGCGCCGGCCTGCCGTTGCAGGACATGGAGTTCGTGCAGTTCCACCCGACCGGCATCTATGGCGCCGGCTGTCTGATCACCGAGGGCGCGCGCGGCGAGGGCGGTTATCTGACCAACTCGGAAGGCGAGCGCTTCATGGAGCGCTATGCGCCGACCGTGAAGGACCTGGCGCCGCGCGACATGGTCTCGCGCTCCATGACCATCGAAATCCGTGAAGGCCGTGGTGTGGGTCCGAACAAGGACCACATCTTCCTGCACCTGGATCACCTGGATCCGAAGATCCTGCACCAGCGCCTGCCGGGCATTTCGGAGTCGGCCAAGATCTTCGCCGGCGTGGATGTGACCAAGGAGCCGATTCCGGTCCTGCCGACCGTGCACTACAACATGGGCGGCATCCCCACGAACTATCACGGCGAAGTCCTGACGCTGCGCGACGGCAACCCCGACAGCGTGGTGCCGGGCCTGATGGCCGTGGGCGAGGCGGCGTGCGTTTCGGTGCACGGCGCCAACCGCCTGGGCTCCAACTCCCTGACCGACCTGGTGGTGTTCGGCCGCGCCGTCGGCCTGCGCTGCGGTGAAGTCGTCGACAAGGCCTCGGCCGTGCCGTCCGCCTCCAAGAGCCAGACCGATCAGCACCTGGCTCGCCTGGACCGCTTCCGCTACGCCGACGGCTCGACCCCGACCGCCGAGCTGCGTCTGTCGATGCAGCGCGCGATGCAGGCCGATGCGGCGGTGTTCCGCACCGGCGAGACCCTGCAACAGGGCACCGACAAGCTGCGCGCCATCGAGGCGGCCGGCGCCGACATCAAGACCACCGATCGCGGCCTGATCTGGAATACGGACCTGGTCGAGACGCTGGAGTACGACAACCTGATCGCCCAGGCGCTGGTGACGATCGAGGGCGGTCTGAACCGCACGGAATCGCGCGGCGCCCACGCCCGCGAAGACTATCCCGATCGCGACGACGTCAACTGGATGAAGCACACCCTGGCGTGGAAGCGTCCGGGCGAGCAGGTCCAGATCGATTATCGTCCGGTCCACAACTACACCATGTCCGACGACATCGCGTATATCGAACCGAAGGCGCGGGTTTACTAAGATGGTCCAGCTGACTCTCCCCCGAGGCTCCAAGCCGACGACCGGCAAGGTCCACAAGGCCGCGCCGGGCTCCAAGGACGTGAAGACCTACAAGGTCTATCGCTACGATCCGGAGACCGACGCCGATCCGCGCTGGGACACCTACGAGGTGCCGACCGGCGACCACGGCCCGATGCTGCTGGACGCCCTGATCCACATCAAGAACACCATCGATCCGACCCTGTCGTTCCGGCGCTCGTGCCGCGAGGGCATCTGCGGCTCGTGCTCGATGAACATCGACGGGCGCAACGCCCTGGCCTGCACCAAGGGCTGGGACGAATGCGCGTCCAGCAACATCACCATCTCCCCCCTGCCCCACCAGCCGGTGGTCAAGGACCTGGTGACGGACCTGAGCCTGTTCTACGCCCAGTACGACTCGATCCAGCCGTATCTGCAATCGGATGAGCCGGACCCCGAGAAGGAACGTCTGCAGACCCCGGCCGAGCGCGAGAAGCTGGACGGCCTGTACGAGTGCATCCTGTGCGCCTGCTGCTCGACCTCGTGCCCCAGCTACTGGTGGAACCAGGAAGAATACCTGGGCCCGGCGGCGCTGCTGCAATCCTATCGCTGGATTTCCGACAGCCGCGACGACGCGACCCAGAAGCGTCTGGACGACCTGGAAGACCCGTTCAAACTGTATCGTTGCCACACGATCATGAACTGCGCCCAGGTCTGCCCCAAGGGTCTGAACCCCGCCAAGGCCATCGCCGAGACCAAGAAGCTGATGGTCGCGCCGAGCCGCAAGAAGGCGGCCTGATTATAGAAACCCCCGAAGCGGCGCTTCGGGGGTTTTTTCTGCGCCCTACTGCGCCAGCTTGAGCCCGCAATGGGCGGCGAAATGCCGAAAATCGGAATCGCCGGAGATCAACGGGATTCCCGCATCGATGCAGGATTGGGCGATCAGGGCGTCGGCCAGCCGCGCCTTGAGGCCCCGCATCGCAAGCGTGCGTCGATTGAGCGCCGCCCGTTCCCAATAGCCGTCGATTACCGGCACGAGCGGCGCCGCGGCCAGAAGACCGTCGAGATCGCTTTCGGGCGATGGGGCGGACAGCAGTTCCGTCAGGACGAGGGGCGGCAACACCAGCCTTTCGTCGCGCAGCGCCTGGCGAACGGCGGGGCGGGACGGACCGTCGAAGCCGTGCAGGAAGTGCAGGACCGCGCTGGTGTCGGCGGCGATCAAGCCGTGCGGTCCGATCCGCCTGGCGTCCGGTCCTGGCGTAGGTCGTCCAGATCGACCTGCAAGGGCGCGCGGCCTTCCAGAGCCAGCATGCGGCGGCTCCAGTCCGCGTGCGTCAGGGTTTCCAGCGCGCGGCGCAGGGTTTCGGTCACGCCTTGGCCCGTTGCATCCTGAGCGGCCGCGAGCAGGCGCGTGGGCAAAATAGCGGTGATCTTTCGCATGTCATTCATCGGTCGATGATGCCATATCGAGATGCTGGCGCCAACTTACGGCCTTGCGCCGCCGCCGTGGCTTGATAAGAGCGGCGCATGGCCAGCATCACCTATATCGAGCATGACGGAACCGAGCACGTCGTCGACGTGAAGCCGGGGCTGAGCGTCATGGAAGGCGCGATCCGCAACAATGTGCCGGGCATCGACGCGGACTGCGGCGGGGCCTGCGCCTGCGCCACCTGCCATGTTTATGTCGACGAGGCCTGGCGCGAGGCGACGGGCAAGCCGTCGGCGATGGAGGAGTCGATGCTGGACTTCGCCGAGGAGGTCGAGCCGAACAGCCGCCTGTCGTGCCAGATCCGGGTGTCGGACGCGCTGAACGGCCTGATCGTGCGGTTGCCGGAAAACCAGCACTGAGATGATCGACGCGCGGCTGATCGACAGGATCGGCCGATGGATCGAGCAGCGCGCCGAGGCGATGGGCCGGGACGGTCCGCCGCCGATCCTGGGGATCGCGGGATCGCAAGGGTCGGGAAAATCGACACTGGCCAAGGCCGTCGCCGAGCGGTTCGGCGGGGCGAGTCTGTCGATGGACGACGTCTATCTGACGAAGGCGGAGCGGGCGGCCATGGCGGCGCGGGTTCATCCGCTGTTCGCCACGCGCGGGCCGCCGGCGACGCATGATCTGGACCTTCTGAACCGTCTGCTGGATCGGTTGCAGACGGTGGGGCCGGACGACCTGACGCCTCTGCCGCGTTTCGACAAGCTGGCCGACGACCGCGCGGCCGTGGCGGACTGGCCTGTCGTGAAGGGTCGGCCGCGGGTCATCGTGCTGGAGGGATGGTGCCTCGGCGCGACGCCGCAGGCCGAGGGGGACCTGGTTGCGCCGATCAACATCCTGGAGGCCCGGCAGGACGTCGGAGGCGAATGGCGCAGGACGGTCAATGCGGCGCTGGCTCAGCCCTACGCCGGTCTGCGCGCGCGTTTGGAAGCCCTGATTTTTCTGAAGGCGCCGGCGTTCGATATCGTGCTGGACTGGCGCTGCGAGCAGGAGGCGGGGCTGAGGGGGCAGGAAACCGTCTCGCCTGAGCGTCGTGCGGCCTTGGCGGTCTTCATCCAGCACTACGAAAGACTGAGCCGTCACATGATGGACGGCGGCGTGGCCGCCGATGTCATCGTCGATCTGGATCGACAGCGCCGGATCGTCGGCTTGGCGAGCGCCGATCAGCCGGTTTAGGCGACGGGCGTCAAAGGTCGGCGGGCATGGAGCCGGCGTTGATGGCGATGCGGCCCACCAGCCCCTTGACGATCAGGTCCAGGGCCGACCCCTCGCGATAGTCGGCGGCGGCGACGAAGTTCACCCGGTCCTCCGAGATCAGGGAATAGACCTTTTTCTGATCCCGTTCGTTCGAGCGCGGGTCATAGACGGCGATCGAAAAGCCGCCCTTGGTGTGCATCATCTTCATGGTCGGCACGTCGGTGTCGCCGTCGCCGATGAAGATCATCCGGTCGAAGGGCACGGCGCGCTCGTCGTCAGGGATGAAGTGGTTGATGCGTTCGTGCTCCCAGTGGTTCTTCACGCCCTTGTTGATGCGGAACAAATACTGGGTCTTGGTGGTGTAGTTGACGCCGACCGCCGGCCAGGCGGCCTCGCCCTTGTCGTCATAGACGTAGTGGGAGGCGAAGACGTGGGTCAGGGCGGGGCGGATCGGCGTGCCGTCGATCATCTCCTCCAGCCCGGCGGAGATGATGTAATGCTCGATCTCCAGCCCGTATTTGGCCCCGAAGGCGTTCATCCGGTCGAACCAGCTGAGATCCTTCAGCCCCTCGAACAGGGCGACGGCCTCGCCGTGCTGGCGCAGGGTCTCGCGCGTCACCGGGGCGCCGTTCTGACGCGCGTGGTGCAGCATCAGCTGCATGTACATCAGGATGCCGTCGCCGTCGGCGTCCTTGGTCAGGCGCTCGGCCTCTTCCCAGAAGGCGCCGATGCCCATGCCGACGGAGGGGATGAAGGACACCTCCTGCATATTGCCGCGCGCCAGGGTGCCGTCGAAATCATAGATCAGGGCGGTCTTCAGCAGCGGGGTCTTGGGTTCGGCCGTATCGGACATGGGGGCGAGATCCTTGGTGGAACCCGCCCTCTATATCAGCCCGCCGCGCCCGTCGATTGGCGCCGCTGGCCGAAGGTGGGCGCAGCCGCCTTCTGCTCGGCCCAGTAGTCGGCGCCCGTCGTCGGCTTGAACATGGTGCGCGGCGAGCCGTTGCGGGCCACGACGGCGAAGGTGTTGGTCGAGGCCTGATAGATCAGGGTGTCGCCATTGGGCCGTTTGACGGTCTCGGCATCGCGCGGAGGTTTTGTCGTGAAAGCCGTGACCTTCGTCAGATAATCCTCGGCCGAGCGCGCGCCGAAGTCTGCGCCGTTGCGGTCATAGAGACGCGCGATCTTGGCGTCGACGGTTTCGCGCCGATTGGCGGTCAGAACAGGCTTCTCCTGAGGCGTCGCAGCCTCTTCACTTGCCGTCGGCATGGACGTCAGGGCGACGGGTTCGGCGCTCGCCGTCCGATCCCGCGTCTCGACCGCCGAGCTGTTGTCGCAGCCGGCAAGCGCCAGCAGACCGCACAGAATCAGCGCGCCCCCTCCCCTCGTCAGCGTTCTCATTCTTCCCTCCAGATACCCGCTGTACGCGACGAAAGCACAACTTTATTGTTCGTGCAATGTTCTCGTCTCGACGGCGTCACGCGCGGCGGCTAGACCGGGGGCATGGACAATTGCCCCCTTTCGAACCGCAAGATCCTGCTGATCGTGGGCGGCGGCATCGCGGCCTATAAGGCGCTGGAGCTGGTGCGGCTGATCGCCAAGGCGGGCGGGCGGACGCGGGTCCTTCTGACCGAATCCGGCGCCGAGTTCGTCACACCCCTGTCGCTGGCGGCGCTGAGCGGCCATCCGGTGCGGTCAGGGCTGTTCCACCCGGACGACGAGACCAGCATGGGCCATATCGAACTGTCGCGATGGGCCGATCTGGTGGTGGTGGCGCCGGCGACGGCGGGGCTGATCGCCAAGGCGGCGAACGGCCTGGCCGACGACCTGGCCTCGACGACCCTGATCGCCACGGACAAGCGGGTGCTGCTGGCTCCGGCGATGAATGTGCGGATGTGGGAGCATCCGGCGGTCCAGGCCAATATGGAGCGGTTGAAGGCCTTTCCGGGCTTCCACGGCGTGGCGGTGGTGGGGCCGGACGACGGCGAGATGGCCTGCGGCGAATACGGGCCGGGGCGCATGGCTGAACCCGCCGCGATCCTGGAGGCCATCGATGGGTTGCTGGCCGGCGCGGCGGGACGACCGCTCGAGGGACGCAAGGCCGTGGTTACGGCCGGGCCGACGTTCGAACC
Source organism: Brevundimonas sp. UYEF29 (assembly GCF_040546195.1). NCBI lineage: Bacteria > Pseudomonadati > Pseudomonadota > Alphaproteobacteria > Caulobacterales > Caulobacteraceae > Brevundimonas > Brevundimonas sp. UYEF29. The sequence goes on along the minus strand of NZ_JBEPNH010000007.1, from coordinate 80,687 downwards.
GATCGATCCGGTGCGGGGCCTGACCAATCGCTCCAGCGGCAAACAGGGCTACGCCATAGCCGCCGCCCTGGCCGAGTTGGGGGCCGAGGTGACGCTGGTGTCGGGGCCGACGGCGCTGGCTGCCCCGACCGGCGTGACGCGGATCGATGTCGAGAGCGCGCTGGAGATGCAGGCGGCGACGCAGAGCGCCCTTCCCGCCGACATCGCCGTGCTTTCGGCCGCCGTCGCCGACTGGCGCGTGGACACCATCGCCGGCGGCAAGATCAAGAAGGGACCCGGCGGCCCGCCGACCCTGGCCCTGATCGAGAACCCCGACATCCTGGCCGGCGTCGCCGCGCCCGGGCCGAACCGCCCGGCCCTGGTCATCGGCTTCGCCGCCGAGACGACGGATCTGGAGGCCAATGCCCGCGCCAAGCTGTCGCGAAAGGGCTGCGACTGGATCCTGGGCAACGACGTGTCCGACGACGTGTTCGGATCGGACGGCAACGCCGTGCTGCTGGTCACCGCCGATCGGACCGAGACCTGGCCGCGCCAGTCCAAGACCGCCATCGCCCGGGCTGTCGCCGCCCGCATCGCCGATCATTTCAAGGCCCCCGAATGACTGAGACCCCGATCCAGATCCTGCGCCTGCCGCATTCCGAAGGCCTTCCCCTGCCCGCCTATGAGACGGCCGGTTCAGCGGGCATGGACCTGCGCGCCGCCGTGCCCGAGGATCAGCCGATGACCCTGGCCCCGGGTCAGCGGATGCTGGTGCCCACGGGGCTGAAGATCGCCCTGCCGCTGGGGTGCGAGGCCCAGGTGCGGGCGCGCTCGGGACTGGCTTTGAAACACGGCATCATCTGCCCCAATGCGCCGGGCACCATCGACAGCGACTATCGTGGGGAGTGCGGCGTGATCCTGGCCAACATCGGCGCCGAACCCTTCGTCATCCGCCGCGGCGAACGCATCGCCCAGCTGGTGATCGCCCGGCATGAACGCGCCGACTGGATCGAGGTCGAGACGCTGGACGAGACGGCGCGCGGGACGGGCGGGTTTGGATCAACAGGGCGGTAAAGCTCCCCGTGACACGCCCGTCAGACGCTATCGCTGCTGCATCGTGCGGCAAGGGGCATCGTTGTGTGGGTATAGACGCTCTAATCGCGTTTATGGCTACGCTAGGACCAGATGCGGGTTGGATCGATCTTGTTGAAATCTATGAGATCGCAGGAAATCGGGAAATTCCGCGGATAGATCTCAGCATCTACGGCGATCACGGCGCGTACGATCAACCTACCGAGGAACGCCGACGCTTGGCCAGAGAGCGGGTTGAATGGATGCTGGATGCAGTCTCTCTCGAGCCAAAAGTGTTCATTTTCCAAATCTGGCTAGACAGTCCGAACTAAATTCCTGGCGACTAAACCAGCGGCGCGGTCGGCTGGATGAGGCTGGCCTTGCGGCGGATATGTTCGCGCCAGGCGGTGTAGAGACCGCTGCTGGCGATCAGGGCGGCGCCGGCCAGGGTGGTGAGGGTGGGCGTCACGGCCATCAGCCACCAGCCGAAGACGATGGCGCCGACGATCTGGAGATAGTCGAAGGGCGCGACCACGGCGACCGGGGCCTTTTGCAGCGAGGCGGTCATGAACAGCTGGGCCAGGCCGCCGGCGATGCCCGATCCGATCAGCAGGGCGAAGGTTGCAGGCGCGTGCCAGTGGCCGACGAAGGGCAGCAGGATCGCCCCCACGACCGACGAGCCGACGAAGAACCAGAAGACGATGGCGGCGACGTGTTCGGTGTCGCGCAGCTGGCGCAGGGTGACGGTCACGCCGGCCGTCAGCAGGGCGGCGACCAGGCCGAAGGCGATCCCCTCCATCGGCACGGCTTGATCGGTCGAGCCCGGCCGCATGACGATCAGCACGCCGATGAAGCCGACGGCGACGGCGGCCCAGCGACGCGGGCCGACCGCCTCCTTCAGGATCAGGAAGGACAAGAGGGTGGCGAAGATGGGGGCGGTGAAGCTGAGGGTCGTGGCGTCGGCCAGGGGGAGCAGGGTCAGGGTCTGGAACACACACAGGATCGAGACGATGCCCAGGGCGCTGCGCCCGAGATGGGCCAGGGGACGGCGCGTTTTCAGACCCGACAAACCGCCCGGCTGGGTCAGCACCCAGGCCAAGACGACCGGCAGGCCGAAGAAGGCGCGGTAAAACAGCATCTCGGGCGCGACGACGCCGTCCAGCGACGCCAGTTTCAGCAACGCCGCCATGATCGAGAAACAGCCGGCCGCCGCGATGCGCAGGGCGATGCCGCGCGCAATATCCTCGCCTGACTTGGCCGTCGCCGTCACTACTCTATCCGCGCCTTTCGATGCGGCCGGAACGCCAGAGGCGCCTGGCCGTCGTGCGGCTTACGCCTGGCCGGTTTCGACCGGCTGCTGGGCGATCTGCTGCTGGCGCGCGATGTAGATGGCCGCGAAGTCGATGGGATCCAGCTGGAACGGGGGATAGAAGCCGCCGTCGGCCGTAGCGCCCGAGATGATCTCGCGCGCGAACGGGAACAGGTAGCGCGGGCATTCGATCAGCAGCAGGGGCTCGATGTCCTGCTCCTGGACGTTGGCCAGCTGGAACAGGCCGCCATAGACCAGTTCGACGTGGAAGACGGGCTGGTTCTCGTGCGTCGCCTTGATCGACAGCTTCAGGTCCAGTTCGAACAGGCCGTCGGGGCGGCCTTGGGCGGCCATTTCAACGCCCAGGTCGATGGCGGGCTTACCGTCGATGCGCAGGGATTCCGGGGCGCGCGGGTTCTCGAACGAGAAGTCGCGGACGTATTGCGCCAGGATGCGGAAGCCGGGACCGGCGGGCTGGCCCTGTTGGGCGTCGCCTTGCTGGGGCTGTTCGGCGGGAGGAGCGGCGTCGGTCATGAAACGGTCTTTGGCGCAGTTTGGGGCCGATGAGGCCGGAATGAGGCGCCGCGACTACCATGCCGGGACGCTTGGCCGCAACGTCGCGCACGCGATTGGGGGCGCGCTTCGCCTTGCCTCACCCTATATGAGCCCGTAATCACGCCAGACTAAGTGTTTGGCGCACCCGTCGTTCGCTACAGGAATCTCCTCTTGAACATGCCGGTTCAGTTCCAGGTCGTCGTCTTCGCCTTCATCGCAGCCTTCGTGCTGTTCCAGCTCTACAATGTGCTGGGCAAGCGGGTGGGCCGTCAGCCGCAGGAAGACGCCAAGATCGCGCCGCCCGGCCCGGCCCAGGCCGAAACGCCCAAAGTCGCGGCGATCGACCCGGCGACCCTGGCCTCGATCGCCAGCCTGAAGGCGCGCGATCCGGCGTTCGACCCGGCCCGTTTCCTGGACGGCGCGCGCCAGGCCTATGAAACCATCGTTCGCGGCTACGCCGCCGGCGACCGGGCCGCGCTGAAGCCGTTGCTGAAGCCGAACGTCTTCGCCTCGTTCGAGACCGGCATCGCGGCGCGCGAGACGCGTGGCGAGACCGAGACCGTCGAGTTCCTGTATCCGCCCCGGGCTGATCTGGAAGGCGCGGTCGCCGAGGGCGACAAGGCCGTGGCCAAGGTGCGGTTCCTGGCCGAACTGCGCAGCCGGGTGACCAAGGCTTCTGGCGAAACGGCGGACGCGACGACGGGCGAGCCGCTGGTCGAGGAACGCCGCACGGCCGAACACTGGACGTTCGAACGCACCCTGGGCGCGACGGACCCGAACTGGGTGCTGGCGCGCGTCGAGCCGGCCAACGCCTGATGGCGGTTCGCGGCCGGTCGGGCGGACTGGCGACGCTGACGGCCGCCCTGGCTGTCGCCGCCTGTTCGACCGGGCCGATGACGCCGACTGGGGCGACAGGGCCGCAGACGGGGCCGATACCCTATACGCCTTCGCCGAACCCGACACCGCCTCCCGCGCCGTCCGACGCCCTGAGCCCCGCCGTGCTGCCGGGCTGGAGCCAGGAGGACCATCTGGCCGCCTTCCGGGCCTATGTGGACGGGTGCGGCGCGGCGCGTGAAGAGGCCGCACGCCGGGTCTGCGGACGCGCCAAGGCCATGGCGACGACAATGACGATCACGCCGTCGCAGGCGCGCGCCTTCTTCGAGGCCAGCTTCAGCGCGATCCCGGCTCAGACGCCGGACGGGCGACCGGGCCTGCTGACCTCCTATTTCGCCCCCGAATATCCGGCACGGCGACGGCCGGACGCCGAGTTCTCGGCCCCCGTCCTGCCCAAGCCCGCCAATCCACGCGCGGCCGGCGACCGGACCTATATCGAATCCGCCGCACGGCCTGAGCAGGCCCTGGCCTGGATGCGGGCCGAGGACCTGTTCTTTCTGCAGATCCAGGGGTCGGGCTATCTGACGTTCGAGGACGGCACGCGCGGCCGCGCCGCCTATGCCGCCGACAACGGCAAGCCGTTCGTGGGCATCGCCCGACCGATGGCGCAGCAGGGATTGTTGCCGCAGAACGGCACCTCCGGCGATGCGATCCGGGACTGGCTGGCCAGCCACCGCGGCTATGAGGCGCAGGCGGTCATGGCGCTGAACCCGCGCTACATCTTCTTCCGGCTGGACCCGGACGATGACGGCCACCCGGCGGGGGCGGCGGGCGTGCCCCTGACCGAGCGGCGAGCCATCGCGGTCGACCCGGCCCACTGGCGTTATGGCGAACTGGTCTGGCTGGAGGCCGACGGGGGCAATCTGCGCGGCGCCACGGCCAGCTATCGCGGTCTGGCCATGGCGCTGGATACAGGATCAGCCATTCGCGGACCGGTGCGCGCCGACCTCTATATGGGTCGCGGCGACCGCGCGGGGGCCGAGGCCGGGACCGTGCGCCACCCCTTGCAGATGTGGCGCCTGGTCCCGAAGGGTTAGGCGACGGTCAGGGTCACCGCGATATTGCCCCGCGTGGCGTGCGAATAGGGGCAGACGGTATCCGCCTCGGCGACAAGGGCTTCGGCCTCGGCGCGATCCACGCCAGGCAGGCTGACCTCCAGCGCCACCTCCAGGCCGAAGCCCTTGTCGCTGCGCGGACCGATGCCGACCGTGGCGTTGACGGCGGCGTCGGCAGGCACCTTGGCGTGACCGCCCTGAGAGGCGACGAACTTCATGGCGCCGAGGAAGCAGGCCGCGTAGCCGGCCGCGAACAGCTGTTCGGGGTTGTTGCCGACGCCGGCGCCGCCCAGCTCCTTGGGCGTGCCCAGGGCGACATCCAGAGCGCCGTCGGTGGTGGCGGCGCGGCCGTCGCGGCCGCCCGTTGCGACGGCGGTGGTGCGGTACAGGGTGTTGATGGACATGGGGATCAGCTCCGGGAGATCATCAATATCGTGCGCGATTTAATCGCGTGATGTAATTTAGTGAGTAGAGCTGGAGGCGTCAAGCTTGCGATTGTATCGCGTGCGATTATTATCTGCCTATGACCTCACCCGCCCGCTCCCCCGCCGCCATGGCCGTCGATGACATGCTGTGCTTCGCCGCCTATTCGGCAAACCTGGCGTTCAATCGGTTCTACAAGCCTCTGCTGGACCGGATGGGCCTGACCTATCCGCAGTTCCTGGCCATGGCCCTGCTCTGGCGTGAGGACGAACAGACGGTCGGCCGGCTGGGCGAGCAGTTGTTTCTGGAATCCAACACCCTGACCCCGCTTATCAAACGACTGGAGGCGGCCGGGCTGGTGACGCGCGCCCGCGACAAGGCGGATGAGCGGGTGGTGCGCGTCAGCCTGACCGACGCAGGACGGGCGTTGGCTGTCGAGGCCGCGTGCCTGCCGCAATCGGTATTGGACGCCACCGAGATGACGCCCGAAGCCTTGACCCACCTGCGCCAAGGCCTGGGGGCGCTGCGCGACAAGCTGCGGGCCGCCCAGTCGCCGGCCGAGGGCTAGGCCAGGTCTTCGATCTCGTCTTCGGTCAGTTCGCCGGGGACGATGGTGACGGGCAGTTTGCGGCCGCCGATCTGCGCGCCTTGTTTAATGATGGCCGAGACCAGCGGGCCGGGGCCGCGCGAGCTGGTTCCGGCGGCCAGGACCAGGATCTTGATGTCGGGATCGGCGGCGACGACCTTCTTGATCGCGGCCTGGGCCTCGCCCTTCTCGATCAGGAAGACCGGCGCGGCGCCGGAGCGGGTCTGCGCCTCCTCGCCCAGGCGGTTGAGCAGGATTTCCGCCTCCTGGCGCTGCTGGCGTTCGATTTCCTCGCGCACGCCCGACCAGTGGGCGTCGCTGTCGGTCGGCAGGACGCGCAGCATAACCACGCGCCCGCCCGTCGATTTCGCCCGGCGCGAGGCGAACCGCAGGGCGGCCTCGAACTCCGGACTGTCGTCGACGACGACGAGGAACTTTCTCGGCATTGCGGCCTCCCCAGCCTGATCAGCGGCTGAAGAGGCCGTGAGACGACGGCTTCGTCAAGCGAAGACCCGCTGCTCAGCCATTCACGGCCGCCGTCGCCAGATCGCGGATCGTCGCGTTGGCGATCGTCAGTTTGGCGAAGGTCCAGCCCGAGCCGGACTGTTCGATCTCGTCCACCGAGGCGCGCACGCCCTCGACCGTCGCCTGTTTGGAGCCGATCCAGGCGTCCACGGCGGCCTCGGCCGCATCCTCGCTGACGCCGACCGACGGATCGGAGGCGCGGGCGACGGCGCGGGTCAGGGCCGCCTGCTCGTTCATCAGATCCTCGATCAGACGACGGACGGCGAGACGATCAAAATGATCCGCAGACGGAATGGAGCCGGCGGCGGCGCGCAGACGGTCGAAGTCGAAGGCGGCGCCGACCTGGTGATACAGGCGCGCCATGGCTGCGACGGGCCAGTTCGCTTCCTGCGCCAGATCCCCGATGTCGGAGGCGGCGACGAGGGGGCGCATGATGGCGATGCTGCGGGTCAGATCCTCGGGCGCGCCGTGGTCGGCGAAGCGTTTGACGCGCGCATCCAGACGCCCCTGTTCGAAGCGCGACAGGACCGGCGCGCCCTCGGCCTGCAAGGCGTCGGCGATCGGGCGGTAGCGGTCGATCAGAGCCTGGACCGACAGACCGCCCTTGGCGCGGCGGGCCAACCAGAAGGTCTGGCGACGCAGGACGACGGCGATTTCCTGATAGAGGGCGATCTGGGCCTCGGCCGAGATCTTCAGGTCCAGGGCCGAAACGGCGTCCCAGGCTTCGTCCAGACGGAAGATACGGCGCGCCGCCTCGAAGGCGATGATCAGGGCGGTGGTGTCGCATTCCGCCGAACCGCGCAGGCGGTCGGGGAAGGTCGGGCCGCACATGTTGACGACTTCGTTGGCCATGACGGTGGCGATGATCTCGCGCCGCAGACGGTGGCTCTTCATCTCCGGTTCGAACCGGGCCAGGGCCTCGGGGAAGTAGCGGACCAGGATCTGTTCGAAGAAGGGATCCTCGGGCGCCTGCGAGGCGACGATGCCGTCCGACAGCTCCAGCTTGGCGTAGGCCATCAGAACGGCCAGCTCGGGCCGGGCCAGCGGGATGCCCGCCGTCATCAGCTCCTTGACGCGGGCGTCATTGGGCAGGCCCTCGACCTTGCGGTCCAGCTTGCCGCGCGCCGACAGGCTCTGCATGAACCGCTGCTGGGCGTCCAGGGCGCCGACGCCTTCGGCCTGTTGCAGGGTCAGGGCCAGGGTCTGGTCGTAGTTGTGGGCCAGCACCTTGAGGCCGACCTCGTCGGTCATGGAGGCCAGAAGCGGCGTACGCTCCTCGGCCGGCAGGACGCCGTTGGTCACGGCCGAACCGACCAGGATCTTGATGTTGACCTCGTGGTCGGAGGTGTCGACCCCGGCGGAGTTGTCGATGGCGTCGGTGTTGATCCGGCCGCCGGCCTGGCCGAAGGCGATGCGCCCCGCCTGGGTGAAGCCGAGGTTTGCGCCCTCGCCCACCACCTTGACCCGCAGTTCGTCGGCGTTGATGCGCAGGGCGTCGGTGCCCTTGTCCCCGACCTGGGCGTCGGTTTCCGCCGCCGATTTCACATAGGTGCCGATGCCGCCCAGATAGAGCAGTTCGACCGGGGCCTTCAGAATGGCGCGGATCAAGCTGACGGGGTCCAGTTCGTCCTCGGCGATGTCCAGGGCCGCCTTGATCTGGGGTGTCAGCTGGATCGACTTGCCAGAGCGCGAGAAGACGCCGCCGCCCTCCGAGATCAGGGCCTTGTCATAGTCCTGCCAAGACGAGCGCGGCAGATCGAACAGGCGCTTGCGCTCGACCCAGCTCGAGACATGATCCGGGTTCGGATCAATGAAGATGTCGCGGTGATCGAAGGCGGCGACCAGGCGCGTCGCCTTGGACAGAAGGACGCCGTTGCCGAAGACGTCGCCGGACATGTCGCCGACGCCGACCATGGTGAAGGGCTGGGTCTGGATGTCCTTGCCCATTTCGCGGAAGTGGCGCTTGACCGCCTCCCACGCGCCGCGCGCAGTGATGCCCATGGCCTTGTGGTCATAGCCGATGGAGCCGCCCGAGGCGAAGGCGTCGCCCAGCCAGAAGCCGTAGGCGGCCGAGACGCCGTTGGCGATGTCGGAGAAGGTCGCCGTGCCCTTGTCGGCGGCCACGACCAGATAGGGGTCGTCGCCTTCCCAGGCGATGACATTGGCCGGATGGGTCACCGAACCGTCGGCGGCGATGTTGTCGGTGATGTCCAGAAGCCCGGACAGGAAGGTGCGATAGGCGCGGATGGCCTCGCCCTGAATGGCCTCGCGGTCCGTCGTACGGGGCAGTTGCTTGGGATAGAAGCCGCCCTTGGAGCCGACCGGCACGATGACCGCGTTCTTGACCTGCTGCGCCTTGACCAGGCCCAGCACCTCGGTGCGGAAATCGTCGCGACGGTCCGACCAGCGCAGACCGCCGCGCGCGACGGGACCAAAGCGCAGGTGCACGCCCTCGACGTGCGGCGCCCATACGAAGATCTCGCGATAGGGTTTGGGCAGGGGCAGGTCGTCCAGCTCGCGCGACGCGATCTTGATCGAGATGTGCGGCTTGGGCTGACCGTCGGCGTCCAGCTGGAAATAGTTGGTGCGCTTGATCGCGCCGATCAGGGCGGCGATGCGGCGCAAGGCCCGGTCGTGATCCAGGCTCTTCACGTCCTGCAGCAAGATGACGATCTTGGCGTCCAGCTCGGCGACGGCCGGCGCGCGGTCGTCGGCGGAGCCGCCCAAAGAAACGTCAGAGTGGGGCGCGAACTTGGCCTTGAACAGCGACAACAGGGCGCGGGCGACGTCGGGATATTCGCGCAGGGCCTCTTCCTGCACCGTCTGGGAGGGGTCGAGACCCGTCTGCTGGCGATAGTGGGCCAGAGTGCGGATCAGGGCGGCGTCGCGCCATTCCACGCCCAGTTCGATCACCAGGCGGTTGAAGCCGTCGCTTTCATTGCGGCCGGTCCATACGGCGGCGAAGGCGTCCTCGAACGGGCCCTTCACATCATCGAAGACCAGCGCCTCGCCGCGGGGATCCTCCATCAGGAACTCGTGGACGTGGATCTCCTCTTCGCCATGCGGGCGGATCGGATAGCCGTATTCCTCCAACGTCTTCAGACCCATATCGGCCAGGATCGGCAGGACATCGGACAGGGGCACGGCGGGGCCGCGACGGTAAAGCTTGAAGCGGAACTGCAGACGGCTGTCGTCCGGCGTGCGGAAGGCGCGCACGGCGACGGCCTTGCCCTCGCCCGGCAGGCCGGTCTCGTTCAGCCGGTTCACATATTGCAGGTCGGTCGCGGCCTCATCGGCGTCATAGCGATCGCGATAGGCGGCGCCGAAGGCGCGGGCCCATTGGGCGCTCAGCGGGCCGACGGCGACTTCCTCGACGCCCGAGCGGCGCAGGGCGGCTTCGAAACGATCGACCCAGCCGCGACCAGCCTCGGCGACGTCGGCTTCCAGCTGGGCGGCGTCCGGGATCGGGTGGGCGCCGGGCTCCACGCCGATGATGTAGTGGATGCGCACCAGGGGCGCGTCGGACAGCTCCGGATACCAGGCCGAGATGCGGCCGCCCCAGGCGCGGGCGATGATCTGGCCGATGCGTTCGCGCACGGCGGAATCGAACTTCTCGCGCGGGATGAAGCACAGGACCGAAACGAAGCGGTCGAACGGATCCTGGCGCGAGAACAGACGGATGCGCGGCCGGTCATAGAGGTGAAGGATGCCCAGGGCGATGGACAGCAGCTCGTCCTCGCTGACCTGGAACAGCTCGTCGCGCGGATAATTCTCAAGGATGTTCTTGAGGCGTTTTTCGTTGTGGCTGCCGGGCGCCTTGTCGGCGCGGGCCAGGGCGTTGGCCACCTTGCGACGCAGCAACGGCACCTCGGTCGTCAGCTGGTCGTAGGCTTCCGACGTGAACAGGCCGACAAAACGGGTCTCGCCGGTCGCCTTGCCGTCCGGGCCGTAACGCTTGACCCCGACATAGTCCATGTAGGCGCGGCGATGGACGCGCGAGCGGGCGTTGGCCTTGGCCACCGTCACCGGTTCGCTGAGGTCCAACTGGCGGCGCATCTGGCGCGTCAGGACGGCGGGTTCCGACGCGCGGCGCAGCACGGTGCGCTCGGGGTCGGCCAGGATGCCCAGGCCGTCAGTGGACAGGCCCAGCGGCGCCTCGGCCTCATAGTCGCCGTCGGCGTTCAGCGGATAGTCGTAGTCGCGCGCGCCCAGGAAGACGAAATGGTCGCTCTTCAGCCATTTCAGGAAGGCGATGTTCTCGGCCAGGACGGCGGGATCGACCGGGGGCGGGGTCTCTTCCAGACGCTGCACGGCCTGGCGCATCAGGGACGTCATGGCGTCGTGATCGGCGACGGCGGCGTGGACGTCCGACAGGCTCTGGGCCAGGCCTTCGCCCAGGGCGTCGCGACGCTCCTGCGGCACGCTGTCGATGACCAGCATGATGATCGACAGACGCCGGCCGTCCAGCTCGACCACCGGGTGGAACAGGGCGCGCACGGACACGGCGGCCTCGGCCAGGGCGCCCATGACGCTGTCGACCAGGAAGGGCGCGTCGGACTGGACGATACGCACCAGATCGTAATCCAGAACCCTTTCCGACGCGCCGTGCAGCGGGCCGACGGTGATGGCGGGAGCGGCCGCGTCGGTAGGATAGGCCTTGGCGGCGGTCCAGGAGGCGGCGAGCAGGGCGGCCAGATCCTCGCCGCTCAGCTCGGGCGTCTCATCGGCGGAATAGTCTTCGTGCGCCTGAGTCAGATAGGTCTGTTCGACTGCGCCGGGCCCGGTCCCCACGATCTTGGCGAAGGCCGCCTCCAGCGCGGCCTTGGTGATCGGCTGAACGGGTTGGCGCAGATCGTGGGCGGTCATGGACGAGCAGTCTCGAACGACGCGGCAGGGCCGCAAGGGATGCGGCGCGACGGGGCGCCACCCCCGCTGACTAGGCCAGGTCCGGTCGCTCGGGAAGCCCCCGGCGACCGTTCATTGTAATGATCAGTGATCAGGTTGGAATTATTGTGCAGCGCCACAAAGCAGAAAGCCGCCGGACTGGGGGAGTCCGGCGGCCTGCGCGAGCGGCGCCTGGAGGGGAGGGGAGGGCGCCGGCTTCGCTTCGCTGCGGTTCGGAGGGGGAGTGTCCCGCAGCGTCGAAATCGGAAATGGGAAGCCGCCTGCGGCGTTCAAGAGCGCATCGGGCGGAATCTTTCGCGACATTTTGGCGCCTCGAGCAACGATGAAGACGTCGGCGAATGCGGGCGACAACGGATTCCGATGCTATGCGTTAGGAAGGGTCAACGGTGAAGCTGGAGCACCCGATTACATGCGTCGCTTTTTGATGGGTTCGATCGTGGCGGCCGTGGTCGGCCTGCTGCTCGCCGGCGCCGGATACTGGGCCTATTGGAACTTCTACTCGCGGTTCCAGCCGGTCACCATCAGCCGCAATCAGGCCGAGGTGCAACAACTGCTGGACGAGGCGTCCTGGGTGTCGGACGGCAGCGGGGGACAGGCCCTGTACATCGTCACCTATCGCGACAGCGCTTCAGCCCTGCGTTACGCGCGCGACGAAGCGCCCAAGCTGAAGGCGGCGGGGATCGAGACGCGCTACATCCTGTTCGCCCGACCCGATCTGGAGGGTGCGGCGCAATCGACGGCGGCGGAGCGGGCGACGGTCGCGGAGCTGTGGCTGACGCGCGACTGGCCGCTCTATCAACGCTGGATGGCGACGCCGGCGAACAGCTGGACCGCCGCCGGCGTGCCGCAGGCGGACGGCAATCTGGCGCGCACCGCCGTGGTGGAAGCCGGCCGTCGCTTCAACGAACGGCTGAGCCAGCTGCTCAAGGAGTCCGGCGTCGACATCAGCTATCCGCTGATCCTGTGGCGCGACAAGCAGGGCTTCCTGAAGGCCTGCGGCTGCTCGGACCGTCAGGCCTGGGCCTTCATCCGGGACGATGTCGGCGCGCCCGACCGATTGGGCCAGCCCGACGCGGGACCGATCGCGCCCGATCAAGCGGCGCCGGCGCAGGACGCCCGCCCTTCGGCCATGCCCTATCCGGACCTGCCGGCGATCCCTCCGGTCAATGCGCCGGCGGGAGGGACCATGCCGACACCGTCCTCGCCTGAAGCCCGCCCGGCGACCCCGCTCGCAACGAACCGACCGGCGCCGTCGCCGCGCACGGCGCCTGCGCCCAGCAAGCAGGACGACACGACCTTCTACTGATCAGAGGGATCGGCAGGCCGCGATCAGGCGATCGACGTCCTCGGCGTCCTGATACAGGCCGAAGCCGAAGCGGATGACGTCGTCACGCACATCGGTGACGATGTTGGCCGCCCGCAGACCCGCGCACCAGGCCTGGGCGTCGGGATGACGCAGCGCAAGGAAACGGGCGCGCGGCGCATGGCCCTCGACGGGATTGAGGATTTCGGCCTGCGACAGCACTCCGGCCTGTCCGGCCTGAACGGCCTGCTGGAACCTGGTCGCCAGATCGCGCGCACGGGCGGCGATGGCGGCGGTGTCGAGCCCCTGCTGATCCAGCATTCGGCGCACGGCGTTGAAACGATACAGCGGCGTACAGTCGAAGGTGGCGCCCCAGAACCGACCGCCGTCGCTGCGATACTGAACACCGCCGGGCGGTCCCGACAGGTCGCCGAACTCCGCGAACCAGCCGGTGACGACAGGACGCGGGCAGAAGTCCGGCGGGGCGTGCAGGAAGCAGACGCCTTCGCCCGACATGGCGTATTTGTAGCCGCCGGAAACATAGAAGACCCGGTCGGCCACCGCCGACAGGTCGGTCGGGGTCGCCATGAAGCCGTGATAGCCGTCTACCAGCACCCAAGGGCCTTCAGGTCTCGCCAGGGCGGCGAGCTCCTCGATCCGGTCGAACAGGCCCCCGGTGCGGAAGAAGACCTGGCTGACCACGATCCAGTCGTAGCCGCCCTTGGTCGCCTCGGCGACGAAGCGATCGGAGAAGGTGTCGAAGGGCGCGAGCGGAACGCGCGTGACCACGGCCGCGCCGACCTCTTCCCACCGTTCGGCCTGACGACGGAAGGAGTGGAATTCGCCGTCGGTCGCCAGAACGCGGACCGGCCTGGTCTCCACGCCCGAAAATAGGCGCAGCAGGAAGTCATGGGTGTTGGAGGAAAAGACGATGCTGTCGGGCGAGGGCAGTCCCAGCTCGGCCGCGACATGGGCCTGGGCCTCGGGGATCACCTGACCGAAGACGAGGTCCCACTTGTGGTCGGCATGCAGATTGGCGTCGAGCCAGGTCTGCTGCTGCGCCTCGAAACTGGCGTCGGGCCACAGGTGATGGCTGTGCGCGGCGAAATGCAGCCGACCGGGCGCCGCCGACAGGGCGCGGGAGAAGAGGGACTTGTAGCTCATCGCTTGACCAGATCGAACAGAACGGCGTCGTCCGCGCGCGAGCCATGGATGATGGCAAGGAAGCGAAGTTCGCCCGGAAGAACGGCGTAGTAGAGGTTATAGGCGCCATAGACTGAGCGGCGGATACGCGGATCGAAGGTCGCCTTGGGACGGCTTTCGGGCTCGCGCGCCAAGGCGCGGGCGGCGACGCGAAGTTCGCGGACGAAACTCAGGGCGCGGCGCGGGCTGTCCTTTGCGATGTGATCGGCGATCTGTTCGAGATCGGTCTCGCAGCCGCGCGAGAAGACGACCCTCATCCCTTGAGTTGATCCGCCGCAACAAGGGCGCTGTATTTGGCTTCGAGACGGTCGAACACCGCGTCGGCGTCGTTTCCAGGACCGTCCCGCTCAGTCTGCAGCCGATGGCGAAGTTCATCCATGGCCATCGGCGTTGTGGAACGGCCGATGAGCCAGTGCATCAGGGCCTCTCGCACCACCTCGTCGGTCGAAGCGAACTCTCCAGCGTCCACCGCCGCGCGCAGCTCGCCGACCATATAGGCTGGCAGATCTGTCGATATCCGTTCGTGCCTGCCCATCGCGGCCTCCTTTCGATCAGGATCGTCCAGAGACCGCCTTGAGGCAAGCGGCGCGGTTTAAACCAGCGCCCCGTGGCAGTGTTTGAACTTGCGGCCCGAGCCGCAGGGGCAGGGGGAGTTGCGGCCGGTCATTTCCCAGCCGGGCGGCAGAGCCTCGACAGGCAGTTTGGAGCGGTCGTCGCCGATCAGCGTGCCTTCGGGATTCTGGGCCGACGGATTGGCCATCTCGTTCTCGCCGGTGCCGGGGTTCAGGTGGATTTCCTGGAACTCGGGCAGTTCGGGCGGCGCCTGGAAGCGGAACTCGACCGTCATCAGCCAGCGGGTCACGTTGTGGCGCAGATCGTAGAGCAGGTTCTCGAACAGCGAGAAGGCTTCGGTCTTGTATTCGTTCAGCGGGTCGCGCTGGCCGTAGCCGCGCAGGCCGATGACGCCGCGCAGGTGGTCCAGATGGACCAGATGCTCGCGCCACTGCATGTCGATCATCTGCAGCATGAACTGCTTTTCCAGACCGCGCGTCTGTTCGGCCCCGATCATCTCCAGACGTTCGGCGGCGCGGGCGTCGGCGGCGGCCAGCAGCCGCTCCTCGATCTCCTCGTTCGACACGCCTTCCTCGGCGGCCCAGTCGTGCAGCGGCAGCTCAAGACCCAGGGTCGAGCGGACCTTTTCGTCCAGGCCGTCGATGTCCCACTGCTCGGCATAGGCCTTGGGCGGCATGTAGCGTTCGACCAGGTCCGACACGACGTCGCGGCGGAAGTCGCCGACCAGTTCCGACAGATCCTCGGAGTCCATGAACTCCTGGCGCTGCTCGAACACGGCCTTGCGCTGGTCGTTCACGACGTCGTCGTATTTCAGCAGGTTCTTGCGGATGTCGTAGTTGCGGGTCTCGACGCGCTTCTGGGCGGTCTCGATGGCGCGGTTCAGCCAGGGGTGGGTGATGGCCTCGCCCTCGGCCACGCCGAAAGTCTTCATGATCGAGTCGAGGCGGTCGCCGGCGAAGATGCGCAGCAGGTCGTCCTCGCAGGACAGATAGAATTTCGAGGTGCCGGGGTCGCCCTGACGGCCGGTGCGGCCGCGCAGCTGGTTGTCGATGCGGCGGCTCTCGTGGCGCTCGGTGCCCAGAACGAACAGGCCGCCGGCGGCCAGCGCCTTTTCTTTCTGGACGGCGATCTCGGCCTTGAACTCGGCCTCCTTGGCCGCTTCCATTTCCGGCGTGACCTCGACGGCCATATTGCGCTGTTCCAGCAGCCACTTCTGCATCTTCATCTCGAGGTTGCCCCCGAGTTGAATGTCGGTGCCGCGGCCGGCCATGTTGGTGGCGATGGTCACCGCGCTCGGCAGGCCGGCGTCGGCGACGATATAGGCCTCCTGTTCGTGCTGGCGGGCGTTCAGGACACTGTGCGGAATGCCGCGCAGCTTGGTCTCGTAGGTGATGTTATAGGCGGCGTCGCCGATCTTCTCGGCTTCCTTGGCCTTGCCCGCATATTCCGGCTTCAGCGTGCGCGAGGTCTCGACCTTATACTCGAAGCGGTTCAGCAGGTCCGACAGCTGTTCCGAACGCTCGATCGACACGGTGCCGACCAGGATGGGCTGACCGGCGAGGTGGCATTCGGCGATCTGGCGCGCGATGGCCTGGTTCTTCTCGGCGTGGGTCCGATAGACCTCGTCGTCATAGTCCTTGCGCTGGATGGGCCGGTTAGTCGGCACCTCCAGCACGTCCATCTTGTAGATGTCGCCGAATTCCTGAGCCTCGGTCGCGGCCGTGCCGGTCATGCCCGACAGCTTTTCATACAGGCGGAAGTAGTTCTGGATCGTCACCGAGGCCAGGGTCTGGTTCTCGGGCTGGATCTTGACGTCTTCCTTGGCCTCGATGGCCTGGTGCAGACCTTCGGACAGGCGGCGGCCGGTCATCATGCGGCCGGTGAATTCATCGATCAGGACGATCTCGCCGCCCTTGATGATATAGTCCTTGTCGCGCTGATACAGGGTGTTGGCGCGCAGGGCCTGGTTCGAGTGGTGAACCAGGCTGATGTTGGCGGCGTCGTACAGGCCGGTGGTGTCGGCGGCGAAGTGACCGCCGGCCTCCAGGGCCTCTTCCATCCGCTCGGAGCCCAGCTCGGTCAGTAGGACCTGCTTCTGCTTCTCGTCGAGCTCGAAGGTGTCCTTGTCCTTGATCAGGTCTTTTATCAGGCCGTCGAGGATCTTGTAGAGATCCGAACGGTCCTCGGTCGGGCCCGAGATGATCAGCGGCGTGCGCGCCTCGTCGATCAGGATGGAGTCGACCTCGTCGACGATGGCGAAGTTGTGCGGACGCTGCACCATCTCGCGCCGGTCATAGACCAGGTTGTCGCGCAGATAGTCGAAGCCGAACTCGTTGTTGGTGCCGTAGGTGACGTCGGCGTTGTAGGCCTGCTGGCGCTGGCCCTGGCTGAGGCCGTTGACGATGACGCCGACCTCAAGGCCCAGGAAGCGATAGACCTTGCCCATCGTCTCGGCGTCGCGGCGGGCCAGATAGTCGTTGACGGTGATGACGTGCACGCCCTTGCCGGGCAGGGCGTTCAGATAGACCGGCGCCACGGCGACCAGAGTCTTGCCTTCGCCGGTACGCATCTCGGCGATGCCGCCTTCGTGCAGGATCATGCCGCCGGCCAGCTGAACGTCGTATTGACGCTGGCCCAGCACGCGCTTGGAGGCTTCGCGCACGACCGCGAAGGCTTCGGGCAGGATCTTGTCCAGGGTTTCGCCGTTCGCCAGCCGATCGCGGAAGGCGTCGGTCATCATCCGCAGTTCGTCGTCGGACAGGGCGGCGAACTTGGGCTCCAGCGCATTGATGCGCTGGGCGTGGTCCTGGAAGGCCTTGACCTTGCGGTCGTTGGAAGAGCCGAAAAGTTTCTTGGCGAAGCCGAGCATATTGGATCCGGTAAGCGGTCGAGCGTCTGCGAGCTGAGCGGCTCTGAAATCCCGTGAGGGGCGGCGATACGGACGCCGTGAGAGAGGCCCTGACCGATCGCAGCCCCGGAGCGCCGCATCAGGCGCGCGCGAAGGGCCGCGCAGACGATCAAAACCCCTCGACTTGGGCGCAGGCGGGACTTAAGCACCGGCCTAACCCCTGTCAACGCGAGGGGCTTTCGGCCGCCTTCGACGGAGCGCCCCCTTGACCCCATTCCGGCGATCTTCACGCATCCTGACGGCGGCCTTGCTGACGGCGACGCTTTCGACCGGCGCCTGTTCGCGCGGCGGTGACAACCGGCCGCCCGAACAAGGGGACCAGGCCGTGGCCACGGTGCAGGACGAGACCATCTGGGCCTCGGATGTGAAGCGCGAGGCGGTGGCGCAAGGCCTGATCGGCGAGGACGAGGCGCTGGATGTGACGTCGGATCTTTTCCGCCGGGTGCTGGACGAGGTGATCGATCAAAAGCTGCTGGCCGGAGAGGCGCAGCGGCGGCGGCTGGATTCCTCGCCTCTGGCGCAGCGGCGTCTGGAAGCGACGCGTGAGCGCATCCTGGGCGACATGCTGGTCGAGAGCGTGGTCAACAAGGCCGTCTCGGACCAAGCGGTGCAGACCTTGTATAATGAGCAGCTGCGGCTGGCGAAGACCTCGGAAGAAATCCGCGTGCGGTTGATCCTGTCGCGCACCAAGCCCGAGGCGGACGCCGTGATCGGCATTCTGGGCCAGGGCGCCGGCTTCGAGGCGGTCGCGGCGGAACGGTCGATCGACGAGGCGACGCGGTTTTCCGGCGGGGACCTGGGCTATTCGACGCTGGACGTGATGCCCCAGGCCTATGCCGACGCCCTGCGCGACAAGCCGGCCGGTGCGACCGTCGGGCCGTTCCAGACCGAGGGCGGCTGGGCGGTTCTGAGGGTCGAGGACCGGCGCAAGGAAAACCCGCCGACGCTGGAACAGGCCCGACCGCAGATCGTGCGCTATCTCACCTATGAGGGCGTTCGGCAACTGCTGGAACAACTGCGCGGCAAGGCCAAGGTGGATGTGCGCCTGCCCGCCCAAACGCCGCCCGCATCGCCTGCTCCTTCCGCTCCTCCGGGCGCCTGACATGACCAAGCCTCCCTCCACGACCGGCCAGAAGATCGAGCACGCGTTCGAAAAGGCGCTGGACCCGTTCGCCACGGCGCTGAAGCGCGCCACCCGCACGCCGGGATCGGATGCCGCGCCGGCCGCCGCGGCTGCGCCCGCCGCCGCCGGCAAGCCCGGCTTGGCCATCTCGCCCCTGGCCGTGCCGTTCCCGACCATTCCGCCGATCGGCGGAGTCGAGATCGCGACCGCGCGCGCCGGCTTCTACAAGCATGAGCGCGACGATCTGGTGGTGTTCCGGTTCGCGCGCGGGACCAGCTGCGCCGGGGTCTTCACCCGCCACAAGATCGGGTCGGCGCCCGTCGATTGGTGCAAGAAGCATCTGGCCGGGGCCGACGGCGGCAAGGATGTGCGCGCCTTGGTGATCAACGCAGGCTGCGCCAACGCCTTCACCGGCAAGGCCGGCGCCGACGCGGCGCGGCGCACGGCCTCGGAGGTCGCCAAACGGTTCGGCTGTCGCCAGCGCGACGTGATGCTGGCCTCGACCGGCGTGATCGGGGTGGTGCTGGACGACAAGAAGATCGTCGCCAAACTGCCCGAGATCGAGAACGGACTGGAGGCGGACGCCTGGGCCCGGGCCGGTCGCGGCATCATGACCACCGATACCTTCCCCAAGGGCTCCTACGCCGAGGCCGAGATCGAAGGCTACAAGGTCCGGATCGCCGGCATCGCCAAGGGATCGGGCATGATCGCGCCGGACATGGCGACCATGCTGGCCTTCATCGTCACCGATGCGGACATCCATCCGAACGTGCTGCAGGCGCTGCTGGGCCTGCATGTGCGCACCACCTTCAACAGCGTGACGGTGGATGGGGACACCTCGACCAACGACACGGCCCTGCTGTTCGCCACCGGAACCTCGGGCGCGCCGCGTATCGGGCGGGTCGGCGATCGCCGGCTGAAGAGCTTCTCGGCCGCTCTGGACAAGGTGATGCTGGACCTGGCGCACCAGTTGGTGCGCGACGGCGAAGGCGCGACCAAGTTCGTCAAGGTGACGGTGGACGGCGCCGCTAGCCCCGCCTCGGCCCGCAAGCTGGCCAAGTCGATCGCCGACAGTCCGCTGGTCAAGACCGCCATCGCCGGTCAGGACGCCAACTGGGGCCGGGTCGTCATGGCGGTGGGCAAGACCGAGGAACCGGTCGATCGCGACCGCCTGGCCATCAAGTTCGGACCGCACCAGGCCGCCGTCGACGGCGCCCCGTCCCCGACCTATGACGAGGCCAAGATGACCGCTTACATGAAGAACCCCGAGATCGACATCACCGTCGATGTAGGTTCGGGCCGGGCGTCGGCGACCGTGTGGACCTGCGATTTGACCAAGGGCTACATCGAGATCAACGGCGATTATCGCTCGTGACCGACACGGCGCTTCCCACTGTCCTGGTCGTCGCCGTCGCCCTGATCGACGTGGATGGGCGGGTCCTGATCGCCAAACGTCCCGAGGGCAAGAAGCTGGCCGGCCTGTGGGAGTTTCCGGGTGGCAAGGTGGAGCCCGGAGAGCGGCCGGAACAGGCCCTGATCCGTGAACTAAAGGAAGAGCTGGGCATCGACGTCAGCGAAAACTGTCTGTCGCCGTTCGTTTTCGCCAGTCACGCTTACGATTCGTTTCACCTGTTGATGCCATTGTATCTGTGCCGACGGTGGGACGGCGTGGTCACCGCACGTGAACACGACGGCCTGGCCTGGGTGAAGCCGAGCAAGCTTTCGGACTATCCCATGCCGCCGGCGGACGAACCTCTGGTCGCCTGGTTGCGCGACCTGCTCTGACCACCGCCGACCAGGGAGGCCGGCCATGCGACGTCTTATCGGCCGGTTCCTGCGCAATGAGAGCGGGGCCACAGCCATTGAATACGGCCTGCTCTGCGCCCTGATCTTCCTGGCGATCGTGACTTCGATCAGCGCCTTGGCGAACAGCCAGAACGGCGGCCTGGCCGCCACGGTGAACAAGCTGAGCGCCGCCATACAGGCCGCGATCAGCTAGTCCGGCTCTTCGCCCGTCATTTCCTTGACGCCCAGCGCATCGGCCAGCCGCGTCTTGGCCGAGCCACGCGGCAGGGGCTTCTGCTGGCTGTCGTGGGGTTTCCAGCCGGCCAGATGAATGATCTCGAAGGTCGCCGGGATGCGGCCGTCGTCGAGACCGTATCGCTCGGCATAGAGGGCGGCGGCGCGCGCCACGATGCGGCGGCTTAAGGGTCGAACGGGCCCGTACAGCACATTGGTCTCGCCCATGGCGCGCAGGTCGCGGATCAGGGCGAACAGGTCGGTATATCGGACGGTGAAGCGGTCCACGTCCGACACCGGCAGGGCGAACCCGGCGCGCTGTAACAGGGCCGCCCCGTCATAGCCGTCAGCGAAAGGCGAAACCCGCGCTTGGGCGCCGCCGCGCTCTTCCAGTTCGACCTCGGTCAGGACGGCGCGAAGCTCTTTCAGCGTGCCCGCGCCGAACAGCGTGCCGATGAACAGGCCGTCTGGCTTCAACGCGCGCCGGATCTGGGCCAGGGCGCCGGGCAGGTCATTGGCCCAGTGAAGGGTCAAAAGTGAGACGATCAGATCGGTCGAGGCGTCGGCCAGCGGCAACGCCTCCGCCCCCGGCGCCGCACGCTGGGCCAGGGAGACGGGCGTCTGGACGGGACCGACCCGTCCCGCAGCGTCGCTTGACCGGACCGCCGTATCGAACACCCCTGAATGGGCGGACAGATCGACCGCAACGGGAAAATCGCGCAATATGGCTTCCAGGCTCTCGGCGGCGTTGGCGGCGGCGCGGGCATGCAGGAAGTCAGCCTGGGGGAACCGGGCGGCAGACCGCAAAAGCCGCGCCTGACGTCGAAGGGCGTCGAAGATGCGCGGGGGGCCGTCGGAAGGAGATTGGGGGGCGGTCATGGACGCACAGGATGGGGGCTGGCGACGCGCCTGGGAAGGGGCGGGCCGTCACTTGCGCGGAGCGGGGCGGGGACTGGCCGACCTGATCCTGCCGCCGATGGCGCACGACAGCCGTGAGGCGACGGCTGCGGCCGGCCTGACGCCCGACGCCTGGAGCCGGATCAAATTTCTGGAGGCGCCGGTCTGCGACGGCTGCGGAGCGGCCTTCGACTTCGACGGCGGCACCTTCGCCGAGGATCGCTGCGCCGCCTGTATCGCTAAGCCCTACGCGTTTGAAAGGGCGCGGGCGGCATGCCTGTACGACGAGGCGTCGCGCGGTCTGGTCCTGAGGTTCAAGCACGGGGACCAGCAGCAGTTCGCGCCCCTGTTCGCGCGATGGATCGGGCGGGCCGCCGCCGACCTGGTCGAAGACGCGGACGTCATCCTGCCCGTGCCGCTGCATCGGTTTCGCCTGTTGTCGCGACGGTTCAATCAGGCGGCCGAAATCGCCCGGCCGCTGGCCCGGCACGCCGGCCGCGACTATTTGCCCGACGCCCTGGTTCGCACGACCCACACGACCAGCCAGGGCGGCAAGAGCCAGCGCGGGCGGCGGCTGAACGTCAAGAAGGCCTTTGCCGTGACCGAGGCGGGCCGGCGTCGGATCCGGGGACGACGCATCCTTCTGATCGACGATGTGTTGACCACGGGCGCGACCGGAGAGGCCTGCGCGCGCGCCCTGATCGACGCCGGAGCGCGCGCCGTGGATCTCGCCGTCATCGCGCGGGTGCGAAACGCCCGTGAACTGACTATGTGAAGAGCGCCCTATCGCTCGCCGCGCGGCGGCTCGCGGCTTGAGGGCGCTGGATTTTATATTGGAGATCTGAACTTGGCCGACGTCGTCATCTATACCAAGCCTGGCTGCCCCTACTGCTTCAGCGCCATGTCGCTGCTGAAGAAGAAGGGCGTGGACTATACGGAGATCGTCGCCTCCAACGATCCCGACAAGAAGGCCGAGATGGTCGAGAAGTCGGGCGGCCGCATGACCTTCCCGCAGATCTTCATCGACGGCCAGCACGTCGGCGGTTCCGACGACATCCATGCGCTGGATCGCGACGGCAAGCTGGACGGACTTCTGGCCGCCTGATCCATGAGCAGCGGGCTAGACATCGCCCTGATCCAGACGCGCACGCCGGCGACGGCGCGAGCGGCGCTGGCCCATGTCGAGCCCCTGATCCGCGAGGCGGCGTCGGGCGGGGCGAAGTTCGTCCTGACGCCCGAGGGGACCAATGTCCTTGAGCAACGCCGCGACCGGCGCGATGCGGCGATCACGACCGAGGACGAAGATGTCGCCGTGCTGGGCCTGCGTCGTCTGGCGGCGGAGCTGGGCGTGTGGCTGCTGATCGGTTCGGCCATCGTCCGGTCGGGCCAGGCGGGAGACGGCCGCGCCGCCAATCGGTCGCTTCTGATCGATGCGTCGGGCGGGATCGTGGCCCGATACGACAAGCTGCATGTCTTCGACGTGAACCTGCCCAATGGCGAAAGCTATCGCGAAAGCGCGACGGTGAGGCCCGGCGACGGGGCGTCGGTGGCGGACACGCCCTGGGGCCGGCTGGGCCTGACCATCTGCTACGACATCCGCTTTCCCCATCTGCATCGCCAGCTGGCAAAGGCCGAGGCGGCGATGATCGCCGTGCCGGCCGCCTTCACCGCCCCGACCGGGGAGGCGCATTGGGAAACCCTGTTGCGCGCCCGCGCCATCGAAACGGGCGCCTTCGTCCTGGCCCCGGCGCAGGGCGGACGGCACGAGGACGGCCGTCGCACCTGGGGGCGATCCACCGTGGTCGGCCCGTGGGGCCAGATCATCGCCAAGGCGGATCACGACGAACCTTGCATCGTGCGTGCGAAACTGGACATGGAGGCCGTGGCCAGGGCGCGCGCCGCCGTGCCCAGCCTGACCCACGATCGCGATTTCCTGCCCGCCACCTGACGCCCCATGATCCGCTACGCCCTCAAATGCGACCAGGCCCACGCCTTCGAAGCCTGGTTCGGCTCCTCGACCGAATATGACGATCAGGCGGCGCGGGGGCTGGTGGAATGCCCGTTTTGCGGTTCGCACGCGGTCGAAAAGGCCGTCATGGCCCCGGCGGTCAGCGGCGCCCGCGAGGCCGATCCCGCCTCTGACGTCGCCGCCAAGATGCAGACGATGATGATGGCCGCCGCCCGCGAGATTCGCGCCCATGTCGAGGCCAACTTCGACTATGTCGGCGACGCCTTCGCCCGCGAGGCGCGCGACATCCACGAGGGTCGGTCCGAGAAGCGTGAAATCTATGGCGAGGCGACGCCGGCCGAGGTCCGGAAACTGAAGGACGACGGCGTCCCGGTCTCAGCCCTGCCGGCTGCGCCCGTCGATCCGGCAAAGGTGAACTGATGACCGTGCAATGGCGGTCCATGCGGCCGACGGACATCGATGCGGTGGTGGAGGTGGCGCGGCTGTCGTTTCCCGACCACTTCGAGGATCGGGCCTGTTTCCAAAACCGGCTGGCGCTTTATCCGCGCGGCTGTTTCGTGCTGGCGGAGGGCGACGGCGCCGCGCGGGGCTATCTGATCGCCTATCCGTGGAAGGCCGAGAGCGCGCCGCCGCTGAATACGGTGATCGAAGGCCTGCCGGCCGAGCCGGACCTGATCTATCTGCACGATCTGGCCCTGCATCCCGAGGCGCGGGGCGGAGGCGTGACCGGCGCCATCGTCGAGCGATTGGCCGAACAGGCGACGGAAGACGGCTGGCCCGCCATCGCCCTGGTCGCGGTCAATGACGCCGTCGGCTTCTGGTCACGACACGGTTTCGTCGAACAGCCCGCAGAGGCCATGGCGGCCAAACTGGCCAGCTACGGCGCCTATGCCCGCTATATGCTGCGACCGCTTTAGCGACGATTGAGCGCGGTCTGGCCGCCCGCGCGTACGAAGTGGATGCGTTGAGGACGGGGCAGGGCGACATAGGTCCGGCGTCTCATTTCACGCTCGCAGACGCTGGCGTCGCCAAGGCTGTCGGGCGTCAGGACGGCGCGATGGACGGCGCACCAGTCGCGGCTGGCGGCGCGGATCCGGCTGGCCAGGATCATGACTTCGCCCGGTCGGGCCATGTTCAACCCCTCGGCGTTCACATGCATGTCCGGCGCCTGGCCCGCGGCCAGGGCGGCGGCAAGCGCGGCTGCGATCATCAAACCCATATTCATCTCCCCTTCGGAATGGGCCTGCGCCAGGCCCGTCGTGGGAAGGAGGCGTCCGTCAGCAGCGTCGGATGCGGCGTCGGGGATGAAATATCGGTAAGGCGTCGATCGGCGCGACGAACGCCCGCTCTGGTCTTTCTGTCCACATGCCTGTAAGAGGCGCGCGCCTCCCGCATGCCTTTTCATGACCAGCGGCCGCCCGTATGCCGGCCGCGCCTTTTCGCGATACTCAAATGAACCTGCGCAACGTCGCCATCATCGCCCACGTTGACCACGGCAAAACGACCCTGGTTGACCAACTGCTCGCCCAATCCGGCGTGTTCCGAGCCAATGAGGCGACGACCGAGCGCGCCATGGACTCCAACGACCAGGAAAAAGAGCGCGGCATCACCATCCTGGCCAAGTGCACCTCGGTGCTCTGGAACGGCAAGGAGGGCGAAACCCGCATCAACATCATCGACACCCCCGGCCACGCCGACTTCGGCGGCGAGGTCGAGCGCATCCTGGGCATGGTGGACGGCTGCGTCATCCTGGTGGACGCGGAAGAGGGCGTCATGCCCCAGACCAAGTTCGTGCTGACCAAGGCGCTGAAGATGGGCCTGCGCCCGATCCTGTGCATCAACAAGGTCGATCGCGCCCACGCCGATCCGGACCGCGTCCACAACGAGACCTTCGACCTGTTCGCCGCCATCGGCGCGACGGACGAGCAGCTGGACTTCCCGCACATCTACGCCTCGGGCCGCAACGGCTGGGCGACGCTGGACCTGAACCAGCCCAACGACAATCTGGCCCCGCTGTTCGACCTGATCGTCGATCACGTCCCGCCGCCCGCCGTTCAGGCCAACAAGGACAAGCCGTTCCGCATGCTGGACGTGCTGATCGAAAGCGATCCGTTCCTGGGCCGCCTGCTGACCGGCCGGATCGAGAGCGGCAAGGCCGTGCCCGGCATGGCGATCCACGCCCTGGACCGTGAAGGCAAGGAAATCGAACGCGGCCGCATCACCAAGGTGCTGGCCTTCCGCGGCCTGAAGCGCCAGCCGCTGGACGAGGGTTCGGAAGCGGGCGACATCGTCGCCATCGCCGGCATGTCCAAGGCGACCGTGGCCGACACCCTGTGCGCCATGGAAGTGACCGAGCCGCTGGACGCCCAGCCGATCGATCCGCCGACCATCTCCATGACCGTCTCGGTCAACGACAGCCCCCTGGCCGGCCGTGAAGGCGACAAGGTCCAGTCGCGCGTCATCCGCGATCGCCTGCTGAAGGAAGCCGAGGCCAACGTCGCCATCCGTGTCACCACGACCGAAGGCGGCGACGCCTATGAGGTCGCCGGCCGCGGCGAACTGCAGCTGGGCGTTCTGATCGAGAACATGCGTCGCGAAGGCTTCGAGGTTTCGATCTCGCGTCCGCGCGTCGTGTTCAAGGAAGGCGAGAACGGCGAGAAGCTGGAGCCGATCGAAGACGTCATGATCGACGTGGACGACGAGTTCACCGGCGTGGTCATCGAAAAGCTGTCGGCCCGCAAGGCCGAGCTGGCCGACATGGGCCCGTCGGGCGCCGGCAAGACCCGCATCAGCCTGAAGGCGCCGTCGCGCGCCCTGATCGGCTATCAGGGCGAGTTCCTGACCGACACGCGCGGTTCGGGCGTGCTGAACCGCGTGTTCAGCCACTATGAGCCGCACAAGGGCGCCATCGCCGGCCGTCTGAAGGGCGTTCTGATCTCGAACTCGGACGGTGAAACCGCCGCCTTCGCCCTGTGGAACCTGGAAGACCGCGGCGTCATGTTCGTCGGCGCCGGCGAAAAGACCTATCAGGGCATGATCATCGGCGAGAACGCGCGCTGGGACGACCTGGACGTCAACCCGATCAAGGGCAAGCAGCTGACCAACGTCCGCGCCGCCGGCAAGGACGAGGCCGTTCGCCTGACCCCGCCGCGCCAGATGTCGCTGGAACAGGCCATCGCCTATATCGACGACGACGAGCTGGTCGAGGTGACGCCCAAGTCCATCCGCCTGCGCAAGCAGGTGCTGAACCCGTCGTTCCGCAAGAAGCGCGTTCGCCCGGAGTAGTCCGCAATCCCTGACTGACGTGCGGTGGAATGGGGCCTATAGACGGCTGACATGAACGCCTCGCCCAGTCTGGATGACCGCCTTGACGAGGCCGCCCGCGCGGAAGACCCGCGCGCGGCGGTCTCTGTCGTTTTGCGCGAGACCTATGACGCCGCGCGTGCTCGCGCCGAGCGCAAGCTGGACGGCGGCATGAAGGGTCGCGACGTGGCGCGTCTGTACGCCGCGGCCGCCGACGAGATGCTGGCCGGCCTGTGGCGGGTGGCGACCCAGGCGCTGTGGCCAACCTCGCCGGTCGAGGCCGAGCGGCTGGCCCTTGTCGCGGTCGGGGGCTACGGCCGGGGCGTGCTGGCGCCCCATTCCGATCTGGACCTGCTGTTCCTGAGGTCGTCGAAGGCGACGCCGCGCGGCGAGCAGGTGATCCAGTTCGTGCTCTATGTGCTTTGGGACCTGGGGGCCAAGGTCGGGTCGGCGGTGCGCTCGGTCGAGGAATGTCTGAGCCTGTCGCGAACCGACATGACGGTGCAGACGACCCTGCTGGAGGCGCGTCCGCTGGCGGGGGACGAGGCGCTGGCCCAGCTGATGATCGGCCGGTTTCGCGACATGGTGTCGAAATCCGATCCCCGCCCCTTCATCGCCGCCAAGCTGGAGGAGCGGGCCGCCCGGCACGAGAAGGCCGGCTCGACCCGCTACAAGGTCGAACCCAACGTCAAGGACGGCAAAGGGGGCTTGCGCGACCTGAACACCCTGTACTGGATCGCCCGGTCCCTGGCGCCCGAAAGCCGGCTGGGCGCGACGGTGATGGACGAACTGTTCACCCCGCGCGAGCGCCGCACGTCGGACGAGGCGTTCGACTTCCTGTGGCGGGTCCGCATTCATCTGCATCTGATCGCGGGCCGGGCCGAAGAGAAGCTGACGTTCGACATGCAGCCCGAGGTGGCCCGGCGCATGGGCTGGCGTGGGCGCGGCGACGAACCGGCGGTCGAGCGGTTCATGCGGCGATATTTTCTGGTCGCCCGCGACGTCGGCGCTCTGACCCGCGCCATGTCGGCCAAGCTGGAGGCGCGCCACCAGAAGACGGCGCACGGCCTGTCGCGGCTGATGGCGCCGTTTCGGCCCGCCCCCCGGCGCAAGCTGGAGGTCGAGGGGTTCTGGATCGACCAGGGCCGTCTGTCGGTCGAGGGGCCGGAGGTGTTCGCCGCCGATCCGGTCAAGCTGCTGACCCTGTTCGTCTGCGCCGACAAGCATGACCTGGACCTGCATCCGGACGCCTTTTCGGCGGTGACGCGGTCGCTGTCGCTGGTGACGCCCCGGCTGAGGCGCGATCCGGCGGCGACGCTGGCGTTTCTGGACATTCTGGCGCACGGTCAGCGGCCCTATCGCGTCCTGACCATCATGAACGAGACGGGCCTGCTGGGCCGTTTCCTGCCCGAATGGGGGCGGATCGTCGGCCAGACCCAGTTCAACATGTATCACGCCTATACGGTCGACGAGCACACGCTTCAGGCCATCGGCATCATCAACGACATCGCGCGCGGCAAGCTGAAGACCGACCACCCGATGGCCAGCGAGATCGTGCATCTGATCTCGGACATGGAAGCCCTGATGCTGGGCATGCTGTTGCACGACGTCGGCAAAGGCGGCGAGCGGGGGCAGTTGGAGGACGGCGCCATCGCCGCGCGCCGGGCGTGCGAGCGGCTGGGCGTCGATCCGCGCCGGATCGAACTGGTGGTCTGGCTGGTGCGCAGCCATCTGGCGCTGTCGGACTATGCCCAGAAGCGCGACTTGTCGGACCCAGCGACGATCCGCGCCTTCGCCGAACTGGTCGGCGACCCTGAGCGACTGCGGATGCTGCTGGTCCTGACGGTCGCCGATATTCGGGCCGTGGGGCCGGGCGTGTGGAACGGCTGGAAGGGTCAGCTGATGCGCACCCTCTACAACCAGGTCGCCGCCCTGTTCCGGGGCGAGGACGTGGCGCGCGAGGATCCGCTGGCGGCGCATCCCGCCCTGGTCCAGCGGGCGCGCGAGACGGGCGCGGCGGCCGAAGCGGCCCCGACCGCGCCGGTGCAGGGGCTGGCGGTCCAGACCACCGAAATCTCCATCGCCGCCGCCGACCGGCCGGGCCTGTTCGCCGATCTGGCCCAGACCATGGCCGCGCTTGGGGCCGACGTGACCGACGCCCGCGTGGCGACCGAGGACGGCGTCGTTCTGGACGTGTTTCGTGTTCAGGACGGAGCGGGCCTGCCCTATGGCCAGGCCGAGCCGCGTCGCCTGAAGGCTTTGGTCGAGGCCCTGGAAAAGGCCGCGCGGGGCGAGGGCCGCATCGGCCAGGCCCCCGATCCGACCGGCAATGCGCGCAAGGCGGCCTTCGAGGTCCGGCCCGTGGTCATGGTTGATCACCACGCCAGCGAGGTCGCCACCGTGGTCGAGGTGTCCTGCGCCGACCGACCGGGGCTGCTGGCGGACCTGTCGCGCGTATTCAACGACGAAGGCCTGAGCATCCGCTCCGCCCACGTCGCCGGCTATGGCGAGCGGGCGGTGGACAGTTTCTACGTCGTGGATCGCAAGGGGCGAAAGATCACCTCGGAACAGCGGATCGCCGAATTGCGCACCGCGCTTGAGGCCGTGCTGGACAGCCGCGCGCCCGCGCCCGCCGGACGCAAGGTCGCCTCGGCCCGCGCCAGCGCGCGCGACGTCTCCGACCTGGGCCGCCGCAGCCCGCGCGCAAAGCCCGTATCGCCCGGCGAACAAGCGCGCTAAGCGACAGGATCAGATGTCCGCTCATCCCCGCGAAAGCGGGGACCCAGGTCTTTGGGCGATCAGGCCTTTCCAGTTGGCGATATGCCAATCCCGGACAGGTCAGTGCGCCCCGAAAGCACTGGATCCCCGCTTTCGCGGGGATGAGCGGGGAGAATAGAGCCAAAGATCGCATGAGCCTCGCCCGAAACACCCTGGTGCAGTCGACCCTGACGCTGGGCAGCCGAATTCTCGGCTTCGTGCGCGACATGGCGCTGGCGGCGCGCTTCGGCCAGGGGCCGATGATGGACGCCTTCACCACGGCGTTGATGCTGCCCAACATGTTCCGCCGCCTGTTCGCCGAGGGCGCCTTCGCCCAGGCCTTCGTGCCGGTCTATGGCGGGGTTCGGGCGCGCGAGGGCGAGGAGGCCGCCGCCGTCACCGCGTCCGAGGCGCTCAGCTTCATGCTGGCGGTCGTCGCCGGCTTCTGCATCTTGCTGCAGATCGTGATGCCGTGGATCATGCCGTGGCTGCTGTCGGCCTATCGGGGTCAGCCCGAGGTGCTGCGCGCCGCCGTGATCGCGACCCAGCTGGCCATGCCCTATCTGGCCTGTATGACCGTGGCCTCGCTGCTGTCGGGCGTGTTGAACACGGGCGGTCGGTTCGCCCTGTCGGCGGCCGTGCCGGTGTTTCTGAACCTGTGCACCCTGGCCGCCCTGATGCCGCCGCTGATCCTGCCGATCCCGCAGGAGACGGTGCTGCTGATGGTGACGGCGGCGGTGACGGTGTCGGGCCTGATCCAGGCCGGTCTGCTGTGGTGGGGCGTACGGCGTCTGGGCGTTCGGCTGAAGATCGGCCTGCCGCGCATCACGCCGAACGTGCGTCACACCCTAACGCTGGCCGTGCCCGGCGCCCTGGCCGGCGGGGCGCTTCAGATCAACTCTCTGGTGTCGCAGTTCCTGACCGGGTCAGACGAGGGCGCGCGCTCGGTGCTCTATAACGCCGACCGCCTTTATCAACTGCCGCTGGGCCTGGTGGGGGTCGCCATCGGTCTGGCCCTGGTGCCGCGCCTGACCAAGGCGTTCGTCGACGGCGATCACGAGGGCGGGCAAAAGACGCTGGACGACGGCATAAATCTGGCGATGGCCTTCACCCTGCCGGCGGCGGTGGCCCTGTTCGTCATTCCCTTCTTCATCATCGACGCGACCGTAACGCGCGGCGCCTTCACCTCGGCCGACGCCGCCCGCACCGCCGATGTGCTGCGTCAGTTCGCCTGGGGCGTGCCGGCCTTCGTCCTGGCCAAGGTTCTGACCCCGCCCTTCTTCGCGCGCCAGGACACGCGCCGTCCGATGATCTTCGCCGTGGCCAGCGTGGTCATCACCGTCATCCTGGGCTCAGCCCTATTCTTCTGGTTCCGCCGTCAGGGCTGGGACGGGGTGCTGGGCCTGGCCATCGCCACCAGCGCCTCGGCCTGGGTCAATGTCGCCCTGCTGGGCGGCGTCCTGATCCGCGAGAACAGCTGGCGGCCGTCGCCGGCCTTCCTGTCGCGCATCGCCCGCGTGATTGCGGCCAGCGCCATGATGGCCGCCCTGCTGTTCGCCGCCGACATCTTCTATCCGCAGCTGAGCCGCCTGTTCCTGGCCAAGGAGATCGCGGTGCTGGTTGTCTGCGGCGCCGGAGCCGGGCTTTACGGCTTCTGCCTGCTGGCGTTCCGGGCCGTCACGATCACGGAACTGAAGGCCACGTTGAAGCGCGAGCCCGGCGGCGGCGCGGTCTCCGGTCTGGACTGACCGGCGGGGAACCGATAAGCGCGAGGCCATGACGACCTCGGGCCTGATCCATGACCTGCGATGGCGCGGCTGAACCGCCGCCTGCCCCGCCACGCCTGCCTTTCGACCTTCCGAGACCCGATCCCATGACCGACCAAACCCCCGCCGTTGCGACCTATGACGGCCCTCGCCGCATCTTGTCCGGCATCCAGGCCTCAGGCGCGCTGCACCTGGGCAACTACCTCGGCGCCCTGAAGCGGTTCGTGGAACTGCAGGACCAGGGCGCGCCGGTTTATGTCTTCGTCGCCGACATGCATGCCATCACCGTGTGGCAGGATCCGGCCAAACTGACGGCCCAGACGCGCGAGATCGCCGCCGCCTATCTCGCCTCGGGCCTGGATCCGGGAAAGGCGATCATCTTCCCGCAGTCGGCCGTGCGCGCCCATGCGGAACTGGCCTGGATCTTCAACTGCGTCGCCCGCCTCGGCTGGCTCGACCGGATGACCCAGTTCAAGGAGAAGTCGGGCAAGCACAAGGAACGCTCCTCGGTCGGTCTCTACACCTATCCCGTGCTCCAGGCGGCCGACATCCTGTTGTACAAGGCCACCGAAGTGCCGGTCGGCGAGGACCAGAAGCAGCATCTGGAGCTGACCCGCGACATCGCCGCGAAGTTCAACAACGACTTCGGCGTTCCCGGCTTCTTCCCCGTGCCTGAGCCGATCATCCAGGGGCCGGCGACCCGCGTCATGTCCCTGCGCGACGGGGCGGCCAAGATGTCCAAGTCGGACCTGTCCGACAACAGCCGCATCAATCTGACCGACGACGCCGACACGATCGCCTCCAAGATCAAGAAGGCCAAGACCGATCCCGAGCCTTTGCCGGAAACCCTGGACGGCCTGAATGAACGGCCCGAGGCCAAGAATCTGGTCGCCATCTATGCGGCGCTGGCGGGCCTGACCCGCGAACAGGTGATCGCACAGTTCGGCGGCCAGGGCTTCGGCGCCTTCAAGCCGGCGCTGGCGGACCTGGCAGTGTCGTCGCTGGCGCCCGTGACGGCCGAGATGCGCCGCCTGATGGA
Organism: Brevundimonas sp. UYEF29; assembly: GCF_040546195.1. Classification (NCBI taxonomy): domain Bacteria; kingdom Pseudomonadati; phylum Pseudomonadota; class Alphaproteobacteria; order Caulobacterales; family Caulobacteraceae; genus Brevundimonas; species Brevundimonas sp. UYEF29. The sequence continues at coordinate 48,525 of NZ_JBEPNH010000007.1, read as the reverse complement.
CGATCCGGCCGAGATCGACCGCGTGCTGAAGGCCGGGGCCGAGCGCGCCGCCGAGGTCGCCGATCCCGTGGTGGACGAGGTCAAGAAGATCGTCGGCTTCTGGAGGGCGTAATGGGCGTCTACGAGGCCAAGGTCGTCTGGAACCGGGGCGACCAGCCCTTCCTGGACAAAAGCTACAGCCGCGCCCATTCCTGGAGCTTCGACGGCGGGGCGGTGGTGCCGGGATCGTCGGCGCCGTCCAGCGTGCCCGTGCCGATGTCCGATCCGGCCGGCGTCGATCCGGAGGAGGCGATGATCGCCTCCCTGTCCAGCTGCCATATGCTGTGGTTCCTGGCTTTCGCCGCGAACGCCGGCCTGTTGGTCGACACCTATGTCGACGAGGCCTCGGGCAAGATGGGCAAGGACGATAACGGCAAGCGCTACCTCGCCGAGGTGACGCTGCGCCCCTTCACCAGTTTCACCGGCCGCGAGCCCGATCAGGCCGAGATCGACGCCCTGCACCACCAGGCCCACGACCATTGCGAAATGGCCCATTCGGTCCGCGCGACCATCACGGTCGAGGCGACGATCGGCTGACGGCTCAGCCGTGTGGGACGGCGTCGGTCAGGAAGGCGCCGAAACGGCGCAGGGCTTCGGTCGTCAGTTCCGGGTCGTGGCGCATGGGGCCGTTGTTGGTCGGTTCGTCGAAGGCGTGAGTGCCCCCGGCGATCCAGCTTTCGACCTGGGAGCCGCAGTTGCGGATCATGGCGTTGACCTGCTCGGCGTTGCGGACGGTCGTCAGGTGGTCGCGCTTGCAGGTGACGGCCAGGACGCGTGGGCAATGCCGCCAGGGCTTCAGCCGGTTGAAGGCGAACGGGCCGATGTAGGGATAGGCCAGCCAAACCGCCTTGACGCCGGATAGATCGGCCTCGGCGGGATCGGCCACGCCAAAGGCGCCGGGCGTCGGCGCGCCGCTCATCATCTCCATGATCGACCAGCCGCCGTGGCTCCAGCCGGCCAGGGCCAGCTTCGTCGCGTCGACATCAGGGCGGGCCGAAACGCCTTGGATCGCCGCCAGCACGTCGCCCACCCGCTCATAGCCCCGGAACGACAGGCCGGTGCAGACCGCTGCCAGGGTGAAGACCCGGCCCCAGCCGCGCGGGCCGTAGGAATCGACGATGACGGCGCGCCAGCCCGCCGCCTTGGCGACCTCGGCGTAGCGGGGCAGGTGATCGCGCAGCCCCCCGCAGCCATGGAACATCAGCACGGCGGGCCGGGGCCGGTCGTCGTCCGGGCCCACGACAGTAATGTGGGGCTCCAGCCGGGCCCAACGACGCTTCAGATCATCCATCTCCGACATACGCCGCAGCCGGACGGCGAAAGCCAGTCCAAAAATCCGGTGCTCAACCGGCGCAGCGCAGCGTCAGGTTCAGCCGGCCGCCGCCGGGGATCAGGCGCGACGATCCGGCCAGCACGCGGTCGACGCCGTGTCGGGCCAGGCGCGCGGGGCCGGTCAGGGCGCAGACGTCGCCGCTGTCCAGCCTCAACGTCGTGGTGCGTCCGCCCTCCGCCGCGCCGATGCGGAACATCGCCGTGTCTCCCAGCGACACCGACAGGACGGGCGCGCCGAGGTCGGCCTCATCCTTGTCCTGGTGCAGGCCCATCTTGGCCGCATCGCGATACAGATTGACCAGACAGGCGTCCGGCGGCGTGGGCCAGCCGACCGTGGCGTCCCACAGGTCGAGCAGCACAGTCGGGATCGCCGGCCAGGGTCGCCCGGTTTCGGGATGGGTCGACTGATAGCGATAGCCGCCCCGGTCGGAGACCCAGCCCAGCGGCCCGAAGTTGCTCATTTGAACCGAAAAAGGTCGCCCGCCCGGCGTGGTCGGCCGATACAGCGGCGCGTCATCCAACCGGGCGAACACCTCGGCGACCAGATCAGCCTGCGCCGCGGCGTCGAGCGCCCCCGGCCAGAGCCGGAAGCCCTCGCCGGCGGTCTTCACCTCAACGGGTGTAGGTGTATTCGCTGACCTCACAGACATTGATGCGCGACCGCGTCAGCTCCTGACCGTTGGTGAACTCGGCCTTGAAGTCATAGATGCAGGCGCCCGAGCCGTCATCGATGTTGATGCGCACATCCTGCCCGCTTTCCAGCACGTCCGAGCCCAGGATGTCCTCTTCCCAATCGTCGCTGCGCGAATCCGACGCGTAGAATCGCAACATGGTCCAGCCGGTGCGGTTCTTGATGGTGACGTGGCGATCATAGCCGTCACGCGACTGTATGGCCGGCGCCCCGGCAGGCGGCGCGGCGGCGGCGGCCGCAGCGCCGACCAGAATGGCGGCGGCGACGGCCGCCTTGAGCATGGTCTTGATCATTGTTTCCTCTCCCTTCCTTCATCGCGGTCCCCTGAGCGCGATGGGAAATCTTATGCCCGACGATCGCTGTCTCCGCATCTTCGAATTTCGGCGTTCTTCGAAAGCGTTTCATCGCATAACGCCCTTGCGGGCGGGGGGGATTTTCCCATATCGGGGCCAGCTTCGGAGAAACCCCGCGAAACTTGGGGCTATCCAGCCTGATCCACGCCAACCCAACCGGGGGCGGTCACGCGCGGCGCTTCGTCGAAGGCCGCCGCATCGCCCGCCGAACCAGAGAGACTGAAGAACACATGGCCAAGATTATCGGCATCGACCTGGGCACCACCAACTCGTGCGTCGCCGTCATGGACGGCAAGACGCCGAAGGTGATCGAAAACGCCGAGGGCAACCGCACGACCCCGTCGGTCGTGGCGATCCAGGACGGCGCGGAAGTGCTGGTGGGTCAGCCCGCCAAGCGCCAGGCCGTCACCAACCCGTCCAACACCTTCTTCGCGATCAAGCGCCTGATCGGCCGCAACTTCGATGATCCCGTCGTCGCCAAGGACAAGGGCATGGTGCCCTATGAAATCGTCAAGGGCCCGAACGGCGACGCCTGGGTGCGCGCCTTCGGCAAGGACTATTCTCCGCAGCAGATTTCGGCCTTCACCCTGACCAAGATGAAGGAAGCGGCCGAGGCCTATCTGGGCGACAAGGTCACCCAGGCCGTGATCACCGTGCCGGCCTACTTCAACGACAGCCAACGTCAGGCGACCAAGGACGCCGGCAAGATCGCCGGCCTGGAAGTGCTGCGCATCATCAACGAGCCGACCGCGGCGGCCCTGGCCTATGGTCTGGAAAAGAACGACGGCCAGAAGATCGCCGTCTATGACCTGGGCGGCGGCACCTTCGACGTTTCGATCCTGGAGATCGGCGACGGCGTGTTCGAGGTGAAGTCGACCAACGGCGACACCTTCCTGGGCGGCGAAGACTTCGACCTGCGTCTGGTCGACTACCTGGCCGACGAGTTCAAGAAGGAGCAGTCGGTCGACCTGCGTCAGGACAAGCTGGCCCTGCAGCGCCTGAAGGAAGAGGCCGAGAAGGCCAAGAAGGAGCTGTCGACCACGACCCAGTACGAGGTCAACCTGCCGTTCATCACCATGAACGCCTCGGGTCCGCTGCACCTGAACATCAAGCTGACGCGCGCCAAGCTGGAAAGCCTGGTCGAGGATCTGGTCCAGCGCACGATCGAGCCGTGCAAGAAGGCCCTGGCCGACGCCGGTCTGAAGGCCTCGGACATCGACGAAGTGGTGCTGGTCGGCGGCATGACCCGCATGCCCAAGGTCGTGGAGGCCGTGAAGGCCTTCTTTGGCAAGGAACCGCACAAGGGCGTGAACCCTGACGAAGTCGTGGCCCTGGGCGCCGCCGTTCAGGCCGGCGTTCTGCAAGGCGACGTCAAGGACGTGCTGCTGCTGGACGTGACGCCGCTGACCCTGGGCATCGAAACCCTGGGCGGCGTCTTCACGCCCCTGATCGAGCGCAACACGACGATCCCGACCAAGAAGAGCCAGACCTTCTCGACCGCCGACGACAACCAGTCGGCCGTGACGATCAGGGTCTTCCAGGGCGAGCGTCCGATGGCGTCGGACAACAAGATGCTGGGCCAGTTCGACCTGATGGGCATCCCGCCGGCGCCGCGCGGCATGCCGCAGATCGAGGTCGCCTTCGACATCGACGCCAACGGCATCGTCAACGTCTCGGCCAAGGACAAGGCGACCAACAAGGAGCAGTCGATCCGCATCCAGGCGAACGGCGGCCTTTCGGACGCCGACATCGACAAGATGGTCAAGGAAGCCGAGGCCAACGCCGCGACGGACAAGGCCAAGAAGGATCTGGTCGAGGCGCAGAACGCCGCCGACAGCCTGATCCACTCGACCGAAAAGGCCCTGGCCGAGCACGGCGACAAGGTCGGCGCGGACGAGAAGACGGCCATCGAGACCGGCCTGGCCGAGCTGAAGACCGCGCGCGAAGGCACCGACCCGGAAGACATCCGCGCCAAGACCAACACTCTGGTCCAGGCCTCGATGAAGCTGGGTGAAGCCATGTATGCCCAGCAGCAAGGCGACGCCGCCGCCGAAGGCCAGCCGGCCGACGACGGCGTGGTCGACGCCGAGTTCGAGGAAGTGTCGGACACGGACGGCGACGACAAGAAGAGCGCCTGATCCGTCACAGGTCGCTGAAATGATACGGCCCCGCTTGTCTTGCGATAGGCGGGGCCTTTTCATGAAACTTGCATCATTGGTCCCGGACCCCATGTCAGCCGGGACATCGATTTCGACCAACGCTCGATAAGAGGCGAGGCGAAAGCGAACGGGGAAGTATGAGGACGAACGCCCGATGGCGCGTGATTATTACGAAGTTCTGGGTGTCGAACGCACGATCGACGCCCCCGGCCTGAAAGCCGCCTACCGCAAGCTGGCCATGATCCACCACCCGGACCGCAACGGCGGCTCGGAAGAGTCGATGGCCAAGTTCAAGGAGCTGTCCGAGGCCTACACAGTGCTGTCGGACGACAATAAGCGCGCGGCCTATGATCGTTACGGCCACGCGGGCGTGAACGGCGGCGGGGGCGGCAATCCCTTCGGCCAGGGCGGCCAGGGCTTCTCGGACATCAACGACATCTTCTCCCAGGTCTTTGGCGATGCGTTCGGCGACGCGTTCGGTGGACGCCAGGGCCGGGGCCAGCAGGGCGGACCGCGCCGGGGCTCGGACCTGCGCTACGATCTGGAGATCACCCTGGAGCAGGCCTACAAGGGCGAAGACGTCGAGATCGACATCCCCTCGACCATGACCTGCGACACCTGCGAGGGGTCGGGCGCCAAGCCGGGCACCAAGCCCGTCACCTGCACCACCTGCCAGGGCGCCGGTCGCGTGCGCCAGGCCAACGGCTTCTTCCAGGTCGAGCGCACCTGCCCCCGCTGCCACGGCCAGGGTCAGATGATCGCCGATCCCTGCACCACCTGCCACGGGCATGGCCAGGTTCGCAAAACCCGCACCCTGAACCTGAAAATCCCCGCCGGCGTGGACGACGGTTCGCGCATCCGTCTGTCGGGCGAGGGCGATGCGGGCCAGCGCGGCGGACCGCGCGGGGATTTGTACGTCTTTATCTCGGTCACGCCGCACGACCTGTTCGAGCGCGACAACCTGGACCTGCTGGTCACGGTACCGGTGCCGATGACGGTGGCGGCCCTGGGCGGCGAGATCGACGCGCCCTGCCTGGTCTCCACGGCCTGCGACGGCAAGTGCAAGGCCTCGGTCGCCGTGCCGGCCGGCGCCCAGACCGGCAAGACCGTGCGCATCAAGGGCAAGGGCATGCCCCATCTGAACGGCCGCAACCGCGGCGATCTGGTGGTCGAACTGTTCGTCGAGACGCCCACCGATCTGACCGCGCGCCAGCGTGAGTTGCTGGAAGAGCTTGCCCTGTCGTTCGGGGAGGGGCAGAACCCCAGGAATTCCAGCTTTGCCGGAAAGGCGAAGCGTTTCTGGGCCGACATCCTGGGCAATCAGGACGCGGACGGGTCGAAAGAGAACGCGGTTTGAGCGCAATCTTCCACGCCGGCATTTCCGGCTATCGCGGCCGGATGGGGCGTGCGGTCTCTCAGGTTCTGGACGCCCGCGAGGACGTGGTGGTCGCCGCCCGCTTCGATTGGGGCGAAACCGCCGACCTGTCGCTGTGCGACGTGATCATCGACTTCTCCACCCCGGCCGCCTCGGTGGCCTTGGCCCAGGGCGCAGCCGAGCGGGGCGGCCCGGCCCTGGTGATCGGCTCGACCGGCTTCACGGACGAGCAGGAGGCCGACCTGATGAAGGCCGCCGAAAAGGTCGCCATCGTCAAGAGCGGCAACTTCTCCCTGGGCGTGAACATCCTGATCGGCCTGGTCCAGCACGCGGCCCAGCGTCTGGACGCCCAGGACTGGGACATCGAGATCACCGAGGCCCACCACCGCCGCAAGGTCGATTCACCCTCGGGCACGGCCCTGATGCTGGGCGAAGCCGCCGCCGAGGGGCGGTTCGCGGATCTGGATGACCTGCGCTCCAAACCCTACGACGGGGTCCAGGGCGAGCGCGAGAGCGGCAAGATCGGCTTCTCCTCCATCCGCGCCGGCGGGATCATCGGCGAACATACGGTGCTGTTCGCATCGGAAGACGAGGTGCTGACCCTGAGCCATTCGGCGATCGATCGGTCGCTGTTCGCCAAGGGCGCTGTCGCCGCCGCCGCCTGGGTGCGGACGCGAGGCCCCGGTCTCTACGACATGCAGGACGTGCTTGGCTTTCGGCAGGCTTAAGCCTGGGGCGCTGCGCGCCGCGCTATGTTCGCGACGCGGTCGCTCACGACTTGAGCGCTAAAAGAGACTAAGCCGCGTCTTCCTGAACAGGCAGGCCGTAGGCTTCCCACAGCGACCGGTCCTTCAGCGCCTTGGCGAGGAAGGCGACGTGGGCGGCCTGTTCCTCGGGCGTGGAGCGCGGCGCCAGGGGGCGGGGACGCTGACCATAGGCGGCGGTTTCGATGCCGCCGCCGGGGCCACGACCGACCGGCGCGGAGGACAGGTCCAGCACCCGTTCCTTGCCGCCGCGAAGCTCCAGATAGACCTCGGCCAGCAGACGGGCGTCGATCAGGGCGCCGTGCAGCGTCCGCTCGACCAGCGACACCTTGTAGCGTTTGCACAGGGCGTCCAGCGAGTTGGGCATGCCGGGAAACCGCGTCTGGGCCAGTTTCAGCGTATCGATCCAGCGCGCCTCGCCGGTGATCGGCCGGCCGCACCGCGCATATTCGAAGTCGATGAAGTTACGGTCGAAGGCGGCGTTGTGGGCGATCATCTGCGCATCGCCGATAAATTCGATCAGCTCGTCGGCGATCTCGGCGAACTTGGGCGCATCCTTGACCTTTTCGTCGGTGATGCCGTGAACCCGGATGGCGTCGGGCGGGATCAGCCGCTCGGGATTGACGAACCGATGGAAAGTCCGCCCCGTCGGCAGCAGATCCTGAATCTCGATACAGCCGACCTCGATCAGCCGGTCGCCCGTCTTGGGGTCGAAGCCGGTGGTTTCGGTATCCAGAACGATCTCGCGCGCCATTCGCCCTTAATGGCGGCATTCGCCTCAGCGCGAAAGGCTCGCCGCGCCGCGCCGGGGAGATATCCACGACGGGTCGAGAACGGCGGCGACGATCGCCTCGACCTCGGCCCGCGCGGCCTCCAAACCCCGGCCGGTGTCGATGACGAAATCGGCGCGGGCGCGCTTTTCCGCGTCCGGCATCTGGCGCGCCAGGATGGCGTCGAACCGTTCGCGGGTCATGCCGGGACGGGCCAGGACGCGCTCCGCCTGGATCGCCGGATCGGCGGTGACCACCACGACGGCGTCGACAGCCCTGTCTCCACCCGTCTCGAACAGCAGGGGGATGTCCAGAACCGCCAGTTTCACGCCCGCCGTGCGCGCCGCCTCCAGATCTGCCGCGCGCCCCTGGGCGACCAGGGGGTGCACGATAGCCTCCAGACGACGGAACGCCGTGTCGTCTTTCCCGAGCGCCTCGGCCAGACGCGTGCGATCGACCGCACCGTCCACCACGACCCCGGGGAAGGCCTCGCCCACAGGACCGACCGCCGCACCGCCGGGCGCGTAGAGGCGGTGGACCGCGTCGTCGGCGTTCCAGACGACGGCCCCCAAATCGGCGAACATGGCCGTCGTCGTCGACTTACCCATGCCGATGGAGCCGGTGAGACCGAGCAGGATCATGCCGCCTCGCCCAGATGCGTCATCAACAGGGCGCGAAGATCGAGAGGCGGCGGCGGGCGGCGGAACAGGGCTTCGAACGACGGCGCCGCTTGGCCGATCAACATGGCCAATCCATCCACCGTCGGCAGGCCGCGTTCGCGCGCCGCCTTCAGGAACGTCGTGGCCAGCGGCTTGTACGTCATGTCCATCATCACCGTGGCGGACGCGATCTGGTCGAAGTCGATGCTGGGCGCAACGCTGAGCGCATTGATGACCAGAACCGCGCCGTCGAAGGCGTTCTCGGCCGCCATGACCCGAACCGAGGGTCCAAGATCAACGGCCAAAGCCTCAGCGCGTTCGAGCGAACGGTTGACGATGCGCACCTCGGCGCCGGCCTCGACCAGGGCGCCGGAGCCTGCGCGGGCCGCGCCGCCGGCGCCCAGCATCACCACCGGCCGCCCGGCCACGTCGAGTTCCGACGCCTGTTCCTTCAGGCCGCGCATCAGGCCGATCCCGTCGGAACTGTCGGCCAGCACCCGCCCGTTTTCGAACTGCAGGATATTGGCCGACGACGTCAGCCGCGCCGCCGCCGTCGCCTGATCCGCCAGGGCGAAGGCCTGTTCCTTGAACGGCGCGGTGACGTTCAGACCCATGATCAGACCGGCGCGCCCCGCCGCGACCAAGGCCTCGAAACCGGCTGCATCGGCAGGGGCGAAGGGGACATAGGCGCCGTCGATCCCGCCGGCCGTCAGCCAGGCGTTGTGGATGACCGGGCTGAGCGAATGGCCGACCGGGTTTCCGGCGATCCCGGCGACCATGGCGGCCCCGGTAATGCGGTGCGTGCTCATGCCGCGATCACCCCCGCCCGACGCAGCTCTTTCAGCACCGGCCAGAGCGGCAGGCCCAGCACCGTGAAATAGTCGCCGTCCACCGCCTCGAACAGCTGCGAGCCCAGCCCCTCGAGCCGATAGGAGCCGACACAGGACAGCAGGGCCTCGCCCTCGGCCGCCAGATAGGCGTCGAGGAAGGCGTCCGAGAAATCGCGCATCCGCATCTGAACCGTATCGACGCCGGACCAGACGATCTGGCCCTTGGTCGCCAGCGCTGCGCCGGAATGCAGTTGGTGCGACTTCCCACGCATGGCTTTCAGCCGCTCACGCGCCGCGTCCAGAGACCTGGCCTTGGACACCAGGCCGCCGTCAAAGGCTAGCGTCTGATCCGAGCCCAGGACCCAGGCGGTTTCGTCGTCGCGCGAGACGGCCAGGGCCTTGGCTTCCGCGAGACGAACGGCGAGGGCGGCGGCGTCCAGGTCGGTCGAAACGGCCTTGATGGCGTCCTCGTCCACATCGGCGACGCGCACCTCAAAGGCGACGCCGGCGTTTTCCAGCATGGCGCGGCGGGCAGCGCTCTTGGACGCCAGGATCACGGTTTCGCTCTCAAGCAGCCCGGAGGGCGATAGCGCAACAGAAACACTCATCACCAGGTCGTCCCGATCTTGTGGTTGCGATGCTCGCTCAGAAGATTGGTGATCGCCGCCGCCGTCTCTTCCACCGAGCGGCGGGTCACGTCGATGGTGGGCCAGCCGCGCCGCTCGAAGGCCCGCCGGGCCTTGATCGTCTCGTCGCGCACAGCGTCCTGATCGGTGTAGTTCGACGACTGGCTGGCGTTCAGAGTGTCGATGCGGTTGCGCCGGATCTGAACCAGCCGATCGGGCGACACGGTCAGGCCGATCACCAAGGGGTTCTTCAGCTTGGTCAGCCGCTCGCCGTCCTCCTGGCCCGGCACCAGGGGCACGTTGGCCGCCCGGATGCCCCGGTGGGCCAGATAGATGCAGGTCGGCGTCTTGGACGTCCGGCTGACCCCGCACAGGACGACGTCGGCGCCCTCCAGCTGATCCAGCGAGCCTTGGCCGTCATCGTAGGCCATGGCGAAGTCCAGCGCCGCGATCCGGTTGAAATAGTCGTGGTCCAGCGCGTGCTGGGCGCCCACGCGGGTGGACAGGGCTGCGCCGAGATAGCGCGACATGGCGCCGACCAAGGGATCCAGCGCCCCGATCTGGGGCATGTCCAGACGACGACAACCCTCTTCCAATTGCTCGCGCAGATCGCGGTCCACCAGGGTATGGAGAACGACGCCCGGCGCGGATTCAACCTCCTGCAGCACCCGCTCCATCTGCTTTGCCGATCGCACCAGGGAATAGATGTGCTCGATCGGAATGACGCCGTCGAAGCGTGCGGTCACCGCCTTGGCCATGGCGTTCAAGGTCTCGCCGGTGGAGTCCGACACCAGGTGAACGTGGAAATAGGTGGCCAGACGGGCCGGTCCCGAGGGTCTCGCAGGGCTCATGAGACTGTCTGTCTCCCTGTTGAAAGTTGGGGGACGGCGTTGGACCGTCGGGGCGCCGTTTTTCTTAGCCGCTGATCGATCCGCCCGCGAGCGGGGATGATGGTGGATCGCGTTGGTCGTCCGCCGCCGGATCATCCCAAGGCGGGAAACCGAATTTCTAACCGCTGTGGAAAATCCTAATGAAAGGTTAACGACGCTTAACCGTGTTCACAGGCGCACGTCCCCGCAAACCCTTGCTTGTTAAGGTTTCGTTAGGGATTGTCCACCGGCGGGATCAGTCGTTTCGCCATCCCCGTTAAGGATACGGCAGGCGTGGATATCCGCTTTTGTTCCGCCGCCACCGATCGAGTCATCCCCGCCATTCCACCGCCCTACCTGCCACTTCGAATCTTTTAATTCTTAATCTGATTAGGGATTGAGAGCGGGGGGCTGTGACCTTAATCCTCCGGCATGACCGATCAGACCCAGACTGCCGATCCGACACCCCTGGTGCTCCGGGCTCTCCGCGGGGAGACGCTGGAGCGTCCGCCGGTTTGGTTCATGCGCCAGGCCGGTCGGTATCTGCCGGAATATCGTAAGCTGAGGGCCGAGGCGCCCGACTTCATCGCCTTCTGTCTGAACCCCGAAATGGCCGCCGAGGCGACGCTTCAGCCCATGCGCCGGTTCGGCTTCGATGCGGCGATCGTCTTCGCCGACATCCTGCTGATCCCGCGCGCCCTAGGCCAGGACGTCTGGTTCGAGACGGGGGAGGGGCCGCGTCTTGGCGAAATGCCGATTCCGGGTCGGATGGCCGAACTGGCCCCGGCGGCGGGCGAGCATCTGTCGGCGGTGGGGGAGACCCTGTCGATCGTGCGCGCGGCCCTGGAGCCTGAACGCGCCCTGATCGGGTTCGCCGGCGCGCCCTGGACCGTGGCGACCTATATGCTGGACGGCCAGGCGCGCACCATCGGCAAGGGTGAACGCGCCCAAGCCCGCACCTACGCCTATGCCGATCCCGAGCGCGTCGACGAGACGCTGGAGGTGCTGGTTGAGGCCACGGCCCGATATCTGAAGATGCAGGCCGACGCCGGCGCGCAGGTTTTGAAGATCTTCGAGAGCTGGGCCGAGGGGCTGCCGGACGACCTGTTCGAAAGACTGGTCCTGAAGCCCCACCAGGCGCTGGTGAAGCGTACGCGGGAGCTGGGGGTCACCATACCCCTGATCGGCTTCCCACGGGGCTCTGCGGCGCTTGCAGAGCGGTATGCCGAGGCGGTCGAGGTCGACGCCGTCGCCCTGGACACCGCCTGCCCGCTCGAGGTCGGCAAACGGGTGCAGCAGATCAAGCCGATCCAGGGGGCGCTCGACCCGCTGTTGCTGCGCGCCGGCGGCGATCTGCTGGACCGACGCGTCGATGAACTGATGAAGGCCTGGGGGCAGGGGCCCTGGCTGTTCAACCTGGGCCACGGCATCCTGCCGGACGTGCCGATCGACCATGTCGAACAGGTTCTGAGACGGATCGGCGCCCAATGAGCGATATGAACCCCAGCCGCCGCATTGCGGTGGTTCTGTTCAATCTGGGCGGGCCGGACGATCAGGCTTCGGTCAAGCCGTTCCTGTTCAACCTGTTCAACGATCCGGCCATCATCGGTCTTCCGAGGATCTTGCGCACGCCTCTGGCCAGGCTGATCTCCAGCCGGCGCGAAACCAGCGCCCAGGCCAACTACGCCCTGATGGGCGGAGGATCGCCGCTGCTGCCCGAAACCCGTCGCCAGGCGGAGGCTTTGCAGGCCGTGCTTGGCGCGCGGCTTGGCGGCGATGAGGTCAAGGTCTTCATCGCCATGCGCTACTGGCATCCGTTGACCGAAGAGACAGCGGCCGAGGTCGCCGCCTTCGGACCCGACGAGGTCGTCCTACTGCCGCTCTATCCGCAGTTTTCGACCACGACGACAGAATCCTCGCTGAAGGCCTGGAACGCCTGCTATGCCGGGCCGGGCGTCAGCCGCGCCGTCTGCTGCTACCCGGCCGCGACAGGCTGGGTCGAGGCCCAGGCCCAGGCGATCGGCGAGAAGCTGGACGAGGCTGTAGGTCAGCCGGTGCGAGTGCTGTTCTCCGCCCACGGCATCCCCGAGAAGCTGGTGACCGGCAAGGGCGATCCCTATCAGGAGCAGATCGAGAGGACGGTCGCCGCCGTGGTCGCCGCCATCGAGGCGCAGCGCGGGCCGATCGACCACGCCATCTGCTACCAAAGCCGGGTCGGGCCGATGAAATGGCTGGGCCCGTCAACGCCTGAAGCCATCGAAACCGCAGCCAAAGACGGCGTGGGGGTCGTCGTCACGCCTATCGCCTTTGTCTCGGAGCATATCGAGACCCTGGTCGAGCTGGATATCGAATACGGCGAACTGGCCCACGAAAAAGGGGCCAGTCCCTATTTGCGGGCGTCGGCTGTCGGGATCGCGCCTCTATTCATCGGCGCCTTGGCCGATGCGACAGTGGGCGCACTGTCTCACCGGGGCGTCGCGCCGTTTGGCCAGGGGTGCAAGGCCGACTGGAAGGCTTGTCCGCATCGCAAGGGAAGACAGGCGGCATGAACACCTACGATCTCGCACGCGGGCTGCACATTCTGGCGGTGATCGCCTGGATGGCGGGTCTGCTGTTCCTGCCTCGGCTCTACGCCTATGACGCCGAGCAGAACGCCAAGCCCGAACCGCTGAAAAGCGAGATGCAGACGTTGTTGCGCCTGTGGCAGACGCGACTGCTGCGCATCATCCTGAACCCGGCGATGATCCTGGCCTGGGGCTTCGGGCTGTGGCTGATCCACATCGACGTCTCGGCGCGCGGCGCGGCGTTTCTGGGCGAGCCTTGGATGGTCGCCAAGCTGGCTGGTGTCGTCCTGCTCAGCGGCTGGCACGGCTTCCTGGCGGCCCAAAGGAAGAAGATCGCGGCCGGCACGTCGAAATATTCCGGCAAGTTCTGGCGCATGACCAACGAGGTTCCGTTCGTCCTGGCCATCATCATGGTGCTGTCGGTGACGACGGAGTGGACGTTCCGATAAGCGGCTCCGCTTGACCTCGTCCGCCGCCTGTGGTTCCGCTGGCGGCGAACCGTTCGGCGTCCTGCGCCGGCGGTCCCTCTCTTTCGTGACGCCTGCAGGCCTTGTAGCCAGCGGGAGCCCGTCGCACCTCCCTTCGGCCTTTCGGCCAGACATTTTCAGAGACCCGCGCCGCAGCCGTCTGGCCGCGTGCGCCCGCGAGCCTGCATCATGACCGACGTCCGCGACACCCAGCCCGACACTCCCGAGACCGAAGGCGTGGAGGTCGAAGCCCCCACCCATCACGGGGCCGCGCACGAAGCCGGCGAGGCGGCGGGCGCCGATTCCGGCGTGGACACGACGGCGGATGACGAAGAGGACGACGAGCCCGTCGTCGCCAACGGCCGCATTACGCTGGCCGAACTGAACGAGAAGACCCCGGCCGACCTTGTCGCCTTCGCTGAACAGCTGGAGGTCGAGAACGCCTCGAACCTGCGCAAACAGGATCTGTTGTTCGCCATCCTGAAGGCTCTGGCCGACGAAGAAGTCGAGATCATCGCCGACGGCGTGCTGGAGATCCTGCCGGACGGCTTCGGCTTCCTGCGCAGCTCGGACGCCAACTATCTGCCGGGTCCGGACGACGTCTATGTCTCGCCGTCGCAGATCCGCCGCTTCGGCCTGCGGTCGGGCGACACCGTCCACGGGGCCGTGCGCGCCCCGCGCGAAGGCGAACGCTACTTCGCCCTGCTCAAGGTCGACACGATCAATCTGGAAGATCCGGAAGCGGTCAAAACCAAGGTCCTGTTCGACAACCTGACGCCCCTCTATCCAGAGGAGCGTCTGCACATGGAAATCCAGGATCCGACGTTGAAGGATCGCTCGGGCCGGGTCATCGATATCGTCGCGCCTTTGGGCAAGGGCCAACGCTGCCTGATCGTGGCGCCGCCGCGCGTGGGTAAGACAGTGATGTTGCAGAACATCGCCAAGTCGATCGAGCGGAACCACCCGGAAGTCTTCCTGATCGTCCTGCTGATCGACGAACGCCCTGAAGAAGTGACGGACATGCAGCGCACGGTGAAGGGCGAGGTCGTCGCCTCCACCTTTGATGAGCCCGCGACCCGCCACGTCGCCGTCGCCGAAATGGTGATCGAAAAGGCCAAGCGCCTGGTCGAACACAAGAAGGATGTGGTGATCCTGCTGGACTCCATCACGCGCCTTGGCCGCGCCTACAACGCCACCGTACCCTCGTCGGGCAAGGTGCTGACGGGCGGTGTGGACGCCAACGCCCTGCAACGGCCCAAGCGGTTCTTCGGCGCCGCGCGTAACGTGGAGCAAGGCGGTTCGCTGACGATCATCGCCACGGCCCTGATCGACACCGGCAGCCGGATGGACGAGGTGATCTTCGAAGAGTTCAAGGGCACCGGCAACTCGGAAATCGTGCTGGACCGCAAGGTCGCAGACAAGCGCATCTTCCCCGCCATCGACGTGCTGAAGTCCGGCACGCGCAAGGAAGACCTGATCACGCCGAAGGATCAGTTGGCCAAGACCTATGTTCTGCGCCGCATCCTGAACCCGATGGGACCGCAGGACGCGATCGAGTTCCTGCTCGACAAACTGCGTCAGTCGAAAAACAACTCGGACTTCTTCCAGTCGATGAACACGTAATCCATCATCCTCAAGCAGCCACGCGCCGCGCGCGTGGCGTTAGGGCAGAATTGACGTTTCACGTGAAACAGGAGACCGGGCGATGAAGGTCAATGTGGAAGTCGAGTGCACACCGGCGGAGGCGCGCGCCTTTCTCGGTCTGCCGGACGTGACGCCGCTGAACGACGCCATGGTCGCGGAGATGCAGAAGCGGATGGAGGCCAATGTCGCCGCCATGCAGCCCGAGGAATTGATGAAGACCTGGACCAGCTTCGGCCTCCAGGCTCAGGACCAGTTCCGTCGCCTGATGGAAGCGGCGGTGAAGTGAGGACGCGCTCGCTTCGGAGCCGCTCGGTCTGAGTTGATGATCGACACCATCTTCGCCTTGGCGACGCCGCCCGGCCGAGGCGCCATTGCGGTTCTCCGCCTGTCGGGCCCCGGCGTCGAGGCCGCGTTGACGGCGCTGGGCGCAATCCGTTTGAAACCGCGCATGGCGTCGGTTCGTGACCTCAGCCATGCCGGCGGCAACATCGATCAGGCGCTAGTCCTGCGTTTTGTGGCGCCCAACAGCTATACGGGCGAGGACGCCGCCGAACTGCATCTTCACGGCGGTCGTGCGGTCGTCGAGGCGGCCAGCCGCGCATTGATCGCGTTGGGCTTGCGCCCGGCCGAGCCCGGCGAATTCACACGCCGCGCGTTTCAGAATGGCCGCATGGATCTGGCGCAGGCCGAGGCGGTCGCCGATCTCATCGACGCGGAAACCAGCGCCCAGGCCAAACAGGCCTTGGGGCAGTTGGACGGCAAGCTCAGCGAGACCTATGCTGGTTTTCGTCGTGACCTTCTCCACGCCTTGGCTCTGGTCGAGGCCGAGATCGATTTTCCCGATGAAGAGGTGCCGGACAATCTGGCCCGTACGGCGGGGCCGGTGTTGGACCGACTTGGCGCAGACCTGCGACGCGCGGTTGATACCGGGCGGCGTGGCGAACGGGTGAGGGACGGTTATCGCATCGTCCTGATCGGAGAGACGAACGCCGGCAAGTCGTCGCTGTTCAATGCGCTGGTTGCGCGTGAGGCGGCCATCGTGACGCCGATCGCCGGCACCACGCGCGATGTGCTGGATGCGGATCTCGTGATCGGCGGCTATGCCGTGACGTTGTCGGATACGGCCGGCTTGAGAGACAGCGATGACCCGGTCGAGGCGGAGGGCGTGCGCCGCGCCCGGCTTCGCGCCGAACACGCAGACCTCCGTCTTTGGGTTCGCGCACCTGGCGATCCGGACGGTGTAGCTGCGGCCTACGTCGAGGATGGCGATCTGGTCGTGGCGACCAAGTCCGACCTTGGCGTCAGTTTAGCACGCGGCGGGCATGAGACTCTGGCGGTCAGCACCACCACTGGCGATGGCTTGGCCGAGGTTCGGGACTGGATTGCTGCTCGTCTTGCGAAAGATCTGTCAGGCGCCGATTTCCCTGCCGTGACCCAGGAACGGCATCGGCTGCGTTTGCTTGAGGCGTTGGAAAGCGTCGATGCGGCGCGCAAGGCGCTTGATGTTGCGCCGGAAATGGCGGGCGACGATCTGAGACGGGCGGCCGACGCGCTGGCGCGTGTCACCGGCGCAATCGGCGTCGAGGACATTCTGGGCGAAGTCTTTTCAACCTTCTGTATCGGAAAGTAGGTCCAGCCATACCAGCGTTTCACGTGAAACAGAGGCGGGTCGCGAGCCGATCCGATTGGCCCACCTCTGGCGATCACACGCGTTTTGGCTTATGTGGCGGCGATGAATTCTCCCTTTGATTTCGTGTTCGACGTCGTCGTTATCGGCGGCGGCCATGCCGGCTGTGAAGCGGCGGCGGCTTCTGCGCGCGCCGGCGCCAACACGGTTCTGCTGACCCAGAAGCTGGATACGATTGGCGAGATGTCGTGCAACCCGGCCATCGGAGGGCTGGGGAAGGGCCATCTGGTTCGCGAGATCGACGCCATGGACGGCGTCATGGGGCGGCTGGCCGATGTGTCCGGCATCCAATTCCGCCTTCTGAACCGATCCAAAGGGGCCGCAGTTCGGGGCCCGCGCAGCCAGATCGACCGCCGCCTCTACCGCGAGGCCATGCAGGCCGAACTGAACGGCACACCCAACCTGACCCTGATGGCGGGGACGGCCGAGCGACTTATCCTTGAAGGTGAGCGGGTCGTCGGCGTCGTGACCGGCGACGGAGAGACAGTTCGCGCAGGGGCGGTCGTCTTGACGACCGGCACCTTCCTGAACGGGGTCATCCATCGCGGCGACGAACGCATCCCGGCGGGGCGGCATGGCGAGGAGCCCTCGACGGGTCTGGCCGCCGATCTTCACGCCGCCGGCCTGATGATGGGACGTTTGAAGACGGGCACGCCCGCACGCCTGGACGGCCGGACGATCGTCTGGGACCGTCTGGAAATGCAGCAGGCGGACGAGGCGCCGTCAGCCTTTTCCTTCCTGACCGACCGGATCGACGTGCCCCAGATCGCCTGCGGCGTGACCCACACGACGGAAGAGACTCACCGGATCATCGCAGAGAATCTCGGTGAGAGCGCCGTCTATGGCGGCAAGCTGTCGGGACGGGGGCCGCGGTATTGTCCGTCGATCGAGGACAAGGTCGTTCGGTTCGCCGACAAGACCAGCCATCAGATCTTCCTGGAGCCGGAAGGCTTGGACGATCCGACGGTTTATCCGAATGGAATTTCGACCTCGGTATCGGAGCCGACGCAACTCGCCTTCCTGCGCACCATTCCCGGCCTGGAAGCGGTTGAGGTCTTCCGATACGGCTACGCCATAGAATACGACTATGTCGATCCGCGCGAACTGACAGCGGCGCTGGAGGTCAAGAAGCGCCCGGGGCTGTATTTGGCCGGACAGATCAACGGCACGACCGGTTATGAGGAGGCTGCGGCTCAGGGGCTGATGGCGGGGCTAAACGCCGCGCGGTCGGCGGCCGGGCAGGAGCCGGTGATCCTGGGGCGTGATCAGGCCTATATCGGCGTCATGATCGACGATCTGGTGACGCGCGGTGTCACCGAACCTTATCGAATGTTCACCAGCCGGGCGGAATATCGGCTGACGCTGCGAGCCGACAACGCCGACCTTCGGCTCACACCGCTTGCGATCAAGCTGGGCATCGTCAGCGATGAGCGGCGCACTCGTTTTGAAGCCAAAGCTTCGGCGCTTGCGGCAGCGAGCGCTGTTTCACGTGAAACGCTATTCACGCCCAACGAGGCCGGTGCGCTCGGCATTTCGGTCAATGCTGATGGTCGTCGGCGCTCGATGCGCGAACTGTTGGCCTTCCCCGATGTGTCTTTGGATAAGTTCGTTTCGGCAGTGCCCGTCATCGCCGATTGGACCGACGACGTTCGCGAGCAGGTTCAAATCGACGCTGCATACGCCAACTATCTGGATCGACAGTCGCAGGATGCGGATGCGCTGAAGGCGGAGGAGGGTCTGATGCTGCCGACCGATCTCGACTACGGCGCCGTCGGCGGTCTGTCGAACGAGGTGAAGGAAAAGCTGGCGCGCGTCCAACCGCGCACCTTGGGTCAGGCCGGACGGATCGAGGGCATGACGCCTGGCGCTTTGACGGCGCTCTTGGCCTACGTGAAGCGCGCGCCCAAGGCGTCGGTCGCGGCCTGATGTTGGAGGCAGAACAACAGTCGTTCCGCGCACGTGCCAGTGCATCTGCGGAACAGATCGCCGACCTTGAGGCCTTTCGACTGCGGTTGGTCGAGACCAATGCGGTGATGAATCTGGTGGGGCCGGA
Organism: Brevundimonas sp. UYEF29; assembly: GCF_040546195.1. Classification (NCBI taxonomy): domain Bacteria; kingdom Pseudomonadati; phylum Pseudomonadota; class Alphaproteobacteria; order Caulobacterales; family Caulobacteraceae; genus Brevundimonas; species Brevundimonas sp. UYEF29. The sequence continues at coordinate 29,643 of NZ_JBEPNH010000007.1, read as the reverse complement.
TAGTCTGCCGGACTTCTGGAACCGCCATGTCTGGGACAGTGCGCAACTGCTCGATCTGGCCCCGGAAGCGAAGACCTGGGCGGATCTGGGGGCAGGGGCCGGCTTTCCCGGACTGGTTCTTTCCATCATGCTGAAGGGGCGGGAGGGGGCGCATGTCTGGCTGATCGACAGCCTGGCAAAGCGCTGCCGATTTCTTCAGGAGATGGTGAATGTGCTGTCCTTGCCGGCGACGGTCATCGTCGGCCGGGCGGAGGCGCAGTCCGTGACGTGTGACATCGTCACCGCCCGCGCTGTGGCCCCGATGGACAAACTGCTGGGTTATGCACAGCCCTACTTCCAAAGGGGTGCACAAGGTCTGTTCCTGAAGGGGGAACGTGCCGGATCCGAGTTGATCGAAGCGCGGAAATCCTGGCATTTCGAGGCTGAACTGGCCCCGTCGCAAAGCGACGTGCGCGGCCGCATCGTGACAATCCGGAGCCTCCGCCGTGCCCGCTCAACGCGCTAGAAAGCCCGCCCGCGTCCTCGCTGTTTCCAACCAGAAGGGCGGGGTCGGCAAGACGACGACGGCGATCAACCTCGGCACCGCCTTGGCCGCCATCGGCGAGCGTGTGCTGATCGTGGATATGGACCCGCAGGGCAATGCCTCGACGGGCCTGGGTGTTCCACGTGAAACACGGCGTGTCACGATCTATGATGTCGTCGTGGATCAGCGCTCCATCGCCGATGCCTCGGTGCAGACGACTGTGCCGGGTTTGTGGATCGTCCCGGCCGACGCCGATATGTCGGGCGTTGAGATCGAGCTTAGCCAGGCGGATCGCCGATCCTACCGGCTGCGCGACGCCCTGCGCGCCCACGACGATGGCCCTACCGCGTATGACTATGTGCTGATCGACTGCCCGCCGTCGCTGAACCTGCTGACGCTGAATGCGATGGCGGCGGCGGATGCGGTGCTGGTGCCGCTGCAGTGCGAGTTCTTCGCCTTGGAAGGCCTGAGCCAGCTGATGCGCACCATCGATATGGTCAAGCACAGCCTCAACCCATCGCTGGAAATCCAGGGCCTGGTCCTGACGATGTTCGATCGTCGCAGCGCCCTGTCGGGACAGGTGGCGAACGACGTCCGCGCCCACTTCGGCGACAAGGTCTATGAGAGCGTGATCCCGCGGAACGTCCGCGTCGCCGAGGCGCCGTCGTTCGGCAAGCCGGCGCTGATCTATGACCTGAAGTGCGCCGGCAGCCAGGCCTATCTGCGGCTGGCCAAGGAAGTGGTGAAGCGCGAACGCCAGCGCCTGAAGCTGGCCGCCTGAGTTTTAATAGAACGGAACAGTATCTTGGCTGAACGACAAAGAGGTCTGGGCCGCGGCCTGTCGGCGTTGATGGGACAGGACGCCGAAGCGCCGGTCGCATCCGACGCGCCCGTGCCCGCCGGCGTGCAACGCGTACCGATCGAAAGCCTGAAGCCGAACCCCGACCAACCGCGCAAGACCTTCCGCCAGGAGGATCTGGAGGAACTGACCGCCTCGATCCGCGACAAGGGAGTGCTGCAGCCGATCCTAGTGCGGACTCAACCGGGCGAGGACGGCGTCTGGCAGATCATTGCCGGCGAACGCCGCTGGCGCGCGTCGCAGGCGGCGCGCCTGACCCAAGTGCCGATCGTGGTCCACGAGATGGACGACGTCGAGGTGTTCGAAGTCGCCATCGTCGAGAACGTCCAGCGCGCGGATCTGAACCCTCTGGAAGAGGCCGAAGCCTACCGCGTTTTGATGGAGCGCTTTGGACGGACGCAGGATGCCGTTGCGGGCGTGGTCGGCAAGAGCCGCAGTCATGTGGCCAACACTATGCGCCTGCTGCAACTGCCTGAGCGGGTGCTGTTCTATGTGCGCGAAGGCAAGCTGTCCGCGGGTCACGCCCGCGCGCTGATCAATACGCCCGATCCGGGTCAGTTGGCGGACATCGCCTTCGTGGATGGTCTGAGCGTCCGTGAGACCGAGGCCCTAGCGCGCCGTGCGGTCGAGGGGCCGAAGCCGACGAAGGCCAAATCGGCGCCGGCGGCCGCAGGCGGGGAGGGGGCGGCCGATGTCGCCGCCTTGCAGCAGGACCTGGCCGATGCGCTGGGCTTGAAGGTGCAGTTGTCGGACAAGGGCGGAAAGGGCGAACTGACGATCGGCTACGGCTCGCTGGAGCAGCTCGACGACCTGTGCCGCCGTTTGATGCGCGGTTGAGCGAGGACTGTGCTAGGGTGTCGATATGACTGAAGACACGACACCCACCGCCGCCGACAAGCTGAAACAGGCGCTCGCCGCCAAGAAGGCCAAGGCGGGTCATGGGTTCAACGCCCAACCGGGCGCCAAGGCCGAAGAGAAGGCTGTGTCGGCGCGCAATGTCGCCATGGCCCAGCCCGCCTTCCGCAAGGCGTCAAAGCGCGGCTAGGGCTACAGCCCCAGCCGTCTGGCGCGACCTGCGATTTCCAGCAGCAGGCGTTCGGCGATCAGTTGGTCCGGCATTCCGGTCGTCTTGGTGGCGATGTCGGCCGTGTTGATGCTGTCCAAGACCTCGTCCAGGGCTTCGAGCCGCCAGGACCGCGCCTGACGCAACATTTCCGCCTCCTGTTTCCAGAAGACGCCGGCGGCCTTGGCGGCCTCCTTGGCGTTCGCGCCATTGGCCTGCAAGATGTTGATCCGGCGTAACTTTCCGAGATGGATGGCGGCGGAGCGAACGGCGAGCACCGACGATTCGCCCTCGGCGAAGGCGCGCCTGAGCCCCGCTTGCGCCGGACCCGGCCGCGCGCCGAAAGCCTGAAGCGCCGCATCCGACAGGGAGGCGTCCGGCTCGACGCCGAGATGATGCTCCAGCGCGTCCATATCCAGCGTCTTGCCGGAGCCGGGGCCGATGAACAGGGCCAGGCGCTCGATCTCCTGCCGCATCAAGCCCCGCTCGCGCGGAAGGCGCGCGACGAAACGGTCCAGAGCGTCGGAGGTCAGGCCGACCTTGTCGGCGGCCAAGGCCTCTCGGACCATGCGGGCGACATCGCCGGTCTCATCCTCATAGCAGACGATGCCGACCGCGCCGTTTTCCTTCTCGGCCGCCTTTCTGAGCGCGGATTCGCGGCCCAGCTGGTCGGCCTCGACCACCATCATGGCGTCGGGATTGTAGCCGCCATCGGCGTGGATTTTCAGCGCGGCGGCGACAGCCTTGTCCACGCCCGGCTTCAGCGCCGACAGACGGATGCGCACCAGACGACGGCCGCCCATCAGGGACATGGCCGTCAGCGCCTCTTCCAGCTTCGTTTCATCGCCATCGATGTCGCTGTCGGTCAGGACGGTGACGTTGAAGGGGTCGTTCAGGTCGGGCGTGACCGTCTTGCACAACACTTCGGCCCGCTCGGCGACGCCCGACCGGTCCTTGCCGTGGATCACCGCCGCCCGGATCGCCGGATCGGGCGCCTTCAGGAAGCGATCGATCTCAGGGCGTTTGGCCAGGATCACGGGTTCGACAGCGCCTGCATGAGATCCAGTCGGATCAGGCGAGCCAGTTCGGCCGCGGCGCGCTCCTCTCCGTCCTGCTGGGCGGCGATGGCGGCATAGGGCTGGTCGGCGGTGGCGTAGGTCGTGGTGACCGTTTCCGTGCCACTGACGGGCGTTCCCCCGGCGGCCGGGGTCAACGTCCAGGTCGCCTTGACCGTCAGTTCATAGCGGGTGGCGGTGTCGTCGATGCGGCGACCCAGCGAGCGGCGGTTCTGCTGGACCTCTGTCGTCAGACGATACAGCGGCGTCGCGCCGCGATCCCAGGCGAGGACGTCTTCCAGCTGCTCGCGCAGGCGATAGCCCAGACGGTCATCCTGGGTCGTAACGGCGATCCGGCGCAGGGATGAACCCACGGCCGGCTCGGCATACATGGGCGTGAAGCCGCAGGCGGAAACCGCCAGAGACGCGAGAACCGCGAGAGCCATCGCGATACGCATCAGCCGGCCACCAGATTGACGATGCGGTCCTTGACCACGACGATCTTCTTCACGCTCAGACCCTCCAGCCGCGCCTTGACCGTTTCGTCGGCCAGGACCAGCGCTTCGACCTCGGACGGCTCCATGCCGCGCGGCACGCGGATTTCCGCGCGACGCTTGCCGTTGATCTGGATGGGCAGGACCACCTCGTCGTCGGCCGCGAGCGCAGCGTCCCACACGGGCCACGGCGCGTCCAGAACCATCCCGTCCTCACCCAGCCGCGTCCAGGCTTCTTCGGCCAGATGTGGGGTGAAGGGGGCGATCAGGCGGGCCAGCGCCGACAGAGCCTGACGCCTGGCGTCGCCGCCGGCCTGGGCATTGTCGCGGATGGTGGCGACGAAGGCATAGAGCTTGGCTATGGCCGAGTTGAAGCGGAAGCCTTCCACCCCTTCGGACACGGCCTTGATGGCCTTGTGCGTTTCGCGCAGCAGCTCGGCGTTGGCCTTGTCCTCGCCCGCGAAGCCGGCGTCATAGGTGTCGAACAGGGTCCAGGCGCGCTGGACAAACCGGCTGGCGCCCTCGACGCCGCCAGGGGTCCACTGCACGTCCCGCTCGGGCGGGCTGTCGGACAGGACGAACAGGCGGCCTGCGTCCACGCCGTGGCTTTCCAGGATTTCGGCCGGAGCGACGACGTTCTTCTTGGACTTGGACATCTTTTCGATGTCGCCGATGACCAGGGTCTCGCCGGTCGAAAGCTGGCGGGCGGAACGCACGCCGTTGTCGTTCTTGAGCTCCACGTCAGTCGGCTCGACCCAGGCGCCGTCGGCGCGGCGATAGGTCTCGTGAACCACCATGCCTTGCGTGAACAGGCCGGCGAACGGCTCCTTCACCGACAGCATGCCGGCGTCAGACAGGGCGCGGGTGATGAAGCGAGCGTACAGCAGGTGCAGGACCGCGTGCTCGACCCCGCCGATATATTGATCCACGGCCAGCCAGCGGTCGGCGGCGGCCTTGTCGATCGGCGCCTCGGCCGTCGGATCGGTGAACCGAGCGAAATACCAGCTGGAATCGACGAAGGTGTCGAGCGTGTCGGTCTCGCGCGTCGCCTCCGCGCCGCACGAAGGGCATTTGACGTGCTTCCAGGTCGCGTGACGCGCCAACGGGTTGCCGGGCACGTCGAAGGTCACATCATCAGGCAGGACGACCGGCAACTGATCGGCAGGAACCTCGACGACGCCGCAGGATGGGCAGTGGATGATCGGAATCGGGCAACCCCAATACCGCTGGCGTGAAACGCCCCAGTCGCGCAGGCGATAGATGGTCTCGGCGCGGCCCTGGCCGGCGGCCTCGACCTTGGCGATCGCGGCGGCCTTGGCGGCCTCGACGTCCATGCCGTTCAGGAAGTCGGAGTTGAAGATGCGGCCGGGGCCGACATAGGCCTCGGTTCCGATCTCGACCGTGTCGGCGTCGTCGGGTTTGACCACAGGCGTCACCGGCAGATCGTATTTGCGGGCGAAGTCCAGGTCGCGCTGGTCGTGGGCCGGGCAGCCGAAGATGGCGCCCGAACCATAGGTCGACAGCACGAAGTTGGCGGCCCAGACGGGCAGGGTCTTGTCCGGATCGAAGGGATGGCGGACGCGAACGCCCAGATCCACGCCCAGCTTCTCGGCCTTTTCGATCTCGGCTTCGCTGGTGCCGGTCTGAGCACAGGCCTTGATGAAGTCCGCCACGTCCGGCCGATGTTCGGCGATGGCCTTGGTCAGGGGATGGTCGGGCGCCAGGGCCAGGAAGCTGGCGCCGAACAGGGTGTCGGGGCGGGTGGTGTAGACCTCGATCGGATCGCGAGCGTGGTTGGGCTCGCCCTCGGGGGAGGCGGGCAGGAAGTCCGGCGCCTCGGCGATGTCCCACCACAGGGTCGCGCCCTTGGACTTGCCGATCCAGTTCTCCTGCATCAGCCGGACCTTTTCGGGCCAGCGGTCCAGGGTCTTCAGACCGTCGATCAGGTCGTCAGCATAGTCGGTGATGCGCAGGAACCACTGGTTCAGCTTGCGCTTCTCGACCAAGGCGCCCGAGCGCCAGCCGCGTCCATCGATCACCTGTTCGTTGGCCAGGACGGTGTTGTCGACCGGATCCCAGTTGACCACCGCATCCTTGCGATAGACTAGACCGCGCCGATACAGCTCCAGGAACCAGGCCTGCTGCTTTCCGTAGTATTCCGGGTCGCAGGTGGCGAACTCACGCGACCAGTCCAGCGACAAGCCCAGCAGCTTCAGCTGCTCGCGCATGTTGGCTATGTTGGAGTAGGTCCAGCCTTTCGGGTGGATGCCGCGCTCCATGGCCGCGTTTTCGGCCGGCATGCCGAAGGCGTCCCAGCCCATCGGATGCAGAACGTCGTACCCCTGCGCGCGCTTGGACCGCGCCACCACGTCGCCCATCACATAGTTGCGGGCGTGACCCATGTGGATGTTGCCCGACGGATAGGGGAACATCTCCAGCACATAGTATTTCGGCCGACCGGTGTCCTTCGTGACGAAGGCGGAAGCCTCGGCCCATCGGGCCTGCTGGCGGGGTTCGGCGGTCTTGGGTTCGTAACGGGCCACGGTCGTCCTGAAAGTCGAAAGGGCGCTGACGCCCTCCCGGCTCAACTAGCCCGAAGGACGACAGCGCCCAAGAAGTAATCCGTTTCGGCGTTCCCAGCAGGTCCGACGAAACTAAACCAGTCGGCGCTCAAGCAGCCGAAAGGCGGTAGCGCCAAAATAATGCGAGCGCCCGCGTTAGCGGGCGTTCGACAGATTCAGCTGGCGCGCCTTGGTCAGGATGGCGTTTTCCAGATCGGCCTCGGTCTGGGCGGCGACCGGGGCGGCGGTCCACTGACCATCGGCGCCCTTCACTTCCTTGGTCACCGTGACGTTCAGCGCGTCGGCGCGCAAACGGGTGTCCAGGATGAAGACGGTCGCCTTGAAGCGCTCGTTCGGCGTCTGGGGGTTGATGTACCAATCATAGTTGATGACGCCGCCCCACGGATCGGCGGTCAGCAGCGGCATGAAGCTGAGGGTGTCGAGCGAGGCGCGCCACAGGAAGGCGTTGACGCCGATGCCCTGTTGCACGTTCGTCTTGGGCGCAGACTTTTTGCCGCCGACGAAGGGAATGCTCGAGCAGGCCGACAGGGACGCGCCCAGGGCCACGCCCGAGACCAGCACGACCGCGACGTTCCGAACCAGGGCCTTGTTGAGGCTCATCAAGAGAAGTCTCCGTAAACTCAGGGACGTGAGAGCCCTCGCCCGCACGCGCGCACGGCACGAGGAATGCCGACTGCCAGGCTCTATAACACGGCGAAAAGGGGCGATGACAAGGCGAAGTCGGTTCCCGTGGCATCGCACGTCGCGGTGTTTTGTGAAGGGCATGTGAGATTTCGCCGGAATCCGCCCGAATCCCGTGACGCTTGAGACACATACGCCACAACAATGCGCGGGAACCTTGTTATCGCCGGCTCATTGCGTTGACCGCGCAGACACCCGGTGTCTAATCGCGGGGCTCACGACCATATAAGGTCGGTTCAGGGTTGAAACGCCGCTTCATGGCGGGGTTCGAAGGATTTGGTATGCGGTTCGGTGGTTTCCTGGCTGTGATGATGGCGACGACGGCGATGGCCGCGTCGACGTCGGCGCTCGCCCAAAGCACGTCCGCCGTTTCCCTTTCGGAGGCCCAGGCGGCGCAGCGCAACGCGCCGGCGCCGCAGCGTCGCGGTCTGCGCCTGAACGACCGTGGCCGCTGGGGTCTGGATTTCAACCTGAACCAGCCCGTGGGTCGCGAGACCGACTGGGGTGATGTCGAGGCCGGCGCTTATTACCGGCTGAACGACCGTCTGCGTGTGGGCGCCGCCGCCGCCGTCAGCACGCCGGAAGCCGATCCGGCCCGCGCGCCCGAAACCAACGGCCGGGCCCAGCCCCGCGTCCGTCTAGAAACCATCTTCAAGTTCTGATCTCGACCGTTCAGCGAAACGCTGACTGGATCGCATTTACCGCCGCCAGGCCGCAGGCGCCTGTGTGTGCGAGCTTTGCGGCGTTCTCTGGCGTGACGCCGCCCAGCGCATAGACCGGCAGGCGGGCGGCTTTCACGTTCTGCTCGAATGCCGCGACGCCCAGGACGGGTTTAGCTGCGGACGCGCCGCCCGCCGGAAACACCGGCGACAGGATCAGCGCGTTCAGGTCTTCGGGCGGGGGGGATAGACCGTGCCAGGCCGCCGTCAAAATCCAGCCTGGTCGGTTCGATCGAATGCGCGCCGCTTCGTCCGCCACACGTTCGGGCAGGTGCAGCCCGTCGGCGTCGATCGCCTCGGCCAGATCGGGGTCCAGCCCGACCAGCAGTTTCACGTCCCGATCGGCCGTCTCTTCCCGAAGTCGATATCCCGTCTCGACGGCATCGGAGGCGCCAAAGGCGCGATAGACCACCGCCGAACCGGCAGGCAGGCGCGCCACCGTCTCCCACGGTCGGGGCGTGCGATCGGGGTCGGTGAAGAACAGCATCGGCGGCAAGGCTGCGGCGGCCGGGCTGACAGCGGCGGCGGCGCGGTTTAGAGCGGTCGCGGCGTTCCAGAGCGCGCGCGCATCGTCGCTGTAACCGGCCGGCAGGATCATGACCTCTTCTTCCTCCGCTTTTTCCGCCCCGTCCATCGCCGAAAGGGTCGCCGAGGTGCGGGCGCGCATCGACGCGGCCTGCCATGCGGCCGGTCGGGATCCAGCGGACGTGACCCTGACCGCGGTCTCCAAGACTCAGGCCCCAGAGGCTATCGACGCCATCCTGGCGACGGGTCAGCGGATCTTCGGCGAGAACCGGGTGCAGGAGGCCCAGGGCCGGTGGACTGACCGTCGCGGGGAAGTGCCGGGTCTGGAACTGCGGCTGATCGGCCCCCTGCAGACCAACAAGGCCGAGGATGCAGTCGCCCTGTTCGATGTGATCGAAACCTTGGACCGTGAAAAACTGGCGCGCGCCTTGGCGCAGGCGGGCGAAAAGCGCGGCCGATCGCCGCGCGTCCTGGTCCAGGTCAACACCGGCGCGGAGCCCCAGAAGGCCGGGGTCCTGCCCGACGCCGCCGACACCCTGATCGCCGCTGCCCGCGACACCTATGGGCTGACGGTCGAGGGATTGATGTGCATTCCTCCTGCGGATCAGGACGCAGAGCCGCATTTTCAGATGTTGCGGGGCATTTCCGAACGAAACGGTTTGTCGGTCCTGTCGATGGGCATGAGCGGCGATTATGAAACTGCCATCCGATGCGGCGCGACGCACGTCAGGGTCGGGACGGCCTTGTTCGGGGAACGAAATCGACCCGAAACGCCCTCTAGCTCGTAACCCTATATGAATATTCGCACCCCCAAGCCTTGGCGCGGGGGCCAAGCCTCGCCATTGTCTGTCCCATGCCTACGCCCAAGACCATTCTGATCATCGACGACGACGACGACCTGCGCGAGGCCTTGGCCGAGCAGCTGAACCTGCATGAGGAATTCAAGACCCAGCAGGCCGCGACCGCCACGGACGGGGTGCGGATGGGACGCGAGATCCGCGCCGACCTGATCCTGCTGGACGTCGATCTGCCCGATATGGATGGCCGCGAGGCCTGTCGCCTGTTGCGCAAGGACGGGGTTTCGACCCCGGTCATCATGCTGACGGCGCAGTCGGCGGACGCCGACGCCATCCTCGGCCTGGACGCCGGGGCCAACGACTATGTCACCAAGCCCTTCCGGTTCGCCGTGCTGCTGGCGCGCATCCGCGCCCATCTGCGCAGCCATGAACAGTCGGAAAACGCGGTCTTCACCATTGGTCCCTACGAGTTCCGGCCCGCCGCCAAGGTGCTGATGGACGCCAAGGGTAAGAAGGTGCGGTTGACCGAGAAGGAAACCAATATCCTGAAATACCTCTATCGCGCCGGGGCCAAGCCGGTGTCGCGCGAAGAGCTGCTGACAGAAGTTTGGGGCTACAACGCCGGGGTCACGACCCATACGCTGGAAACCCATATCTATCGTCTGCGCCAGAAGATCGAGCCGGAGCCGGGTTATGCCCGCCTGTTGCTGACCGATGCGGGCGGATACCGGCTGCAGCCTTAAGGGCTCAGTCGGCCGTCTTTGGGCGGATCGTGAACAGCGGCAGGAAGATGTGCACCAGCGGGCCGATGGTCAGGGCGTAGAGCACCGTGCCCAAGCCGACCGAGCCGCCCAACAGCCAGCCGACGGCGATAACGGTCAGTTCGATGGCCGTCCGCACCCATTTCACCGGCCAGCCTGTGCGCGCGACAATGCCGGTCATCAGGCCGTCGCGCGGGCCGGGGCCGAGGCCTGCGCCGATATAGGCGCCACTGGCAACGCCGTTCAGGACGATGCCGGCGATCAGCAGGCCGGCCCGGAGCGGTAGGCCCAGGTCGGACGGGATCCAGTCCAGGCCGAAATTGGCGATCGTTCCGAATGATCAGCACATTGGCGACGGTCCCGATCCCCGGCTTCTGGCGCAGGGGAATCCATAGCAGCAGCACGGCCATACCGATCAAATTGACCACCAGACCGAAGCTGACTCCGGCGGGTTTCGCGAAGCGCTCGAACACGCCTTGGTTCAGCACGTCCCACGGATCGAGCCCAAGATCGGCGCGGACGATCAGGGCGATGGACAGGCCGTAAAGGACGAGGCCGATGAACAGCTGGATCAGACGACGGGTCATAAACAGACGAAATGCCTGATACTGGCTATCGAAAACAGGGCCAGTTATGGCATTCTGGCGTGATGTTGTCGCGATCGATCGGTCTTGTTTCCCTGACGCGCCATCTCGGCGCCTGGCGGTCGCCGGGTACTGGCGCAGCCTATCGGCAGCTGGCAGGTGCAGTACGGCTTCTGATTCTGGATGGCCGACTGCCCTTAGCGGCGCGGTTGCCCGGCGAACGTGAACTGGCCCAGGCGCTGGGCTTGAGCCGCACGACCGTGTCCGCCGCCTACGGGCGCTTGCGGGACGACGGGTTCCTGACAGGCGGGCAGGGCGCCGCCGCGCGCACCAGCTTGCCAACCGGACCGGCGCCACGTCATGAGACGACGCCAACGGACAAGGCCGGCCTGATCGACATGACCGCCGCCGTCCTGCCGGCCGATCCGAATGTGCACGCGGCCTATGCGCGGGCGCTGGAGCGGTTGCCGGCGAACTTGCCGGGACACGGTTATGAGACGGCGGGGCTGGAGGAACTGCGTGAGGCGGTGGCGGCCGGCTATCGGCGGCGCGGCCTGGCGACCTCGTCGGGGCAGATTCTGATCACGCACGGCGCGCACAACGGCCTCGTGCATCTTCTGCGCCTGACGACGCGCCCCGGCGCCCCGGTGGTGTTCGACCATCCCACCTATCCGCAGGCGATCGACGCCATCCTGGCGGCGGGCGGTCGCGCCGTACCCGTCGCCTTGCCGGACGGCGAGGGCGAGGAGGGTTGGGATGTCGAGGGTCTGGTTGCGGCCTGCCGAAGCAGCAACGCGGCGATGGCCTATCTGGTGCTGGACCACAACAATCCGACCGGGCGGATGATGCGCGCGGCGGACCGGACGCGGTTGCTGTCGGGGCTGAAGGGGTCGGAGACCCTGCTGGTGCTGGACGAGACCTTGGTCGAACTGACCTTGAGCGGACCGCCGGCGCTCAGCGCCTCGGCCGTCGACGCGCCGCGGATGGTCAGGCTGGGTTCGATGTCCAAAAGCGTCTGGGGCGGATTGCGGATCGGCTGGATCCGCGCTGACCGGGCGGTGATCCAACGTTTGGCCCAAAGTCGCGCCAGCTTCGATCTGGGCGTTCCGATCCTGGAGCAGCTGGCGGCGGTCGAACTGTTGAACGACGGCGGCAAGGCCCTGGCGGCGCGCCGGCCCCTTTTGCGCGCGCGGCGGGATCATCTGAGGGCGCGGCTCGCTGAAAAACTGCCCGACTGGGTCTGTCCGCGCCCGGCTGGGGGACTGTCCCTGTGGGCGCGGCTGCCGGAGACGATCAGTTCCGCTCTCACGATCGCGGCGGAGGCCGAAGGTCTGCGCCTCGCCGCCGGTCCGCGATTCGGCGTCGACGGCGCCTTCGAACGCCGGCTGCGCCTGCCCTACACCTTGCCGGAAGATCAGCTGGACGAGGCGGTGGTCCGGCTCGGGCGCGCCGCCAGAAAGGTCGGCCGGGGGCGAAAGGCGCCGGCGTCGGTCAAGCCGGTCGCCGTCTATTGAGGATCAGACGTGCAGATCAACCGTGACCGGCGCATGGTCGCTGGGACGATCCCATTCGCGGACGTCGTCGTGGATGCGGGCGGTATCCTTGACCACGGCGGGGGTCAGGCCGGGCGACGTCCAGATGTGGTCCAGGCGCAGGCCGCGATTCGATTTGCGGAAGTCGGCGGCGCGATAGCTCCACCAGCTGGCCAGTTTCTGGGGCTCGGGGAAACGGTCGCGCAGCACATCGGCGAAACCGCCCGTCTCCTGAAGCCGGTTCAGGGTCTCGACCTCGATCGGCGTGTGGCTGACGATCTTGGACATGTAGCGGTGGTTCCAGACATCGCCTTCGCCCGGGGCGATATTGAAGTCGCCGGCCATGACCAGGGGGCGAGACTTGTCCTGCCTGGCCACGATCGCGGTCAGCTGCTCGTAAAAATCCATCTTGTGATCGAACTTGGGATTCAGCGCCCGGTCGGGAACGTCGCCGCCGGCCGGGATGTAGAAGTTCTGCACGTCGATGCCGGACACGCGGGCCGAGACGCAGCGCGCGTGACCCAGTTTGCAGACCTGGAAGGTGTCGCTGTCCTCAAGCGGCAGGCGGCTGGCGATGGCGACGCCGTGCCAGCCCTTTTGGCCCGCCACGCGAAGGTGGGGCATGCCCATCTCCTCGAAGGCGCCGCGCGGGAACTGGTCGGTGGTGCATTTGATCTCCTGCAGCATCAGGACATCGGGCGCGCGTTCGGCGACGAAGCGGGCGACCTGGTCGATGCGCAGGCGGACGGAGTTGATGTTCCAGGTGGCGAGGCGAAGGGTCATGCCCCCGTCTAGCAGGCGCGCGGCGTAAAAAAAGCCCGGCCGCGACGGGCCGGGCTCTGGGAGGTTCGTCTCTCTCGCCGCCGGGGAGGGGGATATTCCAGGGCGGTAGAACGGCCGCCGCCGCTCGTGTGCCTAAAGTGTCACTGACGATTATAAAAGTCAAATCGTCACAATTGTCCTCTTGTCCGTGCTGATTATGAAACAGTCAGGACGCGGATCAGTCTCGCGGGGTTTGCGTCTGCGGCGCCGTGGCCCATTCGCCGCGCCAGTCGTAGCTGAGCGTCACGCAGTGTCGGTAGGCGCCGTCCGACCAACGGCCCACGGCCTGCATGGTCAGGGGACGCGGCGCACGGACGCGACCCATGATCAGCCAGACCTCGTCGGCGCCGGGACACAGGGCGCGCGACAGGCCGCGGCCGTCGCCGTCCTGATCGATGGCGTAGATATCGTTTTCCTCGGCGCCCTGAGGCATGACGCGTCGCGCGGCGTCCGGTCCGCCGCGCGTGAAACCGGCCGTGCCGCGCGCGGTGGTGGAGAACAGACGTTCCACCTGCACCGCGCCGAACAGACCGCGCCGCACTTGCAAGGTGACGCCCTTGGTCAGCGCCTGGGTGATCCGGTCCGACGCATTATAGGCCAGGTAGCGGGTGTCCGCATGGGCGGGCGCCGCCGCCGAAACGCTGGCGATCAGGGCGAGTGCGGTGGCGGTGATACGGCGCATACGTTTCTCTTCCTCAGTTTTTGCGGCGAGAACGGGGCCTGATCCGATCAGTGCTCGCCGAGGCAGCGCAGCGCGACTTCGAGATTGCGCAGGCCGTCTTCGCCGGTGACGGCTGGCGTTTCGCCGGTCGTGATGGCGTGCGCGAAGGCTTCCAGCTCCTTCTTCAGCGGTTCGGCCGGCCAGCTGTTCAGCATCCGGGTCGAGTAGGAGCCGTCCGGCTGCTGGCCGAAATATTCGGTGACCTGGCGCGTGATCAGATCGGCGACGATGAATTTGGTCTTGGTCGCGACCTGCAGCGTGCGGGTCTTGTAGGGGGTGACCCAGTTGGTGGTGATGTGGGCGATCACGCCGCTGTCCAGGCGGAACTGAAGCAAGGCCGTGTCCTCGCGATCGGCGCGCGTTCGGGCCAGTTGCGGCTGGACCTCGACGATCTCGGAGCCCGTCAGGTGGCGGATGATGTCGATGTCGTGCACCGCCAGGTCGATGACCACGCCGACCTCGCCCATGCGGGGCGGGAAGGGACCGACGCGAGTGACCTGGATCGAGATGATGTCATCGTCGGCGACGGCGCGCTTGACGGTCTCGACCGCGGGATTGAAGCGCTCGACCTGACCGACCATCAGAACGCGGTCATTGGCTTTGGCCGCATCGATCATGCGCTGGGCGTCGGGGACGCTGGCGGCGATCGGCTTTTCGACAAGGACGTGGACGCCCTTTTCCAGCAGGGCGACGCCGATCTCGGCGTGGAATCGGTTGGGCGTGGCGACGATGGCGGCGTCCAGACCGGCGTCGACGAAGGCCTGGGCGGTCGTGACGGGCGATGCGCCATAGGCGGCGGCGACGCCCTCGGCCGTCACCGCATCGGGATCGAAGACGGTGGTCAGGTCGAACTCGCGCATCTCGGAGGCGACGCGTGCATGGTTGCGGCCCATGACGCCGACGCCGGCGACGCCGATCTTGAGGGCGGGGGTGTTCGGCATCGGCTTAGCCCTTGTAGCTGGCGACGGCGGCGACGACCTTGTCCTGGGTCGCCTCGTCCAGATCGGCGTGCATCGGCAGGCTGAGGACCCGGTTCCTCAGCCGTTCGGTGACGGGCAGGCCGCCCGCGCCCTGCGGGAAGCGCTGATAGGCCGGCTGCATGTGCATGGGCACCGGATAATAGACGGCGGTGGGCACGCCGTGATCCTTCAGGTGCGCGGCCAGACCGTCGCGATCCTCATGCTCGATCGTGTATTGCGCCCAGATAGACACCCCGCCGTCGATGACATGGGGCACGGCCGCGACATGGGGCGCGAGGCGTTCGTTGTAGCGGGCGGCGATCCGGTTGCGCCATTCGATCTCCTGACCGAAGACCTTCAGCTTCTCGATCAGGATGGCGGCCTGGATAGTATCCAGCCGGCTGTTCATGCCGATGCGCATGGCCAGATACTTGGGGTCGTGGGCGAAGGCGGCGGCGCCGGCTTCCAGGTCCTTGGCGACGACCTTGCCGTGCACGCGAAGGGAATCCATTTCCTGCGACAGATCGTCGTCGTCGGTCAGCACCGCACCGCCGTCGCCGTAGCAGCCCAGGGGCTTGGCCGGGAAGAAGCTGGTCGTGGTGACATCGGCCCACTTCAGCGGGTGATCGCCGTTCAGGGTGCAGCCGAAGCCTTGCGCTGAATCCGAGATCAGCTTCAGGCCATGGCGGTCGCAGATGGCGCGGATGGCAGGATAGTCGGCGGGCTGGCCGAACAGGTCAACGGCGATGACCACCTTGGGCGTCAGGCGCCCTTCGGCCTTGACCGCTTCGATGGCCGTCTCAAGCTTGGCCGGGTCCATATTGTAGGTGTGGGCGTCGACGTCCACGAATACGGGCGAGGCGCCCAGCCACGGCACGACCTCGGCCGTGGCCGTGAAGGTGAAGCTGGGGCAGAAGACAGCGTCGCCGGTGCGGACGCCCCAGGCGATCAACGGCAGGATCAGGGCGTCGGTGCCGTTGCCGCAGCCCAAGGCATGTTTGGCCTGACCGAAGGCGGCGAGGTCTGCCTCGAACTGACGGACCTGCGGACCCATGACCCAGGCGCCGCCGACGACGGCCTCCTGAACGGCGGCCTCGATCTTGCCGCCAAGGCGCTGGCGCTGGGCCTGAAGGTCGATGAAGGGGATCATGGGGGACGCTCTCCACGGGGGATCGGGGGCGGCGGCCGGACAGGCGGGCCGCGAATGTCGGGTCGTCCTAGCAAGATCGGGCGCGCGGGCCAAATCGCGCGGCGTCACATCGCGTTGCCCTTTGCTACCGCACACAGGCCTTGGCGCCCGTCGGCTTGCGGCCTAAGCCAGCGCCATGACGACACTTTCCGCCGCCCGGACCAGGGTCTCGAACTGGCTGTTCGACCAAGCCCTGCCATTGTGGGCCGAGCGGGGCGTGGATGCGCAGGGGCGGTTCTTCGAGCAACTGGCTTTCGACGGTCGGCCGGTGACCGGCCTTCGTCGTCGCACGCGGGTTCAGGCGCGTCAGGTCTATGTGTTCTGCGAAGCGGCGGCCTTGGGATGGGCGCAGGGTCGTGCGTTGGCCAAGGCCGGGCTGGATCAACTGATAGCCGACCGCCGATGTGAGGACGGCCTTTGGGTCGCGGCGACCGATGACGACGGCGTGGTAATCGATGAGACGCCTGATCTTTACGACCTGGCCTTCGTCCTGTTCGCGCTCGCGGCGGCGCACCGCGTCCTGGATGATGCGCGAGCGCGGCCTCTGGCGCTTGAGACGCTGGCCGCGATCGATCGGTTGATGGCGTCTTCGCGGGGAGGATGGGAGGAGGCCCTGCCGCCGCGCCTGCCGCGGCGTCAAAATCCTCACATGCATATGCTGGAGGCGATGCTGGCCTGGCAGGCGATCGCGCCCAATCCCGCGTTCGAGGCGGCGGCGCGGATGTCGCTGGACCTGTGCAAACAGCACTTCCTGATCGACGGCGCGATCCGCGAATATTTCACCGAGGACTGGTCCGCCGATCCGGCGACGGGTCATGTGATCGAGCCGGGCCACCTCGAAGAATGGGCCTGGCTGGTGAAGCAAGCCGGGGACGACTCGGATCTGGCCACGGCGCTGCATCGCCGAGCGACAGCGCAGGGTTATCGCGACGGATTCGCCATCCGCGAGATCGGCCCGGCGGGAGAGGCGCTGGATGGCGGACGGCGCCTGTGGGCGCAGACCGAGGCCATCCGCACGGGGTTGAGTTTTGGCGACGCGGGCGTTTCGGCACTGATCGCCGCCGTGTTCGACACGCATCTGGCCACCACTGTGCCGGGCCTCTGGGTGGACAGCTACGACG
Organism: Brevundimonas sp. UYEF29; assembly: GCF_040546195.1. Lineage (NCBI taxonomy): Bacteria > Pseudomonadati > Pseudomonadota > Alphaproteobacteria > Caulobacterales > Caulobacteraceae > Brevundimonas > Brevundimonas sp. UYEF29. Next base: position 12,656 of record NZ_JBEPNH010000007.1, on the reverse strand, counting down.
CCCAAGGCCGCTCTCATGACGCGGCGGCGCCGGCGTCCAGCCTCTATCACCTGATGACCGCCTTTTCTGAACTGCTCCGGAGCGACGCATGACCGGCCGGCCCGCCGCCTTTCTGGATCGGGACGGGGTGCTGATCGAGGACAGCGGTTATCCGCATCGTCCGGAGCATCTGATGCTGATCCCCGGCGCTGCGGCGGCGGTGCGGCGGATGAACCAGGCCGGTTATCGCACCGTGATCGTGACGAACCAGTCGGGCGTGGCGCGAGGCCTGTTCAGCGAAGAGACGATGAACGCCTTCAATGATCTGCTGGTCGCGCGACTGGCCGAGGAGGGCGCGATCATCGACGCCGTTTATTCCGCGCCCTTCCATCCCGAGGCGATCGAGGCGCGCTATCGCCATCCCGACCACCCTGATCGCAAACCCAATCCGGGCATGTTGCTGCGCGCCATCGCGGAGCACGATCTGGACCCGACGCGGTCCTTCATCATCGGCGATCAGAAGCGGGATCTGCAGGCCGGAGAGCGGGCCGGGGTGGCGGGCTACCTCTTCAAAGGCGGCGATCTGGACGCCTTCGTGCGCGATGTGGTGGGCCTCTGACGCCGGGCGGTAAGCGGGCGTCGCATTTCCTCGCCTGGTGAATTACTCTGATCGAAAATCGGAGGAGATCGCCAATGAACGCGTCCTATCCCTTTGTCGAACGGCGTTGGACCTCGCCGGATGGTCTCAGCCTGTTCGCGCGCGAGTATGCACCCGGTCCCGGCGTCGCGCGGCCGCCGGTGATCGCCATCCACGGCCTGACTCGCAACAGCGCCGATTTCGAAGCCATAGCGCCGCTTCTGGCCCAAAGCGGGCGGCGGGTGCTGGCGGTGGATGTGCGCGGGCGCGGCCTGTCGGACCGTGCGCCCGACCCCATGACCTATATGCCCGACGTCTATGCGCGCGACGTTCTGGCCCTGATGGAGCAGGCTGGAATCGATCGAGCGGTCTTCGTCGGCACCTCGATGGGCGGGCTCATCACCATGGCGCTGACGGCGATCCGGCCCAGGGCGGTGGTCGCGGCTATCCTGAACGACATCGGGCCGGAGGTGGCGCCGGAAGGTCTGGCGCGGATCGCCGCCTACAGCGGTCAGCCGGTGGAGATCGGCTCCTGGGCCGATGCGGCGGCCTATGCGAAGCGGATCAATGCGGTGGCCTTCCCGCACTATACGGAGCGGGACTGGGACGCCTTCGCGCGACGCATTTTCCGCCAGCAGCCCGACGGCGAGATCACGCTGGACTACGATCCCGACATCGCCGTACCGATCCGCGCGGCGGGGGCCAAGGCGTTGGTCCCCAATCTGTGGCCCATGTTCCGGCGGCTGGCGAAGAAGAGGCCGACGCTGCTGGTGCGGGGAGCCAACTCTGACTTGCTGAGCGCCGACATCGCCGCGCGGATGAAGAAGGCGGCCCCGACGATGTCTTATGTCGAGGTTCCTGGCATCGGCCACGCGCCCATGTTGGACGAGGCCGAGGCCAAGGCGGCGATCTTCGAATTCCTGGCCGAGGTCGATTAGTCCTTGGTCGGATCGACCCGCGACGTATCGCCGTATGTCAGGGCCAGGAAGACGTCCTCCAGGTCCGGATCTTCGGTGGTGATGTCGGCGATGGTGACGCCGGCGGCGCGCACGGCGTTGATGACCTGCTCGACCGACGACTGCCCCTTCTTGTAGGCGACCGCGAAGGCGCCGCCCGGCCGGGGCGTGACCTCGAAGCCAGCCAGCACCGGCGGCGTCGCCTGGGGCGTTTCCGGGGTCACGACGACATTGCGGCTGTCCAGCCGGCGCAGAAGCTGCGGCGTCGGCTCGCAGGCCACAACCTCGCCCCGGTTGACGATGGCGATAGTGTCGCAAAGCTCCTGCGCTTCTTCGAGATAGTGGGTGGTCAGGACGATGGTCACCCCCTCTTCGTTGATGCGCCGGACATAGGCCCAAAGCTGGCGACGCAGTTCGACGTCCACACCGGCCGTCGGCTCGTCCAGGATCAGGATCGGCGGATTGTGGACCAGGGCCTTGGCCACCATCAGGCGGCGCTTCATGCCGCCGGACAGGGCGCGGACATAGGCGTTGGCCTTGTCCGACAGGCCCAGCGCGGCCAGAAGTTCGTCGGACCGGCGCTCGTCCTTCGGTACGCCGTAAAAGCCCGCCTGCACCTCCAGCGATTCGCGCGGGGTGAAGAAGACGTCAGCGACGATCTCCTGCGGCACGACGCCCAGGGCGGCGGCGGCGTCGCGCGGCTCCTTGTCGATGTCGCGGCCCCAGATGGTCACCGAGCCCTCGGACTTCTTCACCACCCCGGCCAGGATGTTGATCAGGGTCGACTTGCCGGCGCCGTTCGGGCCCAGCAGGCCGAAGACCGAGCCGCGCGGAATGACCAGGTCGACGCCGCGCAGGGCCGTCTTGGGCGCAGCCTTCTTGGACCCGGCATAGGTCTTCTTCAATCCCCGCACCTCGATGGCGTTGTCGGGCAGGGCGGGGGTCTCAGACATGGTCGGTTATTCACTCGGACGGGACGGCGAGCGGCATAGGTAGGGCGAGGGACCGCAATCGCCAACCTGTCTAACCAACAGCATCAGACAAGCAGGCTTATCCATGTGTCAATGTTGCTTGACTTGCACGACTGACGTGTCTAGCGTGCTTGTCATAAAGACAACCGCACTTGATGGAGATCGCCGTGACAGCCGTTCAAAAAGCCAAGCCGCCTCTGACCCGCACCCGCCTGATCGGCTTCGTCGCCATGGCGGTCTGCGCCATCGGCTACATCGGTGGAGGACTGGCGCTGCTGGCGGGCAAGACGGATCAGATCGAGATGACGCATGCCGCCATCGCCGGCGCCGCCCTGTTGCTGATCGGCGAGATCGGTCTGTGGGTCGGCGCGGCCTGTCTAGGCCTGACACTGTTCAAGAAGCGCAAGGCGATGCTGAACCGTCTTCTGGGCCGTCGCCCGGCGGCGCCCAGCGAGGTTTGACCTTCGGGGCCGGTCCGCCTAGGAAGCCCGCAAGCCTTTCAGACCCGGACCGGACCATGCCTCCCCGCCATTCCGACGCCATCATCCCGCCGCCCGAAGAGATCGTCGTCTCGACCAAACGCGTGGCCTGCGACGGCGGCGGCGGGGCTCTGGGCCATCCGCTGGTCTATATGGACATGGGCGAGGACGACTTCATCGAGTGCGGCTATTGCGACCGGCGTTTCGTCCTGTCGGCCCAGGCCCACGACGAGAACGAATATCTGAGCCCCGCGGCCCGCGCGCCCGAGGCCCACTGAGACCGTAACCTCAGTTCAGTCGCGGTGTCGCGGCGGTTGGGTCTATAGACGGCTGACACGCTGTTCGGACGGAGACGAGCCTTGCGCTATCTGCACACCATGGTCCGGGTAAAGGACATCGACGCCTCGCTGCATTTCTACTGCGACCTGCTGGGTCTGCAGGAGGTGCGCCGCACCGAGAATGAGGCGGGTCGGTTCACGCTCGTGTTTCTCGCCGCGCCCAAGAATCTGGAACAGTCGGCGGCGGAACGCTGCCCCGAGGTCGAGCTGACCTTCAATTGGGACCCGGAAGAGTATCAGGGCGGCCGCAACTTCGGTCACCTGGCTTACAAGGTCGATGACATCTACGCCGCCTGCCAGAAGCTGATGGACGGCGGGGTGACGATCAACCGTCCGCCGCGCGACGGCAACATGGCCTTCGTCCGCTCGCCCGACGGCATCTCCATCGAACTGCTTCAGGAGGGCGCGCCGCTGGCGCCGGCTGAGCCCTGGGCATCCATGCCGAACGTCGGCGCCTGGTGATGACGGTGCGGACGGCGGCTCTGCTGACGGTTGCGGCGGTCGTGCTGTCGGCCTGCGCCTCGACCACCGAGAGCAACACCGGCCGCACGGCGACGGAGCAGCTGCTCCTGGCGCGCGCCTCGGACCGGGCGGTCGAGGGGCTGGTCCTGCCGTTGCCGACAGGCGCTTCGGTCTTCATCGACGACGCCTATTTCCAGGGCGAGGGCACCCGCTATGCCGTCAGCGCGATCCGGGGGGCGATCTCGGACGCCGGTTTCAGCCTGGCCCGCAACAAGGACGAGGCGAACGCCGTGTTCGAGATCCGCGCCGGCGCCCTGTCGCTGGAGCAGATGCGCCGGGTCTTCGGCATTCCCGAGATGCGGATCCCGATCAACGAGACCTTCAATGTCGTCTCCCTGCCGGAACTGTCGGTCTACAGCCACCGCGACCGTGTCGGGGTCGCCGAGTTTTCCGGCTTCCTCTATGAGGCCAAGACCGGTGCGCCGCTGGGCGCCGTTGTGCCGATGATCGGCACCTATCGCATCCGCAGCCACAAGGCCTTCATGGTCGTGTCCTGGGGCCAGCAGCAGGCCCAGCCGGGTCAACGCGATCCCGGATCGAGCTGGACCGAATTCTGACGCTGACGCGGGGGCGTTGGAGCCCTATGTTCTCGCGATGACCGAGACGACTGCGCCCGAAAATCCAGAGACCGAACGCCCGATGACGCAGGACGGCCCTGCGCTGCGGCTGTGGATGATCGACGCCTCGGCCTACATCTTTCGCGCCTATCACGCCCTGCCGCCTCTGACGCGCAAGTCCGACGGCCTGCCGGTCGGCGCGGTCCAGGGCTACTGCAACATGTTGTGGAAGCTGCTGAAGGACATGAAGGGCGCCGATGGCCCGACCCATCTGGTGGCCATCTTCGACCACTCGGAAAAGACGTTCCGCAACACCCTCTACGATCAGTACAAGGCCCATCGCCCCCCGCCGCCCGAGGATCTGGTCCCGCAGTTTCCGCTGGTGCGCGAAGCGACGGCGGCGTTCGGCGTCCATTGCGTCGAACTGCCCGGCTATGAGGCCGACGACCTTATCGCCACATACGCCTGCAAGGCGCGCGATGCGGGCGGGGAGGCGGTGATCGTCTCGTCGGACAAGGACCTGATGCAGCTGATCGGCGGCGGCGTCGTGATGTGGGATCCGATGAAGGACCGACGTCTGGCCGAGCCTGAGGTCTTTGAAAAGTTCGGGGTTGCGCCTGAGAAGATGGTCGATCTGCAAGCCCTGATCGGCGACAGCGTGGACAACGTCCCCGGCGCGCCAGGCATCGGGCCCAAGACGGCGGCGCAGCTGCTGGACGAATACGGCGATCTGGACACTCTGCTGGCCACCGCCGGCGAGATCAAACAGCCAAAGCGCCGCCAGACCCTGATCGACTTCGCCGACCAGATCCGTCTGTCGCGCGAGCTGGTGCGCCTGACTTGTGATGCGCCGGCCCCCGAGGCGATCGAGGATTTCGCCGTGCGCGATCCCGATCCCGCGATCCTGTCGGCCTTTTTGGAGACGATGGAGTTTCGCTCGCTGCAACGCCGCGTCGGCGACGGCAAGGCCGGGCCCAGCGACGTCTCGGCCTTTGCGCCCAAGCGTGCGCCGAACCTGAACGCGCCGGTCGCAACCCCTCGCTACGGCCAGGTCGTCGAAGGCCCGGCCGAGGTTCAGACCTTCGATCACGCGGCTTACGAATGCGTCCAGACCGAAGAGGCGCTGGATCGCTGGATCGCCCGCGCGATCGAGGTCGGCGTCGTCGGCTTCGACACCGAGACCGATACGTTGTCGGCGACCCATGCGGGGCTGTGCGGCGTGTCGCTGGCGGTGGGGCCGAATGAGGCCTGCTACATCCCCCTGACGCACGAACACGAGCCGCAGGCCGGCGAGGGCGGACTTTTCGGCGAAGCGGGCGAGGCGCCCGAGCCGATCCATCAGCTGGACAAGCCCACGACCCTGGCCAAGCTGAAGACGCTGCTGGAAGACCCGTCGGTCCTGAAGGTGCTTCAGAACGCCAAATACGACATCGCCGTCATGGCGCGCCGGGGCATTCGCGTCGCGCCTTATGACGACACGATGCTGATTTCCTATGTGCTGGAGGGCGGACTACACGGCCACGGCATGGACGAGCTGGCGCGCCTGCACCTGGGCCACGAGCCGATTCCGTTCAAGAGCGTGGCGGGGACCGGCAAGAGCCAGAAATCCTTCAAGCACGTTGCGCTGAAGCCGGCCTCGGAATATGCCGCCGAGGATGCAGATGTGACCCTGCGGCTATGGCGGATCCTGAAACCCCGGCTGGCGCGTGAGGGCCTGTCCACCGTCTATGAGACGCTGGAACGCGGCATGCCGACGGTGCTGGCGGACATGGAGTTGAACGGGGTTCGCATCGATCCCGATCGGCTGAAGCGCCTGTCCAGCGAGTTCGGCCTGCGCATGGCCGAGCTGGAGGCCCAGGCTCATGAGATCGCCGGGCGTCCCTTCAACATCGGCTCGCCGCGCCAGATCGGCGAGATCCTGTTCGGCGAACTGAACCTGCCGGGCGGTAAGAAGACCGCCTCGGGCCAGTGGGGCACCGACGCCAGCGTGCTGGAGGAACTGGCGCTAAGCCACGATCTGCCGCGCGCGATCCTGGACTGGCGCCAGCTGTCCAAGCTGAAGGGCACCTACACGGACGCCCTGACCGCGGCGGCCGATCCAAAGACGGACCGGGTGCACACCAGCTATCAACTGGCCGCCGCCACCACGGGTCGTCTGGCGTCCAGCGATCCCAACCTGCAGAACATCCCGATCCGCACCGAGACGGGCCGCGAGATCCGCCAGGCCTTCATCGCCGCGCCCGGCAATGTTCTGATCAGCGCCGACTACAGCCAGATCGAACTGCGTCTGCTGGCCCATATCGGCGATATCCCCGAGCTGAAGCGGGCCTTCAAGGCCGGGCTGGACATTCACGCCGCGACCGCTTCGGAGATGTTCGGCGTGCCGGTCGAGGGGATGCCGTCCGAAACCCGCCGTCGCGCCAAGGCGATCAACTTCGGCATCGTCTACGGCATTTCGGCCTTCGGCCTGGCCAACCAGCTGAGCATCGATCAGGGCGAGGCCGGGGCCTATATCAAGACCTATTTCGAACGCTTCCCCGGCATCCGCGCCTATATGGACAAGACCAAGGCCGAGGTGCGCCAGACCGGCTTCGTCTCGACCGTCTTCGGCCGCCGAATCCATATCCCGGCCATTCACTCCAAGTCCGGCGCCGAGCGCCAGTTCGGCGAGCGCGCCGCCATCAACGCCCCGATCCAGGGCGCGGCCGCCGACATCATCCGCCGCGCCATGATCCGCATGCCTGCCGCTCTGACCGAAGCGGGCTTAAGCACGCGCATGCTGCTTCAGGTCCACGACGAACTGGTGTTCGAGGCGCCGGAAGCCGAGGCCGAGCGCGCGATCTCTGTGATCAAGCGCGTGATGGAGAACGCTGCAGACCCGGCCGTGGCCCTGACAGTTCCGCTGGTGGTGGATGCTCGCGCGGCCTCGAACTGGGACGCGGCGCACTAGGATCGGGCTAGGCGGCGATCATGCCGATGTCGTCGGGGAGTTCGCCGCGGCCGAGCAGGCCGGTTTCGAAGTCCATGAAGATGTCCATCAACTCCTCGACGTTCACCGGGGAGGCCGACGGGCCGAAGCGGAAGCGCCAGTAGCTGACGATGTGCTGGACGGCCCCCAACTGGTCGCCCAGCTTGGCGAACATGGACGGGGCGTCCAGCAGGAAGTCGCGAAAGGCGATGGGTTGGCCTTCCTGGGTCAGTTTGGCGTAGGCGTCGTCATAGACGCGCAGGGTTCGGCTGACTTCGTCGCATGTCTTGATGATGCGGCCGCGCAGGACGTCGCGACTGCGCCCCAGATATTCCTTGGCGGCGTGATCGACCTTGCCGGCGGGCTTGATGGTGCGGACGGCCTCGGCGACGCCGGCGACCTCGCCCAGCAGGGCGGCGAGCGTCCATTTGTAGTAGAGGAAGCCTTTCCAGCAGAAGACGCCCTCCTGATACTGTTCGGGCGCCAGGCGCAGCGTCAGTCTCAGGGCATCCAGCTGATCGCCGGGCGTGTTCGACAGAATCTTGGACGCCATCCGCCCGGCGGAGTCCGAATTCACGGCCACCGTATCCGCGCCCAGGCTCAGCGTCACCAGCGGCTCGATCTCGCTGCGGACGAAGGCCAGCATGCGCTGAAGGTCGCTGTCGCTGATCGAGAAGTAGCAGGGCGAGGGGTCCAGGCCGCCGCGACGCAATTGCTCGCGCAGCAAAAAGGGGTCCAGCGACGGCAGTTTGTCGATCAGGCGCAGGGTCTCGATGTCGGGATGGTTGGGCGCAACGCCGAACGCCTCCATCATCATCCGCTCGAAGCCGATCTGATTGACGAAGACGTATCGGCCGCCGGTCTTCAGGTCCGCATCGTCGATGGGGATGACCACTTTGGTCGCGACCTGGCGTCGGCCGGTGAATAGATCGGTCTCATTGCGCCGGAGACGATGTTTGATGATCAGGGCGCGGTTCAGCGCCGCCGTACGAAAGATCGGCCGCGCCGCCCAGTCGGGATTGCGCACGGCGCCGTCGGGCCCGCTGTCTCCGTTTTCTTCCCACACACGCAGCAGGTTGAGCACGCGTGCGGTGGAGGCCGAGCCCTTGAGGTGCTCGAGGTTGCGGACGGCGCGATCGGTCATGGCGCTGACGTTAAGCCAACAATCGTCACCAAATGGCTTAGCTCGCGAAATAAAATAGCTGCGGTTGGTGAACTGCTGCCGTTCGACACTACCCGTGGAACAAAGGCTTTGCGCGCCATGCTGGCGCGTGACGGCGATCCGGGTCTAGAACGGCGGCATGCAGATTTTCGACATTCTGATCATCCTCGCGATCCTGGCCGTGACGATCACCTTGGGCTTCGGCCTCTATTCGCTGTTTCGGGGCGGGGACTATGCGCGCAGCCATTCCAACAAGCTGATGCGCCTGCGCGTCGGGCTTCAGGCGGTGGCCGTCATCCTGCTGGTCGTCGGCATGATGTGGAAGGCGACGCAGGGGGCCTGATCATGGTGACGCTGAACAAGATCTACACCCGCACGGGCGATGACGGTCGCACGCGGCTGGCGTCCGGCGCGCCGGTGTCCAAGAGCGATGCCCGGGTCGAAGCCTATGGCGCGGTGGACGAGCTGAACGCGGTGATCGGCGTCGCCCGCCTGAACAGCGGCCAGAACGACCGGATCGACTCCATGCTGGGCCGGATCCAGAACGAACTGTTCGACTTGGGCGCCGATCTGGCTACGCCCCTGGACCCGCCACCTGCGTGGGAGGCCCTGCGCATCGTCGAGAGCCAGGTCGCGCGGCTGGAGCAGGAAATCGACTGGATGAACGAGAGCCTGAAGGCGCTCGACAGCTTCATCCTGCCGGGCGGCGCGCCCTTGTCGGCGCATTTGCATGTCGCGCGCACCGTCTGCCGACGGGCCGAACGCGAGGCGGTGCGCCTGATCGAAAACGGCGAGGCCGTGAACGTCGATGCGGTCAAATATCTGAACCGTCTGTCCGACCATCTGTTCGTCGCCGCGCGACGCGCCAACGCCAACGGCGCCGGCGACATCAAATGGAAGCCCGGCGCGACCCGCTAGGCGAAACCGGTCAGGCGGCGGGACGCGCCGCCGCCAGTGCGGCTTTCTGACGCTCGGCCTCTGCGGCGCGGGCGCGGCTCTGGGCGGCGAGGTCCTGTTCGATCCGAACCAGCTCGCGGTTCTTCTCGGCCGACGCCTCGGCGCGCGACACGCCATTGGGGCGGCCGGTGATCTGGGCGATGGAGATGGGCTGGGCGCAGATGCGGCTTTCCATATCGTACCATTTGCCGGCCGCCTCGCAGCGTTTGCCGGGCGCGACCCAGTAGTCCTGTAGGACGAAAATCCCGACGACCGTGATGCCGAACAGGCCGAAGAAGATCATCGCCAGGCGGGGAAAGGTCAGGAAACGCTTCATCTCGTGGTCCGTTGGATAGGGATCGAAGCCACAGCTTGACCCCACGTTACGTTGACAGGCCTTCGCGACCGCTCCATGTCCTGCCCACACATTCAGGCGATTTCACGGATAGACCCATGAAGGTACTCGTCCCCGTCAAACGGGTGATCGACTATAACGTCAAGGCCCGCGTCAAGGCGGATCAGTCGGGCGTCGATCTGGCCAACGTCAAGATGAGCATGAACCCCTTCGACGAGATCGCCGTCGAAGAGGCGGTTCGGCTGAAGGAAGGCAAGGAACACCATGCCGCCGGCACCGCGACGGAAATCGTCGTGGTCTCCATCGGCGTCACCCAGGCCCAGGAAACCATCCGCACGGCGCTGGCCATGGGCGCGGATCGGGGTCTGCTGATCCAGTCGGACACGGATCTTGAACCGCTGGCGGTCGCCAAGCTGCTGAAGGCGGTGGTCGAGGAAGAAAAACCCGACCTGGTCTTGATGGGCAAACAGTCGATCGACGGCGACAACAATGCGGTCGGCCAGATGCTGGCCGCCCTGCTGGACTGGCCCCAGGCGACCTTCGCCGGGAAACTGGTGATCGATGCCGGCAAGGCCACGGTCACGCGCGAGGTCGATGGCGGCCTGCAGACGATCGCCGCCGAACTGCCGGCGGTGGTGACGGTGGATCTGCGGCTGAATACGCCGCGCTACGCCTCCCTGCCGAACATCATGAAGGCCAAGAAGAAGGAGATCGCCATGAAGGCGGTCGCCGACTACGGCGTTGATGTCGCCGACCGCCTGAAGGTGGTCAAGGTCACCGAGCCGCCCAAGCGCGCCGCCGGCGTCAAGATCGACAGCGCCGCCCAACTGGTCGAAACCCTCAAGTCCGCGGGAGTGCTGTAAGATGGCCGTCCTCGTCATCGCCGATCACGACGGCTTGGCCGTTCGCGACACCACCAATAAGACCGTGACCGCCGCCCTGGCTCTGTCGTCCGAGGTGGACGTTCTGGTCGTGGGGCAGGGGGCGCAGGCCGCCGCCGATAGCGCCGCCAAGATCGCGGGCGTCCGCAAGGTTCTGCTGGCTGAAGGCGCCGGTCTGGGCAAGATGCTGGCCGAGGCGGTCGAGGCGACCGTCCTGCCGCTGGCCTGGGGCTACGACGCCATCCTGACGCCTGCGACCACGGACGGGAAGAACTTCGCCCCGCGTCTGGCCGCCAAGCTGGATGTCGCGCCGATCTCGGACATCATCGAGGTGGTGTCGGCCGATACCTTCGTGCGCCCCATCTATGCCGGCAATGCGCTGGAGACGATCCAGTCGCCGGACGCCAAGAAGGTGATCACGGTGCGACCGACCGCCTTCGCGGCCGCTGCTGATGGCGGTTCGGCCCCGGTCGAGAGCGTCGCCGGCGCCGATGCGCCCAAGACGGCCTTCGTGTCCGAGGAAATGGTCAAGTCGGACCGGCCCGAACTGGGCGCCGCCAAGATCATCGTCTCGGGCGGTCGCGCCCTGGGCTCGGCGGACGAGTTCCATGCCGTGATGGAGCCGCTCGCCGACAAGCTGGGCGCCGCCATCGGCGCCTCGCGCGCGGCGGTCGACGCCGGCTATGCGCCCAACGACTATCAGGTCGGTCAGACCGGCAAGGTGGTCGCCCCGGCGCTCTACATCGCCATCGGCATCTCGGGCGCCATTCAGCACCTGGCCGGGATGAAGGACTCCAAGACCATCGTCGCCATCAACAAGGATGCGGACGCCCCGATCTTCCAGGTCGCGGACTATGGTCTGGTCGGCGACTACAAGACGGTTGTGCCGGAACTGATGGCCGCCTTGGGCTAGGCCCAGGTCGCATCGATCTGAAAAGGGCGCGGCGCCGATCGGAGCCGCGCCCTTTTTCTTGCCCGCAGAGGACCGCATGGCGAATTTGCCTGTAAGGCTGCAGCCCGGCGCTGCGGTTGACCGCATCGACGGCTGGATGAGCGACGCCGAGGGACGACCCGTGCTCAAGGTGCGCGTCCGCGCCCGCCCGATCGAGGGAGAGGCCAACGACGCCCTGACCCGGCTCCTGGCCAAAAGCCTTGGCGTCCCCAAGTCGGCGGTCAGCGTGGGACGCGGTGGACAGTCGCGCTCTAAGATGATCGTCGTGCACGGCCTGGATGACGAAGAGCTGCGCTTGCGCCTCGTCGACGGTCTTTCTGGCGATTGAGGAGAGCCATCCGGCCGATTGGTGCGTTCTATATCTGAACAGGAGACCAGCCCAATGACGATGGACGCCCGCATCCTCCACGCCCGCAGCGGCGTTACGCTCGAGCAGAAGGGCGATGTCTACGCGGTCTCGAGCCTGCGGCTGTCCGAGCCGGCGACCTTTAGCGAAGAAGCGGATGCCCAACGCGCCTTCGATGATGAGGTCGCGGCCTGCGAGCAGGATCCAGAACTGATGTCGCGTCTCGGCGGGGCCTGAGAAGGCGAAACGCCTGTATTTACGGGCTTCAAATTGCCCGGAGGATTACGATTCCTGATCGACGATCTCGGTTTTGCGAGAAACTTCCTCCGAACTCTCAGAATCCGCTTGCTGACAAATCAGCCTCTCCGTATAGAGCCGCCTCGCTCGGAAACGGGCCGGCCGGCGGGGTCGCGGGGGTGAAGATCTCCAAGGTCCCACGGAAGAAAGAGTTGAAAAACTTCTTGCTTTCATCGGTTGGTTTCACTAGGTTCCGCGCTCCAATCGAATCGCCGACGGGTTTTTAGAGGTAAGCCTCGCTTTCCTCCGGTGGTTTCTTGCGGTCTGAAGGGTTCGCTCTTCTCTCCGAAAGATCTCTGAAAAGAGCGGTTGACACGGGG
>NZ_JBEPNH010000006.1:0-210039 GCF_040546195.1 Brevundimonas sp. UYEF29 | reverse complement strand
GCTGCGCTGACCGGCCTCTTGCCAACCCCGACAACCCCAGCTCAGATCACCAAAGGACTCTCGTTATGGCTGGATGAGAAATGGGGGTCACGTCAATGAACGCAAACAGAACGGCCACATGTGTCGGCCCTAAATCTCACCCTAAAAATGAATGGCGACGATCATGGTTCGTTCTGGACTGCTATGGAGCGTCCCTAGGAAAATGGGTCAAGTATCAATAGGTTAAAAAACAATCTGGGACGCGCCAGGACGAGGGGTTTGGCGTCCCTCGGCTCCACCAGGCGTTCCTGATCAGACAGAGCGTTACTGGCTGGACATCATCCGGCGCACCCTTCAGTCTGCGGTCTGTCTCGTCTAGGGTGTATATGGCTGCGCCGGATATCTTGCTGATCGTTGTCGTCGTAGCCGCTTTTGTGGCGATCTCCGCCTTCGTCGGGGTCGCGGTAGCGTCCGACGATAGCCATCGCCGGTATCCCGGCACGAAGTTTGATCGTTTCAGGGACATCGCGGTGATGAATGTTCCGGCCATCCCGTTTTTTGGCGCTGCTTTTCGCCAGTTCGATCAGTGATCTGGATGACGGTCGCTTCTTCACGCCCATATTGGCGCTTTGCGCTGGCTTCACCCTGGCGGGACACTTTTTACCGCCGGTAAAAAGGGCGCGGGAGCGTTTCAGGAGCGCCTATTCCGAAAACCCTCCCTGGCGCTGAACCAAAGAAGCCAGCCGCCAGGGCTAGCGATCAGTGCTGGGTCGGCCGGACCAAGGTCAGGTCATAGCCCAGGGCGCGGGTTCGGTTCAGGATGGTCTCGCGGACCTGGGGCGAGGGTTGCGCGGTGCGATTGAGCAGCCAAAGGTAGCGGCCCGACGGCTCGCCGACGATGGACCAGGAATAGTCGTCAGCATGGTCCAGCACCCAATAGTCGCCGACGTAGAAGGGGCCGAAGAAGGACACCTTCAGCTTGGCGTTGTCGCTGCCCTCGACGATCTTCGCCTTGCCCTCGGAGGTCTTTTCCGGACCATCGACCGCACCCTGTCGGCAGGTGTTCAGCACCCCGACCAGACCGTCATCGCGCACCGAATATTGGGCGGTCACGCCTTCGCAGCCGCGCTCGAACCCGTTTTCGTAGCGCCCGATTTCATACCACAGGCCGGCGTAGCGGTTCAGGTCGACCGGCTTCGTGGGTTGGGGCACGGCGGCGTTGCCGACGGGGCCGCGTTGAAGGGTGGCGCAGGCGCCCAGCGCCAGGGCGGCGCCGGCGATCAGGGCGATGGAAGCGATGCGAGCGATTTTCATGGCCGCAGAACGACGATGAGGGCGCCCGGTTCCGGACACTCGATCTCGTCAGATCACCGCAGCGCGACGTAGCCTCGTTCGATGACCCGGCGCAGAGCCTCGTAGGCTTCGGCCAGTTCGTCGTAGGCGGTGCGGGCGGCGGTCAGGCGGGCGACCTGGTCCGGCGTGACGGCCGAGCCGGAGTGGGCCAGGCGCAGCGATTCCGCCACCCATTTGGCGCGGGCCGTGGCGGTCATGACCGCCAGCTTTTGCAGCGAGCCGGCGTCCACGCCGGTCAGGGCGTGCCCGATCACCTCCTTGTTGGCGACATAGGCGGCGTAGTCGATCTGCTCCAGCTGCCCGCGCAGGCGGCGCTGTTCGTGGGGATCGGTGTCCTGCGGCTCGAAATGGTCGCTGTGGCGGCGGGTGCTGGACGTCATCTTGGTCGACATGGGCGAGCCCTCCCCGGCCTGTCCTGGCGGTCTAGGCGGCCGCTCGACAAAGAAGGTGCGCCGTCTCGGTTAACGCCGCGTTGCGCTGGGAACCCACGCATCCGATATCGGAGGCTGCACAGGATCGGAGATGGCCATGGACCTGAAACTGAACGGCAAGCGCGCCCTGATCTGCGGCGGCTCGTCCGGCCTGGGTCGCGCCGTGGCGACGGCCCTGGTCGCGGAGGGCGCGCACGTCGCCCTGCTGTCGCGCGATGCGGAAAAGCTTCAGGCCGTGGCGGATGCGCTGAACGCGACCGGACCGGGCAAGGCGGTCGTGGCGGCGGCGGATCTGGCGGATCATGAGGCGCTGTTGAAGGCGGTGGATCGGGCCGAGGATCTGCTGGGCGGGCCGATCGAAATCCTGCTGAACAACACCGGGGGGCCGCCGCCGTCGGGCGTGTCGGGACTGGAGCCTGCGGTGTGGCGCGATCATTTCGAGTCGATGGTGCTGTCGATCTTCCGCCTGACTGACCGGGTGCTGCCGGCCATGCGGGCGGCCGGCTGGGGGCGGATCCTGAACGTCGCCTCGATCACGGTGGTCGAGCCGTCGGCGGCGCTGGGCGTGTCCAACACCCTGCGGGCCTCGGTCGCGGCCTGGGCCAAGACGCTGGCCAATGAGGTCGGACCTGACGGGGTGACGGTCAACACCCTGTTGCCGGGTCGGATCGACACGCCGCGCATCGAAAGGCTGGACCAGGCGACCGCCGAGCGCACCGGCACGACGCCACAAGAGGCGCGGGCCGCATCCGTCAAATCCATCCCCGTCGGCCGCATCGGCACGACCGAGGAGTTCGGCGCCACCGCCGCCTTCCTGGCCAGTCCGCTGGCGGCCTACGTGACCGGCTCGCTGATCCGGCTGGACGGCGGGGCGATCAAGGCGATCTGATCTGGGAGGACGAGTTTGAACGGGCGCAATGCGTCTCATCGCAGCCGCGCCTGTTCGCCAAGCGTTCGGTGTCGTCTGGCCGATCGGGGGTTGTCGGCGTATCGTCGGAGCCTATTCAGGAGGATGCGATGCTGACCTTGCTTATGCTGGCCTTGTCCGACCCTGCGGCGGCGTCTTCCAGCGCGATCACCAGTCGTGATCTTGTCGTTGTTTCCGCCCCAAGGGAGAACGCGCAGCGTTGCGGCGATCCGCTGATGCAGGCTCGGCAAGACGGCGCCGGCGCCATGACGCTGGATCGCTCGCTCGATGACGGACAGGTCCGGCGATATCTGCTGCTGGACCGGCGCGACCAGAACAACTGTCCCTTGCCGATAAGCTACGCTGTGCCCGATCAACGGGCGCTGGGTCGAAACCTGATGCCGGCCCAGCCCGACGTCGGCGTGCCGCCGGCTCCGCCCGCGCCGCGTCGCTAGGCGCGCGGATGGGCGGCCGCATAGGCGTTCAAAAGGCGATCCGCATCGACGCCGGTGTATTTCTGGGTCGTCGACAGGCTGGCGTGACCCAGCAGTTCCTGGATCGATCGCAGGTCGGCGCCGGCGCCCAGCAGGTGGGTCGCGAAACTGTGGCGTAGGGCGTGAGGCGTGGTGCGTTCGGGCAGGCCTAGCCGCCCGCGCAGATTCTGGACCGAAGCCTGGACATGACGGGGGCTTAAAGGGCCGCCGCGGCGCGCGCGAAACAGAGCGTCGGCAGGCTGGAGCGGGAAGGGCAGCAGGGCCAGATAGGCGTCCACCGCATCGCGCACGGCGGGCAGGATCGGGGCGATCCGCGTCTTGGACCCCTTTCCCACGATGCGCAGCGTCTCCCCCAGCGGCGCATCGGCGCGGGTCAGGGACATGGCCTCGGAGATCCGCAGCCCGCAGCCGTAGAGCAGGGTCAGGACGGCGCGGTCCCGCGCGGCCTCCCACGGTTCGGCGTCGGGATCGACGTCCGGTTCGCCCAGCAGGGCGCGCGCCTGATCCTCGGTCACCGGCCGGGGCAGGGACGGCTTGACCTTTGGGCCGCGCACCAGGGCCAACTGCGGGGCGGGCGTGTCCAGCCGCCGGTCGAGGAAGGCGTGAAAACCGCGAATGGCCGATAAGCTCTGGCTAAGCGACCGGGCCGCCAGCGGGTGATCGCCTGAGCGCCGCTCGGCCATGTGGGCGCGGACCTCGGCGGCGGTGATCGTGCCCATGTCCCTGAGCGACAGCGCCTCGCCGCGATGGTGTTCGAGGAAGGCGACATATAGCCGGCCGATATGGCCATAGGCCTCCAGCGTGCGCGGCGACAGCCGACGTTCGTGCGCCAGATGATCCAGCCAGGCGCGCAGGGCGTCGGAGGCGGTCAGTTCAGGGCTTTTCAGTTCAGGACGGGCCATCGCTCGGCCATCCGCTCCGTCACCCGCGCCAGGAAGGCGGCCAGTTCGCAGCCCATGTTGGGGGTGAAGCCTTCGGGCTCGGGCGAGCCGAAGGCGCAGATGCAGGGGCGCGGCGGCCCGCCCGGCGTCAGGTGGGGTGCCATGCGGACCAGGGCGATGGACCTCACCTGATCCTCGGCCGCGCCGAAGAAATTCAGACCTTGGATCATCGGGCCGAGCCAGGTCAGGCCGTGCTCGCCCAGCAGGTTGTCGACGTCGCCTTCTTCCAGGGCGCGCCAGCCGAAGGGTACGCCGCCGGGTTTTTCCAGAGCGATGGCGGTGCCGGCCAAGCCGAACCGCCCCTGCGCCGCCGCATCCAGCCGCCGTGCCAGGTCGGAATGGTTTTTGGCCTCCATCAGGTCCAGGGTCGCGACGTGCGTCTGGGTCTGGGCGGCGAAGTTGGCGCGGGCGACCAGTTCGATCTCGCGCCGGGCGCCGGTCTCGCGCTCGACCACGGCCTCCAGCCGCGTCAGGGCGGCGGCGCCGAACTCGACCACGTTGCGGCCGTGCGGCCGCAGGCCGATCTCTTCCAGCAGGGACCGGTCGTCCAGCAGGGTCTGGGGATGGGTCTGCAGCCAGCCGCGCACGTCGGGCCAATGCAAGCCGTCGCCGATATGGGGCGTTGCGTCCGATTCCGACGTTTCGAAAAGGTCCAATGAGCCGCTCAAACAGACCTCTCCGGGAACCGCGATGCTACAGAATAGACTGACCCGTCTTGGCCCAGTCCGACACGAAGGCATCAAGACCCTTGTCGGTTAACGGGTGGTTCACCAAGGCCTTGAATGTGTCGGCGCCGAAGGTGGCGGCGTCCGATCCGGCGACGGCGGCGGCGGCGACATGGCCCACATTGCGCAGGGACGCGGCCAGGATCTGGGTCTCGAAACCGTGCACGTCATACAGGACGCGGATTTCTTCCAGAAGGCCGATGCCGTCGGCGCCGTTGTCTTCCAGACGTCCGACGAACGGCGAGACGAAGGTGGCGCCGGCCTTGGCGGCCAGCAGGGCCTGGGCGGCCGAGAAGCACAGGGTGACGTTGGTCTTGATACCCTTGTCGGTGAAGATGCGGCAGGCGCGCAGGCCATCCCAGGTCAGGGGCAGTTTCACCACGACGTTCGGGGCGATGGCGGCCAGCTTGTCGCCCTCCTTGACCATGGTCTCGAAATCAAGCGAGACGGCCTCGGCGGAAATCGGCCCCTCGACCAGGGCGCAGATTTCGGCGATGACCTCGGCGATGTTCCGACCCGACTTGGCGATCAGCGACGGATTGGTGGTGACGCCATCCACCATTCCGGTGGGGACCATGTCCTTGATGACGGCGACGTCGGCGGTATCGAGAAAGAGTTTCATGGGCGGCTTCATAGCCGAGGGCGCAGTTCGGTGAAAGTCGCCTCGGTCCTCATTCCCCTGCCGGTGCCGGAGGCCTTCGACTACGAGGTTCCCGAGGCGCTGAGCCTGGCACACGGAGATTTGGCGCGGGGCGATCAGGTCGCTGTGCCGCTGGGGCCGCGCCTGATCCGGGGCGTGGTGTCTGAGGTGTTCGAAACCACAGGCTCGAACCGGCGCCTGAAGGCGATCGACAGCCGATTGGACGATCCGCCCCTGCCGGCGGGCGTGATGGATTTCGTCGAATGGGCCGGGCGCTGGACCCTGTCGGCGCCGGGCGAGATGGCGGCGACGGCGCTGAAGGGCTTGCGCGCGCCCCGGCCCCGGCCGGAACGCCGGGTGCGACGGGTGGGCGAGCGGTCGCCCTCGCGCGCCACCCCGGCGCGGACCGGCGTGCTGGAGGCCTTGGGCGATCGCGCCATGCCGCCGGCCGATCTGGCGCGGGCGGCGGGCGTGTCGTCGGGCGTGGTCAAGGGCCTGATCGACGAGGGCGTGCTGGAGATCATCGAGATCGCGGCCGAGGCGGCGTTCGACCGGCCCGATCCCGACCACGCGCCCGCCGCGCTGAACGGCGACCAGGCGGCGTCGGCGACGGCGATGGCGGAGGGCGTGGCGGGCGGCGGCTTCCGCCCCTTCCTGCTGGACGGGGTGACGGGATCGGGCAAGACCGAGGCCTATCTGGAGGCCATCGCGCGGGTGCTGCGGGCCGATCCGGCCGCGCAGATCCTCATCCTGCTGCCCGAGATCGCGCTGACCCAGGCCCTGATCGAGCGGATCGCGGCGCGCTTCGGCGCCGCTCCGGCCGAATGGCATTCCGGCGTCGCTCCGCCGCGCCGCCGCCAGGTGTGGGAGGCGGTGGTCGCCGGGCGCTGCAACATCGTGGTCGGGGCGCGCTCGGCCCTGTTCCTGCCCTTTACGAACCTGCGCCTGATCGTGGTGGACGAGGAGCACGATGGCTCGTTCAAACAAGAGGAAGGCCTGGTCTATCACGGCCGCGACCTGGCCGTGGCGCGGGCGCGGATCGAGGGAGCTGCGGTGGTCCTGGCCTCGGCGACGCCGTCGCTGGAGACGCTGTGGAACGCGCAGAGCGGACGCTACGACTGGCTGAAGTTGGGCGCGCGGCACGGAACGGCGGTCCTGCCGGACATCGGCCTGCTGGACCTGAGGCAGAACACGCCCGACCCCCAAACCTGGCTGTCGCAGCCGCTGCGTCTGGCCATCGGCGAAACCTTGGCGCGGGGTGAGCAGACCCTGCTGTTCCTGAACCGGCGCGGCTATGCGCCCGTCGTCCTGTGCCGCGCCTGCGGCCATCGGCTGACGGCGCCGGACACCGACAGCTGGCTGGTCGAGCATCGCTATACCGGGCGGCTGGTCTGTCACCTGACCGGCTTCTCCATGGCGCGTCCCAAACTGTGTCCCTCGTGCGGGGCCGAGGATTCGCTGGTCTCGGTCGGGCCGGGGGTTGAGCGGGTCGAGGAAGAGGTGCGCCAGCTGTTCCCCGAGGCGCGCACGGCGGTGTTCAGTTCCGACACCGCGCCGGACGCCAGGTCGGCGCGCGCCCTGATCCAGAAGATGACGGACGGCGAGATCGACATTCTGGTGGCGACGCAGGCCGCAGCCAAGGGCCACAACTTCCCGCGCCTGACGCTGGTGGGCGTGGTGGATGCGGACCTCGGCCTGCGGGGCGGCGATCTGCGCGCGGCCGAGCGGACCTACCAACTGCTGGCCCAGGCTACCGGGCGAGCGGGTCGGGCGGATCGGCCGGGGCGGGCGCTGCTTCAGACCTGGACGCCCGAGCATACGGTGCTGACAGCCCTGGCGGCCGGCGATCGCGACGCCTTCGTCGAGGCGGAAATGGCCGAGCGCGAGGCCGCGTCCCTGCCGCCCTACGGCCGGCTGGCGGCGATCATCCTGTCCAGCGAGAATGCGGCCGCCGTCGAGAAGACGGCGAACGACCTGGCCCAGGCCATTCCCAACGCCGAGCGGCTGGAGGTCTATGGCCCCGCCGATGCGCCGCTGGCTCTGGTGCGGGGGAGGCGGCGCAAGCGGCTTCTGGTGCGGGCCGACCGGGACGTGAACCTCCAAGCGTTCCTGCGCGCCTGGCTTCAGCGGGTGAAGGTGCCGGGGTCGGTCCGCCTGACGGTGGACGTGGACCCCTATTCGTTCCTCTAGAGGCGGAAGTCAGACCGCCATGACGGTGCCGAGCAGCAGGCGAGCGCCGGCGCGGCCCAGGGTGGCGTTGGTCGCCGCCTGAAGCGCGGCCGACAGCTGGTCGATGTCGGGCACGACGCCGGGACGCAGGCCGTTGGCGAAGCGCTGAGCGGCGGTGTTGTAGGCGGCGCGCAGGCGCGGCGCAGACTGCTGGGCGCGGGTGCGAAGGGCCGCATCGGGCACGTCGACCCCGGTTTCGATGGTCAGCACACCCCGACGACCGTTCGCCTGAAGGATCGAGGCGGTGATGACTGGCAGCCGGATATAGGTGTCGGCCGACGGCGCCGCGCCGCCGCTCGAAGCGCGGGCGGAGGTCGAGGCGGCGGCCGTCGCGACGACGGCGAGACCGAGTAGAGCGCGGCGTTCCATGATAAGGTCTATACCGGCCAGGATTTAAGAAACTGCTGAGCCGGGATCGCATAAGGATATCTTTATGTGTTTGTTGATACTCGGCGCGCGCCGGGCTATGAGGGCCCAAACTCATTGCGGCCGGGAGCCCAAGCCATGACCGACTACATCGTTCGCGACATCACCCTGGCCGATTGGGGCAACAAGGAAATCGAGATCGCTGAAACCGAAATGCCGGGCCTGATGTCCCTGCGTGACGAGTTCGGCGCCAGCCAGCCGCTGAAGGGCGCCCGCATCGCCGGCAGCCTGCACATGACGATCCAGACGGCGGTTCTGATCCAGACGCTGGAAGCCCTGGGCGCCGAAGTGCGCTGGGCCTCCTGCAACATCTTCTCGACCCAGGACCACGCCGCCGCCGCCATCGCCGCCAACGGCACCCCGGTCTTCGCCACCAAGGGCGAGACGCTGGAAGAATACTGGGACTACGCCCACAAGATCTTCGAATGGGCCGACGGCGGCTATCCGAACCTGATCCTGGACGACGGCGGCGACGCGACCCTGCTGTGCGTGCTGGGTCCGAAGGCCGAGAAGGACATCTCGGTTCTGGCCAATCCCCAGAACGAAGAAGAAGAGGCTCTCTTCAAGGTTATGAAACGCTATCTGGCTGAGAAGCCGGGCTTCTATTCGGCCATCCGCGACGCCATCGGCGGCGTGTCGGAAGAGACGACCACGGGCGTGCACCGCCTGTATCAAATGGCTGAAAAGGGCGAGTTGCCCTTCCCCGCCATCAACGTCAACGACAGCGTCACCAAGTCCAAGTTCGACAACCTGTACGGCTGCCGTGAATCGCTGGTCGACGCGATCCGTCGCGGCACCGACGTCATGCTGTCGGGCAAGGTCGCGGTGGTCTGCGGCTACGGCGACGTGGGCAAGGGCTCGGCCGCCTCGCTGCGCCAGGGCGGCGCCCGCGTGATCGTGACCGAGATCGACCCGATCTGCGCCCTACAGGCCGCGATGGAAGGCTATGAAGTCCAGACGCTGGACGACACCGCCGGCCGCGCCGACATCTATGTGACGACGACCGGCAACAAGGACGTCATCACCGTCGACCACATGCGGCAGATGAAGAACAACGCCATCGTCTGCAACATCGGCCACTTCGACTCGGAGATTCAGGTCGCCGGTCTGAAGAACTTCAAGTGGGACGAGATCAAGCCGCAGGTCCACCACGTCGAGTTCCCGGACGGCAAGAAGATCATCCTGCTGTCGGAAGGCCGCCTGGTGAACCTGGGCAACGCCACGGGCCACCCGTCCTTCGTGATGTCGGCGTCCTTCACCAACCAGACGCTGGCCCAGATCGAACTGTGGACCAACGCCGACAAGTACGCAAACAAGGTCTACACCCTGCCCAAGCATCTGGACGAGAAGGTCGCCATGCTGCACCTGGCCAAGCTGGGCGCCAAGCTGACCGTGCTGACCAAGGATCAGGCCGACTACATCAACGTGCCGGTCGAAGGCCCGTTCAAGGCGGATCACTACCGTTACTAAGCTCTCCCCGAGGCTGGAACCGCGGGGTTCCAAGTGACGAGGGCGTCTTCGGACGCCCTCGTCGACGTCCTTGTGGTCGGGGCCGGCGCGGCCGGGATGATGGCCGCCATCGAGGCCGGGCGACGCGGGCGGCGGGTCAGGGTCGTGGACCATGCCGACCGGCCGGGCGAGAAGATCCGCATCTCGGGCGGCGGGCGCTGCAACTTCACCAATCTGGGCTGCGGACCGGCGAATTTCCTGGGCGAGAACCCCCGGTTCGCGACCTCGGCCCTGCGCCGCTACACCCAGCACGATTTCGTCAAGCGCATCGATAGGGCCGGGATCGCCTGGCACGAGAAGACGCTGGGCCAGCTGTTCTGCAACGACAGCGCCAAGCAGATCGTCCGTATGCTGACCGACGACATGGCGGCGGCGGGCGTCGTCCTGAGCCTGAAGACCGGGGTGTCGCGGATCGAACGAGCCGGCGAGGGCTTCACGGCGATCCTGTCGGACGGCTCGCAGGTTACGGCGGCGTCGCTGGTCGTGGCGACCGGAGGCAAGTCGATCCCCAAGATGGGGGCGACCGGCTGGGCCTATGAGGTGGCGCGGCAGTTCGACATTCGCGTCACCGAGACCCGACCGGCGCTGGTTCCCCTGACCTTCGAGGCGGGACTGCTGGAGACGCTGACGCCGCTGGCGGGGGTGGCGGTGGACGCCTCGGTCGCCTCGGCGCCCGAAGGGGCCAAGGCGCGCAAGGCCAGCTTCAACGAGGCGATGCTGTTCACGCATCGCGGTCTGTCGGGGCCGGCCATTCTGCAGATCAGCTCCTACTGGCGCGAGGGCGAGGCGGTGGTGGCCTCGATGGCGCCCGGCCGCGACGTGTTCGAGGAGTTGAAGGCGGCCAAGGCGTCGAACGGCAAACAGGCTGTGCATACGGCGCTGGGCCATATCGTGCCGCGCCGTCTGGCCGAGAGCCTATGCCACCGCGAAGGGGCGTCGGGCAATCTGGCGGACCTGTCGGACAAGGTGCTGCGGCGGCTGGATCAGGCGGTCAACGCCTGGGCGGTCAAGCCGGTGGGGTCCGAAGGTTACAGGACCGCCGAGGTGACGCTGGGCGGGGTCGATACGGCCGCGCTGGACCAGCAGACGATGCAGGCCAAGGCGGTTCCGGGCCTATATTTCATCGGCGAGGCGGTGGACGTGACCGGCTGGCTGGGCGGCTATAATTTCCAGTGGGCCTGGTCGTCGGGCTGGGCCGCCGGGCAGGTCTGCTAGATTTTTTGAGGTGCAATCTGTGCACTTTAGCCGGCGGGTCCGCTGGCAAAAACACCGTCTAATTCGTCTAATCTGTCTATTTCGGCGCGCGTTCTGGCGGGACGCGAAGATGTCAAAGACCGGGTCGCCATTCTAACCCGGTGCAGGACCATGAAAGGCGAGTGGTCGCTGGTCAGTCGTAAGCCGTGGTAAAATCTCGCAATCGTCGTCGCTGATAGGATGGCGGGGATGGCCCAAGCCCCCTGCGGCCCCGCGACGCATGGCGGCGGGCGGCGACGGCGCCTAGCTTGAAGAGGCGGAACGGGCCCCTCTGGCGTTCTCGCGGTCCGGCGTCCCCCTTCCTTGCGTCGGATCGTGCGACGCGATGTCGGACCGCACGGGCGTGTCGTTGCGGCGAAGCTTTCCCCTCCTGGCCTGTCGCATCGACCGCCCAGTCCTTTTCGATCGGAGCCCGACATGCCCCTTCTGATGTGCCCCAACGACAACGCCGCGATGCAGACGCTGGAGCGCAACGGCGTTCAGTTCGACATGTGCCCCGAGTGCCGGGGCGTCTGGCTGGATCGCGGCGAGCTGGAAAAGCTGATGGCCGCCGCCGTCGAGGAGGGCCGCGCCACAGCCCCGGTCGCGCCCGCGCCGCAGGCCTATGCGCCGCCGCCTCAGCCCTATGCCCAGCCCCAGTCCCAACCTCAGGCCCAACCGTGGGGCGGCGGGGCGTCACAGCCGTATCGCGGCGACGATCGAGGCTACCGGAGCGACAAATACCGCGACGACCGGCATCGCGACGACGATTATCGCTACAAGAAAAAGAAGCGCGACAGCATCTTCGACATCTTCGACTGAGGCTGGCTAGGCCGCCAGACCCGCTTGCTGCATCAGGCCTCGCAACGCCGCGAGGTTTTGCGGCGCGGCGGTCAGGGCGGTGCGGACGTCGGGCGAGCGCAGCAGCTTGATGGCCTCAGCGCGGGCGCGGTCGGCGACGGGGCCGAGCGGGCCGGCTTCCCCAGTGGCCAGTTTCAGCAGGGCTGTCAGCTTTTGAGGCGCAGCCGCCTGGGCGCGGACGATCTGCGCGATCAGATGGGCGTCGGCCTCCAGATTGGCGCCGACCGCGCCGATGGCGTCCATGATCTGGGTCTGGTCGTGATCGGCCAGATGCGCGGCCTGAACCGAGCGTTGAAGCCGGGCCAGAGTGGCCAGCTTGTGCGAGGCGCTGGGGCCGCCCGGGACGGACTGGCGGATCTCGGTTTCGAAGCGCAGCGAGCCGATGCAGGCGCTGAGCCAGCGCGCGGCGGCGCGCTTGTTGGCTCCGCCGGTGACGTTCTCGCACAGGCGGGTCAGCTGCTCGGCCTCGACCAGAACCGTGGGGCAGGGGTTGACGTAGGCGCCGACGAAATCGGCCGTGACCAGGCTCTTGGAGCGTTCGACGAAGGCGATCTGGACCTCTTCCAGCGTCAGCAGACGACCGGCCGAGGCGGTCAGGGCCATGGCCAACAGGCGCAGGATGTCGATCTCTCCGACCGGATCGTGGGGGCGAAGGCGGCGCTGGCTGGTCAGTTCGCGGGTGACGAGACGGGCCAGGGACGCGGCCAGAAGCGGAAACTCGCCCGAGGCCAGATGCAGGCCCAGGCGCGCGGCCGGTCCCTCGACCTGCGGCATCATCAGGGCGAGGCGCGGGTCCATCCGCAACAGGGCGTCCATCTCCTCCGGCGCGACCATGCGCACGATGGCCGCCAGATTGGCGCCCTGGTCCAAGGACGGACCCAGAATCTCGGTCAGGTTGGTGCGCACGGCCAGCATTTCGGCGACGATCTGCTCGACCACCACCACGACCAGGGCGCGCGGCGGGCCGTCTGCGGGCGCGGCGTCCATCAGGTCCATCAGCACGGTCAGGCGATCGCGGGCGCCGCGCCGACCCTTCAGCGCGCCGGCGACCACCCCGCCCATGCGCAGCGCCCGATCCGGCGCGCCGGTCAGCCGATGCGCCAGATCGGCGATGGAGCGGTCGTCCAGCGCGGGGAACAGGCCGTCGCGTCCGGCCTTGCGCAGCCGGGCCATCGCCTGTTCGGTGAGCTTTTGGTAGTGGCGCACGACGCCGTGCACCTCCTGGCCCGTGGCCTGGCTTTCGGGGACTGCGACCTTCTGGATGGCGTGCTGAAGCTCGACCCCGGCCGCCTCCAGCCGTTCGGCCACATCGGGCCGATGCAGCAGTTCGAAGGCGGTCACGCCCTCGCGTTTCAGCCAGTCCTCCAGCACCCGGCCGATCAGCGCGCGGGCATGGGGCGAATAGAGTTCGGTCGGACTGCTGCAGGCCGGCGGGACCGCCTTGTCGGCGACCTTCTTCTTTCGCTCCTCCGGCGCGCCCAGCGTCAGGATGGTCAGGGAGCTGAACTCCATCGTCTCGGGGTCCAGCGTCTCCTTGGTCACGCGCGAGGCGATGGCGAGACGGTCCCGAAGCTGTTCCTCGGCGGTCTCGATGGCGTGTTTGCGGTCTTCGGTCGCGATCAGCAGCGTCCACGACGACGGGGCGCTCTTGCGGACATAGACTTCGTAATGGATCGGACCCGCCATGGGCCGATCCTGCATCCCAAGCCTTTAAGGCGAGGTTTTCGAAGGCGGAATGTTTCTGCCCGCGCCGGAGCGACGCGGTGCGCGCGTTGAAATGAGGCAGCGCCGTGACCATCTGGATGTCACCGAACCGCTTTCGGGTTGCAGGCGATTTTCATTCGAGCCGAAACGCCTTAGCCCTAATGTGACCGAGATCGAACGGTTACGCTTGCTGTGCGTTCTTGCTCGCGGGAACGTAAAGTTCAGGAGAAAACACCCTTGGCCAACATCACTCTGGTCGATGACGACGAGAACATCGTGGCGTCCGTTTCGCTGGCGCTGGAAAGCCATGGCCACAAGATCACCGCCTATCACGACGGGGCCTCGGGCCTGGCCGCGCTGGAATCCTCGCCGCCCGATCTGGCGATCCTGGACGTGAAGATGCCGCGCATGGACGGGATGGAGGTGCTGCGTCGCCTGCGCCAGACCTCGCAGATCCCGGTCATCATGCTGACGTCCAAGGACGAGGAGATCGACGAGATCCTGGGCTTCAACCTGGGCGCCGACGACTATATCCACAAACCCTTCAGCCAGCGTCTGCTGATCGAGCGGGTCAAGGCGCTGCTGCGCCGCACGGGCGCCGACGGCGGCGAACCGGAATCGGCGGCCGAGGTCTCGGGCCGGGCGATCAAGCGCGGCAAG
Organism: Brevundimonas sp. UYEF29; assembly: GCF_040546195.1. Lineage (NCBI taxonomy): Bacteria > Pseudomonadati > Pseudomonadota > Alphaproteobacteria > Caulobacterales > Caulobacteraceae > Brevundimonas > Brevundimonas sp. UYEF29. The sequence goes on along the minus strand of NZ_JBEPNH010000006.1, from coordinate 195,947 downwards.
CTGTCGATGGACCCGGCGCGCCACGAGTCGACCTGGGACGGCAAGCCCGTCAAGCTGACTGTGACAGAGTTCCTGCTGCTGCAGGCCCTGGCCCAGCGTCCGGGATTCGTGAAGAGCCGCGACAACCTGATGGACGCCGCCTACGACGACCAGGTCTATGTCGACGACCGCACCATCGACAGCCATGTGAAGCGGATGCGCAAGAAGTTCCGCGCCGTGGACAATGAGTTCGACGCGATCGAGACCCTGTATGGCGTCGGCTACCGCTACCGCGAGAGCTGAACCGGGCGGGCGAGAGCCCGACGAGGAGCCCCAGCGCCGGCCGTTGTTCCGCTTCGGCGGATCGCGGCTGGGCGGCTTCATCCTGGTGCTCAATCTGCTCAGCCTGCTGATCCTGTTCGGCGGGGCCCTGGCGATCAACGAATGGCGTCCAGGCCTGATCGAGGCGCGTCAGGAATCGCTGACGGTCCAGGCCGAGCTGCTGGCCAATGTGTTGCGCGAAGAAGGCGTGACGCGGGGCGAGCCGACGCCCGAACTGGACCCCATCCGCGCGTCGATCTGGCTGACCGACCGGTTCATTCCGGCGGGCCAGCGGGTGCGGCTGTATGATGTGAATGGCCTGTTGCTGGTCGACAGCTATCAGGTGACCGAGGCCATCGGCGGGCGGCCCCTGCCCGACGCGCAACCGGCGGGGACGGCGACCGAGGACGCCGCCAAGGCCAATCTGCTGTCAGAGCGCCGCGTCGCCCGCGCCGACAGCGAACTGGCGGCCGAGGTGGCGGCGGCGCTGGACGGCTCGCCCCAATCGACCCTGCGTCGCAATGAATCCGGCGACCGCGTCGTCTCCGTGTCCATTCCCGTGCGCCATGTGCGTCAGGTGCTGGGCGTGCTGACCGTCGAATCCGGGGACGTGGACGAAATCCTGGGCGCCCAGCGGCAGGCGCTGTTCCCGTTCGCCCTGGTGGCGCTGGGGGTCAATCTCTTGGGGTCGCTGCTGCTGCATCTGTTCGTGGCGCGGCCGATCATGCGGCTGTCGGCGGCGGCGGATCAGGTGAAGCTGCAGCGTGCGCGGGCCATCTCCCTGCCGGACCTCGAGGATCGCAAGGACGAGATCGGCGACCTCGCGCGGTCGCTGGAATCCATGACCGACACCCTGTCGACGCGGATGGACGCCATCGAACGGTTCGCGGCCGATGTGTCGCACGAGATCAAGAACCCCCTGACCTCGATCCGGTCGGCGCTGGAGACCCTGCCGCTGGTCAAGACCGATGCGCACCGCGAGAAGCTGACGGCGCTGTTGCAGCAGGACGTGCGTCGGCTGGACCGGCTGATCACCGACATCTCGAACGCCTCGCGGCTGGATGCGGAGTTGTCGCGCGATCGGCCGCGGCCGGTCGACCTGAACCGGCTGCTGGTCGATATCGTCGGCGTCTATGAGACGACGGCCAAGCCGGGCGACATTCCGGTCGTGCTGACGGCGCCCGAACAGGCCCTGCGGGTCATGGGGCGCGACGGGCCGCTGGGGCAGGTGTTCCGCAACCTGATCGACAACGCCCGCTCGTTCAGCCCCGCAGGCGGCGTGGTGCGGGTGACGCTGGAGGACATCGGGGACGATCTGCCGATCCGCGTGCGGGTCGAGGACCAGGGGCCAGGCATTCCGGCCGAGAACCTGGAGACAGTGTTCGAGCGGTTCTACACCTCTCGGCCCAAGGGGGCGGTGTTCGGCTCCAACTCGGGCCTCGGGCTGTCCATCGTGCGTCAGATCGTCGAGGCGCATGGCGGTCGCGTCCACGCCGAAAACAAGGCCGAAGGCGGGGCGCGGTTCGAGATCGTCTTCCCGGCGGTCGGCCGCTGGTCGTGAGCCCTGGCCAGCCGATCCACGCCACCACCGTCGCCGTGCGCCGTCGCGGGGCCTGGCAGGGTGTGATGATCCTGGGGCCGTCGGGCGCGGGCAAGAGCGATCTGGCGCTGCGGCTGATCGGGCGCGGCTGGCGGCTGGTCAGCGACGACTACACCCAGGTCTGGGCCTCGGACGGGGCCGTTCATGCGTCAGCGCCGGCCGCCATCGCCGGTCGGATCGAGGTGCGCGGCCTGGGAATCGTGGCCGCCAGAACACGCCCGGTCTGTCGCGTGGCGCTGGCTGTCGCCTGTGTGGCGGAGGGAGTCGAACGGCTTCCGGAGCCGCAGACACGGGCTTTCGCGGGGGTCGATCTGCCCCTCCTTGAGCTGGATCCGCGACCCGCCTCGGCCGTCGATGTGGTCGCAGCGGCGTTGGAGACGCTTTGAAACCCCGAAAGACGGGTCTATGACACGCCCCTTGCGGTCCATAGAGGGCGGCGTCCGGCCTCCCTTGCCGGGCGGGGGAATGCCTGGGACGGTTCGGGGCGGGATGCGAGTGAAGTCCTCATGATCGGTCTGGTGATCGTCACCCACGGTGGGTTGGCGTCCGAGTTTCTCTCCGCCATGGAGCATGTGGTCGGCCCGCAGCGCGGCGTCGCGGCCATCTGCATCGGGCCTGACGACGACATGGAGCGTCGGCGTCGCGACATCGTCGATGCGGCCGCCGCCGTGGACGACGGCGAAGGGGTCATCCTGCTGACCGACATGTTCGGCGGCACGCCGTCGAACCTGGCCATCTCGGTGATGGAACAGACTCGCGCCGAGGTCATCGCCGGGCTGAACCTGCCGATGCTGATCAAACTGGCCAGCGTGCGCGGGCGCGAGACGCTGGAATCCTGCGTGGCCCATGCGCAGGACGCCGGGCGCAAATACATCTCCGTCGCGTCCTGGGTGCTCGCAGGCGAAAAATGACCGTCACCGCGACCCTGAACATCTGCAACACGCGCGGCCTGCACGCCCGCGCCTCGGCCAAGTTCGTCAAACTGGCCTCCAGCTTCGAAAGCGAGATCCACGTCACCCGCGACGGCGTGACGGTGGACGCCCGCTCGATCATGGGCCTGCTGATGCTGGGCGCCGGCATCGGCTGCAGCATCGACGTGTCCGCCGAAGGGCCGGACGCCGAAGAGGCGATGGAGGCCCTGACCGACCTGGTCGCGCGCAAGTTCGACGAGGATCAGTAGAGGTCCGCCGTTACCTTCGAGGATATGCCTAAGCTCATAAGGCCGGCCGCGGGGCCAGACAGCGGCCGTTCCGACTCTTTGCTCGGGGGTGTGAAGCGGACATTCTCTGGGCTACCGTTCCCGAATGAATAGCGAGCGGCCCTCAAGGAAACTGTCGCGCTGGATCACCATGCCAATCGCACTGATTGTCACGGTGTTGCTCGCCAACTTACTCAACCGATCGGCGATAGAACGGCTTGATACGGCCCGGCAACACTTGTCCCTTGCGGGATATCCGGACGCTCAGTTGAACAAAGTTCAAATCCCGAGAAACATGACGCGCTGCAATGTCAGCCAAGTGCGTAGGAACAGAGGCTTTGCCTACGGTTGGGAGACCAAGACGCACGCTGGAGTTTTCTGCCTTCCGACAGACGGGCGACCCACTCGAATTCCTTTCAATTGATGTCCGCAATGGGTCGCGAGCAGTCTTCGCTTCGACACCAACTTTTGGACCTTCAAACCGCGGCTTGAGCCGATACCGTTATTGGCGAGCCTCCCAAGAATGACTGGGTCGGCCGCTACAGACCCAGCGCCCGTCGGATGTCGCGCCAGTCGACGTATTTGAAGTTCTGGGTGCCGATGTCGTTGACGTCGTCCTGGATCACGACAAGGCCGTCGGGGAAGGGGCCGACCTGACCGCTGGCGGCCGCCAGGCCGTCGGTGCCGGTGACGCCGTCGACCGCGCCGTCCACGATCTTGAAGCGGCCCTTGTACTCGGGCGCCGGGCCGTCGATGCGCCAGACGGGGAAGGTGGAATCGCCCTGGCTGGAGGCGATCAGATAGCGGCCCGAGGCGTCGGTGATGGTGGTCAGGCCTTCGGCGTCGGCGACCAGGATGTCCTTGGCGATGGGCTGGATCAGGGTGCGGGCCGCGCCCGACGCCGGGTTCAGGCCATAGCGCCACAGGCCGACGTTCTCCTCGTTGATGTAGAGGGCGTCGGTGGCTTCGTCGGCGGCGCAGCCTTCGGAGATGGTGCCGATCTCGGCGCGGCGGACCAGACGCGCCGTGGGCTGGCCGGCGGCGTCCACGCCCAAGACGAACTGGCGCAGCTCGCCCTCGTGCCCGACCAGGATGGCGTGAACCTCGGCCCCGCGCCGCGCGAGGCAGAAGCCGTAGGGTTCGACCACGTCGGTGGCGACGGCGCCCCAATAGCGCACGCCGTTCTGGCCGGTCCCGGCCGGGTCAAAGGTGTAGAGGGAGATGCCGGTCTTGCCCGGCGTGCGGTCGCTGGCGCCCAGCACCACCTGCGGGCGGCCGCCGACTGACAGGCCCTCGACCACATCAACATTGTTCAGCAGGCCCTCGGGCAAGAACTGCAGGATCTGGCCGTCGAAGCCGTAGATGTAGAGGCCTGACTTCTTGTCCGTGCCGGCGACGAAGCCGGGCGTCTGGCGCCCCATGATCGTGACCGGGTTCGCTGAGGCCCAGACGGCGGGGTCGTCGGCGGCGTCCTGACCCGCCGTGCCGACCGACGGGGTTTCCAGCACGGCCATGACCGGGGCGCCCGGACCGACGAACCCTTCGCCCTCGCCCTGATAATCGACCTCGTGCGTGGCGCAGGCGGCGAGCAGGGCCAGGGCGGCGCAGGCGCTCAGCGAGCGGGCGAGGGAAGGGCGCATGTCGGTCTCCGGACGATCTGGACGCGTCCCTGTGGCCAAGCCGCTCGTGGGTCAACGGCGTGGGCGTGACGGTTCGGCGTCGGTTCGATGACTGATGTTCCGCCAAGGGATCAAGCGTCGCCGTTTCGTCGGAAAACCGCGAACTGCGCGTCGTGGAATCGTCGCGGTCGCGTCGCCGCAAAAGGTTAAGCGGCCCCTCCATCGGCTGAAGCGAAACGTCGCTCGCCGAAGGGGACCTGACATGAAACTGAACCTGCTGATGGGCGCCGCCTTGGCGCCGATGATCCTGGCGCCGCTGGCCATGCCCGCCCATGCCGATGTCGACGCCGTGGCCTCGGCGTCAGCTGCGGTCGCCGGCGACGTGATCTACGGCCGGGTGACCAACGCCGCCGGCGCGCCCCTGCCGGGCGCCGAGGTTCTGGTGCGCGGGACCAGCCAGCGGGCCGTGACCAACACCCAGGGCGAGTTCACCCTGCCGACCGCCAGCGGCGCCATGGTGCTGGAGGTCAACTATCTGGGCCTGCCCTCGACCAGCCAGACGGTCGTGACGACGCCGGGCGAAGACGCCAATGTCGCCATCGTGCTGGGCGCGCAGTCTGCGACCGACGTGGCCGACGTGATCGTGACCGGCGTGATCACCGACGGCGTCGCCCGTTCGCTGAACCAGCAGAAGAACGCCGACGGCACGGTCAACGTCCTGTCGTCCGACGCCATCGGCCGTTACCCCGACCCCAATGTCGCGGAATCGCTGCAGCGCGTTCAGGGCATCGCCATCCAGCGCGACCAGGGCGAAGGCCGCTACATCAATGTGCGCGGCGCGCCGGCCGCCTTCACCGCCGTGTCGGTGGACGGGGTCGCCATTCCGGCCGTGTCGCCGACGACCCGCGCGGTCGATCTGGACACCCTGCCGTCGGACATCGTCTCCAGCGTCGAGGTGTCCAAGACCCTGACGCCCGCCCAGGACGCCGATTCCATCGCCGGCGCCGTGGACATCAAGACCCGTTCGCCCTTCGACAAGCGCCGCCTGGCCGTCAGCGGCTATGCCGGCGGCAGCTACAACGACTACGGCGGCCAGGACTATCGTGCGGGCGCGAACGTCTCCAACGTCTTCGGCCCGGACCAGACCTTCGGCGCCCTGATGTCGGTCAGCTTCTCCGAAACCAACCGCCGGCCGGACAACGTCGAGAACGGCTGGGTCCTGATCAATCGCAACGCCGCGCAGGGCGGCGGCCAGATCTGGGGTCTGGAGAACACCCTGTTCAAGGATTACGAAACCGAACGGACCCGCAAGGCCGTGACCGGCGCGCTTGAATGGCGGCCCAGCGACGCGATCCGCCTGTGGGTCAAGGGCTCCTACGCCCAGTTCCGCGACGACGAGTTCCGCAACACGCTGAACTTCACCTATAGCGACGGCACGCTGCAGCCGGGTTCGACCGACACCAGCGCGACCTTCACCAACGCCCGCATCTACAAGCAGCTGCGTCACCGCACCCAGGAAAACGACATCTCCACGCTGGTGCTGGGCGGCGAGCAGACGTTCGGCAATGGGGCGGTCTGGGACGGCGCCCTGTCGTTCGCCAACAGCAAACAGACCTATCCGCACCGCGACGAACTGGTCTATCGCTCGAATGCGACGACCCTGTCCTACAACACGGCCGACCACTATCATCCGACCTATTCGGCCTTCAGCGAGCCGACCGGCTTCTATCTGAACGCCAATAACTACAGCTTCCGCGAAAACACCTTCCGCTCGAACACGACCGAGCAGGACGATGTGGCGTTCAAGACCAATCTGTCGCTGCCCACTGTCATCGGCGGCCGCGAGGTCGAGCTGAAGTTCGGCGCCAAATACAGCACCCGCGACGTGACGGCGGATGAAGAGCGGTTCCGTGACCGCAGCGCGGCCGCCAGCGCCGGCGCCCTGGCGCCGCTGCTGAGCGATCGTCCGTCGCAGAACTACGACTACAATCTGGGTCTCAAGTTCGATGCGGGTCTGGTGACGGACTATTTCGATCGCGTCCGCGCGGGCTCGACCAATCCCGATCCGGCCGCCGGCGTGCGCCGCATTCCGCAATCGATCACCGCCGACTATACGGCGCAGGAAGATATTCTGGCGGGTTACGGGCAGGCCCGGTTCGATATCGGTGCGACCAATGTGCTGGTCGGCCTGCGTGTCGAGAAGACCGACTTCGAAGGCTCGGCGACCAGCGTGGCCCTGTCCGGCGCGCAGACTCCGGTCAAGGTCGAGCGCGACCAGACCGACTTCTTCCCGAACCTGACGCTGCGCCACAGCTTCAGCGATCAGCTGGTCGGTCGTTTCGCCCTGACCCGCGCCATTTCGCGCCCGGACTATACCGACATCGTTCCGCGCGTTCTGGAAACCACCGACAGCGGCCGCACGACGGTCACGCGCGGCAATCCCGACCTGAAGCCGACCCTGTCGAACAACGTCGATCTGGGCTTGGAATACTATCTGCGTCCGCTGGGCGTGATTTCGGCCAACGCCTTCTACAAGGACCTGTCGAACTACCGCTTCACCCTGGTGACGGACGGCGTGCCCTATGTCACCCCGACCACCACGGTCGCCCAGGTCACCGAGGCCCGCAACGCCCGTGACGGCCATATCGCCGGCATCGAGTTCAACTGGCAGCAGACGTTCGACTTCCTGCCGGGCTGGGCGTCGGGCTTCGGCGTCTTCGCCAACTACACCCTGACGGATGCGGAGATCAAAACCAGCCGCGCCTTCGCCGGTCGCGACACCTTCGTGCTGCCGGGTCAGTCGGACGAGACCTATAACGCCGCCCTGTTCTACGAAAGGTACGGCTTCAGCGCGCGCGTCTCCTACACGCATCGCAGCGACTTCCTGGAGGCGATCGACGCGACCAACCCCGGCAAGGATCTGTATGTCGAGGGGCGCGGCCAGCTGGACTTCACCGCCAGCTACGACTTCGGCAATGGGGTGGAAGTGTTCGGCGAGGCCAAGAACCTGACCGACAGCGCGGGCGTGCGCTACTACGGCGTCAAGGAGCGGACCTACGAGTACGAGAAGTTCGGCTACAACGTCTTCCTGGGCGTGCGCTTCAAGCTCTGAGCGCGGCGATCAGACATGATCGAAGGGGCCGGGCGGCGACGTCCGGCCCTTTTTCGTGGTTTCCGCCTCTCCAATTGGTCGAAACGCGGCCCCATATGGGCTCCAGCGGTTGACCCGTGCGGGGTCGGCGCTAGTGTCCGCGCGCCTTTCCCCGCGCGCCAAAAGACCAGAGGATACCATGGCCGAAGCCACCGCCGCCTACGACGTCGTCATCATCGGCGGAGGCCCTGGCGGCTATAACGCCGCGATCCGGGCGGGCCAGCTGGGCCTGAAAGTCGCCTGCGTGGAGATGCGTTCGACGCTGGGCGGCACCTGCCTGAACGTCGGCTGCATGCCGTCCAAGGCTCTGCTGCATGCGTCGGAACTGTGGAACGCCGCAAACACCGAGTTCGCCAAGATCGGCATCGAGGTCCAGCCCAAGCTGCACCTGGACCAGATGCACAAGGCCAAGGACGACAGCGTCACCGCCCTGACCAAGGGGATCGAGTTCCTGTTCAAGAAGAACAAGGCCGACTGGATCAAGGGCAAGGGCAAGATCGTCGGTAAGGGCAAGGTCGAGGTGACCGCGGCCGACGGCTCGGTCCAGACGCTGGACGCCAAGAACATCGTCATCGCCACCGGCTCGGAGCCGACCCCGCTGCCGGGCGTCGCCTTTGAAGACGGCAAGGTCATCGATTCCACCGGCGCCCTGTCGCTGCCGGCCGTGCCCAAGAAGCTGATCGTGGTCGGCGCCGGCATCATCGGCCTGGAGCTGGGTTCGGTCTGGCGCCGTCTGGGCGCCGAGGTGACGGTGGTCGAGTTCCTGGACCGGGTCACGCCCGGCATGGACACCGAGGTGGCCACCACCTTCCAGCGCACCCTGACCAAACAGGGCATGAGCTTCAAACTGGGCGCCAAGGTCACCGGCGCCAAGTCGGGCAAGGACGGGGTGGAACTGACCGTCGAGCCGTCGGCCGGCGGCGCCGCCGAGACGATCAAGGGCGACGTTGTGCTGGTCGCCATCGGCCGTCGTCCGTACACGGACGGTCTGGGCCTGGAGAACGTCGGCGTGACGCCGGACAAGCGCGGCTTCATCGATCATGACCACTTCAAGGTGGCGGACGGCGTCTGGGTGATCGGCGACGTGACCCACGGCCCGATGCTGGCGCACAAGGCGGAAGAAGACGCCGTCGCCGTGATCGACACCATCGCCGGCAAATACGGCCACGTCGACTATGCGCTGGTGCCGAGCGTCGTCTACACCTTCCCCGAAGTGGCCTGGGTCGGTCAGACCGAGGACCAGCTGAAGGCGGCCGGCGTTCAGTACAAGAAGGGCAAATTCCCTTTCACCGCCAACAGCCGCGCCAAGATCAATCACGAGACCGACGGCTTCGTGAAGGTTCTGGCCGACGCCGCGACCGACAAGGTGCTGGGCGTCCACATCATGGGCCCGCAGGCCGGCGAGATGATCCACGAGGCCGCCATCACCATGAGCTTCGGCGGCGCGTCGGAAGACATCGCCCGCACCTGCCACGCCCACCCGACCCGTTCGGAAGCCGTCCGTCAGGCGGCCATGGATGTCGAAGGCTGGATGATGCAGGCCTGATTTTGATGATCCTCCCCGCCTTGGCGGGGGAGGGGGACCGCGAAGCGGTGGAGGGGGCGAATACGTCTCCGCCGTCGATGCCAGGTTTGCCGTCGCCACCTAAGCGATGGATGCGGCATCCGCCCCCTCCACCATGCTGCGCATGGTCCCCCTCCCCCGTTTCGCTGCGCTGCTCGGGGGAGGATTTTCAGGCCAGACCCTTCAGCCGATAGAGCGCCTCCAGCGCCTCGCGCGGGGTCATTTCGTCGGGGTCGACGTCGCGAAGGGCCAGTTCCACGGGCGAGGGACCGCGTATCGGCTCCGGCTCGGCGACGGCGAACAGGGGCAGGTCGTCCAGGCGGGCGGCGGCGGCCTTTTCGCCCTCCAGCCGGTTCAGCACCGAGCGGGCGCGGGCGACGACGGCGCCGGGAACGCCGGCCAGTTTCGCGACCTGGACGCCGTAGGAGCGATCGGCCGCGCCGGGCGCCGCCTCGTGCAGGAAGACCAGTTCGCCGTTCCACTCGCGCGCGACCATGGACAGGTTGCAGACGTGGTCGAGCCGCGTCTCCAGCTGGGCCAGCTCGTGATAGTGGGTGGCGAACAGGGTGCGGGCGCGATTGGTCTCGTGCAGAGCCTCGGCCGTGGCCCAGGCGATGGCCAGACCATCATAGGTGGCGGTGCCGCGCCCGATCTCGTCCAGCACCACGAAGCTGTGCGGCGTGGCCTGGGTCAGGATGGCGGCGGTTTCGACCATCTCCATCATGAAGGTGGAGCGGCCGCGCGCCAGGTCGTCGCCGGCCCCGACGCGGCTGAACAGCCGGTCCACCACGCCCAGCCGCATCGAGCGAGCGGGCACGAAGGCGCCGGCCTGGGCCAGGATCACCAGAAGCGCGTTCTGGCGCAGGAAGGTCGACTTACCGGCCATGTTCGGCCCGGTGACGATGGCCAGGCGCGATCCGTCCTGACCCGACCCGTCCAGCCGGGCGTTGTTGGGGGTGTAGGGATCGCCGCCCGCCTTGACCGCCGCCTCCACGACGGGGTGGCGGCCAGCCTCGACGCAGAAGGTCAGGGTGTCGTCCACGATGGGGCGGGTCGCGCCGACTTCCTGGGCCCATTCGGCGAGGGCGGCGTGGGCGTCCAGTTCGGCGAGCGCCTCGGCGACGGCCTGCAGCGGCTGGGCCAGGCGGGCGGCCTCGCGTCGCCAGCCCTCGAACGTCTCGCCTTCGATAGCGAGCGCCCGGTGGCCGGCCTGGCTGATCTTGGCGTCCAGTTCCGACAGTTCGACGGTGGTGAAACGGACCTGGGCCGCAAGGGTCTGGCGATGGATGAAGGGGCTATCGGGACCGGCGCGCAGCAAGGCTTCGGCGGCCTTGGCGCTGGTTTCGAGGAAATAGCCCAGGACGGCGTTGTGCTTGATCTTGAACGGCACGCCGGACTCGGCGACGGCGCGGGCCTCCAGATCGGCGACGACGCGGCGGCTGTCGTCGCGCAGAGTGCGGGCGGCGTCCAGTTCGGGGCGATAGTCGGGGCGCACATAGCCGCCGTCGCGCGCCAGATGGGACGGCTCGTCCACCAGGCCGTCGATCAGGTCGGCCTTCAGCCGCGAGACGTCGGGGGACAGGGTCAGCCGGTCCAGCGCCGAGGCGATGCGGCGCGGCTGGCCGGTCAGGGGATCGACCTGACCGACGAACAGGCCGGCGACACCCTCGGCGATCGACAGGCCGGTGCGCACGGCGGCCAGGTCGCGCGGACCGCCCCGACCCAGCGCCAGTCGTCCGACGGCGCGGGCGATGTCGGATGAGGCTTTCAGCGCGTCGCGCAAGTCGCGGCGCAGGTCGCGGCGCTCCAAGAGCCATTCGACGGCGTCGAGCTGTTCATTGATGGCCAGGGGATCGCGCAGGGGCCGGGCGATCCGTTCGGCCAGGGCCCGGGCTCCGCCCGAGGTGACGGTGCGGTCGATGCAGGCGAGCAGGCTGCCCTCGCGCTCGCCCCGCTGGGTGCGGTCGATCTCAAGGCTGGCGCGGGTCGCCGGGTCGATGGCCAGAAAGCCGCTTTCGCCCAGACGGCGGGGCGGGGCCAGGGCGGGGACCTTGCCGGCCTGGGTCGTCTCCAGATAGGCGGCGATCAGACCCAGCGCCGAGACCTCGGCCTCCTCGAAGGCGCCGAAGCCGTCGAGCGCCGAGACGCCGTACAGCCGTTCGACGCGGGCGCGCGCGGCGTGGGGTTCGGCGATGGCCGACGCCAGCGCCTGGACCACGCCGCCCGAGCCGTCCAGGGCGTCGCGGGTGGTCTCGTCCGAATACATCCGGTCGGTGACCAGGACTTCGGACGGGCGGAAGGCGGCGAGCGCCGCGCCCAGGTCTTCGATGGCGCAGGCAACGCTGTCGACCGCGCCGGACGACAGTTCGACCACGGCGACGGCCGCCCGACCCTTACGCACCGCGACCGCCGCCAGACGGTTGGCGCCGCGCGCGTCCAGCAGGCTGTCTTCGGTCAGGGTGCCGGGCGTCACGACCCGCACCACGCCGCGATGCACCACGGCCTTGCCGCCGCGCTTCTTGGCCTCCGCCGGGTCTTCCAGCTGTTCGCAGATGGCGACCTTGTGGCCGATACGGATCAGGCGCGCGAGATAGCCCTCCATCGCATGGACCGGCACGCCGGCCATCGGGATGTCCTCGCCTTGATGCTTGCCGCGCTTGGTCAGGGTGATGCCGAGCGCGGCCGCCGCGACCTCGGCGTCCTTGAAGAACAGCTCGTAGAAGTCGCCCATGCGGAAGAACAGGATGGCGTCCGGCTGGCCCGCCTTGGCCGTCAGATATTGCGCCATGAACGGCGTCGCGCCTTCCAGCGAGGCGGCGATTTCCGGGGGGTGGGAGACGGGCGCATTCATGTGGCTGCAGGGTGACGGATCGCGCCCGGCGGCTCAAGGCCGTTGACCGGCTCTTGCACAGGCTTGTCGGCCCTGCGATAGGCCGCGTCAGGCGGTTAAGGGAACACGGTGTGACGCCGTGGCTGTGCCCGCAACTGTAGGCGGCGAGAGCGTCGTCCGTCCGGGGTTTCAATCCCGGCGCCACTGGGAAGCTGGGAAGGCGAGGACGGCGGTTTACGACCCGCAAGCCAGGAGACCTGGCCGCCGACGTCGCTCGCTCCTGTCCGGGACCAGACAGCAGCGCGGTTTCTCCGTGGAAGCGACCCGACCTTGCGCCGTCCAGACCTGAAGCGGTCTGGCGGGTCGGTTCGCTCATGACGGTCTCTCGCGCGCATTCGCGGGACCGAACACGGGGTATCGCTCAATGAAGCGTTCCATTCTTCTTTCGACGGCCGCGATTGCGGCCGCCTTCGCCGCGCCTGCCTCTGCCGAGGACGCGACCCAGCTGGACGAGGTCATCGTCACCGCCACCCGCATCCCAGCCATCGTCGCCGACACGCCCGGCGCCCGCGTCATCGACGGCAAGACCATCGCGCAGCGCGGCGCGATCTTCGCCGCCGACATCCTGGCCGATGTGCCGGGTCTTTCGGTGACGCGCTCGGGCGCCTTCGGCGGCGTGGCCCAGGTGCGGATGCGCGGGGCGACGCCCGGCAAGACCCTGGTCTTGGTCGACGGCGCGCCGGTCAACGATTCGGCCGAGCCGAACGGCGCCTATGACTTCTCCAGCTTCGAACTGGCCGATATCGCGCGGATCGAAGTGCTGAGCGGCCCGCAGTCGTCGCTGTGGGGATCCGACGCCATCGGCGGGGTGATTTCGTTCACGACGCAAGAGATCGAGGGCCTGCGCGCCGAGGCCGAGGCCGGCAGCTTCGACACCGTGCGGGGCCGCGTGTCCGCTGGGGTCGCCAACGAGACCTATGCCTTCAGCGCCTATGCGTCGCGCTTCGACACCGACGGGATTTCGGCGGCGGACGAGGCGGACGGCAACACCGAGGCCGACGGGTTCCGCAGCACGACGCTCGGCGCCAAGGGGCGATATGTCCTGTCCGATGCGGTCAAGGTCGATGGATCGGTACGCTGGAACAAATCCAAGGCCGATATCGACGGCTTCCCGGCGCCGAACTATGCGCTGGCCGACACCGACGACACCCAGGAAAGCGAGCAGTGGTCGGGCCTTGGCCGGGTGACGGCCAAGGCGTTTGGCCTGACGCATCAGTTCAGCGTTTCGGCGTCGGATCTCGATCGCAGCTCGGTCAGCGGCGGCTTCGGCTCGTCCTTTACCGGCGACCGTCAGGCCTATCGCTGGCAGGCGAACGGCCAGGCGCAGGACATCGACTATGCGTTCGGCGTGGAGCGGAACGAGGCCTCGGCGGCCCTGTCGTCGGGCCTGTCGCGCGACCTGTCGATCACCTCGGTGTTCGGCGTGGCCCAATACGATGTCGGCGCGCTGAACCTGACCGGCGGGCTGCGTTACGACGACACCGACGATTTCGGCTCCAAGACGACGGGGCGGGTGTCGGCGGCCTATGATCTGGCCGGCGGCTTCATCCTGTCGGGCGCCTACGGCACGGGCTTCAAGTCGCCGACGGTCAGCCAGGCGGTCTGCGACTTCTGCTTTGCGCCTCGGCCCTATCCCGAGCTGAAGCCGGAAACGGCCGACAGCGTCGAGCTCGCCTTGGGCTGGGCGTCGGCCGATGGTCGGTTCGACGGGCGGGCGACCCTTTATCGCCTGAACGTCGAGGACCAGATCACCTATTCGGCCGGTCGCTACATCAACGTCGCCAAGACGCGTTCGGACGGGTTCGAGCTGGAAGGCCGCGCCCTGCTGGGCGGCGGGTTCGACCTAACCCTGGCCTATGCCTGGACCGACGCGACGGATCGCACGACGAGCGCGCGCCTGCTGCGCGTGCCGGAACACGCCGGTTCGGCGACCCTGGGCTGGACGGGCGACCGTCTGTCTGGCGCGTTGACGGTGCGGGCGGAAGGCGATCAGGACGACAGCGGCGGCTTCTCGACCGTGGCGCGCGACGGTTTCGTCACCGCCAATCTGAACGCGGCCTATGAACTGACCGACCAGGTCACCCTGACGGCGCGGATCGAGAACCTGGGCGACGAACACTATCAGCAGGTGTTCGGATACGGCGAGCCGGGACGGTCCGGCTATGTCGGGATCAGGCTGCGCTACTGATCCGGGCGCGGGCGTCGGCGGTGAAGGCCGCCGGCGCCTCGAGCGCCAGGGCCGCCCAGTCCAGATTGGGGCAGGGGGCGTGGGCGGCGGCCAGTATGGCGCGCAGTTCGGCGGCGGAGGCGACGCTGGCCACGACCTTGTCGACGCCGGGCAGGGCCAGGGCGTAACCCAGAGCCGCCTGCATCGGATCGCAACGCTGCTCGGCCAGACGCCGGCGGGTGCGCGACAGGGCTTGGGCGTGACTTGCCAGTTCGGCGGGCAGATCGTCGCCGCCGGCGAACAGCAGGCCGCCAGCGAAGACCGAAGACAGATGGACCGAGGCGCCCGTGTCGGCGATGGCTTCCAGCACGCCGTCCTGGGCCGCGCGCTGATCCAGCAGGCTGCACGGCACTTGGACCACGTCGGCTTCCAGACGACGCGCCAGAAGCGCGGGCCCGTCCTCGATCGTGGCGCAGAAACCGATGCGGCGGAACAGGCCGCGATCCTTCAGGCTGCGGGCACGGTCCCACAGGGCGCGGCCCTCGGCGCCGGCCAGATCGGCGGCGTTGGAAATCAGCAGAACATCGCCGCGCGGCAGGCCCATCCGCTCCAGCGAACGACGCGCGCGGGCCTCGACCCGGTCCAGACCTTCGCTGAGCGGCACGGTGCGGACCGTGACCTGGAAAGGCGAGGGGAAGGGCCAGGCCTGGCCCAGCAGGCGTTCGCCGTCGCCCTCGGGCCGGGTGGCGATCAGTTTGACCCCGGCGTCGGCCCCGGTTTGCAGCAGGAAACGCATGGCTTCTTCGCGAGCGCCGGAAGGCGCGCTCATGAAGGCGCCGGGCGCGCGCTCGGGCTCGGTCACCACGGCGAGGGCCAGGCGATGGATGGGCGACGACGCCGAAGGTGTGGCGGGGGAATACGACACGTCCGGCACTATGATCGCCAATGCTTAAGGGACGCTGAGCGAGACCTTAAGCGAACCCTACTTATCCACCGCTGATATGCGCTCTGAGGCGAAAATCAGGCGTCGGCGTCAGGCTGCAAGTCCGGGTGGGCCGAGGCGAAGGCGGGGTGGGCCAGGGCGGTCTGTTCGACCGCCAGCAGGCGGGGCCAGGGCGACAGGTCCATGTTGAAGCGTCGTGCCGAATACATCTGTGGAATCAGATAGCAATCGACCAGGGTCGGGGCGTCGCCGAAGCTCCAGCCGGCGCCGTGACGCGCGACCAGCGCCTCCAGTGCGTCGAAGCCCGGTGCGATCCATCCTGCGGCCCAGGCGTCCACGGCGGCCTGATCGGCGTTGAACTCAGACCGAATGGCCTTCAACACGCGCAGATTGTTGAGCGGATGAATGTCGCAGCCGATCAGCGCGGCCATGGCGCGCACGGTCGCCCGGTCGTTCGCCCCCTTCGGCAGCAGGGCCGGTGCGGGGTGGGTTTCCTCCAGCCATTCCAGAATGGCCGGGCTTTGGGTCAAAATCAGATCGCCATCCTGAAGCGCGGGGACCATGCCCTGCGGGTTCAGCGCCACATAGTCGGCCGCCTTCTGCTCGCCCTTGCGCAGGTCGTGAGCGGCGTTGTCGAAGGCCAGCCCCTTAAGGTTCAGGGCGATGCGAACGCGGTAGCTGGCCCCCGACCGCCAATAGCCGTGCAGGATCATGGCTGGATCTCGAAATTGAGCGTCTCCAGACCGTCGATGGTGACAACGACGCGGTCGCCCGCCTGAACCGGGCCGACGCCGGACGGCGTGCCGGTGAAGATCAGGTCCCCGGGTTGCAGCGACCACAGGGCGGCGGCGGCCGCGACGATCCGGTCGGGGTTCAGAATCATGTCGTTCAGGACGCTGTCCTGTCTGGTTTCGCCATTGACGCTCAGGCGGATGGCGCCGTCGGGCGACGGCAGGGCGCCCAGGGTGATGGACCCGCAGGGCGCGGACTGATCGAACCCCTTGGCGGCGTCCCAGGGCCGGCCGGTCTTTTTGGCCTCGGCCTGAAGATCACGGCGGGTCAGGTCGCAGCCGACGGCCCAGCCGATAATGGCGACTCCGCCGTCTTCACTCGGCCCGATCGCGGCGACCAGTTCGGCCTCGTAGTGCAGGTTTGCGGTCGCAGACGGATAGGACGGGTTTGCGCCGTCCGAGACGATGGCGTCGCCCGGCTTGGTGAAGAAGAAGGGCGTCTGCTTGTCGGGGTCCGACCCCATTTCGCGCGCATGGGCGGCGTAGTTCTGGCCCACGCACAGGATGCGGCGAACGGGGAAGCGCTGGTCCGATCCGACGATCGGCAAGGACGGGGCGGGGCGGGGCGCGAACAGCCATTTGGTCATGGCGACCGTTCTAGTGCGGCGAAAAGCCCGTGGCGAGAGGCGCACGTCCGACCCAACTAAAGGAACCTCGTTGCGCATGTGGCGTTGCAACACGGGGTTCTCTATTCTACCGCCAAGCTTTCAACGGAGCGCGCACCATGGCCACCACCAAGGCCCGAGAAGATATCAAGGCCGACCTGAAGACCCTCAAGGAGGATCTGAAGACCGGCGCCCGCGAAGAGACCCAACGCCTGCGCGACAAGGCCGCCGAGGCTGAAGCCAAGCTGCGCGCCAAGAGCGACGAAGTCCGCGAGCAGGCCCGCAGCTATTACGACGAGGCCCGCGTGAAGGGTCGCGAGTATTACGACGACGCGGCCGAACGCTTCGACGAGGCGCAACGCTATGTCGTCGAACGCGTGCAGGAGCGTCCGCTGCAATCGACCGCCGTGGCGCTCGGCGTCGGCGTCATCCTCGGCATGCTGCTGGCCGGCCGCCGCCGCTGATGTTCAAGAGCATCGTCAAAAAGCTGGTGGCGACGGCTGTCGTCGCCGCCAGCGTGTTTCTGGCCGTCGTGTTTCTGGGCGTGGCTATCTTCTATGCGCTCAGCCTGGCGCTGACGCCGCTCGGCGCGGCGGCGGTGACATTCGGTCTGTTCGCCCTGGTCGCCCTGATCGTGGCGCTGGTCTTCCTGAAGGGCGACAAGCACGACGAGGCGGACGAAGAGGACGAGCCGGAAGGTCTGCTAGGCAAGATCATCCACATCGTGCGCGAGCGTCCGGTCGTGGGCGCCGTGGGCGGTTTGGGCGCGGCCTTCCTGCTGCTACGCAACCCGGCCTTGGCGGCGATCGTCGCCAGCATGGTCGCGGATCGCAAGATGGATCAGGGCGGCTATTCGCGGCGTCGCCGTCGATAGGCGATGGAACGGTGGGGCGACCCTGGCGTTGATGATACAGACCGACGAACGGCTCCCGGGTCGCCGACGGCAACATCAACTCAGGAGAGCTAAACCCATGATGCGCTGGGCAATTATCTTCCTCGTCGTGGCCCTAGTCGCGGCCGTTCTCGGCTTTGGCGGCATTGCGAACTTCTCGTTCGAGATCGCCAAGTTCGTCGCCGTCGTGGCCATTATCCTGTTCGTCATCGCCCTGGTGGCCGGCGGACTGCGTGGACGCGGCGCACCACGACTTTAGGCTGCAGACACGAAGTCGAATGAGGGGCGGAGCCGAAGGCTTCGCCCCTTTTTCATGCGCAGCGTGGACGCGAAAGAAAGAACTTTACAACACAAAGCAAATGGGCGATCCTGTCTCAACGGTTCGAGGAGGAGAGCATCATGACCCGCGAGACCCAAGCCATTCAGGACGACATCGCCTATATGCGCAGCCTGGCCCACGAAGGGCGGCACGCACCGCTTTTGGCCGGCCCGATCCTGGTGACGGCCGGCATCGTGTTCGGAGCGACCAGTCTGATCCAATGGGCCATCCAGTCGGGCCTCATTCGGCTGAACCCCTGGTCCCAACTGTGGGTTTGGATCGTCGCCGGCGTGGTGTTCGCCATCGCCCTGACCGTCCTGATCGGCCGCATCAAGTCCAAGCCCGGCGTCAACTCCGCCGGCAACAAGGCGGTCGGAGCGGCGTGGGAGGGCGTGGGTTACGGGATCTTCGTCACCTGGCTGGCGCTTGTCGCTCTATCCCTAAAGACCGGCCAGTGGTCCTGGATGGCGGTGATGCCCACAGTGGTTCTGGTCGCCTATGGTTCGGCCTGGATGATCGGCGCGGCCATGACCAAAACGCGCTGGATGTCCTACACGGCCTTGGCTTCCTACGTCGGCGCCGTCGCCGTCGCCTGGTTCATGGGCAGCGCCACGATCTATCCGGTCTTCGCCGTGATCCTGTTGGCCGTGGCCCTGGTCCCCGGCATCGTCCTGATGCGTCAGGAACCGTCGGAGGTGGTCTGAGCATGGCCGACGACTTCGACATCAGCCGGATCGACGACGTCATTCACGGGCGCATCCGGCTGGGGATCATGGCCTATCTGTCCGGGGCCGGATCGGCCGACTTCACCACCCTGAAGACCCGGTTGCAGACCACGGACGGCAATCTGTCGGTCCACCTGCGAAAGCTGGAAGAGGCGGGGTTCGTCGTCGTCTCCAAAAGTTTCAACGGTCGCAAGCCGCTGACGGAGGCCAGTCTGACCGATCAGGGACGCGACGCCTTCGTCGCCTATCTGGACGCGATGGCAGGCCTGCTGCCACAGCGGTGAACATAGGCTAGAAGCGCGGTCATGACCGACCGCCTTCACGCCTTCGAGGCCATCGACAACTTTCGGGACTATGGCGACTACGCCACGGCGGCCGGGCGGCGCATAAAGCCCGGTCGACTGCTGCGTTCGGCCCACCACGCCCGGGCCAGCGAGGCGGACCTGGAGCGGCTGAAGGCGCTGGACATCGGAGCCGTGGTCGATCTGCGCCGCCCCGGCGAGCGCCGCGACCAGCCATCACGCCGGCCCGACGGCTTCAGCGGGCAGATCATCGAAGGCGGCGTGGACGACGGCGCCGAGGCGCCGCACATCACCTTTCTGAAGACCGCCGACCTGACGCCGGACTCCGGGCGGCGCTTCATGACCCAGACCTATCGCAGCCTGCCGTTCGACGCCTCGCATCAGGACGTGTTCGGCCGCTATTTCCAGGCCCTGGCGGATCAGGACCGGACGGTGGTGATCCATTGCGCGGCGGGCAAGGATCGGACGGGTTTTCTCGCCGCCCTGACCCACCACCTGCTGGGCGTGTCGCGCGACGACATGGTCGAGGACTATCTGCTGACCAACACCGCCGTCGATCTGGCGGGCCGGGCGCCCGGCATCGCCAGACAGTTGCACAAGATGACGGGTCGGGTCGCGTCGGACGACGCGATCGTGGCCTTCCTGAGGGTCGAGGCCGCCTATCTTGACGCCGCCTTCGCCGAGGTCGAGGCGCGGCACGGATCGGTGGACGCCTATCTGAGCGAGGCGCTGGGCGTCGATACGGCGCGTCGCGATCGGATCGTGGAGCGGCTGACCGCGTGAGCGAGGTTTTCAGCCACACCGTCACGCGCGACGCACCCTGGATCGATCCGGTCGCCGTGGCGGCGGGTCTCGGCGGCGGCGACGGCGCCTTGGCCCTGCTGTCGGACGGCGGGCCGGGCGGGAGCTGGTCCCACGTCGCCCAGACGCCGGACGTGGTGCGCGTCGGCCCTGTGGATGACGCCGCGCCGTTCGAGGCGCTGCGGGATCCGCTGTTCGCCGCCGGCGCCGTCGGTCTGGCCGCCTATGACGCGGGCGCCCGGCCGGCCACCGGACCGCGCGAGACGATCTGGCCCGACCTGATGCTGGCGCGCTATCCCGCCATGCTGAGTTTCGATCATCTTGAGCGCTCAGTGTGCGCCACAGGAAGAGGTGCGACGGCGGAGCAGGCGACGGCGGCGGCCGAGCGGGCCCTGACCTGGCTGGCGACGGCCGCGCCGGTCGTGACCCCCTCCGCGCCGGCCGACCGGTTCGAGGCCGAGGCGCCGGCAGGCGCCTATCGCGACGCGGTCGCGGATGTGGTGGAGCGCATCGGGGCGGGGGAGCTGTTTCAGGCCAATATCGCCCGGGCCTGGTTCGGGGAACTGAGCCCCGGCCGGGATCCGTTCGAGGTGTTCCTGCGGCTGCAAAAGGAGCGGGCGTCGCCGTTCGGGGCCTATTGGCGGGTCGGGGATCGGGCGCTGGTGTCGAACTCCCCCGAACTGTTTCTCGCCTTCGATCCCGCCAGCCGCCGCATCGAGGCGCGCCCGATCAAGGGCACGCGCGCGCGCGCGAACGACCCCGATCAGGACCAGGCCCTGGCGAGCGAGCTTCGGGCCAGCCTGAAGGATCGGGCGGAAAACCTGATGATCGTGGACCTGATGCGCAACGATCTGGCGCGTGTGTCACGGCCCGGATCGGTCCAGGTGGAGACGCTGTTTGAAGTCGAACACCATCCGACGGTGCATCATCTGGTCTCGACCGTGACGGGCGAGGCCCAGCCCGCAGCGGGTCCGGCCGAGTTGCTGGAGGCGACCTTCCCGCCCGGTTCGATCACCGGCGCGCCCAAACACCAGGCGATGAAGGTGATCGCCGCGCACGAGCCGCCGCGCGGTCCGTGGTGCGGGTCGTTGTTCCTGATCGGCGACGACGGCGCCTTGACCGCATCGGTGTTGATCCGAACCGCCGGTTTCGAACGGAACGACGGCTTATGGGGTTATCGCACGCTGGCGGGCGCCGGCATCGTCGCGGACAGCGATCCGGCAGCCGAGGAGGCCGAAACGGACGTCAAGATGTCAGCGATGCGACAGGCGCTGGTCGGCCTATAAGGCTAGCAATCAGTGCAGACGATCACGTCCGCAGTGCGAGGACGCAGATAGGCCATTCGCTTGAAGCGCGTGGCGGCGGGCGCGATCTGATCGAAAGGCGAATCGAAGTCGTAGTTGGCCTCGGCGATGATGACTGACTCGTTGGCGGCCAGCATGTCGGCGGGGATCTTCGCCTCCGCCACTGTCAACTTGTTTGCAATCCCATCCCCGATGCTCCAATCCACCCGGTAGCTGGTGGCGTCAACGCGGGTAACGCTGCTCACCCTCTGCTTCAGGGTTGCCGTGGCGAACGGCGACATGATGACATCGCCGATCGCGAAAACATCACCGATCTGGCTCTTGGTGATCTTGTCGTTCTGGGATGTCAGGTCTGCGACCATCGCCGCGACGTGGTCCGTCCGCTTCAGCGCCATATAGGCCTGACAGTATTCGACCATGCTGAAATACATGAGAATGAGGATCGGCGCGAGAAAGGCGAATTCAATCGCCGCGACGCCGCGCGTGTCGTGCGCCAGCATCCGCCAGTCAAAATCTCTGCCGGGCTTACGAAGCATTCCAAGGCTCGTTCTGGAAGGCGGTCGCTGTCGTCAGCAACACTTTGCCGGCGCCCACGCGCGACACGGCCTGGCTGACGAATGGCGTGGCGAGGGGATGAACATACCAGACACGCACCAGAATGATGTTGCCGGGCTTGCCGCCATTATAGATGGTCTTGGTGTCATCTACGCCGCCGTTCGCAATCGGATCGGTCGTGTCCGGCTTCGAGAACGCCGGGATGACCCGCACATCGACGGTGGCGCGGCTGGTGCAATCGCTCTTGAACAGGATCATGCGATTGCAAAGTTCGGTCTTGAACGCCGCCTTGTCGAACCCCTTCGCCTCGGCCTGTCCCGTTCGGATCAGGCGACCGCTCTCCATCGTCGCCGTTTCCAGAACGGAATCCAGAATGAAGACGACGCCCAGTTCCAGGATCGAAAAGATCATGAGGAAGAAGGGAATGGCGACCATGGCGAACTCGACCGCAGCCGCGCCTTCGCGTTTGCGCTTCGAGCGCGCCGGATGCGATGTCGATGATCTCCAGACCGGCATGACAGAAGTCAGGGCGCGGTCGAAGCGGTGGCGGCCGACGAGGATGAAGATCGGACGCTGGGCGTGCAGGAGGCGCCGCAGGCCATCTCAGTCGCCTGGGCGCCCCGCCAGACCCGAACCGAACCGGTCGAGCCGCCGGTCACCACGATCTCACGCTGGAAGAGGGTGCGGCCAACGCCGTCCACAGCGACCACCTCGGTGACGCCATAACCCTTGCCCACGATGAACATGGTGTTGGCGTCGACCAGAGAGACATCGGCGATCTGCGGGTTGCCGACAATGATCGAAGCGGCGGCGCCGCGAAGCTGAACGCGCGCCGAGCGATCGATCTCGACGTTCAGCGCACCGTCCTGGGCGGTGGCTGCAAACGGAGAGACGACGAGGGCGGCGGCGATCAGGAAGGATGGGATGCGAGACATCGGCGGCTCTTGATAGTGGCGCGTGCAGACGCGAACGCGCGCATGATGCAGCCGTGATCCTCAACAAAGGCTGAAGCGCAGGTATGAGAATTTTCTTTGGTAAATCCGTGCGTAACCAAACCTCGTGACTCAGATTTAACGGGCCTCGTGCATTTTGATCCTGCGTTTGGGGGTCAAGCGGGCTACCGGCTCCCCCCGCCAAGTTGCTCGCTAGACCATTTGAAAAAGGAACCACCCATGACCAAGTTCATTTCGCGCTTCGCCAAAGACGAATCGGGCGCCACCGCCATCGAATACGGCCTGATCGCCGCCCTGGTCGCCGTCGCCCTGATCACTGTGCTCACAACCATGAGCGGCCAGCTGAAGGCAACCTTCACCAAGGTTGAAACCGAACTGACCAAGGCGAACAACGCCAAATAACAACAGAACCTTCTGTCTGTTTCGAGGGCCGGGACGAAAGTCTCGGCCCTTTTCGCATTCCGGAAACCCAACCTTAAGTCCTGTCGGATAATATCTTAGCCATGGATATCTTGCTGCTCTTATCGCTCGGCGTCTTTCCGGCCCTGGTCATCGTCGGCGGTCTGCACGACCTGATCACGATGAAGATCCCCAACTGGATCTCGCTGGCCCTGATCGGCGCCTTCTTCCCCATCGCCTTTCTGATCGGCGCCGCGCCGATCGATGTCGCCGTCCATGTCGGCATCGGGTTCGCGGCCTTGCTGGTCGGCATGGGCATGTTCGCCGCCGGCTGGATCGGCGGAGGCGACGCCAAGCTGTTGGCCGCGAGCTGTCTGTGGATGGGGATGAGCGGCGTCGCGCCGTTCTTGGTCTACACCGGCATCGCGGGCGGCGCCTTCTGCCTGCTGCTGATGACCGCGCGTCAGTATTTTCCAATGGTCGCCCCGTCGGTGTCGCAGGGCTGGGTCATCACTCTGATGCAGCCCAAGGGCGATATTCCTTACGGCGTCGCCATCGCCATCGGCGCCCTGCTGGCCCTGCCCGAGAGCGGGCTGCTGCTGACCTTCGCCTCGGGTCGCTGACACCCCGTTGACCGGCGTTCGCGGCGCTTAGGAAGCGTTAACCCGCAAGGCCCATGATCGTTAACGGTAGGCGTCGGGGGATGAATCCGAAACACAGCGCCTGCTGGAGACATCCTGGATGAAGCCCGCCCGCATCGTCGTCATCTGCATCGCCGCCGTCTCGGCCATTGGTCTGGCCCTGGTGGTCCGGGCCATGGGGTCGTCGTCGAACGAACCCGCTGCACCCGCCGCCGCCGCGCCCGTCGAAGTCCGTCCGATGGCCAAGGTGCTGGTCGCCGCCAAAGACCTGGAACCCGGCAAGCGTCTGGTTGAGGCTGACCTCGAATGGAAAGATTGGCCCGTCGATGAAGTGAATCCCGTCTTCATCACCGATGGCTCCACCCCGGTTCCGGCCAAGCCCGCTGCGGAAAGCGCGGCAGAGAAGGCGACGGACGCCGTGAACCGCGTGACCAAAGCGGCGACGGAGCTGGCCACGACCGGCGCCAAGTCCGACTATATCGGCTCGGTGGTCCGCGAACCCATTCTGGCCGGAGAACCGATCGTGTCGCGCAAGATCGTGCGGGCCGGCGACAGCGGCTATCTGGCCGCCTATCTGGAGCCGGGCATGCGGGCGATGGCCATCGCCGTGACGGTGGAATCCGCCGCCGGCGGGTTCATCCTGCCGGGCGACCGCGTCGATGTGGTGCTGACCGCCGAAACCAACCGCGACGGCGCCGTCGAGGGGGCCACCAAGTCCAAGTTCGCCTCGGGCGTTGTGCTGCAGAACATCAAGGTCCTGGCCATCGACCAGGCCACCCGCGTCGGCGACGACGCCCAGGCCGTCGTGGGCGCCACCGCGACCCTGGAAGTCCGACCGCAGGACTCGGTGCTGCTGGCCCAGGCCAAGTCCGAGGGCGAATTGTCGCTGTCACTGCGATCCTATGCCGACACCGCCGGACCGTCCGGCGCCACGCGCCGCCCCGTTGCAGCCGTTTCCCAACCCCAGGCCGTGCGCATCTATCGCGGCGGCGCGCCGGAAGTGGTGGCCGTGCCATGAGGACCCAACCGATGCGCCGATCCACGATGCGCAAGGCCGCCGCCGCAGCCGCCTGCGCCCTGCTCGCCACCTTGGCCGCCGCCCCGGTCGGCGTCGCCCAGACCCGCGCCGCCGTATCGACGGGTGCGGCGCAGCGTCTGATCAATCTGCCGCGCGGCACCTCGTTCGCGGTGGATCTGCCCGCTGACGCGCGCGACGTGATCGTGTCCAATCCGCAGGTGGCCGAGGCCATGCTGCACTCGCCGCGCCGCATCACCGTCATCGGCATCGCGCCAGGAGAAACCGACGCCGTCTTCTTGGACGCAGCCGGCCGCACCATCCTGAGCCTGCGGGTTCGGGTGGACGCCGGCACCAGCGCGCTCCAGGACACTCTGGATCGCATGATCCCAGGGGGCGGCGTTAGGGCCGAGGCCGTCAACGACAGCATCATCCTGAGCGGGGTCGCCGAAAATCCGGCCCAATCGACCCAGGCCAGCCGCATCGCCGCCGCCTTCGTTTCGGCGCCGGAAAAGGTTCTGAACCTGATTACCGTGCCGGGCTCGGATCAGGTGACCTTGAAGGTGCGTGTGGTCGAGGTGCAGCGCAATGTCATCAAGCAACTGGGCTTCAATACCTCGGCGGTGCTGGGGCAGTTGGGTGATGCACAGTGGCTCTTGGGCAATGCGGCGACGTGGGGCGTCAACGGCGCCTTGTTGGGCGGCATAAGCGCCGGAACGTCGATCGACACGACGAAGAATTATCAGATGCAGCGTCCCTGCATTGGCCCGGGCTGGCAGCCCGGTGCCCTGTGCCCGTTCACGGTCAAAGGCCCGGAGGATTCTGTTAACTGGGATACCGCGCAACCCGGCACGGGCCCTGGCTCGGATGGGCTGAACAAGGGCGAGGCTACGCTGAAGGCGTTTGAGCGTGTGGGCCTGCTGCGCACCTTGGCCGAGCCAAACCTCACTTCGGTCAACGGCGAGGCCGCAAGCTTCCTGGCCGGGGGCGAGTTCCCCGTGCCGGCCAGCCGCGATTCGCAGGGCCAGATCACCGTCCAGTACAAGCCCTATGGGGTCGGCCTGTCTTTCCGCCCGGTGGTTCTGTCCGGAGGTCGCATCAGCCTGCAGGTCAAGGTGGAGGTTTCGGAACTGTCCTCCCAAGGCGGCCTGACGATTGGCGCGGGAACGGCTTCGTCGATCACCCTGCCAGGTCTGACGGTACGTCGCAGCGAAAACACCATAGAAATCCCTTCGGGTGGATCGATGATGATCGCCGGCCTGCTTCAGGAAAACAGCCGACAGACGGTGGACTCCCTGCCGGGGGTCACGAACCTGCCGGTGCTTGGATCGCTGTTCCGCTCGCGCGACTATCTGATGGGCGAGACCGAACTGGTCGTCATCGTCGAACCCTATATCGTCAGTCCGACCTCGCCGGATCGGATGCAGACGCCGGCCGATGGCCTGCGGATCGCCGAGGACAGCCAGACCATTCTCTTTGGCCAGTTGAACCAGGTCTACGGGCTGCCGAATGCGCCCCCGGCCGGTTCGGTTGGCTATGTGATCGAGTGAGCACATTCATGACTCGCACTCTGATTGCCACGCTTCTGACGACCACGGTCCTGGCGCTGGGCGCCTGCGTCGGCGGCCCCGCCAGCCTGGGCGGCGAGCCGCCGCTGACGCCGACCTCGCGCTATCAGCTTCAGGTCGAACCCGATCTGGACCGGATCGCCCTCGCGGTTCACGAAACCGGTCTGTCGCCGGCGCAACACGGCGCGCTGCAGGAATTGGTCAGCCGCTATCGCTACGTCGATGCCGTGCCGATGGTCATCGAAGCTCCGGCCGGAAATGATCCGGTGGCGCTGAAGACCGCCTATGACGTTCAATCGGCCCTGGCAGCTTATGGCGTATCGCCGGACCGGATCACGCTCGTCAGTTACGCCGCGCCGGATCCGCGCGCGCCTGTGGTCGTGGGCTATCAAACGATCCGTGCGGCGGTGCCGCGGTGCGGCGCGAACTGGGGCAATCTGAGCCGGACCAGCGACAATCAGTCGGCATCGAACTTCGGATGCGCCGTGACGGCCAATCTGGCGGCTCAGATCGAGGATCCGCGCGACATCCAGCGGCCACGCGCCATGACGCCGACGGACGCCGGGCGCCGTACCGTGGTGTTCGATGCCTATCGCGGCGGCAAGCCGACGTCGGCAGAGCGTGAAGACCTGATCCGGGATACCGCCGTGTCCCGCGCGGTGAACTGACCCATGAGCACAGCCCCCGCCCCCCGCGAGTTCGACACCTTCGACGACGCGTTCGATGTCGATATGGAGTTCGCGCCCCCGATTGACGAAGCCGTCGCGACACGTACGCCGCTTCAGTTCACGGCCGCGCCGTCGGCGCAACCGGCCGGGACGGCGCCTCAGCCCCAAACGCCGCTCCACACTACGCTCCAGGCCGCGCCTCTGGCGCCGGTTCCGGCCGGGCCGGCCTATACGCCCGACGCCGGCTTCAATCCCGTCGGCGACGTGGTGGCTCAGGCGCAGGCCAGTCTGATGGATACTGGTCTGGCCTTCACCGGTCTGGCCCCGGCCAGCAACATCGGCGAAGTGTCGGTGCCGCGCATCGCCATCCATGTCTTCGCCGAACGGCAGGACACCCTGGCCTCGGCCGAGCGGGCGGCCCAGGACCGGCGCCTGTCGCGCGCCACGACCCAGATCCGTGTCGGCGGCGTGGCTGCGGCCGTCGAAAACTATCAGCATGAGCCGACGCCGCCGCTGATCATCGTCGAGTGCCTGAAAGACCCCCAAACGCTGTTGTGGGAAGTCGATCAGTTGGCCGAGGTCTGCGACGCCGGCACGAAGGTCGTGGTGATCGGCGCGACGAACGACATCATCCTGTTCCGCGAGCTGATGCGGCGCGGCGTCAGTGAATATCTGGTCGCGCCGGTACAGCCGCTGCAACTGATTGCGGCCATCGGCGGTCTGTTCAACGATCCGGCCCAGCCCTTCGTCGGGCGCACCATCGCCTTCGTCGGCGCGCGGGGCGGGGCGGGAGCCTCGGCCGTGGCGCACAACACCGCCTATGCGATTTCCGAGCGGATCGGCGCCAATACGGTCATCGTCGACTACGACCTGCCGTTCGGCACCGCCGGCCTGGATTTCAACCAGGATCCGCTGAATGGCGTCGCCGATGCCCTGGGCCAGCCCGACCGGCTGGATTCGACGCTGCTGGACCGGATGATGGTCCGCTGCACCGACAAGTTGAGCCTGTTTGCGGCGCCCGCCAGCTTGGACACGGACTGGGACATCTCGACCGAGGCGTTCGAGGAGGTCACCAACCAGATCCGCGCCACGGCCCCCTTCGTCGTGCTGGACCTTCCGCATCTGTGGTCGCCGTGGATGCGCCGCACCTTGATCAGCGCCGACGAGGTGGTGGTCGTGGCCACGCCGGACCTGGCGTCCCTGCGCAACGCCAAGAACATGATTGACCTGATCCGTCAGGGCCGCCCCAATGACGCGCCGCCGCGACTGGTGCTGAACCAGGTCGGCGTGCCGGGTCGCCCCGAGATCCCGGCCAAGGACTTCGGGGCGGCGCTCGGCGTGCATCCCAGCCTGATCATTCCGTTCGACGCCAAGACCTTTGGCGCGGCCGCCAACAACGGCCAGATGATCCTGGACGCCGGCGCCAAGACCAAGTCGGCCGAGGCCTTCCAGACCCTGGCCCAGATCGTGTCGCGCCGCGAACTGCCGATGGTGGCGGGACCCAAGGCCAAGCCGGCGAAGGCGGGCAAGGCCGAGAAGACCAAACCGGCGGATGGGGCGTCGAAATCCCTTTTCGCCAATATGTTCAAGAAGCGCTGACGCATGTTTGGCAAACGCACAGGTCAGCCCGGAGCCGCCCCTGCGCCCCTGCGGCCGGCCCCGGCCCCCGCGCCGGCATCCGCGCCCGGCGGCGAACCTGTGTCCGTGTTCAGCATGCAGCCAGCCGCTGCGCCGATGGCGGCGGCGACCAACGCATCGGCCTTTGCCTATGCCGACGAGGATCTGGAACCGGCGGCCGACGCCTTCGACCGCGCGTCTGCCCCGACCCAGCCTGCGCCAGCCGATCGTCTGGACGCCCTGGCCTCGCGTCCCAAGCCCAAGCCGGCGCCTGAAGCGCCGCGTCCCACCGGCAATGTCGCCGGCACGGGCCCCAAGGCCACGGCGGGTCTTGAACAGCTAAAGAAGGCTCAAGCGGTCGCCGAGATCGTCCGGGAACAGAGCGACTATTATCACGCGACGAAGACGACGATCTTCAACGCGTTGATGAACACTATCGACCTGGCCCAACTGGCGCATCTGGACCAGAAGGCGGCGTCGGAAGAGATCCGTGACATCGTCGCTGAACTGGTGGCGATCAAGAACGTCTCCATGTCGGTCGCCGAGCAGGAGCATCTGGTTCAGGACATCGTCAACGACGTCCTGGGCTATGGTCCGCTGGAGCCGCTGCTGAGCCGCGACGACATCGCCGACATCATGGTCAATGGCGCGGGCCGTGTCTTCATCGAGGTCGCGGGCAAGGTCCAGCTGACCAATGTGCGTTTCCGCGACAACACCCAGCTGATGAACATCTGCCAGCGGATCGTGAGCCAGGTCGGCCGCCGCGTGGATGAATCGAGCCCCATCTGCGACGCCCGCTTGCCGGACGGCTCGCGCGTCAACGTCATCGCCCCGCCGCTGGCCATCGATGGCCCGACGCTGACGATCCGCAAGTTCAAGAAAGACAAGCTGACGATGAAGAATCTGGTGGAGTACGCCTCCATCAGTCCCGAGGGCGCGCGTGTCCTGGGCGTTATCGGCGCGTCGCGATGCAATCTGGTCATCTCGGGCGGCACCGGCTCGGGCAAGACGACCCTGCTGAACACCCTGACGGCCTTCATCGACCCGACCGAGCGGGTCATCACCTGCGAGGACGCCGCCGAGCTGCAGCTCCAGCAGCCGCACGTCGTGCGTCTGGAAACCCGCCCGCCGAACCTGGAAGGCCAGGGCACGATCACGATGCGGGATCTGGTCAAGAACTGCCTGCGGATGCGTCCCGAGCGGATCATCGTCGGCGAGGTGCGCGGACCCGAGGCGTTCGACCTGTTGCAGGCCATGAACACGGGCCACGACGGCTCGATGGGCACGCTGCACGCCAACAGCCCGCGCGAAGCCATCAGCCGGATGGAGTCCATGATCACCATGGGCGGCTACGGCCTGCCGTCCAAGACGATTCGCGAGATGATCGTCGGCTCGGTCGACGTCATCATCCAGGCCGCCCGCCTGCGCGACGGTTCTCGCCGCATCACCCACATCACCGAGGTCGTGGGCCTGGAAGGCGATGTGATCGTGACCCAGGACCTGTTTGTCTACGACATCACTGGCGAGGACGAGAACGGCAAGATCATCGGCCGTCACCGCTCGACCGGCATCGCCCGTCCCCGCTTCTGGGACCGCGCCCGATACTACGGGCTGGAGCGCGAGCTGGCCGACGCCCTGGACGCGGCGGAGTAGGACGATGCTTCCGATTCTCGCCGCCGTTCTGGCCTTCATCACTATCGGCGGACTGGGCTGGGTCTTCGTCGGTGGAGACGATTCGTCGGCCCAGGCCGTCAAGCGCGCGCAAAGCTTGGGCGAACCCAAGAAGAGCGCCGCGATCGCCCGCAAGGCCGCTGCCGCCAATACGCCCGAGGCACGCCGCAAGCAGATCCTGATTCAGCTGCAGGATGCCGACCGCCGTGAGCGCAAGGCGCGCACGACCCTGGCGTCGCGCCTGAAACAGGCCGGGCTGAGCCTGAGCGTGACGACCTTCTACATCATCTCGGCCGTGGTCGGGCTGGTAACCGGCCTCGGCGCGCTGATCTTCGGATTGCCGATCCTGGTGGTCATCGGCATCGCCCTGGTCTTCGGTCTGGGACTGCCGCGCTGGATCGTGGGTTTCCTCGGCAAGTCGCGGATGAAGAAGTTCTCGTTGGAGTTCCCCAACGCCGTCGACGTGATCGTGCGCGGCATCAAGTCGGGCCTGCCGGTCCACGAATGTTTCAAGATCATCGCCCGCGAGAGCCCGGCGCCGCTGGGGCCGGAGTTTCAGACGCTGGTCGAGGGCCTGGGCGTCGGCCTGACCCTGGAGCAGGCGTTGGAGAAGATGTACGGCCGGATGCCGACGTCCGAACTGCGCTTCTTCACCATCGTCATCGCCATCCAGCAGAAAACCGGCGGCAATCTGGCCGAGGCGCTGGGCAATCTGTCGGCCGTGCTGCGCGCTCGTCGCATGATGGGCGAGAAGATCAAGGCTTTGTCGTCCGAAGCCCTGGCCTCGGCCGGCATCATCGCCTCCCTGCCGCCGGCGGTCATGACGATGGTCATGTTCACCACCCCCTCTTACATGATGCCGCTGTTCACCGATTTCCGCGGCAACTTCATGCTGCTGATGGCGGCGCTGCTGATGGCGACCGGCATCTTCGTGATGAAACGCATGATCTCGTTCAAGTTCTGAGGCCGGGATCATGGAAAGCTTTATCCGTTTCATCACCGACCCGCAGAACCTGCTTAGCATCGGCGTGGGTGTGCTGGTCTTCGCCACGGTCGTCACCCTGTTGTCGTCGATGACGGGCGGGGTTGCGCTAGACAAGCGAATGAAGGCGGTTGCGGAACGCCGCGACGACCTGAAACGCCGGTCACGCGCGAACATGGCCGGCGGTCAGGGGGCGCTGCGTCACACCGACGACGGGTTCAAGAAGCGGATTGTAGATCGGCTGAATCTGTCCAAGCTGCTGGAAGATCCCAAGGTCGCGGGGCAGATGGTGCAGGCCGGTTATCGCGGACCGCGTCCGCTGACGACCTTCTACTTCTTCCGCTTCACTTCGCCCTTCATCTTCATGATCGTGGCGGCCTTCTATCTGTTCGTGATCAAGGTCGTGGACTGGCCCACGATGAACAAGGTGACCGCGACGATGGCGGCGGCGGTGGCCGGCTTCTATGCGCCGAACCTGTATCTGAAGAACCGCATCGACAAGCGTCGCACCTCGATCATGCAGGCTTTTCCAGATGCGCTGGACCTGCTGCTGATCTGCGTCGAGGCGGGCATGTCGATCGAGGCGGCGATCACCAAGGTGAGTCAGGAAATGGGGCCGTCGTCGATCGATCTGGCCGAAGAACTGTCGCTGCTGTCGGCTGAGCTCAGCTATCTGCCTGATCGCCGCATGGCCTACGAAAACCTAGGCAAGCGCACCAACCACCCGGGCGTGAAGTCGGTCGCGACCGCCATGACGCAGGCCGAGACCTATGGCACGCCGCTGGCCACCGCTTTGCGCGTCATGGCCAAAGAAAATCGCGATTTGCGGATGTCCGCCGCAGAGAAAAAGGCCTCGGCCCTGCCGGCCAAACTGACCGTGCCGATGATCCTGTTCTTCCTGCCGGTCCTGTTCATCGTCATCCTGGGTCCGGCGATCCTGAACGTCATCGACATGATGAAGGACGGGCGCTAGGCGCGCTCCGCCGCCGCCTTCAACCCATGGGCGGCGCTTTCGAACGCCGCCTTGATCGCCGGGCGATGCTTGTCATGGAACAGCTCGCCGCGAATGCCCGAGAAGCGGATGCCGATGGCGACGATGCAGTTGCCGGGCGCCAGCTCCTCGATCTGGATGTAACGCAGGCTCTGGAACAGGAATCCGCGCCTTTCGGCCCAGACCAGCCGTGCGCGTGGCTGCCATTCCACCACCTGGGCCGCCGCATGGCGTTCGGCCAGGCCAGGCCACGCCTCGATCATGCTCAGCCGACCGCCATAGGCGATGGCGCCCGACACGTCTCTGTCGATCGGATTCCAGGCGCCCCAGCCGGACAGGTCCGCGACCAAATCCCAGATGCGGTCTGAGGTCGCCTGAACGCCGACGCGTTTTTCTATACGAGTGTCATCCATGATTTCGCTGTGACACGGCTGGCCGACGGAAGAAAGGCGCCGAGCCTCAGTCGGCCCCGTCGATCCGCTTCAACCGCCGCCCGTCATCCAGCGCGAGCCGCGTCTTGACCTCGAACAGGTCGGCGCCGGCGGGAATGATCAGCAGCTTCTTGGGCTGGGCCGTGTTGACGGCGACGACGGCGCCCTTGGGACAGATGTCGAAACAGTCGGCGCCGACCACGGTCAGCTCACCCTTGCGACCCTGTTTGCCCTTCTTCAGGTGCAGATATTTGCGCAACGCCTTCTTCAGCGTCAGATCGCCGCCGGGGCCGAAACCGCCGTCCAGCTTTTTCGAACATTTGCGGCAGACCAGAACGACGTCGCGCCATTCGGTCTTTGCGCTCTTGAAGGCCTTCTCACCCATGCGGACAGAAATCGGCGTTCGCGACGGCTTGCACAAGCGGGTGCGGCGCCGTCACCTGTCGTCGGGCTGAAAATTTCACGGGACCTTCACATGCGCCGACTGTTCGCCGCCTCCACACTCGCGCTGTTGCTTGCCGCCGGCGCCGCTCAGGCTCAGGTCGATACGGCCAGCGTGGACGCCGCCGTGCAGCGCGTCATGCCAGAGGTCGTCGCCTGGCGGCGCGACTTTCACCAGCATCCCGAACTGGGGTTTGCCGAGACCCGCTCAGCCGGCGTGATCGCCGAGCATCTGCGGTCGCTGGGGCTGGAGGTCCGCACCGGGGTCGGCAAGACGGGCGTGATCGGCGTGCTGCGCGGCGCAAGGCCGGGCCGGACGGTGGCCCTGCGCGCCGACATGGACGCCCTGCCGGTGCAGGAGGCGACGGGCCTGGACTTCGCCTCGAGCGCGACCGGGACCTATATGGGCAACACCGTGCCGGTGGCCCACGCCTGCGGCCACGACATGCATATGGCCATGCTGATGGGCGCGGCCGAGGTGCTGGCGGGGATGAAGGACCGGATCGCCGGCACGGTGGTCTTCGTCTTCCAGCCGGCCGAGGAGGGCGCGCCTCCGGGAGAGCCCAAGGGCGGCGCGGCCCTGATGATCGCCGAAGGGGCGCTGAACGATCCCAAGCCCGAGGCCATCTTCGGCCTGCACGTCGTGCCGGGCCGTCCGGGTAGCGTCTTCTATCGGCCCGAGGGGTTCATGGCCGCCTCCGACCGCGTGGACATCCGCCTGAAGGGCAAGCAGACGCACGGCGCCTGGCCCTGGCGCGGGGTCGATGTGATCGCGGTGGCGGGCCAGGTGGTCGAGACGGTCAACACTCTGACGGCGCGCACGGTCGATCCGACCACGACCCCGACCGTCTTCACCATCGCCACGATCAACGCCGGCGTCCGCTACAACATCATCCCCGACAGTGCGACGCTGTCAGGCACCCTGCGCACCTTCGATACGGCCCAGCGCGACGCCCTGGTCGCCCGCGCTGAGACCGCCATCGACCATGTCGCCGAGGCTTACGGCGCCATCGCCGAGTTCGGCGTCAAACAGAACGCGGCCCTGGTGTTCAACGACCCCGGCCTGTCCGCCTGGCTGGCCCCGGTCCTGACCGAGGCGGCGGGCGCGGGGAACGTCAACCCCGCCACGCCTCCGACCACGGTGGCCGAGGACTTCAGCTATTTTCAGCAGGTCATCCCCGGCGTCTTCTACCATCTCGGGGCCAGTCCTGACGGCGTCGATCCCGCCACCTCCGCGCCCAACCATTCGCCGGAATTCTCGCCGAACGAGAAGGTCTTGCCGCTGGGCGTGAAGACGCATGTGCTGACGGCATTGCGGTTCTTGGAGCGGAGTTAGGCGATGGCGATTGCAGCGTCCGGAGATGTCGAAAACCGACCTTTATTGGACATCACAAGGCCTCTCACAGAGCGCCTCAGCTTCAGCCAATAGTTGCCGAAGCTGCTGAATGTCAGCTTTCATCGGCTCAGTTCGAGTGGCCCGCTGGCGGATGCTTTCAAGCGCTCGATCTTTGATCGTGACGCTTGTGAAGTCGTCCCAATCCCAATCGCCGCCAGTGCCTTCGATGAAGTCCCGTAGATATCGGGCAACGTCTTGCGGTGTGCGTTGTGCTTTCCACATGCTGATAGATTTGCATCCGGGAGGTCAGCTATCCACCCATTTCGGGCTTATCGGCGGGTCCGGTTTGAGGTGAGCCAAATGGGCTAGATTGAGTATCCACGGCCGCACCTACAACCGCTCGAACACCGTCTCGATCACCCGGCGATAGACCGCCGTCAGCGTCTCCAACTCCGCCGTCGGCACGCGCTCGTCGATCTGGTGCATGGTCTGGCCGACCAGGCCCAGTTCCAGCACTGGGCACAGGGCGCGGATGAAACGGGCGTCGGAGGTGCCGCCGGTGGTGGAGGCCTCGGGGCGGCGGCCCGCCACGGCCTCGACCGCGTCCTGAACCGCCTCCACGAAGGCGCCCGGCTCGGTCAGGAAGGCCTCGCCGGAGCACAGGTGCTCCAGCGTGATCTGAAGCCCAGTCTCGGCCTGCATGGCCCCGGCCTCGCGGTTCAGCCAGTCAATCAGGGCATCGCCGGTATGGCTGGGATTGAAGCGGATGTTCAGCCGCGCCGTCGCCTGGGCCGGGATGATGTTGGTCGCCGGATTGCCGATGTCGATGGTGGTGATTTCGAGGTTCGACGGGGGAAAGTTCTCGTAGCCCTCATCCAGCACATGATCGTTCAGACGGGCCATCAGCTTCGCGATCACCGGGGCCGGGTTGGCGGCGCGCTCGGGATAGGCGACGTGGCCCTGTTTGCCTTGGACGGTGATCCAGGTGTTCAACGAGCCGCGCCGCCCGACCTTGATCATGTCGCCCAGCTGATGCGACGAGGACGGCTCGCCGACCACGCAGGCGTCGATGACCTCGCCCTCGGCGGCCAGGGCCTCGACCACGCGTTTGGTGCCGTGCAGGGCGGGGCCTTCCTCGTCGCCGGTGATCAGGAAGGAGAGGGAGCCGGCGGGTTCACCGTCCGCCAGCACCTGGGAAACGGCGGCGACCCAGGCGGCGATCCCGCCCTTCATGTCCACCGCGCCGCGACCGTACAGGACGCCGTCCTTGATCTCGGCGTTGAAGGGTTGCGACGACCACTGATCCGACGGGCCGGTCGGGACCACGTCCGTATGGCCGGCGAAACACAGGTTGGGCGAGGCGGTCCCGCGACGGGCGTACAGGTTCTCGATCCGCGCATGGACGCCCTCGCCGCCCGGTCCCTCGAAGGCCAGGCGGCGGCAGGTGAAGCCCAGCGCCGTCAGATGCCGTTCCAGCACATCCATCGCCCCTTCGTCGGCGGGGGTGACGGACGGGATGCGGATCAGGTCGCGGGTCAGTTCGACAGGATCGATAACGGGAGTTGATGCGCGGCTCATGCGGCTATGCTTTAGGGATAATCCGCGTCTGCGAGAAGACGGTGCGCTCCTGCCGAAGCCGAGACCTTGACCAAAGAATCCATCGCTGCCGGCCCCGCCGCCCCGCCATCTCCGCCAGAAGGCCCGTCCAGCCCGTGGGGCATTCGCGACTTCCGCCTGTTGTGGTTCGGCCGCGTGGTGGCGGTGCTGGCGATCCAGATCCAGTCCTCGGCCCTGTTGTGGCAGGTCTATGAGATCGCCCGGCGCGATCATCCGGTCGAGGAGGCCAGCCTGTATCTGGGGCTGGTGGGGCTGTGTCAGTTCCTGCCGCTGCTGGCCTTTACGCTTCCCGCCGGGGCGATGGCGGATCGGCGCGACAGGAAGCGCACGGTGTGGATCTCCATCCTGGTCGAGGCGGCCTGCGCGGGATCGTTCCTGGCCATGGCCCTGCATGGAAACCCGCCGCTGTGGGGTCTGCTGGCGGTCGCGGCCCTGTTCGGCGCGGCGCGGGCGTTTCTGGCGCCGGCCAGCCAGGCCTTCCTGCCGATGGTGGTGGGGCGCAAGGCCCTGCCGCCGGCCATTGCGGCCCAGTCCATCGCGTTCCAGACCGGGGCCATCGCCGGCCCGGCCCTGGGCGGGGTGATCGTGGGGGTGAACGTGCCCCTGGCCTATGCGGTGTCCCTGGGCATGTTCCTGCTGGCCGTCGCGGCCTTCATCCTGATCCGCACCAGCGGCAAGCCAGCGCCCCAGGCCAATCCGCTGTCGCCGGTCGACTCGGTGAAGGAGGGCCTGGCCTATGTGTGGAAGACCAAGATCGTGCTGGGCGCCATTTCGCTGGATCTGGTGGTGGTGCTGCTGGCGGGCGTGGCCCTGCTGACGCCCATCTTCGCGCGCGACATCCTGCATGTCGGGCCGCAGGGGTTCGGCCTTTTGCGAGCGTCTTTCGGCGTGGGGGCCATGGTCATGGCCATCTATCTGAGCCGCTATCCGATCCGTCAGAACGGCGGGCGCTGGATGTTCGCGGCGGTGGCGGTGTTCGGCCTGTGCACCATCACCTTCGGCCTGTCGCGCATCGTCTGGCTGTCGGGCCTGGCCCTGTTCATCGGCGGGGCGGCGGACATGATCAGCGTCAATGTGCGCCAGACCCTGATCCAGCTGGCCACGCCCGATCACATGCGCGGCCGGGTGTCCTCGGTGTCCATGCTGTTCATCGGCGCCTCCAACGAACTGGGCGAGGCCTATTCCGGCGTCATGGTCCGGCTGCTGGGCGCGGTCGGCGCAGCGGTATTCGGCGGGTTCGGCGCCCTGGCCGCGACCGGGGCCTGGGCGACGATGTTCCCGGGGCTGAGGAAGGCGGATCGGTTGACGTGAGTCGTGAGCGGTGAATCGTGACGACCACGCGCCAATCACGATTCACCAGTCACCGATCACGTTTCACCAGGCCTTGAAGTGCTTCGACAGCTTCAGGCCCTGGTTCTGATAGTGGCTGCCGCTTTCGCCATACAGGCGGCTGGGGCGTTCGGTCAGGGGCTCGTACACCAGGCGGGCGACGATCTGGCCGTGTTCCAGCAGGAACGGCGTGTCGTGGGTGCGGACTTCCAGCACGCCTTTCGAGCCCGCGCCATGCGCCTCGTCGGTGCCGAAGCCGGGGTCGAAGAAGCCGGCGTAGTGGACGCGGAACTCGCCGACCGACGGATCGATGGGCGTCATTTCGGCGGCCTGGTCGACCGGGATTTCGACGTCGTCGGACGAGGCCAGGATATAGAACTCGCCCGGATCCAGCAGCAGTTCGCCACGGCGGAGGCTCAACGGCTCCCAGAAGTCGCGCGGGTCGTGGCCGTCGATGTGGTCCAGATCGACCACGCCCGCATGGCGACGCCCGCGGAAGCCGACGATGTCGCCGCCCTGCAGATCGACGCCGACCGAGCGGGTCTCCAGCTTGGGCGGATCGCCGGCCTTGAGCCGTAGCTGGTTCAGGCGCGTGCCGGGGCGGACCAGGATGGAGAAGGTCTGGGGCGCGACCTCCATATAGAGAGGGCCGTCATAACCCTCGGCCACATCATCGAAACTGGCGCCCTGATCGGTCAGCAGACGCACGAAGACATCGACGCGGCCGGTCGAGCTTTTCGGATTGGCGCGGGCGATCAACCCTTTCGGCAATTTCAGCCGCTCCTGAAGGCGCACGATATAGACGCAGCCCTTTTCCAGCACGACGCCGGCCTCGGTGATCTCGATGGCGTGCATGGCCACGTCGGCGATGCGGTCCTCGACCTTGCGCCGGCCGGGCAGGAAGGAGGCGCGGACCCGCCAGGCCTGATCCGAGAGCCGCAGGTCCAGGCTGGCCGGCTGGACCTGGTCGTGGTCGAAGGGCGTGTCGGACGTGACGGCGCCGGCGGCGATCAACGTCTCGATGGACTGGGCGGGCAGGATGCCGGGACGGGGCGCTTGGAAGGAGCTCATGGCGTCTGTCTCACACGGTTTTCACGACTTATCTCCAAGTCGCGCTTGCAGCCCGCGCGCGGCGGGGCGAGCATATAGCCCATGCACGAGGGTCCTGCCTATACCGCCGAGACGAACGGCATCCTGATCCGGGTCCGGCCCAGCTATCTGGCGGGCCAGTCCGATCCCGACGAAGGGCGCTGGGTCTGGGCCTATCAGATCGAGATCGTGAACCTGACGGGATCGACGGTGCAGTTGATGGCGCGACGCTGGACCATCACCGACGGCCACGGCCATGTCGAGGAGGTGCGCGGTCCCGGCGTGGTCGGCGAACAGCCGGTGATCGAACCGGGCGGCAGCTACGCTTACGCCTCGGGCTGTCCGCTGGGCACCGACAGCGGGTCGATGGTGGGCGCCTATTATATGACGGATGCGGACGGGCGCAGTTTCAAGGCGCAGATCCCGGCGTTTTCGCTGGATACGCCGGATGCGCGGCGGGTGCTGAACTGATCGAAGGGCGGATGGGGCTGCGTCAACCCGGATGAACCGCAGCCCCGCCCCTGAAATCTCGCCGGCCGCTTGCGCGAACCGGCGAGGGGGAAGTGAGCTCAATGGAGAGCATCTGTGACGCGGGCATGACCCGCGCGAAGCGCCGCGCTCAAGTCGCGAGCGACCGCGTCGTGAGCGTAGCGCTCTTTAGATGTAACGCCGCAGGCTGCGGGCCAGATCGGAACCGCTTTCCTTGGAGCCGCGACGGACTTGCGGCTGGTAGGCGACGCGGGCGTGTTCGACGCAATAGACGCCTTCCGACGAGCGGCGGCCGCAGAAGCTGAACTCGCGCGACGATGGGTCGCCGATCGGCCATTTGCACATGTGGGCGCCCAGGGTCATCACGGTCGCCGTGCCCGGCAAATCCGGGATCGGGGCGGGGACGGGGGCTGCGGGTTCGACCGGCTTGGGCTGGACGGCTTCCAGACGGCGCGGGGCCGAAGGTTGCTGCGCCGGAGCGGCCGGCGCCGGGCGCGGACGCGCGGTGCGGAAGGTCGCGGCGACGGTGCGCGCCGGTTGCGACGGGGCGGCCCGGCCCGACAGGCCCAGACGGTGCACCTTGCCGATCACGGCGTTGCGGGTGACCCCGCCGCCCAGTTGTTTGGCGATCTGGCTCGCGGACTGGCCCTCAAGCCAGAGCTTCTTTAGCGCGCCTACGCGGTCGTCGGTCCAGCCTGCGGTCATGCCACCCTCCAGCGAGTTTGGATTCAATATCTAGGTCCAGGCTCCCCCTCCGGGGTCTTGACCTACAACTAATCGTAAACCAGCCGTTAAGAGACGCAAGATGTGCGAATCATCCTGTCCACAGAAACCAGATATTGAATCATCGTTAAGGTTAAGGCGGATTGGTGAATGGCGACGCGTGACTGGTGAGTCAGGACGACTGCGCAGGACAGTCACGATTCATCAATCACCTCGGCCTTGCGAAGCGCGGCGGTCGAGCGCATCTGGCGGGCCATGACCGATACGCCCGATCTGATCTCCACCCGGCCTGCCGGCCTGCCGCAGCCGCGTCGCTATCCGGGGATCAACTGGATCGGGGTGCAGACCCTGTATCTGCGCGAGGTGCGTCGCTTCTGGAAGGTGGGCGCACAGACGGTGGCGGCGCCGGTGGTCACGACGCTGCTCTATATGCTGGTGTTCGTGGTGGCGCTTCAGAACGCGCGGCCGCCGCTGCACGGCACGCCGTTCGCCCTGTTCGTCGCGCCCGGCCTGATCATGATGGCCATGTTGAACAACGCCTTCGCCAACGCCTCGTCCAGCCTGATCCAGGCCAAGATCATGGGCACGGCGACCGACTTCCTGACCCCGCCGCTCAGCCCGCTGGAGCTGACGCTGGGCTTTACGCTGGGCGCCGCGACGCGCGGCCTGGCGGTCGGTCTGGTGACGGCGATCTGCGTGCTGCCGTTCGCGCCGCTGGGCATCGCCAATATCTTCGCCATCGTCTGGTTCGCCCTGGCCGCCTGTTTCATCATGGGCATGACCGGGGTGCTGGCGGGGCTGTGGAGCGAGAAGTTCGACCACCTGTCGGCGGTCCAGAACTTCATCGTCATGCCGATGACCTTCCTGTCGGGGACCTTCTATCTGGTCGAGAACCTGCCCGAGCCGTTCCGGGCGCTGAGCCGATACAACCCCTTCTTCTATCTGATCGACGGCTTCCGCTACGGCTTCATCGGCCATGCCGAAAGCAATCTGACGGTCGGCGTCATAGGGTCGGCCGTGCTGATGGCGGTCATGGGCGTGGTCTGCTGGCTGGTGTTCCGCTCGGGCTGGCGTCTTAAGAGCTAGATCGCTACCTGTTGCGGATCGCTCCCCCGAGAGGTCCGCTTCATGCTGTTTCGTTCGCTCGTCGCCGCCACGGCCCTGTTCGCCGCCACATCCGCTTTTGGTCCCGCCTTCGCTCAGGAAGCGACGCCCCAGGCCGGCGATCGCCCCGACATCGCCGCCGGCGCCGCCCAGTTCATCAAGCCCACCAACGCCGAACGGACCCAGGTTCTGGTCGGTTTCCTGAGGACGTTGGGCTTCACGCCCGAAATCCAGACCTTTGAAGGCGGCAACCAGGCCACCGGCCCGATGGAAGGCTCCAATGTCGTCGTCACGGTGGGCGAGGGCGACAAGGACATCGTCCTGACCGCCCATTATGACGCGGTGAAACTGCGCGACGGGACGCTGTCCCAGGGCATCGTCGACAACGTCGGCTCGGTCATGGCGATGATGGAGGCGGCCAAGACGCTGGACATGGCGCTGGAAGGCCAGCCGGTCGCTCACCGCTTCGTCTTCGTCTTCACCGACCAGGAAGAGCTGGGCCTTCTGGGCGCCAAGGCCTTCCTGGCGAAACACGGCAAGGACCGGATCGCCGCCGTCATCAACGCCGATGTCGCCGCCTATGGCCAGACGGTCATGTATGGCGAGAACAACGGGCCGCAATCGGCCTTCGTGCTGGAGACGCTGCGCAGCCTGTGCGCCGAACGCGGCTTCGACTGCATGCCCTATCCGACCTATCCGCCCAGCGACGACCGCGCCTTCTCGGCCGCAGGCGTGCCGGTGGTGTCGATGGGCACCCAGGATGCGGTCGGCGCCCACCAGATGTGGCTGGCCTTCAACGGCGGCAAGGACAACGGCCTGAAGGAGGGCTTCGTCCCGCCCGTCTTCCAGCGCATCCATACGACTGACGACAAGCTGTCCTATCTGAAGGGCGTCGACGTCGCCCGCTTTGGCCTGTTCATCGCCGACCTGGGCCTGGCCCTGGACAAGAAGCTGGTCGAAATCCAGGCCAAGGACGAAGCGGTCGCCGCCGAAACGGCGCCGGACGCCCCTGCGGCCAGCACGCCCGCGCCGGACGCCGGCAACCCTTAAGCGGCTTGGTGCTCGGTGTTGACTAACACCGTCACTAATCCGACAACGCCTGACCGTATTGATCCGGCTCCGTCGCACACGCGGCGGGCCCGTCTCGCTTTTGGAGGTCTTGGTCCCGTGTCCACTGAGCATTTGATGGGTGTCTACAATCGCGCGCCGCTGGAAGTGGAACGCGGCCGAGGCGCGCGTCTGTGGGCGACCGACGGGACCGAATATCTCGACTGCGTCGCCGGCATCTCGACCAACGGCTTGGGCCACGCCCACCCCGAACTGGTCCAGGCGGTCAAGGATCAGGCCGAGAAGCTGTGGCACGTCTCCAACATCTTCCGCATTCCGGGTCAGGAAGCGCTGGCCGACGCCCTGTGCGAATCCAGCTTCGCCGACGTGGTGTTCTTCACCAACTCGGGCACCGAAGCCGTCGAATGCGCGCTGAAGACGGCGCGCAAATACCACTCGGCCAACGGCGCGCCTGAGCGGCTCGACATCTACGGCTTCGACGGCTCGTTCCACGGTCGAACCTATGGCGCGATCAACGCCGCCGCCAACCCCAGCTATACCGAGGGCTTCGGCCCGCCGATGCAGGGCTTCCACCAGCTGAAGTGGGGCGAC
Organism: Brevundimonas sp. UYEF29; assembly: GCF_040546195.1. Lineage (NCBI taxonomy): Bacteria > Pseudomonadati > Pseudomonadota > Alphaproteobacteria > Caulobacterales > Caulobacteraceae > Brevundimonas > Brevundimonas sp. UYEF29. The sequence goes on along the minus strand of NZ_JBEPNH010000006.1, from coordinate 153,498 downwards.
CACGAGGCGATCAAGGCCGCCATCGCCAAGCCCACGACCGCCGCCATCATCGTCGAGCCCGTGCAGGGCGAGGGCGGCTGCCGCGCCATGCCCGAACAGTGCCTGCGGGGTCTGCGCGAACTGTGCGACGAACACGGCGTCCTGATCATCTTCGACGAGGTCCAGTGCGGCATGGGCCGGACCGGAAAGCTGTGGGCCCATGAATGGGCGGGCATGGCGCCGGACATCATGGCGGTGGCCAAGGCTCTGGGCGGGGGCTTCCCCATCGGCGCCTGCCTGGCCTCGGCCAAGGCGGCCAAGGGCATGACAGTCGGCGTGCACGGCTCGACCTTCGGCGGCAACCCCCTGGCCATGGCCGTCGGTCAAAAGGCGCTGAGCCTGATCAACAGCCCCGAGACGCTGAACAACGTCAACGAGGTCGCCGGCTATCTGAAGCAGCAGTTCGCCGGCCTTCAGGAACGCTTCCCCGATGTAATCGCGGACGTGCGCGGCAAGGGTCTGCTGATCGGCATCAAGATGGTGCCGAACAATCGCGAGTTCATGGCCTTGGCGCGCGACACGCAGCAACTGCTGATCGCTGGCGGCGGCGATAATTGCGTGCGCCTGCTGCCGCCGCTGAACCTGACGCTGGACGAGGCCCGCGAAGCCGTGGCCCGTTTCGAAGCGGCCTGCGAGGTCGCCCGCGAAAAACTGGCGGCCTGAGCCCGACATCCGCTCATCCCCGCGAAAGCGAGGACCCAGTTCTTTCGAGAACGCGGGATCAACGGATGAAACACCCGACGGGCGGCTGTCGCCCACAGCACTAGGTCCCCGCCTTCGCGGGGATGAGCGGAGCTAGACATATGGTCCGGCACTTTCTCGACATCCACCGGCTGGACGCGGCGGATCTGCGCGCCATCCTGGACGACGCCCATGCCCGCAAGGCCGCCCGCAAGGGCTGGCCCCAGGGGCGCGCCGACGCCGATGCGCCGGGCAAGGACCGCGTTCTGGCGATGATCTTCGAGAAGAACTCGACCCGCACGCGGTTCAGCTTCGACGCGGCGATCCGCCAGTTGGGCGGCTCGTCCATCATCGCCACGGCCTCGGACATGCAGCTGGGGCGCGGCGAGCCGGTGGAGGACACCGCCCGGGTCCTGTCGCGTATGGTCGACGCCGTGATGATCCGCGCCAACGACCACGAGGATGTCGAGCGGTTCGCCCGCGTCTCCACCGTGCCGGTGGTCAACGGCCTGACCGACCGGTCGCATCCGTGTCAGATCCTGGCCGATCTGCAGACGATCGAGGAGCATCGCGGGCCGATCGCCGGCAAGACGATCGCCTGGATCGGCGACGGCAACAACGTCTGCCACAGCTTCATGCACGCGGCGCCCAAGTTCGGCTTCCATCTGAACGTCGCCTGTCCGGCGGAATACCACCCGGACCTGCGCGACCTGGCCAAGGGCGGCGACGCCGTCACCCTGACCAGCGATCCGCGCGAGGCGGTCAAGGGCGCCGACGTCGTCGTCACCGACACCTGGGTCTCCATGGGGGACCAGGACTATGAGGCGCGGCTGGCGGCGTTCGAACACTACGGCGTCGACGAAGCCCTTATGAATCTCGCCGATCCCGAAGCGGTCTTCCTGCATTGCCTTCCCGCCCACCGTGGCGAGGAAGTCACCGACGCCGTCATCGACGGGCCGCGCTCTCTGGTCTGGGACGAGGCCGAAAACCGCATCCACGCCCAGAAGGCGGTTCTGGCCTGGTGCTTCGGGGGATGATCTACGCTCAGTCCTCGCCGCTGATCGGCGGCGAGGCTGTCGACGGTCCCAACGCCAGCAGACCGTCGTAGGCGCCGTCCTCTACTGGGGTCAGAACGACGCCTTTCATCTGGTTGTCATCGCTGGCGAACGAAGGATTCACGCCGCAGGCATCCCGCCCGCAATTCCAAGCAAAGCCGCCTTGCTGTGCGATCCGGAGGCTCAACGTTTCTCTCGCAGGCAAATGGCCGGTCGCGGGAATGCCCATGTCCGGATATCTGGCGAGAGGGGTCTTGCGCGCGTGGATATTGCCGGCCAGTCCGATCACGCGCGCATCGGGTCTGTTCTGGCGCGCCTCGCTGAGAAGCTGACCCATGTTGAGCTCGTACCACGCCTGATCCAGTTCATGCGCTCGGGTCATGCTGGGCTGGAAAAGGTGGACCGAGATATCGCGTCCCGACGCCTTGAGCATCCGCACCTTTTGCAACAAAGCCAGAAGAGCCTTGCTGGTGCGTCCATCCTGACGAGCGCGGTTCAGAAGAGAGCTGCCACTCAACGTGGCCAATGCACTCGCCTCGTCCGTCTGTGAAATGAACACATCAAGGGTGGGTTGGAGCGTGTCTTCAAGTTCCAGTGCGACAACCACGGGCCCTTGCTCCGCGGCAGCGCAGGCGATTTCGCCGACGGCGCGCGGCGCCTCTTCCGTCCCGTGCAACTCGCCGATCATGATGACCCGTTCGGGCCTTTCCAAGAGCGCGGTCGTCCCATCCGGCGGCGAACAGGTCATGATGGCCGCGCTCAGCAGTCCCAGCATTCTCACATCCCCCTGAGGCTATCGAGTTGCGAAAGACGCAACCTTAAGGGCGGAATTGTGGTGGGCTGGGACTGCTTACTTGCGTCAGTCTTCTTACAGCTTCACGTCCGACACGCCGCCGACATTTGGGACGCTTTTGGTCAGGTTGGCCTTGAGGACTTCGTATCCGAAGCCCAGCGCGCCCTTGTCGGACACCCACACGCGGCCGTCGTCGGCGTCGAAACGGACCAGGGTCAGGTGGGCGTCGTCCTTGCCGTCCGGATACCAGGCGGCGACGACGGGGTTCCAGTATTTCTCGATGCGGCTGCGGTCCTGATCGATGGCCAGGCGGCCGTGGATGCAGGCCTGAACCTTGCCGTCCTTGGCCTGGTAGCAGAACATGCCGTTCTGGCCACCGCCGGCGACGTCACGGGCGAAATCGGTGTCGTCGCGGGTGAAGAACCAGATGGTCCCCGTCTCGTCCTCGCCGAAACCGGTCATGGGTTGGTGGTGATAGCCGGGGCGATCGATGCCCAGCATGCCGGTGTTGGACTCCTTCAGGCTCTTCCAGAATTCCTTCTCGGCCTCGGCGGGGGTCAGTTTGTCGGACACGCGGTCTCTCCTTGAGTGGTTCGCAAGGTTCAACCGACCGGCCGTGATCGGGTTCCCGCCTCTAGGCGCCGGGTATCCAGGGCGCACGCTCGGCGCCGAACAGCGTCGCCAGGTGGATCAGCAGCAGCATGGCGATCGCCGCCGCGCCGACCATCAGGAACCGCCACGGCATCAGGCGCGGTCCCTTGAACGGATCCGGCGGCCGGGCGCCGCGCCATCCGCAAAAGACCATGACGGCGAGGGCGACGCCAAGCAGGACGAGGGTGGTGGTCAGGCTCATGCGCCGCAGGTGGCGAAAGCCGCGCCGCTTGGCAAGCGAACCCTTGCCGGGAGGTTAATCTTCATGTCGCGTTAACCGAGATGATTCACAAATCCGGCTGTCTGGCGCGATGTCCACAGGATTGGGATACCGCTGCTAGATGTTGCGGTTAACCATCAGTTTACACCCTCGATATTGACGGTATAGCCTTCGTCACATGGGCTGGGAGACGAATCAGTGAGCGCTGCAGCGCCGTGGAGCGTTAAGGGAATCGATCCCAAAGCACGCGAGGTCGCCAAGGATCTGGCGCGCCGGTCCGGCATGACGCTGGGCGAATGGCTCAACTCCATGATCATGGAAGACGAGGAGGAGGGCTACGCCACCCTGCCGCGTCGCTCCCAGGCCGCCGAATACGAACGCCGCAACCGCAGCCGCCGTCTGGACGACGCCTATGAGGTCGAAGACAGCCAGCAGCGGATCAGCGCCTCCATCGATGTGATCGCCGCGCGGCTGGAAGCCGCCGAACGTCGCTCGACCGTCGCCATTCAGGGCGTGGACCAGGCCGTCGCGGGCCTGATGCGCCGGCTCGACGGCCAGGAGGCCGAGGCCCAGGGCGCCGCCCGCCGCATCGACGACATCGCCGAGGAGCTGCGCGAAGGGCATCGCCGCCTGCGCGCCTTCGAACGCGACACCGGCCCGTCGACCCAGGAAGCCTTCGGCAAGATCGAGACCTCCCTGGGCGCCCTGACCGGGCGCCTGTACGACATCGAGGAACGCCAGCGTCTGGGCGTCAGCGATCTGCGCGAGCGGATGGAGGCGGTCGAGAAGGCCGCCGGCCCCGGCGTCGGCACGGAAATGCTGGCTCAGGTCAGCGCGCGTCTGGACGAGGCCCAGAACCGCACGACCGAAGCCCTGAAGACGCTGGAACGCTCGTTCGCTGCGCTGGACCAGCGGATGCGGACGGCCGAAAGCCGCGTCGAGCCGGAAGGCGCGCGCGACCTGGCCCGTTTCGAGAAGCTGGCCGAAAGCCTGTCGCGTCAGATCGACAACAATCGCGCCGAGATGATGCAGCGTCTGGACGCCGCCGAAACCGGCGCGCGCATCGACCGTATTGAACGCGCCGTCCAGGCCGTCGGCGATCAGTTGAAGGCGTCCGAAGAGAAGGGCGCCATCGGCCTTGAGGCCATGGGCCGCGAGGTCCTGCGCATCGCCCGCAACCTGAATGCGCGCGTCAAGAAGGTCGAGACGGACAACGACGGTCGCACTGACGCCGTCGCCCGCGCCGCCGCCGACGTCGTCAGCCAGACCATCGAAACCGAGATCGCCCGCCGCGCCGCGCGTCTGGATCAAGAATTCGCCCGCCACGTCGACCGCGTCGACCAACGCCTGACCGCCAGCGACGATCGCCACGCCATCGCCCTGGAGAAGCTGGGCGGCGAGATTACCCGCATCTCGGACCAGCTGAGCGATCGCATCGCCCAGTCCGAGCGCCGCTCGCAGCAGGCGCTGGAAGACATCGGCCGACGCCTGTCGGAAAGCTCGGACAAGATCGAGCAGCGCTACGACCGCGCCTCCGGCGAGTTGGCCGAGCGGATGCGTCTGAGCGAGGAACGCACCGCCCGTCTGCTGGCCGAGGCCCGCGAAAGCATCGACGCCCGCGCGCCGACGCCGATCCGTGACAAGCCGCTGGACAATGAGCCGGCGTGGACCCCGGCGCGACAGGTGCTGGAACGCGCCGCTCCGGCGACGATACAGGCGCCGATCCAGTCCGCATCCATCGAAGGCGACTGGCGCGCCGCCGCCTTCCCCGATGAGACCTTCACCGACCAGGACGCCTGGTCCAGCGATCCGGTGACGCCCGAAGTCGCGACCGCCGCGCCCTTCCCCTCGTCGCCTGTCGTCCAGGCCGAGGCCGAGCCCGTTGAGGCGCTGGCTGACGACATGCCGATGCGCCAGGTCGATCCCGACGGCGTCGAACCCATCATCCAGCCCTTCAGCGGTTTCGGCGGCGCCGACGTCGAGGACGCGCTGGAGGCGACGTCGCCGGGTTTCTCGACCGCACCGGCCGAAAAGCGCAGCGCGGCTGCCCTGGACGCGGACGATGACGATTTCGGCGGCGAGACCGAGTTCGTGGATCCGCGCCGGCTGCGCTCCAGCATGGAAGCCGCGGCCGCCGCCGGCCGCGCCGCCTCGACCCGCAACACCATCGACGCCGCCCGCGCCGCGATCACCGCGCCGTCCGAGCCGGAACCCGCGCCCCGGTCGGGCTTCGGCCTGAAGCGCGGCGGCAAGTCCAAGCTGCAGGAACGGCTGGATCGGCAGGCGTCCAAGGACGGATCGACGGTCAAGAAGACCTTTCTGGCTTCGGTCACGGCGGTCGCTCTGACCGGGGGCGTCTATGGCTATCTGTCCCTGACCGACGGCGGTGCGCCAGAGTTCGAGATGCCCCGCTTCGGCGGCGGCTCGACGACGAACGGCGCCGTGCCTCTGGCCGCGTCGGCGGTGACGCCGACCGGCCCGAAGGCGACCTTCGACATCGGCGGCCCCGGCGCGGCGGACTATGAGGCGGCGATCGGCAAGCTGGAGGCCGGCGACAACTCGGGCCTGGACGGCATGAAGCGCGCCGCCAACCTGGGTTACGCCCCCGCCCAGACCTATCTGGGTCAGCTGTATCTGGACGGCGCCAATGGCGTGCCCGCCGACCCGGTCCAAAGCCGTCAGTGGGGCCGTCGCGCGGCCGAGGGCGGCGATCCGCGCGGAATGCATCTGTATGGGATGCAGCTCTATGAAGGCGACGGCGGCGCGACCAATCAGGCCGAGGCCCTGACCTGGCTGCTGAACGCGGCCGAGCGCGGCCTGCCGGACAGCCAGTACAATGTCGCGCGCATCTATGAGACCGGCGCGGACGGCGTGGCCAAGAATCCGACCGAAGCGCTGAAGTGGTATATGATCGCCGCGCGTGGCGGCGATGCGGAGGCCCAGGCCGCTGTGACGCGCCTGCGCCCGACGGCCAGCGCCACGGCCCAGCGCGCAGCCCGCACCGCCGCCGACGCCTTCGTGGCCCAGTCGCAGGCCCAGACTCAAGCGACAGGCTAGATTCCCAGGCGCCGGGCGGCTATCGGTCGCCCGGTCGTCCCCGACCTCGCCCGCCTGACGGCGATTCTTGTGTCCGCTCCAGCCGAAGGCGCGTCCTTTGGACATCTATCTGCCGATCGCCGAGGTTTCGGTGAACTGGCCGACCCTGGTGATCCTGGGGGCGGTGGTCGGATTCGTGTCCGGCCTGTTCGGCATCGGCGGCGGCTTCCTGATGGCGCCGATCCTGGTGTTCCTGGGCATCCCGCCGACCGTCGCCGTCGCCAGCCAGGCCAGCCATGTCGTGGCCTCCTCGACGTCGGGCGTCATCCGCTATGCCGGGGCGGGTTCGGTCGATTTCAAGATGGGGTCGGTGATGGCGGCCGGCGGCGCGGCCGGCGCCCTGGCGGGGGTCGAGCTGTTTCGTTACCTGCGCCTGCTGGGCCAGGCCGATCTCGTCGTGGCCCTGTCCTATCTCGTCTTCCTGGGCGCCATCGGCATTCTGATGCTGAACGAGAGCCTGACCGAGATTTTGCGTCGCCGCCGGGGACTGCCCGCGCCGCACAAGCAGCGTCGGCGGCCGATGTGGCTGTACGGTCTGCCGCTGAAAATGAAGTTTCCGAAGTCGGGCCTCTATATCAGCGCCTTGCCGCCGTTCGGCCTGGGCGTCTTTGCGGGCGTTCTGTCGGCCATCATGGGGGTTGGCGGCGGCTTCATCCTGGTGCCGGCCATGCTCTATATCCTGCGCATGCGGGCGGGCGCCGTGGTGGGCACCAGCCTGTTCCAGATCATCATCACCACCGCCATCACCACCATTCTTCAGGCCGGGCGTAACCAGACGGTCGACATCGTCCTGTCCACCATCCTGCTGCTCGGCGGGGTGGTCGGGGCGCAGATCGGCGCGCGCTTCGCCGGGCGGTTCCGCGCCGAGGAACTGCGGGCGGCGCTGGGCCTGATCGTGCTTCTAGTCGGGATCCAGATGGGACTGGATCTGTTCGTGCGGCCCAACGACATCTTCATGATCGCGCCGGGGATCGCCGACTGATGCAGGCGCTTCCTCCCCCTCCGCCCGCTGTTGCGGCCCCGCCGCTCGATCGGTCCGAAGCGACGACCGGCGACCTGCGCGTCGCCGCAGCCCTGACCGACGCCCAGGTCCGGGTCGACAGCAGCTTCCGGGGCGCGTCGATTGTCCTCTACGGCGCCGTGTTCAATCCGACGCCTGAACCGGCGGACGTCGTGGTCGTGGTGCGAGGGCCGGACGCGCCGATCCGCCTCGTCAAGAAGACGCGCACGTCCGGTGTCTGGTTGAACAGCCGGCCCGTGCTGTTCGAGGGCGCGCCCGGCTTCTACATGACCGCGTCGACGCGCCCGCTCAGCGACATCGCCGACTTCGGCCAGCTGCGCCGCCTCGGCGTCGGCGTCGATCACCTGCGCATCGACGCGCCCGAGGAAAGCCGCACCGTCACCCGCTACGGCGTGCGCGACGTGGTCGTCAGCCGTCTGGGCGACGACTATCTGGACTGGCGCCGCGCGGTGATCCGGCTGAAGGAGGCCGCCGCCCTCTACGACACCGACTCCGAAGGGGTCGAGTTCGTCGACCGGGGCCTCTTCCGCGCCGAGGTCAAACTGCCGACCGTGGCGCCCACCGGCAAATACTATGCCGAGGTCTGGCTGTTTCAGGACGGCGAGCCGCAGTCGGTGTCGAACCTGACCCTGACGGTCGAGAAGGTGGGGCTGGAGCGCGACATCTATGAGTTCGCCCACCGTCGGCCGTGGCTGTACGGCGTGCTGTGCGTCGTGCTGGCCGCCCTGACCGGTTATGGCGCCTCGCGCATCTTCAGCCGCCGGAGCTGAAGCCCAGTTCGGCGCGCAGGGCTTCGGCCGTCAGCCCGCCGGCTCTCAACTCGGCCAGAGTGATCGAGCGATCGCGCTTGGCGTAGCGCCGCCCGTCCGGCCCCGCCAGTAAGGCGTGATGACGATAGGTCGGCGCCGGCCAGCCCATCAGGGTCTGGATCAGCCGCTGCACGTGGGTCGCCTCGAACAGGTCCTGACCCCGGATCACATGGGTGATCCCCTGCAAGGCGTCGTCGTGTGTCACGGCCAGATGATAGGCGACGCCCGTATCCTTGCGCGCCAGAACGACATCACCCGCCGCCTCGGGATCGACGACGATGACGCCGGTTTCGCCGTTCGGAACCTCGCCCTTCTCGACGAAACTCAGGCCGTTCCAGGTCGCCTCGCCCAAGGTCTCCCGCGCCCGGTCCAGCGACAGCCGCCAGGCGAACGGCGCACCAGAGGCCAGCAGATGCGCCTCCTCGTCCGCTGAATGCGGACCGGGCCTCGCCGCCTCCATCACTCCGTGCGGCGCGTCGCCGATGGCGCTCAGAATCTCTTTCCGCGTGCGGAAACACCGATAGAGCAGGCCGCGCGCCCGCAGGTACTCAATCACGGCGGCATACTCGCCCAGATGATCGGACTGGCGCCGGACCGGCGTCTCCCAGTCCAGGCCCAACCAGGCCAGGTCCTCCAGAATGCCCGCCTCATATTCCGGCCGGCATCGTGTCGGATCGATATCCTCGATGCGCAGCACGAACCGCCCGCCCGCCGCCTTCGCCGCCGTCCAGGCGGTCAGGGCCGAGGAAGCGTGGCCCTTGTGCAGGCGGCCGGTCGGCGAGGGGGCGAAGCGGGTGGCGAACATCAAGACGCTCCTTAGCGGTTTGCGGCCCTCAACGGCGCCCCCGCTCTTTCCGACAAGCGCGACGGGCCGTAAGCATGGCGCATGCCCTTCGCACCCACGCCTGATGACATCGCCGCCGCGCGTCGCGCGCTGGTCGCCGCCGATCCGGCGCTCGTGCGCGTGGACGCCCAGACGCCGCCGCTGGAATGGCGGCTGAGAGTGGGCGGGTTCGAAGGCTTGTTCCGCATGATCGTGGAGCAGCAGGTGTCGGTGGCCTCTGCCGCTTCGGTCTGGGCGCGGCTGCGTGAAGGCATGGGGGGCATCACGCCCGAGCTGTTGCTGGCGCACGATCTGGATCAACTGCGCGGCATGGGCTTGTCGCGACAGAAGGCGACCTATGGTCAGGGGATCGCGCGGGCGCAGATCGCGGGCGAGATCGATCTGGAGCATCTGGCCAACCTGGATGACGAGGCGGCGATCGCCTCCCTGACGGCGCTGAAGGGCGTGGGTCTGTGGACCGCCGAGGCCTATCTGATGATGTGCGAGGGGCGGCTTGATGTCTTCCCCGGCGGCGACGTGGCCTTGCAGGAGGCGATCCGCTGGGCCGACGGCGCAGAGGTACGACCCGATCAGAAGGGCGCCTATGCCCGCGCCGAGGTCTGGCGGCCTTATCGTGCGGTCGCCACGCACCTGCTGTGGGCCTGGTACACGGGCGTGAAGCGCGGCGAGATCGCACTGGATGCGCCGGCGTGACCCCGCTCGATCCGGCTCTGACCGAACCGCTGCGCAATCCGCAGACCGTGCTGACGGCGCTGGATTTCGCCGGCGTGGCGGTCTTCGCCGCTACCGGCGCCCTGGCCGCAGCGCGCGAGAAGCACGACGTTGTCACCTTCGCCTTCTTCGGCGCCATCACCGGCGTGGGCGGCGGGACGCTGCGTGACCTGTTACTGGGCCTGCCGGTCTTCTGGGTGCAGGACTGGCGCTATCTGGCGGTCTGCCTGTTCGCCTCGACGGCCCTGTGGCTGGTGGGGCAGCGCGACTGGCGGTTTCGCGCCCTGCTGTGGCTGGATGCCGTGGGTCTTGCGGCCTATGGCGTGATGGGGGCGGCCAAGGCCGAGGCGGCCGGGGCGCCGGCCCTGATCTGCATCGTCATGGGCACGCTGACGGCCTGTTTCGGCGGGGTGGTGCGCGACACCCTGGCGGGCCAGCCGTCGATTCTGCTGCGACGAGAGATCAACGTCACGGCCGCGATCCTGGCGGCGACGGTCTATATGGTGCTTAGGGCACCGGGCGTCGGCGTCTGGCCCGCCGCTGTCGTCGCGGCGCTGTCAGGCTTCCTGCTGCGCGCGGCCGCCCTGCGCTGGGGCTGGACCCTGCCGGGGTTTCCAACCCACGCGCGCGGAGTCTGAGACAAGACGTCATGAAAACGCTGCACACTGGTCATGGCGATGAGCGGGAATCAGGGGTAGGTTAAATCGACAAGACCAAGGCCAAGACTAGGGAAGGAGACGTGTCCTCACCTCTGTCGCCTCAAAATCCCCCCGTCTGAGCGGGAGGGCCTGATGCAGGTTCTCCATCGACCGCCCTCCGGCTTCCCCGCCTTGGTGTTGAACGCCGACTTCCGGCCGCTGTCCTACTATCCGCTGTCGCTGTGGCCGTGGGAGGAGGCGGTCAAGGCGGTCTATCAGGACCGCGTGGATGTGGTGTCCCTGTATGACAAGGTCGTCCGCTCGCCATCGATGGAGATGCAGCTTCCCAGCGTGATCGCGCTGCGCAGCTATGTGGATCAGGACCGCAGCCCCGCCTTCACCCGCTTCAACGTCTTTCTGCGCGACGGTTTCGCCTGCCAATACTGCGGTCAGTCGGCTGAGTTGACCTTCGACCATGTCATCCCGCGCTCACAGGGTGGACGCACGACCTGGGACAATATCGTCGCGGCCTGCAGCCCCTGCAATCTGGCCAAGGGCGGGCGAACGCCGCGCCAGGCGATGATGCCGATTCGCCGCGAACCCTATCGCCCCAACGCCTGGCAGCTTCAGGACGCTGGCCGACGCTTCCCGCCGCACTATCTGCATCAGAGCTGGCTGGACTACCTCTATTGGGACATCGAGCTGGAGCCCTAGGGCCGCAGGACAGCGACGCCCGGGCGGCTGGTTTCCACGCGGCGTCGGCGCAGGCGGCGATCCAGACGGTCGATCTCGGCCAGGGTCATATCCGGGTGGCGGCGGAAGGCCTGGCGCAACTGTTCGATCCGTCCGGGCGCCCAGGCGGCGGCGACGCCGGCCGCGCCCGCCAGGAAATCGACGACGGAAACGCTGCGGCCGGTCAGGGCCTGAAGCAGTTCGGCGCCGAAGGCGGCGGCGATGACATAGAGGGCCAGGTCGTCGCGGCGCTGGTTGGGCGCGATCAGGAACAGGCCGCTGGCCACGCCATAGAAGGCGATGACGTGGGCGGCCTTGTCGTTCAGGCCGAAGACCTGTTCCAGACCCTGGAACGGTCCCAACATCAGGACGGCCATGCCCAGAGCCGCCAGGGCGAAGCCGAGGCGGGCGGCCATGACGATGCGGCGGGGCGTGAGCATGAGGCGGGTGTCCGTGACCTTGATCCGCCGTCATCCTGCATCGCTGTCCGCCAAGATGCGGTGAAGCGACGTGCTGAACGCTTTACGAACAGACTATCGCAGGATCGCCCAATCCAGGGCGTGGACCCGGTCGCGTCCCAGGGCGGCGGCCAGGGGCGGGGCGGCGAACAGGTCGGCGATGGCGGGATCGCGCACGTTCAGCCCGCCGGTGAAGGCGCCGAAGGCCGGCAGGACGATTCGCGATCCGTCGGTGACGAAGCAAGGACGGCGCACGCCGCGTCCATAGGCGGCGACCTTGGCGACGGGGTGAAGGTGGCCCGCGACCTCGCCACGACGATCGTCGTCGGCGCTCAGCGCCTCCGGTTCGTGGGTCAGGCTCAACGCGCCGAGGATCATGTCGCCGACGATCCGGCCGGGCAGGCGGGTGGTCGCCTCCGCATCACGGGCCATGCTGCGGTTCAGGGCCTCGCGGTCGTGATTGCCTTCCAGCCACAGCCAGTCGCGCCCCGCCGCCAGCCGGTCCAGCCGCTCCCGGTCGTCGGCCGCCATGCGGGGAATGGCCTTCGCATCATGGAAGCTGTCGCCCAGCAGCACGACCAAGGTCGGGTTCAGTTCGACGATCTCGGCTTCCAGCCTGTCCAGCGTGGCGCGGCTGTCATAGGGCGGCAGCAGTTGGCCGCGCACGGCGAAGGCTGAGCCTTTTTCCAAATGCAGGTCCGCGACGATCAGGGCGCCGTGGGCCGGCACCCACATCGCCCCGGAACATCGCAGCACACAGGCCTCGCCCGCGATCCGCACGCTCAGCGAACCGCAGATCTTGCGGGCGGGGGACAGGGTCTGGCGCAGGGCGGCGTTCATGCGGCGGCCCCCGACTGGCTGGGCGGCTCGGCGTCGTCCATGACTTCGGCGATCAGCAGGTCGGCGCTCTCATCCAGAATCATTTCGGCGGCGTCTCCGCTGACCCGCTCGCGTCCGATCTGAACCAGCACGGGCACGCAGAAGGGCGAGGCGCGGCTTAGGGGTTGGTGGCGGATGCGCCCCTCAATGCGCGCCAGCATCTGGCCCAGGCGCGCCACGTCCAGCAGGCCCGAGGCGGCGTCGGCGCGGGCGGTCTTCAGCAGCAGATGGTCAGGTTGGTGGCGGCGCAGCACGTCGTAGATCAGGTCGGTGGAGAAGGTCACCTGCCGGCCGGTCTTTTCGGCGCCGGGCTGGCGGCGTTCGATCAAGCCCGAGATCAGGGCGCAATTGCGGAAGGACCGCTTCATCATGAAGCTTTCCTCCAGCCAGGCTTCCAGATCGTCACCCAGCATGTCCGGCTGGAACAGGGCGTCCAGATCGATCGTGTCCATCGGCTTGATCGACCAGATCGCCAGTGAATAGTCGGTCACGACGAACCCCAGCGGCCCGACGCCCATCCGGTCCAACCGCCGGGTCAGCAGCATGCACAGGGTGGTGTGGGCCAGATTGCCCTCGAACGGATAGGCCACCAGGAAATGCCGACTGCCGCGCGGGAAGGTTTCGACCAGCATGGATTCGGCGTCGGGAATGACCGAGCGGGTTTCCTGCAACTCCAGCCATTCCTGCACGTCGGGCGGCAGGACGCGCCAGTGGTCGCGGTCGTGGATCATGGTGCGCACCCGGTCGGCCAGCGAGGTCGACAGCGGGAACTTCGATCCGCCCCACGACGGAATCTTGGGGTCGCTGTCATTGGCGTGGGTGACCAGGGCGTCGGTGCCGGTGATGCCCTGGAACGCCCAGGTCTGACCGGCGAACTGGAAGGTGTCGCCGGGCGTCAGCTGTTCGAAATACCACTCCTCGGCCTCGCCCACCTTGCGGCCGCCGATCAACTGGCGCGAGGCGCCGCCGCGACGGCTGGCGACGCGGACGTTCAGCGTTCCCGCCGAGACGATGGCGCCGACGTTCATGCGGTGGCGCTGGGCGATATGCGGGTTTCTGACCTTCCAGCGTCCATCCGGCGTGCGCACGATCCGGGCGAACCGGTCGTAGGTGCGCAGCGCATAGCCGCCGGTGGCGACGAAATCGACCACCTCCTCGAACTGCTCCCACGTCAGGTTGCGATAGGGGCCGCAGCCGGTGATCTCGTCATACAGGACCTGCATGTCGAACGGCTCGGAACAGGCCACGCCCATGACGTGCTGGGCCAGGGTGTCGAGCGTGCCGATATGGACTGGCTCCCAGTCGAAGGCGTTGTCGGCGACGGCCTCGCGCGCCGCTTGGCACTCCAGCATCTCGAACCGGCTGGCGGGCACCAGAAGCGCGCGCGACGGCTCGTCCAGACGGTGGTTGGCGCGGCCGATCCGCTGGACCAGACGGCTGGAGCCCTTGGGCGCCGCCATCTGGATGACCAGGTCCACATCGCCCCAGTCGATGCCCAGATCCAGCGTCGAGGTGCAGACCACGGCCCTGAGGTCGCCGCGCGCCATGGCCGCCTCGATCTTGCGCCGCTGCTCGGCCGCCAGCGAGCCGTGGTGCAGGCCGATGGGCAGGTTCTCGTCGTTGATGGCCCACAGCTGCTGGAATACGAACTCGGACTGCCAGCGGGTGTTGACGAAGATCAGGGCCAGGGTCGAACGCTGGATGGCGGCATAGACCTCCGGGATCGCGTGCTGGCCCGTGTGGCCCGCCCACGGCACCTTGCCCTCGGAGATCAGCACGTCGATGACGGCGGGCGCGCCGGGGTCGCCCTTGACCAGAGTCACCACATCAAGAGCCCCTCCGCCCGGAGCCAACCACCCCCGGATCAGATCGGGATCCTCGATGGTCGCGCTCAGACCCACCCGGCGCATGTCGGGGGCGAAACTCTGCAATCGACCCAGACCTAGAGACAATAGGTCCCCGCGCTTGCCGCTCCAGATCGCATGGACCTCGTCCAGCACGACGCATTTCAGATCGGCGAAATAGGACCGGGCGCCTTCCCAGGCGCAGAACAGGGCCAGCTGCTCGGGCGTGGTCAGCAGGATGTCGGGCGGAAAGTCGCGCTGTCGCTGGCGTTTGGACTGTTTGGTGTCGCCGGTGCGCGTCTCGACGTGGATGTTCAGCCCGATCTCGCGGATCGGGGTCATCAGATTGCGCTCGACGTCCGTCGTCAGGGCCTTCAGCGGCGACAGATAAAGCGTATGCACGCCCGACCCCGGCCCGGTCGCCGGCTTCGGTCCGCGCTCGGCCAGGTCGATCAGGCTGGGCAGAAACCCCGCCAGCGTCTTGCCCCCGCCGGTCGGCGCGACCAGCAAAGCGTGGCGGCCGGCCTCCCCCGCCGCCACCATCTCCAGCTGATGCCGCCGGGGCGCCCAGCCGCGCGACGCGAACCAGTCGGCGAACAGGGGCGGAAGCGTTGCGGGAGCGGCGGCGGTCGTCACGGACGGGATATAGCATGTTCCCGTTCCGTTTCAGCCCCAGGCTCGCTATCTATCGGACGTGTCCGACGAATCCGTCATTTCCGAAATCCGCCTGGCCGGCGCCCAGCCGTGGGCGGACTTGCCGCCGGCGCTCGCCACGCCGCCGGGCGCAGGGGCGGTGTGCGACGAGGCGGGGACCCGGAAGATCGGGCGCGGGGCGGCCGAGGGGTTCTTCAGCACCGGGCCGGTGCTGGTCGCCCATGCCTCGCTGACGGCGCGCCGGCTGGGGCTGACGCCGCCGCCGCGATCGACTGATCTGATGGATGTGCTGGAGCTTTACGCCTTCGTGCGACCGGCGCGCTTTTGTGCGCCGTCACCGACGGGCTTGGCGCTGTCGCTGGGTCTGGCCGAGCCGAAGTCGGCGGAGGAACAGGCGGCGGGCCTGCGTGAGGCGGCGGGGCTGCTGCTGCGCGAACTGGCCGATCCGGCCTACCGGGAGCGCGAGGCGGCCTATGTCCTGGCGCTGACAATGCAGCGGGCGGGCTGGGCCTGGGGCGAGCGGGTGGTTCAGGCGCTGGAGGCCGGCGGCGTAAGGGCGCGCCAGCATCGCGGGTCGGGGCTGGATGTCTGGTCGCGCCTGACCGAATGGGAGGACGAGGCGCCGCGCGGCGAGGCGGGATCGGCCCCGGTCGACAGCGAGAGCGCCCGCATCCGGCTGGAGAAACTGCTTCAGGCCTCGGGCCTGGACGAGACGCGGCCGACGCAATCGGACTACGCCGCCGAAGCCGCCTTCGCCTTTTCGCCGAGGAATGAGGAGGGGCGGCCCCGCATGCTGCTGGCCGAGGCGGGAACCGGCACCGGCAAGACCCTGGGCTATCTGGCGCCCGCCTCGCTTTGGGCCGAACGGAACCAGGGAGCGGCGTGGATCTCGACCTATACCCGCGCGCTGCAACGGCAGATCGACCGCGAAAGCCATTCGCTGTGGCCCGATCCGGCCGAGCGCAAGAAGAAGGCGGTGATCCGCAAGGGGCGCGAGAACTATCTGTGCGTCCTGAACCTGCAGGACATGGTCCAGGCGGCCCAGCTGGGGAATGGCGACCTGATCGGCCTGGCGCTGGCCGGGCGATGGGCGCTGCATACGCGCGACGGCGACATGACGGGCGGGGACTTTCCCGGCTGGCTGCCCGGCCTGTTCGCCATGCCGGCGGCTCATGCGGCGGGAGCGGCCAATCTGGTGGACCGGCGCGGCGAGTGCGTCCACGCCGCCTGTCCGCACTACCGCACCTGTTTCGTGGAAAAGACGATCCGCGCCAGCCGCCGCGCGGATCTGGTGATCGCCAATCACGCCCTGGTCCTGACCCAGGCGGCATTCGACGGCGCGCGCTCGGCGCGGGGCCAGAAGTCGGACGGTGAGACGGCGGCGCTGAAGCGGATCGTTTTCGACGAGGGCCACCACCTGTTCGACGCCGCCGACAGCGCCTTTTCCGCCTGTCTGTCGGGCCAGGAGGCGGCCGAGCTGCGTCGCTGGATTCGTGGGCCGGAAGGGCGGGGGCGTCGCGGGCGCGGGCTTCAGCAGCGGCTGGGCGACATGGTCGGCGACAATGACGCGGCGCTGAAATCGCTTCAGGACGCCATCCGCGCCTCCGCCGCCCTGCCGGGCGAAGGCGTGTCGGGCCGCGTCGCCCCCGCCTCAGGCGAGGTCAATCCGATCGGACCGATCGAGGCCTTCCTGGCCGCCGCGCTGGATCAGCTGCGCGCCCGCACGGCGGAGACCAATACGTACGGCGGCCCCGAGTTCGGCATGGAGTGCGCGCTGAAGCCGGTGACCGATCCGGTCGCCGAGACGGCGCGCGCGGCGGCCCAGGCCCTGGCCGCCATCGAGGCGCCGCTGCTGGCGCTGTCGCGACATCTGGAAGACATCCTTGACGACGAGGCGGCAGAGCTGGACGGGTCGCAACGGTCGCGCATCGAAGGGGCGCTGCGCGGACTGGATCGGCGCGCGCGCATGACCCTGCCGGGGTGGCGGTCGATGCTGGCGGCGCTGGAGGACGGGGGCGATCAGCCCGATCCTGATTTCGTCGATTGGCTGTCGGCCGACACGGCGTTCGGCCGTATCCACGACGTGGCGCTGCGTCGCCACTGGATCGACCCGACGGTTCCGCTGGAGGCCGCCGTGATCGTGCCGTCGCACGGGGTGCTGGTGACGTCGGCCACCCTCTCCGATCCCTTGCAGGAAGACCCGTTCGATCTGGCGCGGATGCGGACCGGCTCGGCGCGTTTGATCGAGCCGCCTCGCACCCTGAAGGTCGAGAGCCCGTTCGACTATGCGGCCAACAGCCGGGTCATCGTCGTCAACGATCTGGTCAAGGACGATCCGCGCCAGACGGCGGCGGCGATGCGCGAACTGTTCCTGGCGGCGGGCGGCGGGGGGCTGGGCCTGTTCACCGCCATTCGCCGATTGAAGGCGGTCTATGAGCGGCTGGGGCCGGATCTGGCGAAGTCGGGCGTGCCTCTGTATGCCCAGCACGTCGATCCGCTGGAGGTCGGGGCGCTGGTGGACATGTTCCGGGTCGAGGAGAATTCCTGCCTTTTGGGCACCGACGCCGTGCGCGACGGGGTTGACGTGCCGGGACGGTCGCTGCGGGTGCTCGCCTTCGACCGTGTGCCGTGGCCGCGCCCGGATTTGCTGCACAAGGCGCGGCGCGAACGGTTGGGCGGCAAGGGCTATGACGATGCCCTGGCCCGCGCCCGCATCGCCCAGGCGTTCGGCCGGCTGATCCGGCGCGGCGACGACAAGGGTGTCTTTCTGATGCTGGACGCCGCCACCCCCACCCGCCTGTTCGCCAGCCTGCCGCCCGGGACCGAGGTCCAGCGCATGGGCCTGGCCGATGCGGTCGAACTGACCCGCACTTTCCTGAACCCCGAGACGACGTAGGATGTCCAAGACCACGCCTGCCACCGTCGCCCTGACCAAGGCCGGCGTCGCCTTCGATCTGTTTCCCTACGACTATGATCCCGACGCGCCGCGCGTGGGATTGCAGGCCGCCGAGGCGTTGGGCGTGGCGCCAGAGCAGGTGTTCAAGACCCTCATGGTCCTGATCGACGGCGCTCCGGCTTGCGTCATCGTGCCGTCCGACTGCGAGGTCAGCATGAAGAAGCTGGCGGCGGTGCTGGGGGCTAAGTCGGCCCAGATGATGAAGCCGGCCGACGCCGAACGTCTGACCGGCTACAAGGTCGGCGGGGTCAGCCCGTTCGGCCAGCGAAAGGCCGTGCCTACTGCGATCGACGAAACCGCCATCCTGTTCGATCAGGTCCTGATCAACGGCGGTCAGCGGGGGCTTCTGCTGGGCCTGGCGCCGGACGATGCGCGGCGGGCGGCGAAGGCGGTGCTGGCCGACCTGACCGCCTAGAAGGTCGGGGTGCGGCGCGCTATAGGTCCGGCATGACCGAAGTCTCGACGACCAAGCGACACAGCCGCAAGGGCCTGTATGCGCCCTTCATCCTGGTGCTGATCGCGCTGGCGGCCTGGACGGGATGGTGGATCTTCCTGACGCGCCAGATCGACACGCGGCTTGAGGCTCAGGTCCAGACCCTGCGTCAGGACGGCTGGGACATCCGCTTCGCCGACAAATCTATAAATGGCTGGCCGTTTCGCACCCGTGTGGCCTTGACGAACCTGATCGTTCAGGCGCCGTCGGGCCATGCGATCAAGGCGTCCGATCTGACCGCAGAGGCCAACGCCTATCAGCCGACCAAATGGGTGGTGGTGGCCCCGCAAGGCCTGATGCTGACCCGCGCAGGCAAGGGCGAGGTCGCGGTCAAGGGCGACGCCATCCGCATGAGCGCCAGCGGCATCGATCAGCGTTGGCCCAATCTGGCGCTGGAGATGGTCAATCCGGTCTTCACGGCCCAGACCGGCGCCGAACCCTTCCCCATCGCCCGGGCCGCGCGGATCGAATTCTATGCTCGGCCGCATCTGGAGGGCTCGACCGCGCCGACCGACGACGTCGATGTCATGTTCCGTCTGGTGGATGGGCAGGGGCGGGCGGACGGCCCCGTCGAGGGCTTCGCCCAGGACGGCCGCCTGACGACCCAGCTGGAGGCCGAGATCGGCCACGCCAGCCTACTGAAGACCGGCGGCGATGCGGCGGGTGTCTTCTCCGCCTGGACAAAGGCGGGCGGGACGTTCCGCAATGTGCGCGGCGATCTGCAGGCGGGCGACAGCCGTGCGACCCTCTCCAGCGATGTCTTGCGAGCCGATGCGAACGGCCGGCTGACCGGCCAGGTGCAACTTCAGGCGCAAAAGCCTTTGCCCGCCCTTGCTGGTTTGATGGCGACCCGACAGGGGCCGGTGAACCGCATCGGCGCGGCCGGGGCCGCCGCAGCAGCGGGCGCGGCCGAGGCGACGGGACAGGAGCAACTGCCCCTGACGCTGGTCTTCCGCGACGGCCGCACCTGGCTCGGCCCCTTCCCGCTGGCCCCGGCGCCCAAGCTGTTCTGATGGCGCTGCTGAACGAACCCGAAGCCGACGACGCCCTGCTGGCGCTGGATCGCGCCCTGGCCGAGGCGGTGCGGGCGCGGGTCGCCGCCGGTCCGTGCGACCGAGCCGACGCCTCGGCCATCGCCCTGCGTCAACTGCTAGACGGCGCCTCGGCGGATGAGGCTGCGACGGTCAAGGCGGTGTGGGGCCGGATCGAGGCGGCAACCGGACCCGCGCTGGTCGTCTGTGGCGGCGTGGCCCAAGCCCTGGCCACGGACCGCTACGGCCTGCGGTCGCGACCCTTGTTTGCCGACGAAGCGCTGAAGGCGGCTGAGGCGGGCTCGCGCGCCGTGATCGACCTGTCGCCCGACCGGCCGTGGTGGGGCCGCCTGCTGGCGCGGCCCGAACTGAAGATCGTCGCCGCCCTGCCGGACAACCGGCGCGGACGGCCCCAGGCCTTCGTCGTGTCCAAAGAGACATCCGGCCCTACGGGCGACGACCGCAGCTTCTGGGTCACCGACAGCGGCTGGTCCGAGACCAAGATCGTGGACGCCTTGGGCGACGCGGGACTGATCGCCGATCCGCTGGCGGCGGCGGGCGGGTTGAAGCTGTTTATGCTGACGGGCTATGTGCAGATCGACGACGGGCGGCTGAAGAGCGCGCCCGGCCGAATGAGCGGCGTGATCGGCGCCGCCCCCATCTTCTGAGATCAAGGCTTTCCATGACCGACGCGACCGCGCCACACGGCCCTGCCCCCAAGCCCGGCATCCTCGACATCGCCCCCTATGTCGGCGGCAAGTCGTCCATCGCCGGCGTCGCGGAGCCGATGAAGCTGTCCTCCAACGAGAACATGCTGGGCGCGGGCGAAAAGGCGCGTGCGGCCTATGAGGCGGCGATCAAGAACATTCACATCTATCCCGACGGCCGGGCGACCAAGTTGCGGAATGCGGTGTCGGAACTGCACGGGTTGGAGCCTGAGCGGCTGATCTTCGGCAACGGCTCGGACGAGGTGTTCGCCCTGTTGAACCAGACCTATCTGACGGCGGGCGACAACATCGTCTGCGGCCAGTACGGTTTCCTCGCCTACCGCATCAGCGCCCTGGGTTGCGAGGCCCAAGTCAAGCTGGCGCCCGAGCCGAACTTCAAGGCCGAGGTCGACGCCCTACTGGCCCAGGTCGATGACCGCACCAGGATCGTCTATGTCTCCAATCCGTCCAACCCCACCGGCAGCTACAACACGGGCGAGGAAATGCGCCGCCTTCACGCCGCTCTGCCGGCCCACATCATCCTGGTCGTGGACGAGGCCTATGCGGAATATGTGACCGAGGCCGACTGGGAGACCGCCTTCCCGCTGGCCAAGGATGCCGAGAATATCGTCGTCACCCGCACCTTCTCGAAGATCCACGGCCTGGGCGGCCTGCGCATCGGCTTCGGCTATGCGCCGCTGAAGGTCGCCGAGGCCATCGACCGCATTCGCCTGCCCTTCAACGTCTCGGTGCCGGGGCTGGAAGCCGCAACGGCCGCCCTGTCGGACGAGGCGCACCAGACGGCGTCGCGCGATCTGATCTCGAACTGGAAGCCGCGCCTGACCCAGGCCCTGCGCGGCTTTGGGTTGAACGTCCTGCCCAGCGCCGGCAACTTCGTGCTGGTCCTGTTCGACAGCCCCGAGCGCGCCGCCGCCGCCAATGACTATCTGAACACCAAGGGCATCATCGTCCGCCCCGTCGGGGGCTACGGCCTGCCCCAGGCCCTGCGCATCACCATCGGCACCGAAGACCAGAACCGCGCCGTCATCGACGCGCTGAGCGAGTTCGCGGCGCAGTAGGCCGCGAGCATGATACGGGCCGGCATGGTGATGGGTGGCATGGCGTTGGGCCTTTCAGCCTGCGCCATGCCTTTGCCGCCCTGCCGACCGACCCTGCCCAGCGTTGCGAAGCGATGGGCGGCCTTACGATTGAAGGGCCGCCCACCCCGGACGCGAGTGGAAAGAGCCAGCCGGGCGAGTTTCATGGATGCAGCCTCGATCCGCACGCTAGCGAGGCTGAAACGCGTCGCGCCCGCCTTGCCTGGCATGCGCGTAATCGCGACGGCGCGTGACGATCAGTCCGCGCTGGAGAATCGCACCACGCCGATCAGGCCGGCGCGCCAGATGCCCTCGTCGTCGATCAGAGGACTGTCCTTGGTGTCGCCCAGGCGCTGTTCGTAATTGACGAAGCCGCCGACGCCGAAGCGCTCGCCGATCGGAATGGCGAGAAACGCGACGGCGCCTGCGCCCGACAACCCGCCCGACGCCTCATAGGGCTGGAAGCCGCTGCCCGGGGCCTGTTCGGCGGTAACGCCGTAATAGCGCTGCAGACGCTTGTCATCGCCGCCGACGATATATCCGCTCACGCGAAGCAGGCCGACTGGCGTCACGCGTTGATGGCCGACCGATGCGAAATACTGCAGGCCGGCGTCGTCGCCCGACACATCCTGGGCGACGCGGCCGCCGACCACGATGCCGCCGAACCGCTTGTAGGCATACAGGGCGGCATCGGCGCCCAGGCCGGGACGTTCCAGGCTGGAGCCCTCGATGTCTCCGGCCGAGAAGCGTGGGCGCAACTGGACCCCGGCGCGCGTATCGTCCGTCTTGATCGCGTTCCAGCCCACGCCGTCCAGGCCGTTGGCGTAGATCACGTCCTTGTAGCTGGCCGAGCCCCAGGCGGTGTAGTTGATGTCGTCGCCGGTGTTGCCCGTCGCGCTGAAGCCATGGGTTATGCCGCCGCCGACTTCGACCCGCCAGGTCTTCGGGGTTTCCACCTGCTCATAGGGCTGGGATTGGGCGAAAGCGGAGCCGGCCACGGCGGCGAAGGCGACGGACAGCAGAAGGGGACGGAGCATACGGCGTTTCCATGGATTGAGCCCGAGCGGGGAAGATCAGGCCGGATCAGAATGCGCAAGCTGGGCCTTTGGCTCCAGCAGGGCCAACGACGCCGTCTCTATGCGACTTTCCAGCAACGCCATCATCGCGCCGCGCTTCAGCTGGGCCGGGATCGGCTCGAGGAATTCGAACACGACCGTGCCGGGATAGCGGCGGAAGCCGTGGGCCGGCCAGTGGACGCCGGAGTTGGTGGCGACGGGCCAGCAGGGGCCTTCCAGATCGCGATAGATGGCGGCGACGCCGGGCTTGTAGTCGCCGGGCACGCCTGGATCGTTGCGCGTGCCCTCGGGGAAGATGACGATCTGGCGGCCCTCGGACAGGCGGTCGCGCGCCTGTCGCGTCATATCCTTCAGCGCCTTGGCGTGGCCCGCGCGATCCACGGCGATCATCTTCGACTTCCAGGCGAACCAGCCGAAGAAGGGCAGGGGCATCAGCTCCTTCTTCATAACGAAACAGGCGTCGGGCAGGACGGCCAGCAGGGCCACGATGTCCAACATCCCCTGGTGTTTGGACGCGATCAGGGCGGCGCCGGACGGGGCGTGCTCCAGCCCGCGCACCTCGACCTTGACCCCCGCGATCCAGCGCAGGCCGAACAGGACGATCTTCGCCCACAGCTTGCACACGCCCTGCACATAGCGGTGCGGCAGCAGCAGGACCGGCGACAGGCCGATGGCGATGATCGGCATCGACAGATAGAGCCAGGCGGTGAAGATCAGGGAACGCAGGGTGGTCACTTAGGACGCGGCCTTTTCGTCAGGGACGGTTTCGGTCTCGGCCGTGACTGAGGCGGGCCGGTCGCGGGTGATGCGGCGCACGCCCTCACGGCCCAGGACGGCGAGGTATTTCATATATTCCAGCGTCATCCGCCGCGCGGTCACCGCGGCCCGCCACCAGCGCGCATTGTCCAGCGACGGGGTGGAGATGGCGTAGGGCGTCAGTTTCACGCCCGGCAGCTGGCCCCGGATTTCGACCAGCGATCGCGGCATATGATAGTCGGAGGTCACGACGATCAGGCTGCGATAGCCCTTGGCGCGGGTCCAGGCGGCGATCTCCTGGGCGTTGCCGACCGTGTCCTCGGCCTCGAAACCCAGGTCGACGCAGCAGTTGAACAGACGGCTGGAGCCGGGCGTCAGCTCGCGCAGCTCCTGACGGCGCACCTCGCGATTGACGCCGGAGATCAGCACCCGTTCGCCCTTGCCCTGTTCCAGCAGGCGAATGGCGGTGTTGACCCGCTCGGACGACGGGCCGGTCAGGGCCACGATGGCGTCGGCGCGGGCAGGGTCGTCGGCCGGCGTCAGCTCGCGCACCCGGTGGGCGAAGGCGAACAGGCCGACCAGCCAGATCAGACCGGTGATGAAGATGACGCTCAACAGTCTCATGCGCCTCCTCCCTGTGTCGGCCGTCCTGAAGCCAGCACGCGCATGGCGGCGAATCTCGCCGCCAGAACCGCAACCGTAGCCGCGAGCAGCGGGCAAGGCGAGAGCAAGGCCAGGTCGCTCCAGCTGATGGGCAGGGCCGCCGTCAGGCCGCCCGATCCGCCGATGAACCGCAGGAGGATCAGAAGGATCGCCGCCAGCCCGGCGCCGATCGCGCCGGCGCCGGCCGCCATCAGGCCGAACCGCCGCTGGAACAGCCAGGCGATGGCGCTGTCGGTCGCGCCGTTAAGGCTCAAGGTCTCGATCACCCCCTGACCGGCCGCCAGGCCCGCCCGCGTCGCATAGGCGATGGCGGCGGCCGCAGCGAAGGCGACGGCCAGGAAGGCGGCGCCGGCCAGGACCGTGATCATGCCGGCGGACCGCTCGACCTCGCCGCGCCACAGGCTGTGATCGTCCACCGTGGCGTCCAGCCCGGCCTCGGCCAGGGCCCGGCTTAGCGTGACGGCGCTGGCCGGCGCCTGGGCGTTCAGTCGGACCGTCACCAGATGGGGCAGGGGCAGATCGGGCAGGACGGCGTCGCCCAGCCACGGGCGCAACAGGTCCTCCGCCGCCTTGCGGCTGAGGGCGGCGGCCTCCTCCACACCATCGACGCCTGACAGGGTCTCGGCCGCGCGCGCGGCGGCGGTGTCGCCGGTTTCGCCGACGCGGGGACGGACCTGGACGGTGGCCTCGGCGCCCAGCTGTCGGGCCCAGCCGTGCGCGGCGCGGTCGGCGGCAGAGGCGGCGACGGCGGCGAGACAGGCCAGGAAACACAGCACGGCGATGACGGTCATCAGCCAAGGCTCGCCGGCCGCGGCGGGCGGCAGCAGGCCGGGCCGGCGGCTGGAGAGGCTGAAGTCTGACAGACGGATCATGCGGCGGCCCGCGAGAGTTCGCTGAGCCGTCCAGCCTCCAGCCTCAAGACGCGCGCGCCCGACCGTTGGGCCAGGGCCTCGTCATGGCTGGCGATCAGGACGGTGGCGCCCAGTTTGTTCAGCGACTGGAACAGCCGCAGCAGCTTGTCGGCCATGACGGCGTCCACGCTGCCGGTCGGTTCATCGGCCACGATCAGGCCGGGGCGGGTGATGACGGCGCGGGCGATGGCCAGCCGCTGCTTCTCGCCGCCGGACAGGGCAGGGGGACGGGCCTCCATCCGGCGACCCAGGCCCACCCATTTCAGCATCTCGCGCACGTCGTCGGCGTACTCGGCCTCGGATAAGCCCGCGAGGCGCAGCGGCAGGGCGACATTGTCGAAGGCCGACAGATGATCCAGCAGGCGGAAATCCTGGAACACCACCCCCATCCGCCGCCGAAAGGCCGGGATGTCGCGCCGATCAATGCGCGTGACATCCGATCCGAACAGGCGGAGGGTTCCCGTCCGGGGTTGGTCCGCCAGCGTCAGCAGACGCAGCAACGAGGACTTTCCGGCCCCCGACGGCCCGGTAAGAAAGTGGAAAGAGCCGCGCGGCAAAATGAGGTTAACGTCCCGCAGCACGTCGGGCGCGCCGACATAGCCGAAGCCGACGCCAGACAGGCGAACGGTCTCGGTCATAGCGGCGGGTTCGGCGGGCGAGGACGGCATGGTATGTGTTTCAGGAACAGGGCGCGGCGTCGCGCCTTACGGGAGGGGGCGACAGCCTCGCAGTCAGCCACATGATACTGACCTGCCCCGCCTGCGCCACCAGCTATTTCATCCGTGACGAAGCCATAGGCCCCGAAGGCCGCAAGGTGCGCTGCCAATCGTGCGGCGAAGTCTGGCGCGCGACCCCCGACGAGCCGCTGGAACTGACCCTGACGCCCGAGCCGGTGGTCGCCGCCGTCGCGCCCGCAGCCCCGCCCGAACCTGATCCCGCGCCGGCGGCGGCCAGCCTGGCCGAAACGCCGGCGCCGGAGCTGCCTCGCGCCTTCCGCGCCCGCGCCGATCGCCAGAAGAAGCTGCGCCGCGCCGCCACCCAGGGCGTGATCTGGGCGGGTCTGGCCAGCGTCTTCATCGGCCTGATCGTTTCGGCCTTCCTGTTCCGCGTCGAGATCGTCCAGGCCTTCCCCCGGGCGGCTTCGGCCTACAAATTCTTCGGCGCGCCGGTCAATCCGGTCGGGCTGGACTTCGAGGCCCTGACGGCCAGGGCTGCGCCGAACCATCCCGGCATGGTCGTGGTGTCCGGCGCGATCCGCAATGTGCGCGACGTCGAGATCGTCTCACCGCCGATTCGCGTGGCCCTGCTGGACGCCGCCGGCGCCGAGGTCGGGTTCAAGATCGTAAAGATCGACGCGGCGCCGGTCCTGCCGGGCAAGGTCCAGGGCTTCGCCGCTCTGATCCCCGATCCGGGCGGCCATGGGGCCGGGATCGGCGTCGACTTCGCGCCGGCCAGCCCTTCGCCTGTAAAACCCCAAGCTGAACACGGCGGCCATGAGGCGAAGGCCGCGCCCGCGCACGCGGCGCAGCCCGCTGCCGAAACTTCGCAGGGTCTGCGCTCGGCGACGGCGCCCGGCGCCGAGGCGCCGAACACGGCCGCGCCGATCGACGCGCGACCGGTCGGGGCTGTGGACAAGGGGCATGGTGAGGCGGTATCGCCCTCGCATCATGGCTGATCCCTCCCCGACGCCGACCGTTCTTCTGTCCGAGACCGAGGTGGCGCGCATCGTCGCCGACCTGGCCCAGCGCATCGCGCCCGTCATCGACGACGACACGGTCGCCGCCGTGCTGCTGACCGGCGGCCTGTGGTTCGCCGCCGACCTGACCCGCGCCCTGTCGCGCGTCGGCCGCAACGTCCGTTTCGACGCCCTGTGGCTGGCCTCCTATGGCGACGAGCAGACCAGCCGGGGCCGGATCGACGTCTATGCGCCGTTCCAGCGCCCGATCGCGGGCCGCCGCGTCCTGATCCTGGACGACGTGTTCGACACCGGCCTGTCGCTGGCCGAGGCCGTGCGCATCGCCAAGGACGCCGGCGCATCCGAAGTCCTGACCTGCGTCTTCGCCAGGAAGCCCTGGCCCAAGCCCCGCGCGCCCGAGCCGGACTTCGTCGGTTGGGAGGCGCCCAACCGCTTTCTGGTCGGCTATGGCCTGGATCACGCCGGGACGCTGAGGGGCCTGCCGGACATCTGCGCCCTCGACTGAGTTCAAGGCGCGGCGACAGCGGGGATAATCCGTCCGGGGCTGAATTTCCGCCCGGTTCGGCGTTGACTCTCCGACACCCTTCCGTATATGTCGCCGCTCTTCGCCGCCGGGGCCCTCTCCGGGGGCGTATCTTTTTTTGCGTTTGCGCTGAGGCTTCAACATGTACGCGGTGATCAAGACCGGCGGCAAGCAGTACCGGGTCCAACCGGGCGACACCATCGTCGTCGAAAAGCTCGACGGCGACGCCGGCGCTGAGCTGAAGTTCGACAGCGTCCTGATGCTGGGCGGCGACAAGGGCGTGACCCTGGGCGCCCCCCTGATCGACGGCGCCTTCGTCGGCGCGACCCTGGTCGAGACCCGCAAGGGTGAGAAGATCAAGATCTTCAAGAAGACCCGTCGCCAGGGCTATCGCCGCACGAACGGCCATCGCCAGATGGAATCGGTCCTGCGCATCACCGGCATCGAAGGCGCCGGCGAGACCGCCAAGTGGGAAGGCAAGGTCGATCTGACCACCAAGGCCGAGATCAATCTGCGCGCTCGCAACCTGGCCGCTCGTGACGCTGCGTCCTCGCTGGGTTCGACCGAGACGGTCGTGACCGACGTGGACGGCGCCGAGGTCAAGGGCGTCGTGGTCGAGAGCTCGGCTCCCGCCAAGAAGGCCCCGGCCAAGAAGAAGGCTGCGCCCAAGGCTGAAGCCGCCGGCGACGAAGCCTAAGACATTCACCGGCGCTCACCGCGCCAGACCAGTTAAGAGAGACGTCCTCAAGTAGGCCGAAAGGCCGGTAGGACCCTCAAGAAAGTACGGAGCGGCAAGATGGCTCACAAGAAATCCGGTGGTTCGTCGCGTAACGGTCGCGACTCCGAGTCGAAGCGCCTTGGCGTGAAGAAGTATGGCGGCGAGCGCGTGCTGGCCGGCAACATCATCGTGCGCCAACGCGGCACCACCTTCCACGCCGGTGAGAACATGGGCATGGGCCGCGACCACACCCTGTTCGCCCTGACGAACGGCGCTGTGAAATTCACCACCAAACGTGGCGGCCGTTGTTACGTGTCGATCCTTGCGGCCAATGACGACGCCGCTCAGGCGATGGCCGCCGAGTAACGCAGTCTGGACCTTCCCGGATCGCGTTGCTCCTGCCAGCAGCCGATCCGGACCAGGGATAATAATCCGCGGGGAGTCTGGATCACCAGGCTCCCCGTTTGCGTTTCCCCGCCTCGAAGACCGTCCGAGCCCTTCAAGGAGATGGTCGACAATCCGAGGCAACGCCCATGTGCGTCATCGAAACCTCTCCTGTCGTCGAAACTCGGCGCCTGATCCTGCGCGCGCCCGCGCCCCAGGATGCGCCGCGCATCGCCGCCCTGGCCAATGACCTGGACATCGCGCGCATGACCAAGCGGATGCCGCATCCGTTTCAGATGCGCGACGCCGACGACTTCGTGCTGCAGGTCGCCTCGCAGGACCCCAGGCGAGCCAACACCTTCGTCATCGACCATGAGGACGTGGGGCCGATCGGCGTCATCGGCCTGTTCGAGGGCGAGGATCGGGCGCCGGAAACCGGATACTGGATCGGACGTGAGTACTGGGGTCGGGGCTTCGCCACCGAGGCGCTGGACGCCGCTCTGGTCTGGGCTAGCCGCAAGTGGAAGCGCCGGGCGCTGGTCGCCGGGCATTTCGCCGACAATCCGGCCTCTGGCCGCGTGTTGGAAAAGGCGGGCTTTCTCTACACCGGCGAGACGCGCCGGGCGTGGAGCCGGGCGCGTCGGGCCGAGGCCGATACGCGCATGATGGTGTGGCTGGCCTGACGGCCAGCCGCGGCGTCAGCCGCCCGCCAGGGCGGGGCCATAGACGGCCGCGACGGCGACGGCGCCCACCACCAGCATGGCGCCCGCGCCAGCGATGAAGGTGGCGATGGTCTTGGACCGGCGACGCCGCATGCCGCCTGCCTTGTACTTGCGGATGATGACCGACGGCCCTCGCGTAAAGGCCTCGGATCCTATGATGTTGTGTTGGGACAAGAAAAAAGCTCCCCGAACTCTCGCACAGAAGCAGCGATCAGTCCGGGGCGCTCGTGGTCAGAAGATGGCGATCTGCGTTACCGGGGTCGCATCTTCGTGAGACGGGGCGTGCGGGTCACAGGGTGACGGATACGACCCGGCCGCCGCGCGTCTGCACCGACTGCATCAGCACCAGGGGTGCATCGCCCGAGGTGACCGGCACGATCAGGAACCAGCCGCCGTCGGGCAGGCCGTCGAAGCGGAAGCGGCCGTTCTCGCACCGCTCGGAGCGGACATAGTTGCGATAATCGGCGTTGGCGTCGGCGACGGTGCGGGCGCGAACGACGGCGGCGGGCACGGCCGCGCGCTGGGTCGAGCCGTACAGGGTGCGAATGCGGGCGCGGGTGTAGGGGGTGTCCGGCGTCAGGCCGACGCTGGCGACGCAATCGAAGGCCTTGCCGTCCCGAGCGAAGGCGATCTGGCCCTGAATGCTGTTGCGGCCGGGCATCTGGGACCAGCCGAAATCCGCCTCGTTGAAGGCGGCCGGACCCCCGTTCGGCAGGCCGCCGCCGGCGGTCGGCGCGCAGGCGGAGAGGGCGGCGGCGGTCAGGGCGAGAGCCAGGCCAGGGGCGGCGAACGAACGGATCGACATGGGGCTTCCTCCGGGATTTCGGGGTCGTGGGGGACGACTTCCCCCACTATCGCACGACAGGCCGGGCGACTTCCACGCTCAAGATTCCCCCTCTGGACCCGGACCCGACAACGCGCGAAACAGGCCCGACAACGCGCCCAGTCGTCGAGGCGCGACAGCTCGGAAACGCCCCGCATGACCGTCACCTTCGCCGATATCCAAGCCGCGCGCACCCGGATCGCCGGCGCGGTCGACCGCACTCCGACCCGCTATTCCAGAAAGCTGTCGCAGCTGACGGGGGCCGAGGTCTGGGTGAAGTTCGACAATCTGCAATTCACCGGCAGCTTCAAGGAACGCGGCGCCCTGAACCGGCTGCTGATGCTGAGTCCCGAGGAGATGAAGCGCGGCGTGGTGGCCGCCAGCGCCGGCAACCACGCCCAGGCCCTGGCCTATCACGGCGGACGGCTGGGCGTGCCGGTGACCATCGTCATGCCCGAGGGCACGCCCTTCGCCAAGATCAACGGCACCCGCTCGCACGGGGCGACCGTGGTGATCGAGGGGTTGGATTTCACCGGCTCAACCGAGGCGGCCAAGCGGCTGGAGGCCGAAAAGGGCTACGTCTTCGTCTCGGCCTTCGACGACGAAGGCATCGTGGCGGGCCAGGGCGTCTGCGCGATCGAGCTTCTGGAGGATGCGCCCGAGGTCGAGGCCCTGATCATCCCCATCGGCGGCGGCGGGCTGATCGCCGGCTGCGCCATCGCGGCCAAGGCGATGAAGCCGGACATAAAGGTCTTCGGCGTCGAGGCCGCGCGCTATCCGTCCTTCACCGCCAAACGCGCGGGCCAGCCGCCGATCTGCACCGGCCAGACCATCGCCGAGGGCATCGCCATCAAGGCGGTTGGCGACATCCCCTTCGCCCTGGCCGACCCGCTGGTGGACGAGGTCTTCGTCTGCCAGGAAGCCGACTTCGAACGGGCCGTCGCCACCTATGTCACCTATGAGAAGACCGTGTCCGAGGGCGCCGGGGCAGGCGGTCTGGCCGCGCTTCTGGCCTATCCCGAGCGGTTCAAGGGGATGAAGGTCGGGCTGGAACTGTGCGGCGGAAACATCGATGCACGAATGCTGGCGGTCGTCCTGAACCGCGAGATGGTCCGTGAGCGGCGATTGATCGTCTATCGCATTCTGGGCGACGACCGACCCGGCATGTTGTCGGCCATGGCGGCGGTGATCGGCGGCCTGGGCGGCAACATCATCGACGTGGTCCACAACCGTCTGGCGCTGGACGTGCCGGCCAAAGGCGCCGAGTTCGACATCATGGTCGAAACGCGCGATAGCGCCCACGCCGACGAGATCGGCGAGGCCTTGAAGGAACGCGGCTATGAACTTCGGATGGGGTAAGGCGGCAATCGTCGCGGCCTTC
Organism: Brevundimonas sp. UYEF29; assembly: GCF_040546195.1. Taxonomy (NCBI): domain Bacteria; kingdom Pseudomonadati; phylum Pseudomonadota; class Alphaproteobacteria; order Caulobacterales; family Caulobacteraceae; genus Brevundimonas; species Brevundimonas sp. UYEF29. Next base: position 122,436 of record NZ_JBEPNH010000006.1, on the reverse strand, counting down.
TTGCTGGCGGGCTGCGGCCAGGCCGCGCCGGTCGATCCGAACGCAGGCAAGGCCGAGGCGGCCGCCTTCATGGCCAAAAACGGCAACGAAGAGGGCGTCCAGACCCTGCCCAGCGGCCTGCAATATAAGGTGGTGCAGGCAGGACCGGCCGGCGGCGTCAGCCCGGATCGCAACGACCTGGTGAAGGTCGACTACGAAGGCAAGCTGGTCGACAACAGCGTGTTCGACAGCTCCTTCGCGCGCGGCGCGCCAGCGGTGTTCACGCCCGAGGAAGTGGTCAAGGGCTGGACCGAGGCCCTGCAGAAGATGCGCGTCGGCGACGAATGGCTGCTCTATGTGCCGCCCGAGCTGGGCTATGGCGAGCAGGGCAATCCCAAGATCCCCGCCAACTCCGTACTGATCTTCCGCCTGAAACTGCTGGACGTCGCCAAGGTGCCCGGCGGCGGATCGGGCGTCGGCACGGCGATGGGGTGAGGCCGCGTGATCCGTCTCCTCCCCACTTTGTGGGGAGGTGGCGCGGCGCGTCTTCAGCGCCGTGACGGAGGGGTTCTGTGCCGCATCACAGGCGCCTGTGGGACTTCAAGAGCCCCTCCACCACGCTACGCGCGGTCCCCCTCTCCGCTTCGCAGGGAGGAGACCTTAAGCGCGCCGCCACTCCACCAGAACCCGGGAGTCGGTCTCGGTCGTCGCCTCGGCCAGGGCCGCGAACGCGCCAGCCGGCATCAACTGCGACAAGGCCCAGACGGCGGCGCCGCGCACAAGGGCTGAGGGGTCGTCCAGCAGGGCTTTCGTCGGGGCGACGAGGGTCGCGTCGCCCGAGTTGCCGACGGCGTAGAGGACATTCCGCAGGAAGCGGTCGCGGCCGATCCGCTTGACGGGGCTCTTGGTGAACAGGGCGCGGAAGGCGGCGTCGTCCAGCGCCAGCAGGTCGTGCAGACGCGGGCTTTCAAAGGCCGGGCGGGGCGCCAGCCGGATCTCGCGCGCTTCTTGCGCGAACTTGTTCCAAGGACAGACGGCCAGACAGTCGTCGCAGCCATAGATGCGCGATCCGGTCAGGGTGCGGAACTCGACTGGCCAGGGCCCGGCGAACTCGATGGTCAGGTAGGACAGGCAGCGCCGGGCGTCGAGCTGGAACGGGGCGGGAAAGGCCTTGGTCGGACAGGCGTCTAGACAGGCGGTGCAGCGGCCGCAGTGTTCGGTCTCGGCGGCGTCCGGCTCGATCTCGGCGGCGGTCAGGATGGTGCCCAGGAACAGCCAGTTGCCGTGGGTGCGGCTCAGCAGATTGGTGTGTTTGCCCTGCCAGCCCAGGCCGGCGCGCTGGGCCAGCGGCTTTTCCATCAGGGGGGCGGTGTCGACGAAGACCTTGATGTCGGCCCCGTTGCGGGCCGCGATCTGACCCGCCAGCTGTTTCAGCCGGCCCTTGATGACCTCGTGATAGTCGTCGCCGCGCGCATAGACCGAGATGTATCCGGCCGAACGGTCGGCCAGCTGGTCCAGCGGGTTCTCCTCGGGGCCGTAGTTCATGCCCAGGACGATGGCGGTCCGCGCCTCGTCCCACATGGCGGTGGGATGCTGGCGGCGATCCAGCGTCGTCTCCATCCATTCCATGTCGCCGTGCCGGCCCTCGTCCACGAAGCGCCGCAGCCGCTCGCCCGCCGGCCAGGCGTCGGCGGCCGAGGCGAACCGGCAGACATCGAAGCCCAGCTCGGTCGCGCGCTGGCGGATGAAGGTTTTCAGGCGGTCGGACACGGGGCGGGGATAGCATGAGAGCGCGGACGCGTCTTGAGAGGAGCGACTTGAAGACTGTGCTCGAGTCTGCCTTCGACCCTTAGAGGACCTTCGTCGGCGAGCTTATCAGCAGGTCGGAGGAGCCCGCGTTTTGAAGCTGTCGACATATTCTGCAACCGGCCCGAGACCGACCAAAGCTCGAAATTCGTCGACGCGCTCCGCATCCTCAAGCCGCCAAAGCGTCCACTGACCGGTGCCGTAAGGGCAGGTCATCTGTGTCCCGTATCTCTGAGGTTGATCCCTCGTCATCTGCAGCCGGTCATACATCATGGCGTACTCCGAACCTGCGACTTCCCCGCTAGGCACAAGGTCGGCGAGAATAGGCAGAAAGCGCTCCCACAGCGTCTCATCGCCATGCTGCACAACGAGGAACGCCGACGCGGCTGCGTTGTCGCCGTAGCGACTTTTTCTGAACCAGCCGTCCTCGGGCACCATCGCCAACAACTGCTGCTGGTTTTCGACATCGACCGCCCGTACCTCGGGCCAAAGCGCGCGTCGAACTCGCGCGCGTTCGGGCGGCGGCACGTTCGCCAGAGCCTTCCAAAGACCTTGTCGAGCGGCCTGGTCGATAGCCCCCATGCGCTCCAGGCGTTCTTGATCCGTCTGTGGCGGAGGCAATGCGCTCTGTGCTTCTTTTGCCTCCGCGATGCTGGCGCGTAGCGCGTTCAGGGCCGCTTCAGTTAGGGGATCGGGCGCCGTCGCCTGCGCGACCACAAGCGTAAGCGCTGCAAGATTATGGATCATGACGCCCTCCTTAGAACACCCAATCAGATGGTGCTTAGGATGAGCAGTCAAGGATTGTAAAACTGCGTTTGGTAATGTCCGCTTCCCACCCTAAGCGGTCATCAAGCACGTCGGCTTTGAGTCTAGAAATCCAGGTCCGCATACCACGCCGACGGCGGCACGCCGACGAAGCGGTCGGCGAGCAGGGGGCGGAAGCAGGGGCGGGATTTGACCTTGGAGTACCAGGTCTTCAGGCCGGGCCAGGTCTTCCACTGGATCTCGCCGAAATAGTCCAGCACCGACAGGTGGGCGGCGGCGATCAGATCGGCCTGGGACAGGCGGCGGCCGGCCAGCCAGTCGCGCGCGGCGACCAGGTCCTCCAGCATGGCGAGGTGGGATTTCAGGGCGTCGCGGCCGTCACGCAGGGCGCGGGCTTCGGGCGGGCCCAGCTTGAGCAGGGGTTTTTCCATCCGCTCGTGCAGCAGGACGGCGTCGACCTCGTCCATGAAGCGGCGCTCGAACCAGCCGGTCAGTCGGCGCGCCTCGGCCCGTTCGGCGAGGTCGGCGGGCAGCAGCAGAGGGCCCTTCTGCTGATCCTCTATCCAGCCCAGGATGGCGGGCAGTTCGCACAGCACCAACGGACGGCCGCGATCCATCGTCTGGATCACCGGCGGCAGACCGGACGGGTTGAAGTCATTGACCGGGCAATCGTCTTCCCACGGACGGACCGGCGCATCCGTCCATTCGATCCGCGCCTCTCCCAGCGCCAGTCGCGCGGCGCGCGAGGCGGGCTGGAAGGCGAAGTGGAAGAGAACGCAAGGGTCGGCCATCAGGGGTTGATGCGCCCGGACCCGTTAATGCGCGTTTACTGCATTGAAATTGGACGCAAGGTCAGGACCACGGCCCCTTGGGCGCGGGGCCGGTCGAGGCGGGGGCGGCTTGCGGCTCGGCTGGAGCGGCGGCCGGGAGCGCGGGCTGCGGACGGGCGTGGCCGCGCGGGTCGGCGTGGATCAGGATGTCGGCGGCGGGATACTGGGCCAGCACCCGGTTTTCGGCGGCGACGACGATGGCGTGGGCGGCGTCCAGCGTCTGGTGCGCGTCCAGGTCGACATGCATCTGGATCATCATCACCTGACCGGACATGCGGGTGCGCAGCTGGTGCACGCCAAAGACCTGGGGGTCGGCCAGGACGGCCTTGGTGATGGCGGCGCGGTCGGCCTCGGGCACGGCGCGATCCAGCAGGTGATCGGCGGCGGCCTTCAACATCCCCGTCGCGCCCCAGAACAGCCAGACGGCGACGACGATGCCGGCGGCCGCATCCAGTCCCGGCGCGCCCAGGAAGGCGCCCGAAATCACGCCGATCAGCACCATGACGTTGGCGGCGAGGTCCGCCGCATAGTGGGCGCGGTCGCCGGCGACGGCGAGGGAGCCGGTCTTCTTCAGCGTCTGGGTCTGCATCCACACCAGCCAGGCGGTGATGGCGATGGCCGCGACCATGACCCCCGTGGCCCAAAGGCCGGCGGTGACGGGACGGGGATCGAAGATGCGCTGCACACCCTCCCACGCGATGAAGAGGGCCGAGGCGAAGACCAGTCCGGCCTGGACCAGGGCGGACAGGGCCTCGCCCTTGCCATGGCCATAGCGATGGTTTTCGTCGGCCGGGGCGGCGGCCCAGCGCACGGCGAAGAAGGTGGTCAGGGACGCCGCCAGATCCAGCACCGAATCCGCCAGGGTCGCCAGGATGGAGACCGAGCCTGAAGCGCCGAGCGCAAAGGCCTTCATCGCGATCAGCGCCACCGCGACCCCGACCGACAGGCGGGTGATGCGGCGCGTGGCCAGATGGGCGTCGTCAAGCGAGGCGGGGGCGGGGGCGGGGGTCGTCATTGTCGGCTTCTTCTCGCGCAATCGTGGCTGAAAGCCAACCGCTGGCCCAAACGGGTCGTTCCGTCCGAAACGATCATGCTCTAGGGGGAAGGCATCCGGGCGCGGCGCGTTCCGGGCGCATTGGTTTTCGAGGGTCTCATGTCGGACTGGCTTGCCGCCATCATTCTGGGTCTGGTCGAGGGGCTGACCGAGTTCATTCCCGTTTCGTCCACCGGCCATATGCTGCTCTTGGGCCACTTCATGGGCTTCGAGAGCGCGGGCAAGACCTTCGAGATCGTGATCCAGCTGGGCGCATTGCTGGCCATCGTCAGCGTCTATTTCAAAAAGCTATGGACCCTGGCGACGCGCTGGCCCTTCGACGCCGAGGCGCGCCGGTTCCTGATCGGGCTGCTGGTCGCCTTCGCGCCGGCCGTCGTGATCGGTTTCCTGGCCTATGACTTCATCAAGACGGTGCTGTTCGAGACGCCGCAGGTGGTGTGCATCGCCCTTATCGTCGGCGGGGTGATCCTGCTGCTGCTGGACCGGATGGACAAAAAGCCCAGGTGGCTGGACGCCGAGGCCTATCCGATGCGCATCTATTTCCTGATCGGCCTGTTCCAGTGCCTGGCCATGATCCCCGGCGTGTCGCGGTCCGGCGCCACCATCGCCGGCGGCCTGCTGCTGAAAACCGACAAGCGGTCGGCAGCCGAGTTCAGCTTCTTTCTGGCCCTGCCCACCATGGGGGCGGCGGTGGCCTATGACCTGCTGAAGAACCACAAGACGCTGGATTTCAGCGACATCGGCCTGATCGTCGTGGGCTTTGTCGTGGCCTTCATCTCGGCCCTGGCTGTGGTGCGGTTCCTGCTGGATTTCGTATCCAAGCGGGGCTTCGGCGTCTTCGCCTGGTGGCGGATCGTGGTCGGGGTCGTGGGTCTGGCGCTGTTGCAGGCGGGGTTCTGAGACCATGACCACGCTTCTGTATGGCCGCCCTCCGGTCATCTTCGATCCGCCCGGCGATGCGATCCAGACCTCGCCCCTGATCCCCGACTCGGCGGCGCTGGAGGCGCAGGACCCCGGCTCGGCCGACAGCGTCATGATCTACGCCCCGCCCGGCGTGCTGGAGCGGCGCTATGTGCTGGCCCTGGCGCTGAGGGCGCTGAAGGTCGGCGGACGGCTGGACGTGATGGCGCCCAAGGACAAGGGCGGATCACGCCTGGGCAAGGAACTGAAGACGTTCGGCCTGGAGGTCGCCGAGACCGCCAAGGCGCATCATCGCCGCTGCGTCGTCATTCGACCCGAAACGGTCGAGGGGCTGGACGAGGCCATCGCCGCCGGCGGGCCGCAGATCGTGCCGGGACTGGAAGCCTGGTCGCAGCCCGGCGTATTCGCCTGGGACCGGATCGATCCGGGTTCGGCGCTGCTGGCCGAACATCTGCCGGCGATGAAGGGCGAGGGGGTCGATCTGGGCTGCGGCTATGGCGCGCTGTCGATCGTGGTGCTGCGCTCGCCCGCCGTGACCAAGCTGAAGATGGTCGATCTGGATCGCCGCGCCATCCAGGCCGCTCGCCGCAATATCGAGGACGACCGCGCCAAGGTGTGGTGGTCTGACGCCCGCACCTTGGAGGCCGAGGGCGACAAGGATTTCGTGGTCAGCAATCCGCCCTTCCACGACGGCGGGGCCGAGGACCGGCGGCTGGGTCAGGCCTTTATCCGCAAGGCGGCCGAGCTTCTGAAAAAGGGCGGCGTCGCCTGGGTCGTGGCCAACCGGCACCTGCCGTATGAGGCCGAGCTGAACGCGGCGTTCAAGCGGGTCCGGCTGGTCGCCGAGGCGGGCGGCTACAAACTGTTCGAGGCGGTGAAGTGACTGCGCTCAAACAGTCCGAAGGGCGGTAGCGCATGAATAAGGTCCCGACGTCGAGGGTCGACCGCCTGCTGGGCTCGATGGGCTATGGATCACGCGCCGAGATGGCGCGGATGGCCAAGGCGGGCGGCATCGTGCTGGATGGGGCGGACCTGACGGACGTGTCCAAACGCATCCCCGTGACGCCGGACCTGCCGAGCCGGATGGAGATCGACGGCGAGCCTCTGGACCCCGTGCAGGGGCTGGTGATCCTGCTGAACAAGCCGCTGGGCATGACCTGTTCCCACAAGGAAGAGGGGGCCCTGGTCTATGACATCCTGCCGGGGCGCTGGCGGGCGCGCGATCCTGCCATCTCGACCATCGGACGGCTGGACAAGCAGACGACGGGTCTGCTGCTGCTGACGGACGACGGCGACCTGCTGCACCGGGTGATCAGTCCCAAACGTCATGTGGCCAAGGTTTACCGGGCGGGTCTGGCGCGACCGCTGACGGGCACGGAAGGCGCGCTGTTCGCTTCGGGCGAGCTGGTGCTGGAGGGCGAGGACAAGCCATTGGCGCCGGCGGTGCTGGAGGTGGTTTCGCCGACCGAGGCCCTGCTGACCGTGACGGAAGGCCGCTATCACCAGGTGCGGCGCATGTTCGCCGCCGCCGGAAACCATGTCGAGACCCTGCATCGCGAACGGCTGGGCGGACTGGTCCTGCCTGCCGATCTGGCGCCCGGTCAGTGGCGCCTCGCGACGATGGACGAGGTCGCCTCGATTTTTTCGGCGCCCGAGCGCGTGGGTTGAAGCTCTTGACGCCCGCGGGATCGGACGCGCAGGTCGAGGGATGACCACCAAGATCAAGATCTGCGGCCTGACCATGCCGGAAACGCTGGACGCTGCGCTGGAGGGCGGGGCGGATTTCGTGGGGGCGGTGGTGTTTCCAAAAAGCCCGCGCCATCTGGAGCCCGAAGCCGCCACCGCTTTGTTCGAGCGGGCGCGGGGGCGGGCGAAGATCGTGGCGGTGACGGTCGATCCCGACGACGCCCTGCTGCAACAGATCGCCCGGACGCTGAGGCCCGACTTCATCCAGTTGCACGGGTCTGAGACGGCGCAGCGGGCGGAACAGGTGCGGGCGCTGACGGGGACGGGGGTGATCAAAGCCTTGCCCATCCGCCAGGCGGACGACTTCGCCGCCGCCGATGCGTGGGATGATCATGCCGATCATCTGATGTTCGACGCCAAGCCGCCGGAGGGGTCGGCCCTGCCCGGCGGGGTGGGGCACAGCTTCGACTGGACCCTGTTGGCCGGCCGCGCCTTTCGCCATCCGTGGTTCCTGGCCGGGGGGCTGAACCCGGACAATGTGGCCGAGGCGCTGAGGATGACGGGCGCGCCCATGGTCGATGTGTCCTCTGGCGTGGAAAGCGCGCCGGGTGTTAAGGACGCCGACCGGATCGCGGCCTTCATCCAAAATGCGCGCCGGTCGTAATTGCGACGCCTCTCCGCGTGAAAGTCGAAACCGTGAACGCCCAGACTCCCATCATGGCCCCAATCCAAGCCGCCGATTCCACCCAGCCGCTGTCGAACGCCTATGCCTGGCCGGACGCGCAGGGTCGCTTCGGTCCGTATGGCGGTCAGTTCGTGGCCGAGACCCTGATGCCGCTGATACATGAGCTGGACGCGGCCTACAAGGCGGCCAAGGCGGACCCCGGTTTCCAGGCCGAACTGGACGGTTATCTGGAGCATTACGTCGGTCGCGAGAGCCCGCTGTATTTCGCCGAACGCCTGACCGAACATTTCGGCGGGGCGAACATCTGGCTGAAGCGCGAGGACCTGAACCATACGGGCGCGCACAAGATCAACAACTGCATGGGCCAGATCCTGCTGGCCCGTCGCATGGGCAAGACGCGCATCATCGCCGAGACCGGCGCGGGGCAGCACGGCGTGGCCTCGGCGACCGTGTCGGCGCGGTTCGGCCTGCCCTGCACCGTCTATATGGGCGCGGTGGACGTGGAGCGGCAGCAGCCGAACGTCTTCCGCATGCGTCTACTGGGTTCGGAAGTCTTCTCGGTCACGGCCGGCGCCGCGACCCTGAAGGATGCGATGAACGAGGCGATGCGCGACTGGGTCACCAACGTCTCGGACACCTATTACATCATCGGCACGGCGGCGGGTCCGCACCCCTATCCGGCAATGGTCCGCGATTTCCAGTCGGTGATCGGCAAGGAGATCAAGAGCCAGTCGATGGCCCGGATGGGCAAGCTGCCCGAAGCGGTGGTCGCCTGCATCGGCGGCGGGTCGAACGCCATCGGCGCTTTCCACCCCTTCATCGAGGACGAGGGCGTGCGCCTGATCGGCGTCGAAGCGGCCGGCCATGGTCTGGATACGCCGGATCACGCGGCCTCGCTGAAGGGCGGGCGGTCGGGCGTGCTGCACGGCAACCGGACCTATTTGCTTCAGGACGAGGACGGCAACATCGTCGAGGGGCACTCGATCTCGGCCGGGCTGGACTATCCCGGCATCGGGCCGGAACACGCCTGGCTGCACGACATCGGCCGGGCCGAATACCGCTCGGCGACTGACAATGAGGCGCTGGAAGCCTTCCAGCTATGCTCGAAGCTGGAAGGCATCATTCCGGCGCTGGAACCGGCCCACGCCCTGGCGCGGACGGGCGAAGTGGCGCGCGAAGTCGGCAAGGGCGGCGACGTCGTCCTGCTGATGTCGGGGCGCGGCGACAAGGACATCTTCCAGGTCGCCAAACATCTGGGAGTGAACCTGTGATCCGTACCCTTCTTGCGGCGACCGCCGTTCTGAGCCTGTCCGCCGCCGTTGCGCAGGCCCAGACGCCTAGCCAGACGCCGGCCCCCGCTGCGCCGCAGTCGGCGCAGCAGGGCGGTCCGGCCGACGTCGGCCTGCTGCCCGGCGCGGAGCTGTCGCCCGATTGCGGGGGGCTGAACAATCTGACGGGGCGGGCCTGGTGCGTGACCGCACAGCTGGGCCAGATCGGCGCCTTGGCCGACGCCTATATCGCCGATCTGGAGACCAAGAACTGGCTGGCCGCCGGCGGCGACGACAACCGCGTCGTCTTCATCAAGCGCCGCGAGGCCGGCGGCTGCGACGGGATGCAGATGGTCGCCTTCTACGACACCACAAAGACCGCCGTCGCCGAGCTGCCCGGCTATCTGGGCTTCGCCACCATTCCGGGCGACGTGTGCGCGGCTGCTGCGGCCGCGACCCCGCCCGTCGGTCAGGTTCCGGCGCAGCCGCAATGAACCGCGTTGCCATCGTTGGCTTGATGGCTTTGCTGGTTTCGTGTGCGTCATCACCACCCGAAAATTCGGTGCAGGCGGTAAACCTAGTGATTGCTCGGTCGGCTGATATTGCCGTCTGTGACAAGGCCGGAAATATGCGATTTATAGAACGTGCATTTGTGCGCGATCAGATGGTGTGTGATCGGCGCCTGATCCCATCAGGATTTGATATCGCCTACGGCTCTCGATGCTATCCGATCACAGACTTCCAATGGTTTGCAGCATCCCTAGAGACGCCGCGAAAATCTTGTCAGGCAATCTCATGACCACCGCCCGTATCGATGCGCGCTTCAAGGCGCTGAAGGCCGAGGGCCGTGCGGCCTTCATTCCCTATGTGATGGGCGGCGATCCGTCGCGCGAAGAGGCGCTGGAGATCCTGAACGGCCTGCCGGCTGCGGGCGCCGACATCATCGAACTGGGCTTTCCGTTCAGCGATCCGATGGCCGAGGGGCCGCCGATCCAGCGGGCGGCGATCCGGGGCATGGCGGCGGGTTTCGGCCTGCGCTCGACCATGGATCTGGCCAGAGAGTTCCGTCAGGGCGACGACGCGACGCCGATCGTGCTGATGGGTTATCTGAACCCGATCGAGAGCCTGGGCTATGACGCCTTCGCCGCCTATGCCGCTGACTGCGGCATCGACGGGCTGATCGTGGTGGACTGTCCGCCGGAAGAGGCCGGACCGCTGATCGAGGCGCTGGACAAGGTTTCGATCTCGCTGATCCGCCTGGCGACGCCGACCTCGGACGACGAGCGGCTGAAGATCGTGGTCCAGGGCACGTCGGGCTTCGTCTATTACGTCGCCGTCGCGGGCGTGACGGGCGTCAAGGAAGCGAACGCCGACGTGGTGGCGCCAGCCGTCGAGCGGGTGCGCAAGTCTTCGGGCCTGCCGGTCGCGGTCGGCTTCGGGGTCAAGACGCCGGAACGGGCCGCCGAGATCGCCCGCGTCGCCGATGCGGTGGTCGTGGGTTCGGCCCTGGTGGACGAGGTGGCGGCGGCGCTGGAGGCGAACGAACCCGTCGCGGCGCGCGTTCTGGCCCGGGTGAAGGCGCTGGGCGATGCGGTTCGATCCGTCGCCGCTAGTGCTTCCGTGGCGGAAACCGTCTAAGAGCGCGCGGATGAACGACAAGACCAAGCCTCAGGAAAAGCGCGGCGGCTGGCTGAGCCGCTTTGCGCCCGGCGTGCGCAAGATCGTGTCGCGCCGCGACACCCCGGACAATCTGTGGGTCAAGGATCCCGACAGCGGCGAGATGCTGTATCGCTCGGACCTGGAGGCCGCCCTTTGGGTGACGCCTTCGGGCCGGCATATGCGCATCGACGCGACGACGCGCCTGAAGGCCACCTTCGACGACGGCGTCTTCCAGTCCATCGACACGCCGGACGTGCCGGAAGATCCGCTGAAATTCTCGGACGGCAAATCCTACAAGGATCGTCTGAACGCCGCGCGCAAGGCCGCGGGCCGCAAGGACACCATGGCCATCGGCTATGGTTCGGTCGGCGGTCAGGACGCGGTCGTGATCGTCCAGGACTTCACCTTCATGGGCGGGTCGCTGGGCATGGCGGCGGGAGAGGCCTTCATCAAGGCGGCGCGCGAGGCGGTCAGCCGCAAGGTTCCGCTGGTCTGTTTCACCGCCGCCGGCGGCGCGCGGATGCAGGAGGGCGCCCTGTCGCTGATGCAGATGGCGCGCACCACCCTGGCCATCGAAGAGCTGAAGGACGCCAGACTGCCTTACGCCGTGGTCCTGACGGATCCGACGACGGGCGGGGTGACGGCCTCCTACGCCATGCTGGGCGATGTGCATCTGGCCGAACCCGGCGCCCTGATCGGCTTCGCCGGTCCGCGCGTGATCGAGGCGACCATCCGCGAGAAACTGCCGCCCGGCTTCCAGCGCGCCGAATATCTGCAGGAAAAGGGCATGGTGGACCGGGTCGTGACCCGCGCCGACCTGCCGCGCACCTTGGGTCAGATCCTGTCCATGCTGATGGGCGGGACGCGCGCCGCCGCCTGAGACCGTCTGAAGGGCCAGTCGATCGCGGTCGAGGCCCACAGGCACCACCAGACGATGACCGGCTGAAACAGCAGGCGCGGGCCGTGATAGGCCCAACCTAGCCCTGCGCCCGACGTCATGAAGTTCACGGCATGCTGGATGTTGGCCGGATAGACACAGACGGCGTAGGCGGCCAGCGCCCAACCGGCGGCGACCCGCAGGCGCGGGATCATCAGACCCGTCGCGCCCAGCAGTTCGGCGATCCCCGTCAGGGCCACGACCAGGGCCGGCTGCGGAACCCACGCCGGCGTGATCCGCACGAAAGGGCCGGGGACCATCAGATGCAGCACGCCGGCGCCCAGGAAGACGGCCGCGAGGACGAGGCGCGCCGCGGTTCTGATCTGCGGCCTGGAAGTCATGTCGCGGTTCTCGAAATCAGGAGGTAAAGGAGGCGGATGGATCCCGTCTCCGAACGATTACGCGCGCGCCACCCCCAGCGGATCGACCTTTCGTTGGAAAGAATGCGCGTGCTGTGCGCGGCCCTTGGCGATCCGCAGCACAAGCTGCCGCCGGTGATCCATGTGGCGGGCACCAACGGCAAGGGATCGACCGTAGCGCTGATCCGCGCCATCGCCGAGGCGGCGGGGTTGAAGGTGCACGCCTACACCTCGCCCCATCTGGTGCGGTTTAATGAACGGATCCGGCTGGCCGGAACGCTGATCGAGGACGACCATCTGAACGCGATCCTGGACCGGATCGAGGCGGTCATGGCCGAGACGGACAGCGAGGCCACGGTGTTCGAAAGCACCACCGCCGCCGCCTTCCTGGCCATGTCCGAGACGCCCGCCGATCTGGCCATCATCGAAGTGGGTCTGGGCGGGGTGCTGGACGCCACAAACGTCATCGAACGGCCGCTGCTCAGCGTCATCGCGCCGGTCGATTACGACCACGCGGAGTTCCTGGGCACGGATCTGGCCGCCATCGCCTCGGAAAAGGCAGGGGTGCTGAAGGCTGGAGCGCCGGCCGTGATCGCGCGCCAGAAGGAAGAAGCGATGGCCGCCATCGAACGACGGGCGACGGACGTCCATGCGCGGCTGACCGTTCTGGGCGTGGACTTCGACGCCTGGGCCGAGCGGGGCGGTCTGGCGTTCCAGACGGCCGAACTGTTCATGGACCTGCCGGCGCCGGCCCTGGCAGGCGCGCACCAGATCGACAATGCGGCCCTGGCCGTGGCGGCGGCGGTCGAACTGGACCTGCCCGAGGCCGCGATCGCCGAAGGGCTGAAACGCGTGCGCTGGCCCGCACGGCTGCAACGGATTTCGGGCGGCCCCTATGGCGCTGCGGCCAAGGCGGCGGAGGCGGAGCTATGGCTGGACGGGGGGCACAATCCCCATGCGGCGCGGGCGCTGGCGGCGTTTCTGGCCGAGCGTCAGGCGCGGGCGCCGCGTCCCCTGGCCCTGATCTGCGGAATGCTGTCAAACAAGGACGCGGGCGGGTTCTTCGCCGCGCTGAAGGACAGCCACGCCACCGTCTTCACCGTCGGCTTCGACGGGGCCGCAGCCGAGCCGACGGCGCTGGCGGCCGTGGCGCGCGGGCATGGGCTGGCGGCGACCCCGGCGGGTTCGGTTTCCGAGGCGCTGGACCTGGCGCTGCGCCTGGGAGCGGGCCGGGTCGCCATCTGCGGCTCGTTGTATCTGGCCGGCGAGGTCCTGGGCGCCAGCGAGGAGACCTGGCCGATCTAGCGCGTCATCCAGGGCTTGGACTTGCCGGCGGCGATGCGGGCGGCCTGTTCGCGCTGGAAGCGACCGCCGCGCGGCGGCTTGGCGCGCGCATCCAGCTTGGCGGTCTTCAGGCGCAGAGCCTTCTGGACCGGGGTCTCGCCGGGGATGTCGTCAGCCGGGTTCGGGGTGTCTTCGTCGCTCATGGCGCCATCCTAGCATGAAAAACGCCCGCCGGTCGGACCGGCGGGCGTTTGATCTGACAGGGTCGAAAAGGCTCAGGCCTTGACGCCGGCCTCGGCCAGCCATTCGACGATCTTGCCCTTGGGCATGGCGCCGACCTTCATCGAAGCCATCTGGCCGTCCTTGAACAGCATCAGGGTCGGAATGCCCTTCACGCCCAGCTTGGACGGGGTAATGGGGCTGTCGTCGATGTTGATCTTGGCCACGGTGACCTGACCGCCCAGTTCGTCGGCGATCTGTTCCAACGCCGGGCCGATCTGTTTGCAGGGGCCGCACCATTCGGCCCAGAAATCGACCAGGACCGGGGTCGAGGATTTCAGGACGTCGGCGTCAAAGCTTTCGTCGGTGACTTTCACTGTCGCCATGAATGGCTCCTTGGGCGCTATCGCTCGGCGCGCGGCGCCTCGCTGCTTGAGCGCAGGTTGATGTTGGCCGGAGCGTCCGGGTTCGGTCGCAGATGTGGGAGCGAATCGCGGGCAATTCAACTGCCCGCGAGCGCCGCCGCCAGCAGGGTTTCGGGAATGGGCATCAGCTTGGGCCCGTCGGTCCAGACCAGGGCGGCCTCGACCGGGCGATCGGGATAGAGGCGCTTCAGCACGGCGACATAGACGGCGGCCTGCAGCACATAGGCGGGATCGACCGCCTCGACGGCGTCTGGCGCAGGGCGGTTGGTCTTGTAATCGACGACCAGAACCCGTTCCGGCGTGACCACCAGCCGATCGATGCGGCCGTTGATGGCGACGCCGGGCGGCAGGTCGGGCGCGGACCCCGTCAGGGCGACTTCGGCGCGGGAGCCGGGACCGAAGACGGGGGCGAAGCGGGCGTCGTCCAGCACGGAGAAGGCGGCGGCGATCATCTCGGCGCGCTGGGCCTCGTCCAGATCGGTCTCGCGGGCCAGCAGGCGTCGGGCGGCGTCGGGGCGGTCGGCGGGCGCGATCTCGGGCAAGCGTTCCAGCAGCCGGTGGATCAGGTCGCCGCGCCGGAACCGGCCCAGCGCGGCGCCGCCGGCCGCGCTGCGGGCGAGGGGCGAGGGGGCGGGTATGCGGACCTGGCCCTCCATCCGCGACGGCGAGGCGAAGCGGGCGGCGGCGTCGGCCGGCGGCGGCGAGGCGGCCCAGGCGGGCAGGGCGGAGACGGGCTGCACTTCATCGGCGGCGACCGGGCGACGCTCGGGGTCGACGCCATAGCGACGCACGCCGTTCTCGACCTCGCGCACCTGATCGCCCAGGCGGTCGAAGGTTTCCTCAAGGATCGACCACCAGCTGCCGGCCTCGGCGCCCCGGCTGGAGGCGCGGCCCATGACGATGACGCGGTCGCGCGCGCGGGTCAGGGCGACATAGAGCAGGCGCAGGGTCTCGTCGTCGGTGCGGGCCTGGCGCGCGGCGCGGGCGTCGGCCGAGGCCGGGCAGTCGTCCTTCGCCGAGCCGGGCGCCATCAGCCAGGCCTCCCCTTCGCCCTCCGGCGTGACCGCAGGCATCAGGGACGGACCTTGCGCCTTCGCCTTCATGGTGGTGTCGGGCAGGATGACGATGGGCGCCTCCAGACCCTTGGCGCCGTGGACGGTCATGACGCGGACCTCGCCGCGGGCGCCCTCCAGTTCGCGCTTCACCTCGACGTCGGCGGCCTCCAGCTGCGCCAGACAGGTTTCCAGATCGATCGCGCCACGATTTTCAGCGGCCAGAGCCTGGTTCAGGGTCTCGTCTATGGCTTCTTCGGCCTCGCGCCCCAGCCGGGCCAGGATGCGGGCGCGGCCCGACCGCCCCGTATCGTCCACCCGGTTCAGGGCCTGAGAGAAGAAGGCGAAGGGATCGCCGTCGCGCGCGTCGATGGCGGCCTGCAACGCATCACGGGCGCGGGCCCATTCAGGGCGTTCGTGCGCCCGGTCGCGCAGGTCGCGCCACAGCTGGCCGGCCTTGCGGTTCTCGCGCCCGGCCAGCGCATACAGGCCGTCCTCGTCCACATCGCACAGCGGGCTGCGCAGCACCTCGGCCAGGGACAGGTCGTCGTCGGGGAAGAGGGCGAAACGTGCCAGCGAGATCAGGTCGTCGAAAACGATATGGCTGGACAGCTTCAGCCGGTCCGCGCCGGCGACGGGCAGCCCTTCGGTCTTCAGCGCCCTGATGATCTCCTCGAACGTCGCGTCGCGGCGGCGGACCAGGACGATGTAGTCGCCATAGCCGGCTGGGCGCAGGTCGCGGGTGCTGCGATCGAAGACGGCGACGCCGCTTTCGACCTGGCGGCGGATCTCGCGGGCCAGGTCGCGGGCCAGGCGTTTCCTGGCGCTGCCGGCGCCTTCCTGATCGACCGGATCGTCCCAGGCGTCGGTTTCGGGCGCGGGCTCGTCGAGGAACAGGGGCCACAGGTCGATTGCGCCGTGCTGTCCGATGCGGGCGGGCAGGTGTCGAGCGATATCGCCCTGCGGGCCGGTCAGGGCGCGAGTGCGGTCGGGGTCGGCGAAGACGGCGTCGACGAAGGCCAGCAGCTCTTCGGTCGAACGGTAGGAGGTGTTCAGTTCCGGCCCGGCGAACGGTTCGCCGGCGCCCTCGGCCAGAGCGAGGAAGGCGCCGCGTTCCTGGCGCAGCCGTTCGGGTCGCGCGCCCTGGAAGGAATAGATCGACTGTTTCTCGTCGCCGACGGCGAAGACGGTGCGGCCGGACTTTTCGCCGGAGTAGAACTCGCCGGTCAGGGCGCGCACGATGGCCCATTGTTCGGGGGCGGTATCCTGGGCCTCGTCGATCAGAACATGATCGACCCCGCCGTCCAGCTTGTACAGCACCCAGGCGGCGGCGCCGCTTTGGGTCAGCAGGGCGGCGGCGCGCGCGACTAGGTCGGGGAAGTCCAGCGCCCCGCGCTGGGCCTTGGCCGCTTCGTAAAAGGCGGCGTGGGCGCGGGCCAGGGTCAGGACCTTGACCGTATCGTCGGCGACCTTGGCCTTGCGCAAGGCCTCGCGCGTGGCGAGGAATTTGGTCTGGAGGTCCAGCAGCCAGCCGACCGCCCCCTGCGGCCCCGACTTTGTGCCCATGCTCTTTCGCGGTTCGCCCGCCTGGGTGCAGAAGACCCCGGCAAGGGCTGCGAACCCGGCGTAGGGCGGGGCGGCGACGCTCATGGCGTCGGCGATCTTCTTGTCATTGGCCGAGCCGGTTTCCATGGCCTCGGCCATGCGGTTCCACTCGCCGGGATCGATGAAGGCGACGAAGTCGCGCTCCAGATCCTCCGGGCTACGGTCACGCTCGGCGCCGGTTAGGGCCCAGGGATCGGGCGCAGTCCCGGCCTCGGCCCGGTCGATATAGTCCAGCAGATCGGCGCGTCTGGCCTCGATCATCGACAGCAGGGCCTGGAACCGCGGCCAGTCCAGCTCGACGGCGAAATGGCTGTAGGCCTGGCCGATGGGGCCGTCCGGATCGGCGACGGCGGCGCGGGCCAGATCTTCGCGCGCGGCATGGCTGAGCGCGGTCGCGGCCTGGTCTTCCAGCACGGTGAAGCGGGGCGAGACCCCAGCCTCCAGCGGGAACCGGCGCAGCAGTTTTTCGCAGAAGGCGTGGATGGTCTGAATCTTCAGTCCGCCGGGCGTTTCCAGCGCGCGGGCGAACAGCTTGCGCGCGCGGGAAAGGGCTTGGCCGTCGAGAGTTTTTGGGTCGCCGTCGTCCAGTTTCGCGACCTTTTTGGACAGCTCTTCGTCGTCCAGCACGGCCCAGCCGCCCAGTTGGTCGAACAGCCGGGCCTGCATCTCGGCGGCGGCGGCCTTGGTGTAGGTGACGCACAGGATGGCGCCGGGATCGACCTGATCCAGCAGCAGTCGCGCCACCCGGTTGACCAGGGTGGTGGTCTTGCCCGAACCGGCGTTGGCGGTGACGAAGACGGTCAGGCGCGGGTCGGCGGCGACGATCTGGGGGGCGATGCTCATTCTTCGTCCCCGTCGCCGATCACCGACCATTCCCAGACGCGGGCCAGATGATCGTAGTTGCCGCCCTGATTGCCCATGAACTGGGGCGCGGCCCAGGAAACGTAAGGCGTGTTCTCGTCGTCGAAACGCGCGACCCGGCGCTTCAGACCTTCCAGCGCCGCCTGGGCCAGGTCGGCGGCCTCGAGGCCCGAGGCGCGGGTGACGACTTCGCCCGCCATCTTGCGCCCCACCACGCGGACATAGGTCAGTTCGTCGGGCGTGACCGGACCGTTGGTGTCCTTGAACCCCCCGTCGGTCAGGATGGCGGCGGTCAGGGTCAGCTGCGGCGCGAAGCCGGACTTGACCTGTTTGGCGGACGGCGCCGCCCCGGTCTTGAAGTCCAGGACCGCCGCGCCGTCCGATGCCAGTTCGATGCGGTCGGCGAAGGCCTTGACGGTGAAGGGGCCGGCCGGGGCGTCGAAGGTCATCGTCCCCTGCTGTTCCACCAGGATGTCGACGCCGCGCGCCCGACGTCGACGCTCGAACTCGGTCAGCCAGCGGGCGCAGTTGCGGGCCAGCGGCGCCTCGCGCGCCATGGCCGCGTCCTCGAACCCGCGCGCGCCCAGTTCGCGCAGCAGATGGTCGTGCAGGATGGCCTCGCAGTCGTCAGGCAGGGCGTTCGGCCAGTCCAGCGTCAGCCGTTCGATGGCGGCGTGGACGGCGTTGCCGCGAGCCAGCGCTTCGGCGGACGCGCCGGGCCGCTTCATCGCCTCCAGCCCCAGCACCCACAGGGCGTAGATGGCGTAGGGATCGCGCACCCAGCGTTCGATGCGGGTGACATACAGGCTGCGCGGACGGCGATGCACCGGCGGGCGCGGCTCCGGTCGTTTGGCGAACCGGGGCGGGCCGGGCGGGGGCGCGTCCAGGGCGCGGGCCCAGTCCAGCACGATCGTGGGACGCGGCAAGGCCACGCCGGCCCCGCGCGTCAGCATCTCCAGCCGCCACAGCCAGCGCGAGCGGACGGCGGGCTGGCCGCCGCGCCGCTCGCTGTGGATCAGGATGACCTCGTCGGCGCATGCGGCCTGGACGAAATCCTGCGCCGTCTGGCCCAGGCGACGTTCGGGCGGCGGCAGACCCAGCGCCTTTCGCATCGGGCGCGACAGAAAGGGGTCGGTCGGCGCCGCCTGGGGCCAGACGCCTTCCTCCAGCCCGGCCAGGATCATCCGGTCCGCCCTGACCAAGCGCGCCTCGATGGCCCCCAGAATGCGCAGCGACGGATGGGTCGCCCCGCCGGTCCGCACGACGTTTTCCTTAACCACGGACGTGACCAGTTCGGCCAGTTCCGCGCGGCGGATACGACCGAGCGACGCCCCGCCCTCGATCAGGCCGGACAACAGGGCGGCGGCGGCCTCGCCGTCGGGACCGGCCCAGGCGTTCTGGCCGGCCAGGGTTTCGATCAGCCGGGTCAGGACCGAGGCGGCGACGTTCAGATCCGCGCCGGGCGTGAAGGCGGCAGTCGCGGTCTCGATGGCGGCCTGAAGCTGATCGACCAGGCGGGTCGCGGCCGACAGCCGGGCCTGTTTCCACTCGGGCGGGGCCTTGCCGCGCCGGTCGGGCTGAACCGCCTCCAGCAGGCGGCGATGGATGGCGGCGAAGTCGCGCGGGCGGGGGCCGCGCAGGGCGTGTTCTTCCAGCGCGGCGACGGCTGCCGCTTGAGAGGCGTCGCCCAGGTCGAACCGGACCAGCGGATGTTTGACCACAGCGAGCAGCAGATGCGGCTGGACCGGATCGGCGATCCAGCGCGCACACAGATCGACCAGGGCGCCGGCGGGCAGGCGCGACAGGGGGGCGCCGGCGGACGAATCTGAGATGACGCCCCAGCGTTCCAACCGGGCGGCGACGCGGCGACCCAGGGCCTGATCCGGCGTGACCAGGGCGCAGGTCTTGCCGGGTGTCTCCAGCGTCTCGCGCATCATCAGGGCGATGGCGGCGGCGGCCTCTTCCTCGGCGCGCACGCTCAGCAGTGACAGGCCCTGCAGCCCTTCGGCGATGGGGTCGCGCGCCTCACTGCGCGCGGCGGCCGCCGAGCGGATGTCGCGGATGGCGCGGCGCCAGTCATCGGTGGCCTCGGCGGGGCGCAGGGCCTCGTTGACGAGCCGCTGGCGCGCCAGTCCGCGCGCCTCGACGGCCGGGGAGACGGCGGGCCGGAACCAGGGGCGGACGCTCTCGCGCGCGATCTCGCAGCGGTCCAGCAGCCGCTTCATCGCGCTTTGCGGATGTTGTTCGTCCAGCCGGTCCCAGACGCCGGCGTCCAGATCCAGGTCGAGGCCGGGCAGGACGACGCAGCCCAGCGGCGCCCGCGCCACGGCCTTCAGCACGTCGCCGGCGGCGGGAACCGTGCCGGTCGAACCGGCGGCGATGACGGGCTGGCGCGGCGGCTCGCGGTCCCACAACTCAGCGAGGCGGCGCAGCAGGGTCGCGCGGCGCCAGGCCGGATCGACCAGACCCAGCTCGGCCAGACGCTTCGGCCAGGCCTCGACCGCCAGACCCAGGAACTCGGCCGACTGTTCCCAGTGTTCGGCCATTTCGCCGTCGACCAGGGTCGCGATCCGCTCGGGGTTCTGAATCTCTTCCAGTTGACAGGAATCGAGGAAGCCGCCCAGCGCATCGGCCAGATCCAGCGCGCGCATCGGGCTCAGGGACGCATCGAACTGTTCGACGATCATCCGCGCCATCTCGAAACGGCGCGTCAGGGCGGGGATGGCGGGCGGCAGGTCCAGACCCAGGGCTCCGGGCGTGAAGGGCGGCTCGTCTTCCTCCAGATCACCCAGCGGCCGCACCTGGGGCAGCAGGATGGGGCGACCCTGCGACAGCTTGGACAGGGCGCCGGTGAACGCGCGCGCGGCCCTGCGGTTGGGCAACAGGATGGTGGCGTCCGACAGGGTTTCGGGCGGCAGATCGCCCAGCCAGGCCAGCACCCCGGCGGACAGGTCCTCAAGGAACGGCCGGTGCGCAGGGATGGCGTACCAGCGCGGCGTGTCGCCAAAGAAGGGATCGAAGGCGCTCACGCGTCTCCCGCCAGTTTCGCCTCGGCGTCATCGCGCGCCTGCGGGTCGCCGACGTGCATCCAGTCGCCGTCCAGGACGCAGCCGAACAGACGGCCCTCGGCGGCGGACTTGCGCCAAAGGGGGCTGAGGGAGAAGGGCCCGTCGGGGCCGTGATCGGCATAGCCGGGCCGGGTGATGTGGACGCCCATATAGGCGAACGGCGCGGAGGGGGCGTCGCCACGGAACGTCAGCGTCCCGTCGTCGGCCATGAAGAAATCGCCGTCGCCCTCAAAGCCGATGGAGCCTTCGCGGCGGGCCAGCAGCAGGGCGGCGTCCATTGTCTCGGGATTCCACAGGCGGACGATGTCGGCAAGCGCATCGCCGTGATCGATCCAGACGCTGTCGATATTGGCGACGAAGACGGGATCGTCGCCCAGCAGGGCGCGGGCCTTCTTCAGCCCGCCGCCGGTCTCCAGCAGTTCGGCGCGTTCGTCGGAAATGACGATCTGCGGCCGGCGTCCGCGCGCGGCCAGATGGCCTTCCAGCCGGTCGGCGAACCAGTGGACGTTGACCACCGCCTTCTCGACCCCGGCCTCGGCCAGCCGGTCCAGCACATGGTCGATCAGGGCGCGGCCCTGCACCTCGACCAGGGCCTTGGGCCGGTCGTCGGTCAGGGGGCGCATTCGGGTGCCCAGGCCGGCGGCGAGCACCATTGCGGTCTTGGGAGCCGTCTTGGGGGCGGTCATGCGCGCACCTCGGCAGGGACGTGGCGGTCGAACCAGCGGGCGACGGGCGCCAGGGCCGGCTGGTTCAGATTGGCGTTCAGGTGCCGCCACATGCGCGGCAGGAACTGGCGGTAACGGGGCTTGCCGTCGCGTGCGATCAACCGGGCGAAGATGCCGATGATGCGCGTCTCGTTCAGCGCCGCCAGACCCGCATAGTCGGCCATGAAGGCCGCGCGATCCACGCTGGGACGCAGGTCGAAATAATGATCCAGCGCTTGCGCTTCCAGCGTGGGGGAGACGTCGCGGCGGGCATCTTGCAACAGCGAGTGCAGGTCCCAGCTCGGGTGGGCGCGCACGGCGTCCTGGAAGTCGATCATGCCGACGCGGGCGGCGCCGTCGCGCTGGGGCAGCCAGATCAGGTTTTCCGCGTGATAGTCGCGGTGGGCCATGACCGACGCCCCGGCCGCGCCCGAGGCGACGATCGGCGCCCAGGCGGTGCGCCAGTCGGCGATGGCGGCGGCGTCGAAGCGGACCCGATCGTCGAGCTTCGGCAACCATTCGACGAACAGATCGGCCCCGCCTTGAAGCGCCGTCTCGTCATACGTCAGCAGCGGCCAGTCGCCGCCGGGGCCGTGCAGGGTCTCGGGCGGCGTCCCGGCGTCGTGCAGAACGGCCAGGGCCTCGATGGCGGCCAGATAAAGCGGCGTCTCGTCGGCGCCGTCCGCGATCACGCGGGCGAACAGGTCGTCGCCGAAATCCTCAAGCACGGCCAGGCCGTTGGCGGCGTCCAGGGCCGGGATCTCAGGGGCGGACAGGCCAAGGGACTTCAGATGGGCGGCGACGGCGGCGAAGGCCTCGATCCGGCCGGCGGACAGGCGGGCGACGGCGTTCCAGCCGGCGGCGTGACGCTGCTCGGGCGTCCAGCGCGGATCGCACGGCCGGTTTTCGGCGGCGGGCGCCTGATCCATCAGCATCAGGGTTGGGCCGGTCGTCGGCGTCAGCCGCTCATACCGCCGCGTCGAGGCGTCGCCGGGCAGGGGGGCGCGCACGGCGTCGGCCAGGCCGGCGGCCTTCAGGAAGTCGAGACGGAGGGTTTCGCGGTCAGACATGCAGATCCTTCAGCCCCGTCTCCCATCGGCCTACGCCGGAAACGGTCGCAAGCCTTCCTTGCAGAGCCCTATCGACGGGCTCGCGGAGCCCGTCTGCTTGAGGGCGTTCCGAGGCCGCGTCGAGCGTGATCTCGGACAGATGAATGATGAGCTGGTCCGGCCCCAGAAACCGGCCGGGATCGTCGCCAAGACGCTCGGGCCATTCGATGACGGCGCATCCCTCGTCCAGCGCCTCGTCCAAGCCGATCTCGAACGCCTCTTCCGGCCGGGTCAGGCGATAGAGGTCGAAATGGGCGACGGGCGGGTCGCTTTCGTAGAACTGAACCAGGGTGAAGGTCGGGCTGGGCACGTCCTCGTCCGGCGTGGTCAGGGCGCGGATCAGGCCGCGCGCCAGGGTCGACTTGCCCATGCCCAGCGGACCGTAGAGCAGCAGACTGTCGCCCGCCGCCAGCAGGGGGGCGATGGCCTGGCCCAGGGCGGTGGTGGCCTCGGCGTCGGGCAGTTCGATCTTCATGGGAACACCGCGTCACGATCGGCGGCCAGGGTGCGTTCGGTGAAGGTTTTCAGCGCCTCGGTGGCCTTGGCCGCGTCCACGTCCAGCCGCTCGGACGGAATGGGCAAGCCGACATCGACGCCGAACGGCTTGCCTTCCTTGTTCAGCAACTCGTGGAACAGGGTCACGTCGCGCAGCTCCTGCGAGACCTTGTCGAACAGGTGAAACAGCCGGCTGTACGGGCCGGTGACGTGAATGGGTACGACCGGCGCGTCATACTTGCGCGCCATCGAGGCGGCGGTCGGGGCCCATTCGGGATCGGTCAGGACGCCGTTCTTCTCGCGCGCCAGACGGCCGGCGGGGAACATGACGACGCAGCGTTCGGCCTCGAACGCTTCCTTGGCGGCGTTCAGGGTGGCGCGGGTCTTCTCGCGGGTGCGTTTGTCGTGGACCCATTCGACGGGGATGATGGTCTCGTTCAGCCGGGGCGAGACGCGGATGGCGTCGGCGTTGGCGAAAAAGATCATGTCTGTGCGTCGTTGTTTGATCGCGTCGAACACGGCGACCCCGTCGGCGATGCCGGTGGGGTGGTTGCAGACGACGACGCAGCGGCCGGTCGCCGGCAGACGGTCCAGGTTTGTCGTCGTCACCTTCAGCCTCAGCAGGTCCCAGACGTAATCGAAGGTCTCGGTCCCCGACAGGTCGCGGATGGCGTCGGCCATTCGCACCGCCGCCCCATAGCCCAGCACGCCGTAAAGCGCCGGCCGCACGACCGGCCACAACGGCGAGGCGGTCAGGCGCGGCGCGCGTTCGGCGATCAGCACATCGACGATGTGGGGCTGACGGCGGGCAGGAAGGGTGGCGGCGGTCATGAAAGATCGCTTGTCGCCGGTTCGGTCGGAGGGGGCAAGATGCGCGGCGTCCTAGACGCTTGGCGATCGGGCGGGCGGCCCCTATCACTGGAGAAAAGCTGTGGGGAATGAAGACATGACGCGTTCACGCTGGATGGCGGCGGTCGCCTTTGGAAGCCTGATCCTGGCCGCGGCGCCCAGCCTGGCGCAGCAGGCCTCGTCCGCGCCGGCCGCCGCCCCCGCCGCCCAAGCGCCCGCATCGCGCGGCCTGTCGCTGAAAGATCTGGCGATGATGGAGCGGGTCAGCGAGCCGCGCGTCTCGCCGGACGGCCGCCAAATCCTCTACGCCGTGCGCACCACCGACTGGGACGGCAACAAGGGCGTCAACGGCCTGTGGCTGGCGGACGTGTCGGGCGGCGAGCCGCGTCGGCTGGCGATTTCCGAAGGCGGCGCCTCGGGCGCGCGCTGGGCGCCGGACGGCGGTGCGATCTATTTCCTGTCGTCGCGGGGCGGATCGAACCAGGTCTGGCGCACGGATGCGGCCGGCATGGCGGCGGCCCAGGTGACGACCCTGCCTTTCGACGTGTCGGGCTTCCGCATCGCGCCGGACGGCAAGTCGTTGGTCCTGGCCGTCTCGGTCTTCGTCGATTGCGACACCCTGGCCTGCACCAAGACCCGGCTGGACGCCCGAGGCAAGTCGACGCTCCAGACCTATGACCGTCTGCCGCTGCGCGACTTCGACCACTGGGTCGATACGCGCCGCACCCATCTGTTCGTCCAGCCGCTGAACGGGTCGGGTTTGAGTGGCGGCGAACCGCGCGATCTGATGGCGGGCCTGGATGCCGATGTCTCGGCCGGCGATTCCAGCTTCGACATTTCTCCGGACGGCCGGACCCTGGTCTACGGAACCCAGACGCAAGGGGCGGGCGAGGCCTTCACCAGCAACAGCGACGTCTTCCGCGTCAGCCTCGACGGCGGCGCGCCGGTCAATCTGACGGAAGGCAACAAGGGATCGGACGGCAATCCGGTCTTCTCTTCGAACGGTCGCCAGCTGGCCTGGCTGTCGGCGCCGCGCGAAAACGTCGGCGGGGATCAGGCGGCGGTCTGGGTGGCTGACGCCGACGGCTCCGGCGCGAGGAAGCTGACCGACTGGGATCGCGGCGCGGGCGGCCTGCAATGGCGCACCGACGGCCGGTCGCTGCTGGTCTCGGCGGCGGACGAGGGCCAGAACCGGCTGTTCTCGGTCGACGCCCGCACCGGCCGGATTACGCCCCTGACCGGCAACGGCACGGTCGGCGCCTATGAGGAGAAGGCCGGGGTCCTGGCCTACGCCCACGAAAGCTTCGTCGCCCCGACCCAGATCTTTGTTCAGACGCGCGGCGAACCCCGCCAGATCAGCCGCCAGAACGCCGAGGTGCTGGCGCAGCTGGACCTGCCGAAAGGCGAGGCCTTCACCTTCGCCGGTTGGAACAATGAGCCGGTGCAGGGCTGGGTGTTCAAGCCGGCGGGCGCGGTCGAGGGGCGGCGCTATCCGGCGGTCTATCTGATCCACGGCGGCCCGAAATCGCCCTGGACCGAGAACTGGTCCTACCGCTGGAACCCGCAGGTCTATACGGCGGCGGGCTATGCGGTGGTGATGGTCAACTTCCACGGCTCGCCCGGTTACGGCCAGGCCTTCACCGACGCGATCAACGATCACTGGGGCGACCGGCCGCTGGAGGATCTGCAGAAGGGCTGGGCGGCGGCGCTGTCGAACAATCCGTGGATCGACGGCGACCGGGCCTGTGCGCTGGGCGCCTCCTACGGCGGCTATATGGTCAATATGATCGCCGGCAAGTGGAACGGGCCGTGGCGCTGCCTGGTCAACCACGCCGGGGTGTTCGACGTTCCGCAGCTGATGAACGCCATGGATATCGGCAACTTCATCTGGGAGTTCGGCGGACCGAGCTGGGAGCGCAAGGCCGTCTATGACGCCTTCAACCCTGAGACCTACGCCGGCGACTGGAACAAGCCGATGCTGGTGCTGCATGGCTCCAAGGACTTCCGCGTGCCGATGGAGCAGGGGCTGGCGACCTTCTCGGCGCTTCAGCGTCAGGGCGTGCCCAGCCGCTTCGTCCATGTGCCGGACGAGAACCACTGGGTGCTGAAGCCCCGCACCTGGGTCGACTGGCAGCAGGAAATCCTGGATTGGGTGGGCCGCTATACGGCGCCGGCGGGCTGAGCGACCCATTGACGCGCCTTGGCAGGGTGCTACGCCTCGCGGCCAGAAAGCTTCGCGAGGAAGATCTTGATGCGTCACCGTTCCCTTCTGTCCGCCGCCTGCGCGGCTGTTGCGCTGATGAGCGCCGCGCCGACCCTGGCCCAGGTGCCGCCCGCGCCGGTTCCGGCCGCGCCCGCGACGCCTGACGCCTTCACCTATCAGGACATGATCTCGGCCAACCGGCTGGGCGATCCGCAGGTGTCGCCGGACGGCCGCTATGTCGTCTATTCGGTCACGACCACCGATGTTCAGGCCAACAGCCGCGCCGGCAGCCTGTGGATCCTGGACCTGAACGCACCGGACACGGCGCCGCGCCGCCTGGCCATCTCGGATCAGGGCGCCAACACCGCGCGCTGGGGCGGGGACGGCAATCTGTACTTCCTGTCGGGCAAGTCGGGCGCGAGCCAGGTCTGGCGCGTGGCCTCGCCCACATCGGCGCCGGTGCAGGTGACCAACCTGCCCACCGACGTGAACGCCTATCGGATCAGTCCGTCGGGCGACAAGGTGGCGGTGTCGCTGGCCGTCTATCCGAACGCGGCCGACCTGAACGCCTCGGTCCAGCAGGGCAAGGCCATCGCCGAGCAGAAGACGACGGGCCAGGTCTATGACCGCATGTTCGTGCGTCACTGGGACACCTGGAACGACCACACCCAGAACCACCTGTTCGTTCAGTCGATCGGCCGTGACGGCAAGGCCACGGGCACGCCGGTCTGGATCACCAAGGGCTTTGACGGCGACACGCCCTCCAAACCCTTCGGCGACGAAAGCGAGTTCGTCTTCACGCCGGCGGGAGACGCCGTGGTCTTCTCGGCGCGTCTCGCCGGTCAGACCGAGCCGTGGAGCACCAACTTCGACCTGTGGAAGACCAACGGCCTGTCGGGCGACGGCACCTTCACCAACCTGACCGACGGCAACGACGCCTGGGACACCGGCCCGGTCTTCTCGCCGGACGGACGGACCCTGGCCTATCGCGCCATGGCGCGGCCGGGCTTCGAGGCCGATCGCTATCAGATCGTGCTGATGGACGTCGAAACGGGCCAGAAGCGCGAGATCGCCTCGAACTGGGATCGCTCGGTCGACACGCTGCAATGGTCGCGCGACGGCCAGACGCTTTACACGACGGCGGGCGACGTCGGCTCGACCAAGCTGTTTTCGGTGGATACGCGCAACGGCGTGGTGACGCCGATCACGGGCGCGGGCCACGTTTCGGCCTTCCAGCAGACGCCGTCGGGCTTCGTCTTCGCCCAGGACAGCCTGCGCGAGCCGGGCGACCTGTATTTCAAGACCTATCTGGGTCGCGAAATGCCGCGTCGTCTGACGCAGTCCAACCCCGCCTTCGCCGCCAAACAGTTCGGCGAGTATGAGCAGTTCAGCTTCGCCGGCTGGAACAACGAGACGGTCCACGGCTATGTCATCAAGCCGGCCGGATACGTGGAGGGCCGCAAATATCCGGTCGCCTTTTTGATCCACGGCGGGCCGCAGGGTTCGTTCGGGGACGGCTGGTCCTATCGCTGGAACCCCGAGACCTATGCGGGCGCGGGCTATGCGGTGGTGATGATCGATTTCCACGGCTCGACCGGCTACGGCCAGGCCTTCACCGACGCGATCAGCCAGCACTGGGGCGACCGCCCGCTGGAAGACCTGCAGAAGGGCTGGGCGGCGGCTCAGGCGAAATACAGCTTCCTGGACGGCGACAACGCCTGTGCGCTGGGCGCCTCCTACGGCGGCTATCTGATCAACTGGATCGCCGGCAACTGGTCCAATGAATTCAAGTGCCTGGTCAACCACGACGGCGTCTTCGATACCTTCGGCATGGGCTATTCCACCGAAGAGCTGTGGTTCACCGAGTGGGAACACGGCGGCACGCCTTGGGACAAGCCCGAGGGCTATCAGAAGTTCAACCCGGCCAACCACGTCGATAACTGGAAGACGCCGATGCTGGTGGTTCAGGGCGACCGCGACTTCCGCATCCCGACCGCCCAGGGCCTGTCGACCTTCACCGCCCTGCAACGGCGCGGCATCGACAGCCGTCTGATCGTCTTCCCTAACGAAAACCACTGGGTGCTGAAGCCGGCCAACAGCCTGCAATGGCACAATGAGGTGTTCGGCTGGCTGAACAAATATCTGACGCCGGCGCAGTAACAGGCGTCCGTTCAGACGACAAAAAAGGGGCGCGGTCCGACGACCGCGCCCCTTTTTCATGCCCTTTTGTTCGGGATCAGAGCGCCGCGCGCTGCATCGGCGCCCCGGCCAGACGGTCATACTGATGCGCGGTCATGCAGCGCGGCGCGGCCCATCGCTGGCCCGACTGATAGGCGGCGACCGCCTGTTGCGCGGTGACGAAGCTCGGCGTCGCGCCGTGGTCGCGTTGATAGGCCGTGCGCGAGGCCACATCGGTTCCGCATACCCTGACGGTTTGCAGCACGGCCGCGCGCTCGGCGGGGCGCGGACTTTGCGCCAGCGCCGGCGTCGTTGCGGTCGCCAGGGCGGCGGCGATCAGGGCGGGGGTCAGAAAACGGGTCATCGGCAATCCTCCACGGCCTGAATTAAGATCAGGACTCTGATGAATTATGCGCCGATCCTGAGATTTGTAAAGATTATGCGACAACTTCGCGTCAAATCGACGACAAGCTGACCCGGCGGCGCCAAACCGAAGCTGGTGCGTTTCCTCTGGCTGACGGAGACGAGCGATTGTCGAACCCACGGAATTGGCGCACTTTTCGGGCAGACCTGAACCAGCGGGCGTGGGCCCCGGCCGGGGCGCGTTTGCGTACCTGGCGCGACTGGGTGCGCGACAACGATCCCGTCTATGCGGCGGCTCGACGACTGGGGACGGCGGAAAAATGGGCGGCGGGCGTGGTCCTGGTCGTCGTGGCGGCCGTGGTTCTCTTCCTGGCCCTGTTCGACTGGAACATGCTGCGCGGGCCCATCGGCCGCTGGGCCTCCGTCAAATACGATCGCGAAATCGCCCTGACCGGCGATCTGGACGTCAATCTGTTCAGTTGGACGCCGTCCGCCGTGGTGCGGGGGCTGAAAATCGGTGGCCCCGACTGGGCGCGCGATCGCGACACGGCCGACGTCGATGAGGTCCAGGCCTCGGTTCGGCTGAGAAAGCTGCTGGCCGGTCAGGTGGAGATGCCCCTGCTGAGCTTCACCCGGCCCAGGGTCGTGCTGATTTCCACCAAGGACGGCCGCAAGAGCTGGCAGCTGAATCCCAACAAGCCCGATGACGGCGAAGGGCTGAACCTGCCGGTCATCCAACAACTGGTGATCAGGGACGGCCAACTGACCTTTGAGGAACAGCGGCGCGGACTGACGCTGGAGGCGGCGGTCAATGCGCGCGAGGCGTCCAGCGGCCAGGCCGGTTTCGCGCTGGACGGGCGGGGCGACGTGCGCGGCGCGCCCATGACCGTCAGGATCGAGGGCGGCCCCTTCATCAACATCCGGCGCGACCGTCCCTATCGGTTCGAGGCGGATGTGACCGGCGCGGACTCGTCCCTGGTCGCCAAGGGGGCGATCACCCGGCCCTTCGATCTGGGGCGGTTTGATGCGACCATGACGATCCAGGGCCGCAATATGTCGGACCTCTATCTGCTGACCGGCGTCGCCCTGCCCAATACGCCGCCGTACCGGCTGTCGGGCGCGCTGAACCGCGATCGGCGGGTCTGGACCTTCAAGGATTTCGACGGACGCGTCGGCGCGTCCGATCTGTCGGGCGAGGTAAAGGTTCAGTCGGGCCAGCGGCTGCGCGTCGACGCCGACCTGACCTCGCGTCGCCTGGACATCGACGATCTGGCCGCTGTCCTGGGCGCGCGGACCCGGACCAATGCGGCGGGCACCGACACCGAGGCGCCGGTCGTGGTCGGCGGCAAGCTGCTGCCGGACGCCAAGCTGCAGACCGAACGGCTGCAGACCATGGACGGCACCCTGTCCTATCGGGCCGGATCGGTGAAGGCGAACGCCTTCGACGTGCGTCAGGTGAACCTGGGCGCCGACCTGAAGGACGGCATCCTGAAGCTGGACCCGATCAGCTTTGACTTCAATCGCGGCGCGCTGAACGGCACGGCGCGGATCGATGCGACCAAGGACACCCCCTACAGCACCGTCGATCTGCGTCTGGCGGGCTATCCGCTGGAGTCCATCATCCCGGCCCGCAACGGCTCGGCGCCCGTCACGGGAAGGGCGCTGGGCCGGGCCAAGCTGGAGGGACCGGGCGCCTCGATTCATGATTTCGCCGCCGCGTCGAAAGGCTCGCTCAGCCTGGTGGTGCCGAACGGCAAGATGCGGGCGGCCTTCGCCGAACTGCTGGGCATCAACGCCAGCGCGGGCCTGCTGAAGCTGTTGAGCGGCGACCAGTCCGAAAGCCAGATCCGCTGCGCCGTCGCCGATTTCAACGTCAGCGGCGGCACGGCGACCGCCCGCACCTTCGTCATCGACACCGATGTGGTGCTGGCCCAGGGCAAGGGCAGCATCAACCTGGGCGCCGAAACGATGAACCTGCGGATCGAGGGGGAATCCAAGAAGCCGCGACTGTTGCGCCTGTGGGCGCCGATCACCGTGTCCGGCCCGCTGACCGCACCCAAGGTTGGGGTCGATGTCGGTTCGGTCGTGTCGCAGGGCGGTCTGGCGGGCCTGCTGGGCGCGGTGGTGGCGCCGGTGACGGCCCTGTTCGCCTTCGTCGATCCGGGGCTGGCCGAGGACGCCGACTGCGGCCGGCTGATCGCCAACGCCCGCTGATCGTTGATGACGACGACCGATCCGGCGATCCGAGCGTATTGTGGGTGATGGAGCCTTTCGCATGACACGCCGTGGACTGTTCGCGCCTGCCCTTGGGCTTCTCGCCGCCGCTTGCTCGCCGCTGAGCCTGCTGAACACCCTGGGACCGAGGGATGGCGGGGTGCGCCGCGTCGCGCGCGACATCCCCTATGGCGACGATCCGCGCCAGCAGATGGATCTCTATGCGCCGACGGCGCCCGGCCCCTATCCGACCCTGGTCTTCTTCTATGGCGGCGGCTGGGATTCGGGCTCGCGCAGCCAGTATGGCTGGGCGGCGCAAGCTTTGGCGGCGCGCGGGTTCGTGGTCGCCCTGCCGGACTACCGCATCGTTCCCCAGGTCGTCTTCCCGGCCTTCATCGAGGACGCCGCCGCCGCCACGGCCAAGGCGGCCGAGGTGGTCGGTCAATATGGCGGCGATCCGGCGCGGCTTGGCGTGCTGGGCCATTCGGCGGGCGCGCATCTGGCGATGATGATCGCTCTGGACCGACGCTATATGGCCGCCGTCGGCCGGCCCGATCTAATCAAGGCGGCCGCGGGTCTCGCGGGCCCCTACGACTTCCTGCCGTTCGACGTGGCGGCGTCGCAGAACGCCTTCGGCCGTGCGCCCGATCCGACCCTGACCCAGCCCGTGACCTTCGTGCGCCGTGACGCCCCGCCGATCTGGCTGGGCCACGGCACGGCCGACACGGTGGTCCACGACGAGGACACGGTCATTCTGGACGAGCGGATGCGCGCGGTTGGCGGGCGCTCGGAGGCCAAGCTTTATCCAGGTCTGGACCACGCCGACCTGATCGCGACCTTCTCGCCCCTGTTCCGCAAGAAGGCGACGGTGCTGGCCGATGTGACGGACTTCTTCCACCGGCAGCTGGGCTGAACCGAAGAAGAATGGTGCGGGCGGCCGGGGTCGAACCGGCACTCCTTTCGGAACTGGATTTTGAGTCCAGCGCGTCTACCAATTCCACCACGCCCGCAGCGGAAGGACCGCCTCATGCCACAGAGGCGAAGGCCGCGTCCAGCCCGAAGCGTTAGGCCGCGACTTCCATATGGCTGTCCGTGCCGCCGGACTGGATGCGGCGAGCGCGGATGTACATTTCGACGCGCTGCATGACGATCAGGCCCATGGCGAAGACCAGGAAGGCGTCGGTGACGGCCAGGGCGTTCAGGTGCCAAGCGGCGGCGTGGCTTTCGATCAGGTCGCGCAGCAGCGACCGACCGGCGAACAGCACGACCAGCAGGATAAGCCCCAGCGGCGAGGCCTGGGCCATCAGGGAGCCGTCCGGCTCCTTTTCGATGGTGACGGTCTTGCCGCGATACCAGCCGGCGACGCCGCCTAGGAGGCCGCCGATGGCCAGAACCGCCCAGGCGCCGGGGCCGAACGGCGCATGGGCCATGTTCGGGTTCTGCGCCGACCCCCAGATGCCCAGGCCGATCAACGGCAGGACGATGGCCGGCATGACCCATAGCAGCTGCGGCTTCAGCACGCGCTTCCGACGATTCTTTAGCAGCACGACCACCAGCATGATCGGGATCATGAGCAGCGGAATCAGTTTTTCAGGCGGCACGTCGTCTCTCCCCAAAGACAGGATGCGGCCTCCCCCGAGGCCGCTGTCGGCACCCTAGCGGCGTCAGTCCGCGCTGGATAGCGGCGCGACTGTCTGTTCGATGGCGCCGAAGATCGAATGATGACGGTCGTCCAGCATTTCGATCCGCACCGTGTCGCCGTGTTTCAGGAAGGGCGTCTCGGCGGCGCCGCGCAGGATCGTCTCGACGGTGCGGACCTCGGCGATGCAGGAATAGCCCAGGCCGCCTTCCGAGACCGGCTTGCCGGGGCCGCCGTCGGCGTCCTTGTTCGACACCGTGCCCGAGCCGATGATGGTCCCGGCGCCCAGCGACCGGGTCTTGGCCAGGTGGGCGATCAGGGTTCCGAAGTCGAAGGTCATGTCGACGCCGGCGTCGGCCTTGCCGAAATCCTGGCCATTCAGTTGCACCGAAAGGGCGCCGTGCAGCTTGCCGTCCTTCCATCGGTCGCCCAGCGCGGCGGGCGTGACCACAACCGGCGACAGGGCGCTGGCGGGCTTGGACTGGACGAAGCCGAACCCCTTTGCCAGTTCGGCCGGGATCAGGTTGCGCAGGCTTACGTCATTGACCAGGCCGATCAGGCGAATGGCGTCGAGCGCCTGTTCGCGCGTCGCGCCCTGCGGCACGTCGCCGACGACCACCACGATCTCGGCCTCCAGGTCGCAGCCCCAAGCCTCGTCGGCCAGCGGGATCGGATCGCGCGGCGACAGGAAGCTGTCGGAGCCGCCCTGATACATCAGCGGGTCGGTCCAGAAGCTCTCGGGCATTTCGGCGCCGCGCGCGCGTCGCACAAGCTCGACGTGGTTCACATAGGCCGAGCCGTCCGCCCACTGATAGGCGCGGGGCAGCGGCGACGCGGCGTCGCGTTCGTGGAAGCGGCCGCGCGGCACGGCCTCATGCTCCAGGCTTTCGGCCAAGGCCTCGAGGCGAGGGCCGCAGCGGTCCCAGTCATCCAGCGCCGCCTGCAGCGTCGGGGCGATCAGGAAGGCGTCGGTGAACCAGTTCAGGTCTTGCGAGACGACAACGAGGCGGCCGTCGCGGCCGTGCTTGAGCGAGGCGAGTTTCATGACCAAGGCCTAGACCGGATTTGCGATGTTGGGAACGGCGGAATCAGTCGGCGGCCGTCAGCAAGGCGCGGGCCTCGGCGCCGGTGCGGGCGGCGCGGTCGCGGACCTCGACCTCGACGATGACGCCGCCCTCGGGCTCGACGGCCCACAGGTAGCGACGCTCGACCTCGACCGTGCGGCCGGATGGGGCGAACCCCTCATAGCTGTCGCCCCAGGGGGTGATCTTCCTGACCTCGACGAAGGGCATGGCGCAGGCGGCGTCCAACTCCTCGTTGGCCATCACGGTCAGTTCGTCATCGGATGCAGGCATGGGGCTCGGTCTGGGAAAAAAGAGAGTCTAATTCGTCTAATTAGTCTAATTAGTCTGAACGGGCGCTCAGGGTTCGTCGGCGTAGATGGCGACGCGGGCGGGGTCGGTCGAGGAGACCGCGCCGCGATACATGCCCGATGTGGACATGGCGAAGGCCGGGCGGCCATCGAGGCCCATGACGATGACGCCGCCCTTGCCGCCCAGACGATCGGCGTCGGCGATCTCCGCCTGACCGGCGGCCTGCGTCGCCGCGCCTGCCGCAATCCGGGCGCAGATGTCGCGAGCGACGGTGGCGCGGATGAAATATTCGCCGTCGCCGGTGGCGGACACCGCGCAGCCGTCGGCGTTGGAGGCGTAGGTGCCGGCGCCGATGATCGGCACGTCCCCGACCCGGCCCCAGCGTTTGGCGGTCATGCCCCCGGTCGAGGTGGCAGCGGCGAGGCGGCCCTGGCTGTCCAGCGCCACGGCGCCGACCGTGCCGAACTTCTTCTCGTTCAGGGGCGGGGCGATCTCGGCTTGGGCGCCCGGTAGAGGCGCGCCGGCGGGGCGCTCGGGGATCGGCTGGCCGGCCTCGGTCAGGGCCTTGACCAGCCCCTGCCAGCGCCGCTCGGTGAAGAAGAAGGACGGATCGACCTGCTCCAGCCCGACCGAGGCGGCGAAGGCGTCGGCGCCAGGGCCGATCAGCATGACGTGGGGCGACCGCTCCATCACTGCGCGGGCGGCGGCGATGGGGTGACGCGTGGTGGTCAGGCCGGCGACCGACCCGGCGGTCAGGTCCGAGCCGTTCATGACGGCGGCGTCCAGCTCGTTACGGCCGGCGGCGGTGAAGACCGCCCCGCGCCCGGCGTTGAACAGGGGATCGTCCTCCATGACCTGAACGGCGGCCTGGACCGCATCCAGCGCCGAGCCGCCGCTTTTCAGCACGGCCGACCCCGCGTCCAGCGCGCCTTGCAGCGCCGCGCGATAGGCCGCGTCCTGCTCGGGCGTCAGGCTGGACCGCTCGATCACGCCCGCCCCGCCGTGGATCGCCAGCGACCACTGCGGCGCGGCGTCCTGGGCATTGGTCTGGGCGTGGGCCGAGGAAAAACACAGTGCAAAGAGTGCAATCAGTGCCGAACAGGCGATGCGCATCGTGAACCTCCTCCGCGCCGAAAATACAGTGCAATCGGTGCACTTTACCCCAAGGACGCCGGTCGATCGCAGTGTAACGCCGCGTTCGGGCGTGTCAGGTCGATTGGCCAAAGAAAACTGGAAACGCCGAAAGATCAGAGGGTTGGATCACGGCGATAGGATATTTGCAGATGAGGGACGCAGCCTTGCTGTGCCGCAGGGCCGCTTTCAGACAAACGGATGGGGCGGTAATCAGCCAAGCTCGGGCCTCATCGGCCGAGGGACTCAGTGGCGGCTGCGCGTCTTTTTCAAGCGGTCCACGAGCATCGCTCCGCTAGACGTCAGCAAGCACATTGGCACAATCCACGGCTGATACTGTTCGCCGCTGCTCCCATAATGCACAAGCAAGGCGACGATGATTGTCGCCAGCGTCCAGAGCGAAAGAGTGGCGTAGGCGACAAGTAAGACTGGATCGCGGGTCATCTGAGGCTATCCAAGGTTGCGCCTGAAGTCTGACCAAACTTTCTTGCAGTTGTCCACCCAAAGGCCTGTCCACTCGGAGTAAAACTCCCTCCCCGTAGAGGGCCGATGTCTGGCCCGCCTCACCCTCGGTGGTGCAGCCTTTTCCACACCTGATAGCCGACGATAGGGGCGAAACCGCAGAGGAGGGCGGCGATCAGGACCATCCAGAAGCCGCCGCCCAGCCAGACTTCGCCGGCCAGGGCCCCGGCGCCGGCCGCCAGGACCGGGCCGAGCCAGGGCAGCCAGGTCGGCGGCCGCATTTTCATTCAGGCGTCGACCTTGATGACGCCGCGACGAATCTGGTCCAGCTCGATAGAATCGAACAGGGCTTGGAAGTTGCCGTTGCCGAAGCCTTCGTTGCCCTTGCGCTGGATGATCTCGAAGAAGATCGGGCCGAAGGTGTCCTGGGTGAAGATCTGCAGCAGCAGGCCTTCCTCGTCCGAACCGTCGATCAGGATGCGGTTCTTGCGCATCCGCTCCACGTCCTCGCCATGGTTGGGCAGGCGTTTGTCGATCAGTTCGAAATAGGTCTCGATCGTGTCCTGGAAGGCGACGCCGCGTTCCTTCATCGCCTCGACCGTCTCGAAGATGTTTTCGGTCGTCAGGGCGATGTGCTGGATGCCTTCGCCGTTGTAGCGACGAATGAACTCCTCGATCTGGGAGTTCTCGTCCTGGCTTTCGTTCAGCGGGATGCGGATGGCGCGGTCGGGCGCGATCATGGCCTGGGAGAACAGGCCCGTCGCCTTGCCCTTGATGTCGAAATACTTCTGCTCTTCGAAGTTGAAGATCGAGTTGTAGAAGCCCGACCAGGTGCGCATCTGGCCGCGACGGACGTTGTGGGTCAGGTGGTCCAGGACCTCCAGGCCCATCGAGTTCTTGCGCTCGGCCTCTTCCCAGCCCTCGATCTCGTCCCAGGCGTCATAGAGCGAGCCGGCGTCGCCATACTGGTCGATGACATAGAGCAGCGAGCCGCCGATGCCTTGCAGGATGTAGGGGTAGTCGTCGCCCAGCGCGCCGCCGGCGGCGTCCGTCGCGGCGACGGCGCCGCGGGCCAGCGCGCCCTCGTAGGCGGCCTTGGCGTCGGTGGTGCGGAAGGCCATGCCGTTGGCGGACGGGCCGTGATCCCTGGCGAAGTCGGCGGCCTGACCCTTGGGCGAACGTTGCACCAGGAAGCTGATGTCGCCCTGTTTCAGGCGCACCACGTCGGTCTTGGGGTTCACGTGCGTCTGGGTGAAGCCCATCAGCTCCAGGCGCGAAATCATCGCCTCGGGCTCGGGGCCGGTGAATTCGACGAACTCGAAACCGTCGACGCCGAGGGGGTTTTCCTGGTCGATCTGTTCCGCCGTGGCCAGATCTTGGGCCTGGGTCATGTCGTTCATGGCGCGTCTCCCGCGTAGCTTTTGAGGCGGGCTTAACCGAAAGGGGCCGCCGATTGGCGCGGAACCTAGTCACAGAAGACGACGGAGCCAAGACGAAGCCACGGGGTCGTGATGACGGACGAGCGTGCGAGTAACGTTAAAGCCAAATTATCAAGAACTCAGGTGCGTCGCGCCCTGAGGTCCGGCATCGCATCCACGGCCCAGAGATCGGGGGCTTTAAGCGGGGCCTTGCAGACAGCCTCGACCGTCTTGCCGTCCGCCAGTGTGTAACGGATGGGCAGGTTTTCGGCGCAACGGGCCTGGACGGCCTGGAAGACGCCCTGACCGTTCAACATCGGGTCCAGATCTTCGATCGCGACGACGACGGGATCGCCGGACAGGGCGCCGCATCGGTCGCCGGAGTCCAGCTTGATCCGGCCGTTGTCTGTAGAGAAGCCGCCCTCGCCGCCGCAGTTCTGATCGACCATGTGGAACAGAGCGGCCTGACGGAGGTCACGCGGGGTGGGTCGATTGACCAGGGTGACGCCCAGCGCGGAGAGGCGGGTCTGTATGCCGGCCCAACGTTCCGGACCCGGACCGTCCAGCAGGACGGCGACAGCCGTGTCTGGCGTCAGGCGGCTGCGGAAGTCCGCCACGCCATAGCCGTCTCCCGCGCGACCGGACTGAAGCATGGCCTTCCAGATGTCGAAGATGTCCGTGCGGCCGTTGGAGGCGCGGCGGCTCTCCAGGTCCGCGATCCACTGCACGACGACCCCGCAGTGGTAGATGGCGTTTCCGGTGCGCAGGCGCTGTTCCGTGTCAGGGCGCTCGCCTAAGGCGGCGCGACAACCGTTCAACCGTCGCGCCAGCGAGGTTTTCAACTGAGCCTCGTCGATCGTTCCCGTGGACAGGGCGGCGATCAATGCGCCGTATTCGGCCCCGCCCTCATGCAGCCAAGGCGCGCTGACGCCGTCCTTGGTCGTCACCGCATGGCTGTTCCACAGGTGCAGCGTCTCGTGCCAGACGAAGGTGGACAGCTGTTCGATCACATCGGGCGGTGGCGCGGACCAGTCCGAGCCATGAAAGCGCAGGGAGATGACGCCATTGTCGGTCACATCGCCCCGATATGTCGTCGGACCGGGGCTGTCGGTGGTGACGATCAGGGTCGGCGTATAGGGCAGGTCGCGGCCGAGGCGAGCGCCATAGAATCCCTGGGCCGCCAGAAAACCTTCGCTCATCGCGGTGTGCAGGGACGCGGGAACGGTGTCCCCGACGACGACCACGCCGCAGTCATCCTGCGTCACGGCCGAGGTCGGTCCGACATAGACGTAGCTTTGGATCGCGTCGGATTGCGGCGTGACGGTTTCACCTGCGGCCGCCCTGACGGTCAGTTCGGCGTCCATGTCCTTCAGCGCCAGCGCGGGCCCATAAAGGCTCTGGCCCGACCCCACCCGCACCAGGCCGATATAGACGCGGTCCACCTCGGCCGCGTCAGGCACGATCAGAATTTCGAAGGCGTCGAACGGCTGGTCGGACTTCACGACGCCGTCCGAAAGGGACACGCCGGGGGTCTTCACCGTCCAGAGGGTGCGGATAATGTCCTGGTCCACAAAGGCCACCTCGGTGGTCGGCTGGGCCAGCTTCCAGGTCACCAGAACGCCGCCCGGCGCGGTGCGCGCCTCGATCGTCGCGGCCTGTTGAGCCGAGGCGGGGGCGGCGGCTGCGAAAACGAGGCCGATTGCGGTGACGAGGCCGATCAGATTCGAGGTCAAGTCTTCGGGCTCCCACCACCAAGCGTGAGCATACTGACTAAAACAACTGAGGCGATTTGACGGCCGGTACCTTTCGGTTGCGTCAGCCCGGCAGCCAGCGCGTCGCCCATTCGGCGCCCATCAGAAGGCCGGTCCCAAGCGCGCCCAGGAGGGTCAGCCAGACGGTGGCGACGGCGCAGCCGGCGAGGACGAACAGGCCGTCGCGCTGGATCAGGCCGACCGACAACAGGGCCAGGGCGATCGACGGGATGGTGTTGGTCAGAGGCATGACGATGGTCACGGTCGCCAGGATCATGAAGACGGCGGCCAGTTTCTCGCCCGGGCCATCGGCAAAGCGACGCAGGCGGGGGCGCGACAGCCGGTCGATCCAGCCCAGTTTGGTTTCGGCGAAATCGGCCATGGCCTTCAGCCACGATCCCTTGCACCGCAGGTTCAGGAACCAGCGCGGCAGCCAAGGCTCCTCGCGCCCGACCAGCATCTGGCCAGCCAGCAGAATGACGATCAGCCCGACCACCTGCGGCACGCCGTAGAGGCCCGGCACGAGGCAGGGGATTGAGAGCAGCAGGATCAACAGGCCGTAGGCGCGCTCGTCCAGCCGGTCGCGGATCTCGTGCAGGGTCAGGCCCGCGTCGCTGCCGTCGTCGGCCAGCCGCCGCAGCAGGCGGGTGACATTATGGCTGACGTCGTCCTGCTGGACCGTGGACGGGGAAGAGGCGGGGGTCGTCATTCAGGCGCTCTAGCAGGTGGACGTGACGGCCGAGGATGACGCAACGCCGCAGGGGTGCTAACGCGCCGTGCCGCCTTAAGGATCGCCATGCTGCGCAAACTCTATGACCGCGTCTTCGACCTGGCGCGCAGTCGCCATGCGACCAAGGCCCTGGCGGTCGTCTCCTTCGCCGAGAGTTCGTTCTTTCCGATCCCGCCCGACGTGATGCTGGCGCCCATGATCCTGGCGCGGCCGCAGAAGGCGTATTTCTACGCTGCGGTCTGCACCGCAGCGTCGGTGCTGGGCGGGATTCTCGGCTATGCGATCGGCTATTTCCTGACCGACCTGGGCCTGGCGATCATGCGGGTGCTGGGACACTCGGACGGGCTGGAGCAGTTCCGCGCCTGGTTCGATCAGTGGGGTCTGTGGGTCATCCTGATCAAGGGGCTGACGCCCATCCCCTACAAGCTGGTGACCATCGCCTCGGGCCTGGCGGCGTTCAGCTTTCCGGTCTTCATCGCGGCGTCGGTCGTGACGCGGGGCGGACGGTTCTTCCTGGAGGCGTGGATCCTGAAACGTTGGGGGCCGGCCATGCTGGCGCAGGTCGAAAAGCGGCTGGCGATGTGGAGCGTGATCGGCCTGGTCGCGCTGGTCGGGCTGATTGTCGTCTTGAAGGTTCTGTAGAGCCTGATCGGTTGAGACGGAATCGCTTCGCGATTTCGGCGCTGCCGTGAATCAGGCGCAAGCTCCAAGTCGACGCGGCCGCAGGGGCGGGGTAAGACCGTTTCAAGATGATCGATGTCTATCGCCTTCTGACCCGTTGGTGGACCGCCTTCGCCCTGGCCGCGTCGCTGGCCATGCTCGGCGCGGCCCATGCGTTCGAACGGTTCGGCGGCCTTGCTCCCTGCAACCTGTGTCTGAAGCAGCGCGAGGTCTATTGGGGGGCGGTGGTCGTCGCGGTGCTGGCCACCGGCTGGACCCTGTTCAGCGGCGGACGCCGGGGCACGCCGCGCATCGCCGCCTTCCTGCTGGCGGCCGTCTTCGCCACAGGCGCCATCACGGCCATCTTCCACATGGGCGGCGAATATAAATGGTGGGCCCTGCCTGCGACCTGTTCATCCGTCGGCGGCTCGGTCGATATGGACAGCCTGACGGCCTTGGCCATGGGCACGGGGCCGGTGACCAAGGTGATCGGCTGCGGCGATGTGGCCTGGAGCTGGCTGGGTCTGTCGATGGCAGGATGGAACGCGATCATCGCCTCGGCGCTTGCGGTGTTCAGCCTGTTGGCGGCGAAACGTCCCAAGGACGCTCGCGCGCCCCGGATCGAAAAGGCCTGATGCGATGAGTCATTCCATTCCCCTCCCTCGTCCTGGCCAAGGCGCCGACAAGGCGCGGATGGACGAAATCCTGCGTGTCGACCACGCCGGGGAATATGCGGCCGTCCTGATCTATCGCGCCCAGAAGGCGGTGTTCGAAGGGCGCAAGGGGCGTGACGGCATCGCCCACGACCTGTCGGAGATGCAGGACCAGGAGGCGGTGCATCTGGCGCGCTTCGAACGGCTGCTGAACGAGCGGCGGGTGCGGCCCACGGTCATGACGCCCCTGTGGCGCATCGCCGCCTCGGCCCTTGGCGCAGGCACGGCCCTGATGGGTGAAAAGGCGGCCCACGCCTGCACCGAGGCGGTCGAGAGCGTGATCGAGCAACACTATGCCGACCAGATCGCCGAGATCGGCGACCGCGACCCGGCTCTGGCCGCTGAGTTGAAGCAGTTCCGCGACGAGGAACTGGCCCACCATGACCACGCCATCGAACACGGCAGCCGCGAAGCGCCGGCGTATCGGCTGCTGTCCGGCGTGATCAAGGTCGGCTGCAAGGCGGCGATCAAGATCAGCGAACGGGTTTAGCCTTCTTTCGTCATCCTCCGGCAAGCCGCGCAGCGGCGCAGACCGGGGGACCCAGCGGCGCGCGTGAGCGCGAACCTGTAAAGGCGCGGTTTTCAGCCTGGTGCGATGGACTGATCGCCTTCGGCGCCGCTGGGTCCCCCGGTTCCGCTTCGCGGCCCGGAGGATGACGAAATCAGAAGATCTCGAACAATCCCGCAGCCCCCATGCCGCCGCCGATGCACATGGTGACGACGCCGTATTTGGCGCCGCGACGCTTGCCCTCGATCAGGACGTGGCCGGTCATGCGGGCGCCGGACATGCCGTAGGGGTGGCCGATGGAGATGGCGCCGCCCGAGACGTTCAGGCGGTCGTCGGAAATGCCCAGCGTGTCCTGGCAATACAGAACCTGAGCCGCGAAGGCCTCGTTCAGTTCCCAGATGCCGATGTCGTCCATCGTCAGGCCGTGGCGCTTCAGCAGTTTGGGCACGGCATAGACCGGGCCGATGCCCATCTCGTCCGGTTCGCAGCCGGCGACGGCCATGCCGCGATAGGCGCCGAGCGGCTGCAGATTACGCTTCACCGCCTCGCCGGCCTCCATGACGACGCAGGCCGAGGCGCCGTCCGACAGTTGCGAGGCGTTGCCGGCGGTGATGAACTCGCCCGTCTGGATTTCCTCGCCGCCGCCGAAGACCGGCTTCAGCGCCTTCAGCCCTTCCAGCGTCGTGTCGGGACGGTTGCCCTCGTCCTTGGACAGGGTGATCTCTTTCGATGAGGTCTGGCCGGTGGCCTTGTCCATGACCAGCATCGTGGTGGTCATGGGCACGATCTCGGCGTCGAAGCGACCGGCGTCCTGCGCGGCGGCGGTGCGCTGCTGGGATTTCAGCGCATATTCGTCTTGGCGGTCGCGGCTGACGCCGTAGCGGCGCGACACCACCTCGGCCGTCTCCAGCATCGACATATAGATGTGGGGCGACAGCTTCAGCAGCGCCTCGTCCTTCATCCGGTACAGGTTCATATTCTGGTTCTGGACCAGGGAGATGCTTTCCAGCCCGCCGCCGACCGCCATCTTCTGCTGATCGAAGACGACCTGTTTCGCCGCCGTGGCGATGCCCATCAGGCCCGAGGCGCACTGGCGGTCCAGGCTCATGCCGGGAACGGAGGAGGGCAGGCCGGCGGCGAGCGCGATCTGGCGCGCGACATTGGTTCCGGTCGAACCCTGCTGCAGGGCCGCGCCCATGATCACGTCCTCGATCTCGGCAGGATCGACGCCGGCGCGTTGGACCGCATGTTTCACCGCATGGGCGCCGAGCTGCTGCGCCTGGGTGTCGTTGAAGGCGCCGCGATAGGCGCGCCCGATCGGGGTGCGGGCGGTGGAGACGATGACGGCTTCGCGCATGGGCTTTCCTCCTGGGCTATCGCCCTTTGGGCTACTTGAGCCCATTCTTGTTTGGCCTACCGCGCTTCGCGCTGCTTGGGGCCGGTTTCCTCTGAAGCGAAGTTAGCCGCCTCACGTCGCGTCAACGCAAGGCGCCTTGTTGTTCAACCGCCGTGGGCCTTCTGGGCCTTGGTCAGTTCGATCATGCCTTGGGCGGCGCCCATCTCTGGGACGATCTCGCCGGCGCGGTCCGAAATGGCGTCGAAGCGGGCGGCGACCTGTTCGGGGGCGTTGTCCCCGGTGACGAAGTCGCCTTGCGTCAGGGTGACATAGGCGCGTTCGAACCCGCCGGCGCCGGCGGCCAGGATGGCTCGGCTCGGCGCATCCTGGCTGACCAGGTAAAGCAGGCCCGGCGTGACCAGGGCCGGGGCCAGCGCCTCCAGCGGCAGGGCGGCGCCCAGATCCTCGGTCATGCGGGTGTGGGCGGTGGGCGCCAGGCAGTTGACGCGGATGTCGTTCTTGGCCCCCTCGATCGACAAGGTCTGCATCAGACCGACCAGCGCCATCTTGGCCGCGCCATAGTTCGACTGGCCGAAGTTGCCGTACAGACCCGAGGACGAAGTCGTCATCACGATCCGGCCGTAGTTCTGCCCGCGCATGATCTCCCACACCGCCTTCGTGCAGTTGACCGCCCCCATCAGGTGGACGTCGACGACGAAGCGGAAGTCCTCGATCTCCATCTTGGCGAAGGTCTTGTCGCGTAGCACGCCGGCGTTGTTCACCAGAATGTCGATCCGGCCCCATTTCGCCATAGCTTGATCGACCATGGCCTGGACCGCCGCATAGTCCGTCACCGAGGCCGCATTGGCGATTGCCTCGCCGCCGGCCGCCTTGATTTCCGCCACGACTGATTCCGTCGCCGTCGCCGACCCGCCCGAGCCGTCGCGCGCCCCGCCCAGGTCGTTGACCACCACCTTGGCTCCGCGCGCCGCCAGAGCGAGCGCGTGTTCTCGCCCCAGGCCGCCTCCGGCGCCCGTCACGATCGCCACCTGTCCGTCAAACCGCATCGCCATATTCGTTTCCTTTCGCAGGCGCCCAATGTGTTGAAACGGCGCCACAGTCGACACAATCGTAACTCAAGCGCGGAACCGTGCGCCAGCCACGCCGTTCGGTCGGGTGAATGCTGTGCTATTGTGCAGCTTCGCGCATTCACACAGTGAGGAAGCTATGAAGATTAAACTTCTCGCCTCTGTCGCCGCAGCCGGGCTGTTCGCAGCTGGCGCCGCATCGGCAGAACCCAATGGTTGGTACGGCGCCATCGACGCCGGCTACCACATGATCGACGATATCAACGCTGAATCGTCCACGACCGGCGCCAACTGGAACTGGGAAGTGAACGACGGCTGGGCGGCGTTCGCTCGCCTCGGCTACCGCTTCAACCCGAACTGGCGCGTTGAACTGGAAGGCGGCTATCGCTCGGGCGACATCGGTCGCGTTCGCGCCGTCACCGGCACCCAAGGCCTTTGTAACCTGACCCCGGCGACGGGCGGCTGCTTCTCGCCCGAAGGTGACATCGAATCGATGACCCTGATGGCTAACGTCATCTATGACTTCGGCTTCGAATACTGGGGCGTTCGTCCGTTCGTCGGCCTCGGCGCCGGTGTGAACCAGGTGAAGACCGATACAATCGGCGCCCTGCGCGCCAACCGCGGCGCCACCTTTACGGCTGACGACACCTCGACCAAGTTCGCCGCTCAGGCGATCGCCGGTCTGGCCTGGGCCGTCGGCGACCGCGCCAACATCGATCTGACCTACCGCTACCTGACGGGCGACGCCAACTTCGCCTCGACGACGGCCGGTACGGGCGTGGGCGCCACGCAGTTCGGCGAATGGGACGGCGACTACGACCAGTCGCACACCGTGACCCTGGGTCTGCGCTACAGCTTCGGTGCGGAAGACGCGCCGCCGCCGCCGCCTCCCCCGCCGCCCCCGCCGCCGCCGCCTCCTCCGCCCCCGCCGCCCCCGCCGCCGGTCGCTCAGACCCCGGTCGCTCGCCAGTTCGTGGTCTACTTCGACTGGGATCGTTCGGACCTGACCGCCGAAGCCCGTTCGGTGGTGACGCAGGCCGCCAACTACGCCAAGTCGGGTCGTCCGACGCGCGTACTGATCGTCGGCTACACCGACACCTCGGGTTCGGCCGCCTATAACCTGGGTCTGTCCAACCGTCGTTCGCGCACCGTCGCGGACGCCCTGGTTGCTCAAGGCGTCAACGGCGGCGTCATCGCCCTGGACGGCAAGGGTGAAACCAACCTGGCCAAGCCGACCGCCGACGGTGTGCGCGAACCGCTCAACC
The DNA here is from genome assembly GCF_040546195.1 of Brevundimonas sp. UYEF29. Taxonomy (NCBI): domain Bacteria; kingdom Pseudomonadati; phylum Pseudomonadota; class Alphaproteobacteria; order Caulobacterales; family Caulobacteraceae; genus Brevundimonas; species Brevundimonas sp. UYEF29. The sequence goes on along the minus strand of NZ_JBEPNH010000006.1, from coordinate 77,784 downwards.
GCCGCGCGACCATCGACATCAACTTCTAAGACTCGCGGGGCGCCGGTGCGGTTCGTCCGACCCGGCGCTCTACAGGTCATGAAGATTGTCGATTTGACAACATCATGCCGCCGTCGTCCTTTGGGCGGCGGCGGTTTTGGTGCCATAAAGCAACGCCTTCCGTCCTGTGTTTCAAAATCCCCGGGACTAAAGCGATTTCGATTGATCGCGTCCAAACTGCGGGACACAAGCATGGCGATGATCCGTAATCACAGACATCTCGGTCGCAGCCGGCGCGCAGCACTGCACGCCTCGGTGGCGAATAGAGCGTGGGCGTGATGGTGGATTTGCGATCATCCTCCAGACTTCTGTCGGCAAGACGTCGGCGCAGATACCGTCTTCGCGGCGATGCGGTGCGTCCCGAGGTCCGCCCGAGATTGCAGGCGTCGCGGCCTTCGCACTCGGCGACCATTTCCGCCTTCCCGGCCATAAGAAAGTTCGGTCCGACCGCCTTGGCGGGTCGTCGCTTCCTGATCGTTTCGGCGCCGTTTGGGCGATTCGGTCCGGTGATGGCCTCGGTTCTTGAGGCGCGGGGCGCCAATGTGAACCGCATGATCTTTAATGCCGGCGACGCGATGAACTGGCGTCGGTCCGGGGGCATTGTGTTCAAGGACACGGCGAAGGCATGGACCGAAGGGTTGATCGATTTCGCCTCGGCGTTCACCGACATAATCCTGTTTGGCGAGGCTGGAGAGTACAACCGAGCGGTCCTGGCGGCGTCTGACCGTTTGCAAGCGCGCGTCTGGGTTTTGGAAAACGGCTATTTCCGTCCCGACTGGATCACGGTCGAGCGAAACGGCGTCAATGGCTCGAGCGCCTTGCCGCGGTTCAAGGGCGGCTATCCCGAGCCTGCGCCACTGCTGCCTGAACCCTTTACGGTCGGAAAAATCCTGCCGCATCACGTCGCCAATATCAGCGCCTACCACACGGTGCAGGTGGCGGGAAAAGCCCTCTTCCCAAATTACACGGCGCCTTACGTGTTCTCGCCGCTGGACCAGTGCCTCGGTCACATCCGGCGCTATTTGAGCCTGGCGTTCAGAAGGGCTGAAAACTGCGACGCCGACGTCATCAAGGCGAGGGGCGACTTCTTCATCGCGTGTCTGCAGCGCGAGGGCGACGCCCAGCTGCTGCGCTATTCGCGCTATTGCGACAACCGCGCTTTCCTGACAGCGGTGATCGCCAGTTTCGCCGCCAAGGCGCCGCCCAAGACGCGTCTTGTCGTGAAGAACCATCCGCTTGACCCCGGTCTGGTCAATCTGCGCGCCATTACGCTGCGTCTTGCACAGCAGCATGGCGTCGCCGGGCAGGTGGATTTCATCGATGGCGGCAACCTCGCCGCCCTGTGCCGCGCCTCGCAAGGCATGGTGGTCAACAACTCGAGCGCCGCCCTCTCTGCTCTGGGCTTCCACACGCCGGTCAAGGTGCTGGGCGACGCCTTCTTCGATTTCGAGGGATTGACCGATCAGAAGCCGCTGGATGATTTCTGGCGCGCGCCGGAGGCGCCGGATAGCGACCTGTTCACACGATTCCGTGCGCATGTGATCGCCCAAAGCCAGGTGAACGGCAATTATCATGAGCCGCACGCCATCGTGCCGACGGCCAATGGCATCGCGGACGTTTTTGAGCGGGCCTCAGCCTAGCTGACCCCCGTAAGGTGTGGCGCCCAGACCACCCTCTGTCTCTGTCATATTGCTGTTACATAACTGTCGCCCAAGGTTTCAACATGCGCCCTAGAGGGGGGCTGGATTGCGACAGGCGATGGACGCCTGACGCCAGAGCCATTCGCGCCGTCCATCTGGGGATAGATGTAATGATTACTCGCAAAAGCCTGATCTGGGCGACCACCGCCCTTGCCGGCTCGCTAGCCTTCGCCGGAACCGCCTCCGCCCAATCGACCGGCACCGAAGCGACCGAAGTGCAGGAAGTGGTCGTGACCGGGACGCGGGCTCCGCGCGCCATTGCTGGCGTTACGGCTGAAACCTCGTCCAAGAGCCGCTCCAGCATCAATCAAGAATTCATCGGCACCCAGGCGTCGGGCCAGACGATCCTCCAGAGCCTGAACCTGGTTCCCGGCCTGAACTTCGTGAACTCCGACCCCTACGGCAACTCGGGCGGCAACATTCGTCTGCGCGGCTTCGACGGCAACCGCGTTTCGATCACCTTCGACGGCATGCCGCTGAACGACACCGGCAACTACGCTGCCTACACCAACCAGCAGCTCGACCCGGAAATCATCGAGCGCGCTTCTGTAAACCTTGGCGCGACCGACGTGGACAGCCCCACCGCCTCGGCGACCGGCGGCACCATCGCTTATCGTTCGGCGACGCCGCTGGACGTGCGCGGTCTGCAGATCAACACCTCGATCGGCGAGTTCAACTACAAGCGCATGTTCGCCCGCGTCGACTCCGGCGAGTTCGGACCGTGGGGCACCACCGCTTACGCGACTGCTTCCTACACGAAGTACGACAAGTTCAAGGGGCCCGGCGAACTTGAGAAAACTCAGTTCAACGGCAAAATCTATCAGGATCTGGGTGAAGGCAACTTCGCCAGCCTGGCCGCGCACTGGAATATCAACCGCAACAGCCAGTACAACAACCAGATCACGCGCGCCCAGTTCGATGCCAACTCCTTCCTGGAAAACGACATCGCCTGCGTTCGCCCGACGGCGGTCGCCGGCACGGTTCAGGATGAAAACACAGGTTCGACTCGCTTCCTGAGCGACGGCACGACCGCGACCGGAAGCTGCTCCAACTATCACGGCATCCGGATCAACCCGTCCAACACCGGCAACATCCGTGGTCAGTTCAGCTATGGCCTGACGGATAGCATCCGCCTGACCATCGACCCCTCGTTCCAGTACACCATCGCCAATGGCGGCGGTTACACCTTGGTCAACGAGCGTGACGACCGCCTGGATCAGAACCGCACCAACAACAACAGCGCGACCGGTCTGTCGGCCATCACCAACGCCCAGTGCGCCACGGCGGCCTTCAATAGCACCGGCGTCGATCTGAACGGCGACGGCGACAGCTGCGATAACGTTGGCCTCTATACGCCGAATAACACCAATACTCACCGCTACGGTCTGACCAGCTCGCTGATCTGGAACATTACGGACTCGCAGCGCCTGCGCGCCGCCTACACGCTGGACTACGGCCGCCACCGTCAGACGGGCGAATGGACCCGCACGGGTATCGACAGCGAGCCGGGCAACGTCTTCGGCGGGCAAGAGCGCTGGGGTGACAAGGACGCGCGGATCGTTGGTCGCGACGGTTCCTTCCTGCGCGGCCGCGATCGTTTCTCGATCGCCCAGCTCAACCAGATCGCCGTGGAATACGTCGGGGACTTCCTGGACAAGGCTGTGACTGTGAACATCGGCGTTCGCGCGCCCTTCTTCGAGCGTCAGCTGAACCAGTACTGCTATTCGCTGAACGGCACGTCGACGGTGCGCTGCACCACCGAGACCCCGTCGGCGACCCTGGCCAACGGCAATGTCAACTTCGCCTCGACCGGCACGCAGGCCTACATCCCGCCGTATTCGCAGACGATCAAGTACGACGACGTTCTGCCCAACGCCGGCATCGTCTATCGTTTCGGCGAAGGCCACAGCGTCTATGCCAGCTACGCCGAAGGCATCTCGGTGCCTCGCACCGACAACCTGTATCAGCCGGTTCGCAATACCACGACGAACGCCCTGGACTTCACCACCGTCGTGCCGGAGACCACCAAGTCCTATGACCTGGGCTATCGTTTCCGTAACGAACGCATCATCGGTTCGATCGCGGCCTGGTACATCGAATATAACGACCGGATCGTGTCGTCGTTCGACAACGACATCAACTCGCCGACCTTCGGCATCAGCCTCGACCGCAACGTCGGTCAGGTGAAGCAGCAAGGCGTCGACGCCCAGCTCGGCTTCGTTCTGAACGACCAGTGGACGTTCAACGGTTCGGCGTCGTGGAACGACAGCGAACTGCAGGACGATCTGGCCCTGTCGGCGACCACCTTCCTGCCGACCAAGGGCAAGAAGCTGGTCGAGACGCCGGAATGGACCTATTCGGCGCGCGTCGATTGGGATCCGACCGACGCCTTCCACGTCGGTCTGCAGGCCAAATATGTCGGCGAGCGTTTCTCGACGGACGTGAACGACGAAACCTCGCCGTCCTACGTCGTCGCCGATATGGACGTTCGCTACGACCTGCAGAACATCTCGATCCGCGGCGCCTATGTTCAGCTAAACGTGACGAACCTGTTCGACGAAGACTACCTAGGCAACATCTCGACCGGCAACAACGCCTTGCCGGTGGCGGTGGGTGGCGGTGTCACGCGCGCCGGCCAGCCGCGCACCTTCTCGCTGGGCGCGCCGCGCACCGTCCAAATGACGGTTGGCTTGAAGTTCTAAGGCTCGGCCAGACTGAAACGACGAAGGGCGGTCCGTTCGCGGGCCGCCCTTTTTCGTGGCTGACGTTGAAGTCGGGGGCGCTTGGGGCCATATGGCGCGGCTCCGAGTTCGGCCCTTCTTGAGGACGCCCGCATGACCGATCCGACTGCTGCCGCCATCCCCGCCGAATGGGCGCCGCACCGCGCCATGTGGGTGGGTTGGCCCAGCCATGCGGAATACTGGTTCGAGGCGCTGGAGCAGGCGCAGGACGAGGTCGAGGGTCTGGTGCGAGCTCTGGCCGGACCGGGCCGCGAGCAGGTCAAGCTGATGGTCGGCAAGGCCGAGGTCCTGGCCGACGCCCAGGCGCGTTTTGCGGGTGTGGCGAATGTCGAGGTCGTGGCCGGCGAGTTCGGCGACGTCTGGCTGCGCGACACCGGGCCGATCTTCGGCGCGGGATCCAAAACGGCGGCGGCGTTCAAGTTCAACGGCTGGGGCGGCAAATACGACATGCCGGGCGACGACCTGGTCGCCGGCCAGATTGGCCGACATGCGGGCGTGGACCTGACCTGGAACGACTTTGTCATGGAGGGCGGGTCGCTGGATCACGACGGGGAGGGGACCGTTCTGACCACGCGCCAGTGCCTGCTGAACCGGAACCGCAACCCGGCCTGGAACCAGGATGAGGCTGTCGCGGCGGCGGCGCTGGAAAAGGCGGTCGGCGCCAAGGTGGTGGTGTGGCTGGGCGACGGTCTGCTGAACGATCACACCGACGGACACGTGGATAATCTGGCGCGGTTCGTCGCGCCGGGCGTCGTCGCCTGCCCGGTCGCCTGGGGGACGAACGACGTCAACGCCGACGTCTATGACGCGACGGCGCGCGGTCTGGCCGCCGTGACCGATGCGGCGGGCCGTCGGCTGAAGGTCGTGCGCATCCCGTCGCCAGGCCTGGTGCTGGACGAGGACGAACGCCCGATCCCGGCCAGCCACATGAACTTCCTGATCGCCAACGGCGCGGTGATCGTGCCCACCTATGGCGATGCGCGCGCCGCCGACATGGCCTGTCAGGCTTTGAAGGACGCCTTCCCCGATCGCGAGATCATCCCGCTGCCGTCCAACGCCATCCTGACCGGCGGCGGCTCGTTCCACTGCATCTCACAGCAGGAGCCCGCATGATCCGCAACATCACCGTCGCCGGTATCCAGACCTCGTATGGCGAGGACATGCAGGCGAATATCAAGAAGACCATCGCCTTCGTGCGCGAGGCGGCGGGGCGGGGCGCGCAGGTGATCCTGCCGTCGGAGCTGTTCCAGGGGCCCTATTTCTGCGTGTCGCAGGAAGAGCACTGGTTCACCCAGGCTTATGAGTGGCGCGACCATCCGTGTGTTGTGGCCATGGCGCCGGTGGCTAAGGAACTGGGCGTGGCCATTCCGGTCTCCATCTTCGAGAAGGACGGGCCGCAATATTACAACTCGCTGGTCATGCTGGACGCCGACGGCGAGGCGCTGGGCGTCTATAGGAAGAGCCACATCCCCGACGGCCCCGGCTATCAGGAAAAATACTATTTCCGGCCGGGCGACACCGGCTTCAAGGTCTGGAAGACGCGTTTCGGCAGGGTCGGGGTCGGCATCTGCTGGGACCAGTGGTTCCCGGAAGCGGCGCGGGCGATGATGCTGATGGGCGCCGATGTGCTGATGTATCCGACCGCCATCGGCACCGAGCCGCACGATGCGACCCTGCATACGGCCGAGCCGTGGCGGCGGGCCATGCAGGGCCATGCGGTGTCGAACGCCGTGCCGGTCGTCGGCGCCAACCGGATCGGTCATGAGCGCGTGACCGAGGTCGGCCAGACCTTTTACGGCCATTCCTTCATCGCCGATCAGCAGGGCGAACTGGTCGAGCAACTGGGCGCCGAGGAGGAGGGGGTGCTGGTGCACCGCTTCGATCTGGACGAACTGGACAAATACCGCGCGGCCTGGGGCTTCTTCCGCGATCGCCGCACAGACCTGTACGGGGCGCTGACGGGGGCGCGTTAAACAATCCGCTCATCCCCGCGAAAGCGGGGACCCAGTTCTTTTGCATCACCGTGCTGGCCATCGAGCGCGGATCCCTGGCGGCGCCTGAGCGCCCAAAGCGCTGGGTCCCCGCTTTCGCGGGGATGAGCGGAAATTCAGAGACGCATCGCCTCGACCGCCGCGACCAGTCGGTCGAGGTCCGCCGGCGTCGAAAGCCGGTGATCGCCGCCGTCGATCAGGTCCAGCCGCACGTCGCCGCCCGTCAGACGTTCGACCAGTTCGACCTGATGTCGCCACGGCACGACGTCGTCGGCGCGCCCTTGCAGGACATGAACCGGCGCGGCGATTTCGATCGCGCCGTCCAGCAGCAGCCAATCGCGCGCCTCTTCGAACATGCGCCGCGTCAGGACATATTCGCCCAGACCCTCCTCGACGATCAGGGTTTCGCCCTCGCGCAGGATGGCCTGGCGTTCTTGGTCCCCCAGGCCGGGCCACATCAGCCGTTCGGTGAAGTCCTGGGCCGGATTGACCAGCACCAGCCCCTTGATCCGGTCCGGCCGCGCCAGGGTCGCCAGCAGCGAGACCCAGCCGCCCATCGAGGAACCCACCGGAATGACCGGGCCGGACAGTCTGTCGATCAGGGCGACGGCGTCCTCGCGCCAGCGGCCGATGGTGGCCTGTCTCCAGTCGCCGGAAGACTCGCCATGGGCGAAATGGTCGTAGCGGACGAAGTTCCAGCCGCGTTCGCGCGCGGCGACGTCCAGGGCCAGGGCCTTGGTCCCCTCCATGTCCGAGCGGAAACCGCCGACCCAGATCACGGTCGGTCCGTCGCCTTCGACGCGCCTGAAGGCCAAGGTTTCGCCGTCGGGGCGGGACAGGTGCTGGATGTCGCTCATGGCGCCGTTCTGCCCGGACTTTCCGCCGCCGTCACCCTTGACCTCGACGCGCGATGGCGGAACACAGACCCATGTCCGCACCCCAGGTCTTGTTCGTCACCTCCAACCGCATCGGCGACTGCGTCATCTCGTCGGGCGTGATCCGCGAGATCGCGCGTCAGGTCCCGGGGGGCGAGATCACCGTCGCCTGCGGGCGGCCGCCCGCGCCCTTCTTCCGCAATGCGCCCGGCGTCGTGCGCACCATCGTGCTGGATAAGAAGAAGCTGGCCGGACACTGGGTCGATCTGTGGAAACAGGTCGTCGGTACGCGCTGGGACCTGGTGATCGACATCCGGGGTTCGGCGCTAAGCTATCTGATCCCGGCGAAGCGGCGCATCGTCTATAACCGCTCGTGGGAGACGGGCCTGCGCAAGGTCGAGATGGTGTCGCGCCTGATGGGGTCGCCGACGCCGCTGGATCCCGAAATCTTCCTGGACGATCAGGGGCGGGCCGAGGCCGCAGCCGTGATCGATCCGCAGTTGGCGGGCGGCGCCGGTCCCGGTCGGATCATTGCGCTTGCGCCCATCGCGCACCAACCGGGCAAGAGCTGGCCCGCCGATCGCTGGGGCGCGCTGGTCGAAAAGCTGAAGGCCGAGCCGCGCTTTGATGGCTGGCGCTTTATGCCGGTGGGCGGATCGGGCGACCGGCCGCCCGCGACCCCGGCCTTGGAAGCTGCAGGGCCGCGTGGAATCGATTTTGTCGGCAAGGGCGACATCATGGCCTCTGCCGCCGCCATTGATCGGGCCGATCTGTTCGTCGGCAACGACTCCGGCCTGATGCACGTCTCGGCCGCGCTGGGCCGTCCGACCCTGGGCCTGTTCGGTCCGACGGAGTGGTGGCTGTATGGACCGTGGGGCCCCAAGACGCGAACCGCAGCGTCCAACGAGACCCGCGGCCAGTTCGCGCCGATCGAGGATCTCACGGTGGATCACGTCTTCGACGCAGTGTTGGCGCTACATGACGCCTATATCGGCGAAACGCCTGCGAACCCTTGAAAAATCGGGGCTCGCGGAGCATATTGCCGGCCTTGAGGGGAACGTGGCGATCGCCGCGTGCATTCGCTCATCACGACATACGCCTTCTCTGACCACATAAGGAAACGACGCCCATTCGCCGTCCCATGCAAGCGCCACCCGTGAAAGACGGGCCGCGTATGAACCAGGATATCCGCGCGCCTCGCGTTCTGCTCATCGACCAGAACGGCGAAAAACAGGGCGTCATGCCCACTTCCGCCGCTCTGGAAGCCGCCGAGGAAGCCGGGATGGACCTGGTCGAGATCGTCTCCACCTCCGAGCCGCCGGTGGCCAAGATCCTCGATTACGGCAAGCACCGTTTCCAGGAGCAGAAGAAGAAGGCCGAGCAGCGTAAGCGCCAGAAGGTCGTCGAGCTGAAGGAGATCAAACTCCGTCCGAACATCGACACCCACGACTACGAGGTGAAGGCCAAGGCCATGCACCGCTTCTTCGACGAGGGCGACAAGGTCAAGGTCACCCTGCGCTTCCGCGGCCGCGAAATGGCGCACCCCGAACTGGGCATGAAGTTGCTGAACAAGGTCCAGGCCGACTTCGACGAAATCGCCAAGGTCGAGTTCGCGCCCAAGATGGAAGGCCGCCAGATGATCATGATCCTGGCTCCGCGCTGATCGCAATCCATCGCTGAAAACCAAACGCCCTGGTCCCGCGACCGGGGCGTTTTTCTTTGCTGGAGAAACGGCTAAGCGTAGGCGATGACGAACGCCGATACGGTCGCTGCGCGCACCCAACCGCCCAAGCTGAAAACACCGGCGCTGGCTGTGCTGTTTGCGACGGTGTTCATCAACCTGGTCGGGTTCGGGCTGGTGGTGCCGTTGCTGCCGTTCTTCGCCCAGAGCCTGAAGGCCGAGGCATGGCAGATCACGTTGATGTTCTCGGCCTATTCGCTGGGGCAGTTCTTCGCCGAGCCGTTCTGGGGGCGGCTGTCGGACCGGATCGGACGAAAGCCCGTGCTGTTGATGACCCTGATCGCCAATGCGCTGGGCTATCTGATGCTGGCCTTCGTGCCCAACATCTGGCTGGCGATCGCGGTCAGGCTGTTCACCGGCCTGGGCGCGGGCAATATCTCGACGGTTCAGGGGTATGTGGCCGATGTGACCCCGCCCGAGCAGAGGGCCGGGCGGATGGGTCTGATCGGCGCCGCGTTCGGCCTGGGCTTCATCGTCGGGCCAGGGCTGGGCGGATTGCTGACGCAGCCGCAACTGGGGCGGCTGGGCTATCAGCTGCCGATCTTCCTGGCGGCGGCGTTGGCGGCGGTCGCGGCGGTCGGCGTCGTCGTCTTCCTGCGGGAGAGCCGGGCCAAGGCCGATCCCGCCGCCCCACGGCCAGCCTTCCTGGCGGGGCTGAAGGCGGCGCGCGACAACGCGGTGGTGTCGCGCGTGCTGGTCGTGACCCTGATCTATATGGCCGGGTTTTCGGCGATGGAGAGCGTGTTCGGCCTGTGGTCCGAGAGCCGCTATCATTGGGGGGCGCGCGAGGTGGGGCTCAGCTTCATGATCGTGGGCATCGTCTCGACGCTGAACCAGGGGTTCTTCGCCGGGCGGCTGGCGCGGCGGTTCGGCGAATCGCGCGTGCTGGCCACCGGCATGCTGCTGTTTGGAACCTCGCTGGTGTTGCAGGTGCTGGCGCCGGTCGCGTGGTTTCCCGCGACGCGGCTCGAGCTGGGCGCCCTGACGATCCCGGTCGTCCAGGGCTGGATCATCCCGATCGTGATGGCGATCGGCGCGTGCGGCATGTCGCTGGCCATGCCCAACATCTCGGCCATGATCAGCCGCGCCTCGCCGCCGGATCGGCAGGGGGCCATGCTGGGCCTGAACATGGCCTCCAGCTCGGTGGCGCGCATCTTCGGGCCGATGATCGCGGGCGCGCTGTTCTCGGGGCTGGGGCATGACTGGCCCTTCGTGATCGGGGCGCTGCTGACCCTCCCGGCGGCCCTGATGGCGATCAACGCTGGACGCGTCATTCGCAGCAGCGAGGGCGGCGTCAAAGCCCCGGCCTGACTCGTCTTGCAATGGCGGCGCTCTTCACGTAGAAGCCGCGCCTTCGCGTACCGAACCGCCAGGCGAACAGGCATGCCTGGGCGGTTCTTAAACTCTGGAGAGATACCTCCCACGGGCTCAAGCAGTCCAAGGGACGGTCGCCCTCCAAAAAGGAGACTGAAATGCCGAAACTGAAGACGAAGTCGGGCGCCAAGAAGCGCTTCAAATTCACGGCCACTGGCAAGGTTAAGGCCGGCGTTGCGGGCAAGCGTCACCGCTTGATCAGCCACAACTCGAAATACATCCGCCAGAACCGCGGCACCTCGGTCATGGCCGACGCCGACGCCAAGAAGATCAAATCCTACATGCCGTACGCCTGATCGGCGCACTGCACGCAGACGATCTTTTCGCACTGAATTTGAACCACAGTCCCTCAAGCAGCAAGCCGCCGCGCGGCGCGCGATAGGGACTTCCCGAAGGGAAAAACATCATGGCTCGCGTTAAACGTGGCGTAACCTCGCACGCCAAGCACAAGAAGGTTCTGGAGCAGGCCAAGGGCTTCTCCGGCCGCCGCAAGAATACCATCCGTACGGCCAAGGCCGCCGTCGACCGCGCCGGGCAATACGCCTATCGCGACCGTCGCGCCAAGAAGCGCAACTTCCGCGCCCTGTGGATTCAGCGCATCAACGCCGCCGCCCGTCTGGAAGGCTTCACCTACAGCCAGTTCATCAACGGCCTGAACAAGGCCGGCATCGAACTGGACCGCAAGGTTCTGGCCGCGATCGCCGCTGACGCGACCGGCTTCAAGGCCGTCGCCGACAAGGTCCGCGCCGCCCTGGCTTAAGGGCCGCGCTCAAGCCGCGAGCGATCGCGTCGCGAGCGTAGCGCAACAAGAATGACGCCCGCTCCGGTTTCCGGGGCGGGCGTTCTTCGCTTCAGGCTGCCTTGAGGACCTGCGATGCCTGGCTCTGCGCCAGCACCATGCGGATGGCGTTCAGCAGGGCGTCGGGCTGGATCGGCTTTTGCGCCACGCCGTTCATGCCGGCGGCGATATAGTCCAGCTCGTCGCGCTCGTCGGCGTTCGCCGTCAGGGCCAGGATCGGCAGGGCGCCGGCCGGATCGGGCAGGGCGCGGATAGCCCGCGTCGCGGCGACCCCGTCCATCACCGGCATCTTGATGTCCATCAGGGCCAGGTCGAACGGACGGGCCATTACGGCGTCCACCGCCTCCCGCCCGTTCTCGGCCATCTCGCAGGTGCAGCCGAACGTCTCCAGCAGCTTGCCGGCGACGAAGCGGTTGGTGGCGTTGTCGTCCACCACCAGCACATGCAGGGTGTCGTGCGGGGTCGGCTCGGCCATGGCGGGGGCGGGCGCCGCGCTCTCGGTCGCGACGCGCAACGGCAGGCGCACCTGAAAGCGCGCGCCGCCCTGGGGCGAGGCGCCCAGCGAGATCGCGCCGCCCATCCGTTCGGCGATCTGTCGGCAGATGGCCAGGCCCAGGCCCGCGCCCGCGCCCTCACGCCCGGCCTTTCCGGTGTTGAAGGGATCAAAGATGGTCGCGGCCGCCGCCTCGGGCACGCCGGGGCCGCTGTCGTCCACGGTGAAGATCACCTCGCCGTCGGCGTGGCTTTCGATCAGGGCGACGACCTCGCCTTTCAGGGTGAACTTCAGCGCATTGCCGATCAGGTTGTTCAACAGCTGCTTCAGCCGCATCCCGTCGGCCTGAACGCAGGGAACGGCCAGGTCTGTGCGGATGGTCAGACCGAGCGATTTCTCGTCGGCCCGCGCGCGCCAAAGGGCGTCGATGTCGAAGGCGACGGCCGACAGGTCCAGCGGTTCCTCCTCCAGCGTCAGCATGCCGGCCGAGGCCCGTGACATGTCCAGCGCGTCGGTCAGCAGCCGCAGCAGGCTCTGGCCCGAATCGATGACGGTGCGGACGTAGGGGCGCAGCTCTTCCTGCTCCAGCTTCTTCTCCATCAGGGCCGCGACGCCCAGCACCCCGTTCAGGGGCGTGCGGATCTCGTGGCTCATCACCGCCAGAAACTCGGACTTGGCCCGGCTGGAGGCGACGGCCTCGGCCTCGGCCAGCGCCAGGTCGCGGGCCAGGGCGCTCATTTCCTCGGCCCGTTGGCGGTGCAGGGCCGCGCCCGCCTGAACCACTTGCAGCGCCGTGCCGACGCCGACGTAGCGGCCGCCCGCCACCACGATGAAGCCGGTCAGCAGAGCGCCCAGTTCGGCGGCCCCGTAAGCCTGGAAGAAGGCCTCGGCGCTGGTCGCCGCCTCCGCCACCGGCGCATTGCGGTCCATCAGGCTTTCGGCGGGCTTTCGGGCATAAAGGGCGCGTCCGAACTCGGCCGCCATCCTCAGGGTGAAGGCGTTGCGTTCGATGATGCCGAGGGGTCGGCTATCGTCATCGACGACAGCCAGGGCCAGGGTGTTCGGCTCGGTCTGGAACCGTTCGAACACATCCGCGCCCGGCGTGGACGGGGCCACGGGCGCGATCAAGTCGACGAAATCACCGATCAGCGGCATCAAGGTCCTCGCAAGTCCGGAGGCCTGATTAGACGCTGATATTTAACGCCAGCTTTGCCGTTCATGAACCTTTCGCGGCGGGTTTTCGACAGTCGATCCGTGGGCGGATGGAAAGTCCGGACTGCGCGCGATATTCCCTCGCGCACGCGACTTCGATAGCCTCGCCGCATGATGCGCACCCTGATCTGCGGCCTCGTCGCCGCCTTCGCCTTGATCACGCCCGCCGCCGCGCAGGATCGACGCGTCGCCGTGACCTTCGACGATCTGCCGTTCCAGACGGATGCAGCGACCCTGTGCGATCCGGCGCGGCTGATGACGATCACCCAGGATTTCGTCGCCATGCTGAAGCCGCTGGACACGCACGGCACAGCCTTCGTCAATGCGGACAAGGTCTGTGAGGCCGAGCGCGCCACGATCCTGCCCCGCGTGCTGGACGTCTGGCTGGACGCCGGTCTGGACTTGGGCAACCACACCAACACCCATCTGAACATCCACACGACGACGGTCGAGGCCTATCTGGCCGATGTGGACGCCGGGGCGCCGATCGTTCGGCAGGTCCTTGAAGCGCGCGGCCGGTCCTTGCACTGGTTCCGCCACCCCTATCTGTTCACCGGCGAGACGCAGGCGAAGCACGACGCCATCACCGCCGGCCTGGCCCAGCGCGGCTATACGATCGCGCCTGTGACCCTCGACAACAACGACTGGATGTTCGCCGACGTCTATCGCAAGGCCGAGCAGATCGGCGATCAGGCGCTGATGCAGCGCATCGGTCAGGCCTATGTGGCGCATATGGCGACGGTGCTGGACTTCTTCGAACCTTACAGCGCCGAGGTGGCGGGCGGGCGTGAACCGGCGCAGGTGCTGTTGCTGCACGCCAACAGCCTGAACCAGGCCTGGTATCCGCAGATTCACGCCCTTTATCTGGCGCGGGGCTATCGCTTCGTGCCGCTGGAAGAGGCGCTGGCCGATCCGATCTATCAGCACCCTGACACCTATGTCCGCGCCAACGGAATCTCGTGGCTGCATCGCTGGATGCAGACCGACGGCCGGCCCATCCGCTGGGAGCCGGAACCGCCCGGCTGGATCGTTGCGGCCAACAAGGCGCCGGCGTCGGAACTTCAGGCCATCGCATCGGCCCCTTGAAGGGTGACGAACGCGCGCGAGAACGCTAAGGCACAGCGCAAATGACCGATCTCGCCACACTCGAACTCGACCTGATCAACGCCATCGGCGGCGCGGAAACCGTCGCCGCCCTGGAAGAGGTGCGCGTCGCCGCCCTGGGCAAGTCCGGCTCCGTCTCCGGCCTGCTGAAGGGCATGGGCGCGCTCAGCCCCGACGAGCGCCGCGAACAGGGGCCGATGATCAACGGCCTGCGTGACCGCGTCGCCGCCGCCATCGCCGCGAAGAAGACCGCGCTGGAAGCCGCCGAGCTGGACGCGCGTCTGCTGTCGGAACGCATCGACCTGACCCTGCCGGCGCGTTTGCGCAGGAAGGGCGGGGTCCACCCGACCATGCAGGTGATGGACGAGATGATCGCCCTGTTCGCCGAGATGGGCTTCGCCGTGGCCGAAGGTCCGGACATCGAGGACGACTTCCACAACTTCACCGCCCTGAACTTTCCGCCCAAACACCCGGCGCGGGAAATGCACGACACCTTCTTCCTGAAGCCCGACCCCGAAACGGGCGAGCGCAAGGTGCTGCGCACCCACACGTCCCCGGTGCAGGTCCGCACCATGATGAGCCAGAAGCCGCCGATCCGCATCGTCGCGCCGGGCCGCACCTTCCGCAAGGATTCCGACGCCACCCACACGCCGATGTTCCACCAGATCGAGGGTCTGGTGATCGACCGCGACATCCACATGGGCCACCTGAAGACCACGCTTCAGACCTTTATCGCCCGCTTCTTCGAGCTGGACGCGGTCCAGGCTCGGTTCCGTCCGCACCATTTCCCCTTCACCGAGCCCTCGGCCGAAATGGACATCCGCTGTGATCGCCCAAGTTCTGCAAACGGTGGGAAACTGGTGTTCAACACTGGCGACGACTGGCTGGAGATCCTGGGCTGCGGGATGGTGCATCCCAATGTACTCAGGAACTGCGGCATTGACCCCGATGAATATCAAGGCTTCGCCTTCGGCATGGGGGTCGATCGGCTGGCCATGCTGAAATACGGCGTGCCCGACCTGCGCCCCATGTTCGACGCCGACACCCGCTGGCTGTCCCACTACGGCTTCTCGGCCTTCGCCGCCCCCAACCCGGCCTCGGGCCTGAGCTGAATACATGACCGATCACGTCCAATCCCCCTTCGCTGCCGTCGGGCCCGGTCCGGCGTATGACAAGGTCGGCATTTGGTTGCCGCAGCTCTATTTGGAGGCTGCGCGGGAGGGGCAGTTCACGATCGAAAATCGCACCTTCACCGATTGTCTTTTCGAAGGGCCGGCGGTGGTTCTCCCGATCGAAGGATGCCATTTCGACGACTGCTTTTTCGGCGAGCATGGCGGCGACCCGAGCGTTCTCATGCTGGCGCCGCTCGGCGGCTATCAGGTCGTTGGGGCTATCCCGTTCCGAAACTGCCGGTTCGAACGCTGCCGCTTCCTGGGTGTCGGCTTCACGGGCGCGCCTGATTTCCTGCAGCAGATGTCGTCCATGCTGAGCAGTCTGTCAGATGCCAAGGCAGGACAATCCTGATGACCTCCATCCTGCCGATCAATCGCCCACTTGCAGATGCGCCGGACCTGAACGCTAAGACATTCGAGAATGTCGACATCATTCTGTACGAACTCTACGCCGCAGCCTCGGCAAACGGCGTTCCGCTTGTCGAGGGGCGCACGTTCACGGGATGCCGATTCCAGGGACCAGCGGTCATTCTCGTGTCCAATGGCGTCACCTTTACCGATAGCAACTTCGGTGATGGCCGTGGCAGCGTTCGCAATTTGCTGACGCGCTCGCTGGGCGACAAGGCTATCGGCTCGATTCCCATGCGCGACTGCAAGTTCATCGGCTGCGAGTTCTACGGCGTCGGTTTCACCGGCTCTGAAGATTTCCTCGCCCAGGTCAGCGCTCTGACCGACAAGCCCAAGGCCTGAGACGACCATGAAGTTCACCCTGTCCTGGCTGAAGGACCACCTCGAGGCCGAGGCGGATGTTCAGCAGATCGCCGAGGCCATGACCATGGCCGGACTGGAGGTCGAGGAGGTGCTCGACCCCGCCGCCAAACTGGCGCCGTTCACCGTGGCCAAGATCGTTTCGGCTGAGCGTCACCCCAACGCCGACCGGTTGCAGGTCTGCCAGGTCGAGACGGTCGACGGACTGAAGGAGATCGTCTGCGGCGCGCCGAACGCGCGGGCGGGCCTGACCACCATCTACGCCCCCATCGGCGCCTATGTGCCGGGCCTGGGCGTGACCCTGGTCGAGAAGCCGGTGCGTGGCGTGGTGTCGAACGGCATGCTGTGCTCGGCCTCCGAGCTTGAGCTGTCTGACGAAAGCGACGGCATCCAGGAACTGCCGCCGGAGATCCCTGTCGGCACGCCCGTCGCCGGCCTGTTCGGCGCCGAGCCGGTCATCGATTTCGAGGTCACGCCGAACCGGCCCGACTGGCTGGGCGTCGCCGGCATTGCGCGCGATCTGGCCGCCGCCAGTGTCGGCAAGCTGAAGCATTTCGACATCGCCGTCGTGCGCGGGGCCTTTCCCTCGCCCATCAGCGTCCGGCTGGACGCGCCCGAGATGTGCCCGGTCTTCGCCGGTCGCGTCATTCGCGGCGTCAAGAACGGCCCGTCGCCGGCCTGGCTGCAGAAGCGACTGACGGCCATCGGCCTGCGCTCGATCAACCGTCTGGTCGATGTGACCAATCTGATCGCCTATGACCGCGCCCGGCCACTGCACGTCTATGACGTCGCCAAGCTGTCGGGGACCGAGATCGTGGTGCGGGCAGGGCAGGTTTCGGCCGCGACCGGCGAGCACGAGCATCTGATCGCCCTGGACGGCAAGACCTACGCCGCATCCGCAGCCGACTGCGTCATCGCCGACGCCGGGGGCGAGCGGCCCATCGGCCTGGGCGGCGTCATGGGCGGGGAATCGACCGGCTGCGACGAAACCACCACCGACGTCTTCCTGGAAAGCGCCTGGTTCGACCCGTTGGTCATCGCCCAGACCGGACGTGCGCTGGGCATTCATTCCGATGCCCAGTACCGGTTCGCGCGCGGCGTCGATCCGGTCTCGGTCACGCCGGGGCTGGAACTGGCCACGCGACTGATCCTGGACCTGTGCGGCGGCGAGCCGTCGGACATCGTCTTCGTCGGCGAACCGCCGGCGAGCCCGGCGCCCTTCGCCTTCGACCCCGCCTATGTGAAGCGCCTCAGCGGCATGGATCTGGCCGATGACCGGATCGGGACCATCCTGGGCCAGCTCGGTTTCCTGGTTCAGGCCGCGCCCGCCGGTCAGGCCGAGCCCTGGATCGTCACCCCGCCGTCGTGGCGTCGCGACGTCGAAGGTCCGGCCGATCTGGTGGAAGAGGTTGCGCGCATCGAGGGCTTCGATAGCCTGCCCGACACGCCTCTGCCCCAGGTCGCCCGCCCCGCTGGCGGCGTGCTGAACCCGCGCCAGGCCCGTGTCCGCACGGCGCGTCGCGCTCTGGCGGCCCTCGGTTACGCCGAGGCCGTCACCTGGTCCTTCACCAAGCAGTCGACCGCAGCCCTGTTCGGCGGCGGCGACGACAAGTTGGTGCTTGAGAACCCGATCGCGGCCGATCTGGACTGCATGCGGCCCTCGGCCCTGCCGAACCTCATCCAGGCGGCGGCGCGCAACGCCGCGCGCGGGTTCGCCGACGCCGCCCTGTTCGAGATCGGCCCCATCTATCTGGGCGACGGTCCGGCGGATCAGCGCACGGTCATCGCCGGCCTGGTCGCCCCGTACGCCGCCCGTCACTGGGCGGGCGCCGGTGAGGACGCCCTGTTCACGCTAAAGGGCGACCTGACCACCCTGCTGGAAGAGATCGGCGCCCCGGTCGCCGCGCTGCAACTGGTCCAGGGTCAGAACCGCGACTGGTGGCACCCCGGCCGCTCGGCCCGGCTGCAACTGGGGCCCAAGAATGTGATGGTCGAGTTCGGCGAACTGCATCCGCGCGTCCTGAAGGCGCTGGACGCCGACGGCCCCATGCTGGCCTTCGAGATCGTTCTGGATAACGTGCCCGAGCCGCGTGGGAAGTCGGGCAAGGCGCGGGGAACCGCCGATCTGTCGGCCCTCATGCCGCTGACGCGCGACTTCGCCTTCGTGGTCGAGGACGCCAAACCGGTGGGCGATCTGGTCCGGGCCGCGACGGGCGCCGACAAGGCCCTGATCGCCGACGTGCGCGTCTTCGACGTCTATCGCGGCAAGGGCGTGGACGAGGGTTTCAAGTCCGTGGCCCTCGAGGTCGTCATCCAGCCGCGCGAGGCCACCCTGACCGAAGCCGAGATCGAGGCCCTGACCGCCAAGGTCGTCGGAGCGGTCGAAAAGCAGGGCGGCAAGCTGCGGGCTTGAGGGAGAGCAGCGCCGTCTTTCGGGCGGCGCGGGGGACATAGGCGATGACGACGGAACCTCAGGCGGCCCAACCGGATCGCGGCCATCTGCTGCGCGTCCTGGGCGTGACGTTCGGCGTCGCCGTCGTGGTCGGCGGCGTCATCGGTCAGGGCATACTGCGTACCCCCGGCGTGGTCGCCGAGGGGGTTCAGAACCCCACGATCATCATCACCCTGTGGTGCGTCGCCGGTCTGGTCGCCTGGATCGACGCCATGTCGACTGTCGAACTGGCCGCCTCGATCCGCAAGACGGGCGGCCCCTATATCTTCGCCCAACGCGCCTTCGGGTCGTTGACCGGTCTCGCCGTCGGCGTCTGCGACTGGCTGGGCAATATGGGCGGCATCGCCTTCATCGCTGTGGTCTTCGGCGAATATCTGCATCGCTTGGGTGTCGCGACCAGCGTGCCGATCGGCGTCCTTGCGCTGTTGATCGTGGCCGTGGTGGGCAGCGTCCAATGGCTGGGCACCAAGGTCGGCGGTCGGTCGCAGGAGATCGGCAGCGCTGTCAAGGCGGCCCTGTTCACCGTGCTGATCATCGGCCTGTTCCTGGCGCCGCGTGGCGCGCCCGTCTCGACCGAGATCGCGCCGGCGACGGCGGCGGCCCTGACCTTCGGCGGCATCGTCATGGCTCTGCGGGCGATTTCCGGCACCTACTACGGTTGGAACAGCGCCTCCTACTTCTGCGAAGAGGTCGTCGATCCGGGCCGGACGATCGCGCGGGCGACATTCTCGGGCATCGCCGTGGTCACGGTGATCTATGTGCTGGCCAACCTGGCCTATCTGAACGTCCTGACGCCGGCCGAGATGGCCGGGTCGAACCTCGTCGCGGCGGATGCGGCCGGTCGGGTGTTCGGCGATGTCGCCGGCCCCATCGTCACGGCCATTTCGCTGGTGTCGCTGGTGACGATCATCAATGCGATGGTCATGGTGTTCCCGCGCGTCCTGTTCGCCATGGCGCGCGAGTATCAGATCTCGGCCCTGACCCGGGTCGCCGCCAACGGCACGCCGCGTCTGGCCCTGATCGCGACCGTGCTGGCCGGCGGGCTGCTGGCCACCATCGGGGTCTATGAGACCCTGCTGACCTTTTCGACGTCGCTGCTGGCGCTGATGAGCGTCCTGGTGAATGCGGCCGTCATCGTCCTGAGGGTGCGCGAGCCAAATCTGGAACGGCCTTGGAAAATGCCGCTCTATCCGCTGCCGGCGATCATCGCCCTGACGATCAATACGACCCTGTTCGTGATCTTCGTGGTCGAGGATCCTTTGACGGCTGGAAAGGCCTTCGGAATGCTGGCGGTCCTGATCGGCCTTGCCTGGCTGCTGGTCCGGCGAAAGCGCGCTGCGGCCTGATCGGCGCGCCCGGTAAGACCCCGTTAACCTTGAAGCCGCAAGGCTGCCGCAAAGGTCGGGGACGGTGAGGCCAAGACCGGCGCGCCAGCCGGCCGTCCTCTCGTCGCCTTTCGGAGCGCCCTCCATGCATCGCCGCCAACTGATCCTTTCGGGCCTCGCCACCGCCGCCGGCGCCTCGTCGCTGGGCGCCTGCGCCTCGGCGCCGCCGCGCGATCCCAACTATCCGATCCGCTCGGACCAGACGGCCCAGGCCTACAGCTTCGATGAACTGGTTTCGGCCGGCTCGCGCGAGCTGGGCATCGCGGCTGAGGTCGTGGGCGGCGCGATCGAGCGCGTCTTCGCCGACCAGGGCGACCGCCCGACCGCCTATATAGCGGGCGAGGAAGGCTCCGGCGCCGTCGTTGTCGGCGCCCGCTACGGCCGCGGCGCCCTGCACATGAAGGACTTGTCGGCCTCTCAGGAAGTGTTCTGGCAGGGCGCGTCGGTGGGCTGGGACTGGGGCGGCAACGCCAGCCGCGTCTTCACCCTGGTCTATGGCCTGTACCACCCCGACATGATCTATCGCCGCTATCCCGGCATCGAGGGCTCGGCCTATCTGGTCGCAGGCCTGGGCGTGAACTATCAGCGCGCCGACGGCATCGTCCTGGCCCCCATTCGCACCGGCGTCGGCCTGCGCCTGGGCGCCAACGTCGGCACCATGAGCTATAGCCGCCAGCGCAATCTGCTGCCCTTCTAAGCGCGCTAGGCTCGCGACGCGGTCGCTCGTGGCTAGGGCGCGTGACTGCGCCCTAGCTCACCAATCGCAACGGCGGCGGCGCGTCCATCAGCGTCGCCAGCCCTTCGCGCCAGCTGGGATAGGCGGGCCGCCAGCCCAGTTCGGCCTTGGCCAGGGCGTTCGAGACGCGCTTGGAATCCAGATAGAAGCGGCGCATCGCCTCGCTGACGCTGTCGTCGGTCCAGTCGACCTGGGGCGGACGGGGCAGGCCCATCCGATCCGCCGCCCATTCCATCACCACGTCGGCGGGCGAGGGTTCGTCGTCGGTCAGGTTGTAGGCGGCGCCCGGTCGCGGCCGCGCCATTGACGCGAACAGGCCCGCGACGATGTCGTCCACATGGATGCGGTTGAAGACCTGGCCGGGCTTTCTGACCAGTTTCGCCGTGCCTTCCCTCAGCCGCTCGACCACGCTGCGCCCCGGTCCGTAGAAGCCAGGCAGGCGGAAGATCTGGACCGTCAGCCCCATCCCCTGCGCCCCATCCAGCCAGTCGCGTTCGGCCCGGACGCGGCGTGCGCCCTCCAGATTGGCGGCGTTCAATGGGCCGTCCTCGAACACCCATCCGCCGGCCCGGTCGCCATAGACGGAGGTGGAGGAGACATAACCGATCCAGTCGGGCCAGGCGCCGCCCGCCAACGGCCCCAGGGCCCGCAGACCGGGGCAACCCTGCGCGTCCGGCGCGGCGGTGATCAGGACGGCGGTCGCCGCCTCCAGCGCCGTCTTCAGGGCCGCCGTATCGCCGGCATCGATGGCCATGATCCCGTCGGCCGCCAGGGCGCGGCGCCGCTCGGGATCGCGCGACGTGGCGGTCGCGCGTCCGCCGCGCCGTATGGCCTCCAGCGCCGCCGCCCGCCCCAGATAGCCGCCGCCGAAGACCAGCAGATCGAGGGAAGGGGAGGCGATAGGCATTACGAAACTCGGGCCGTCAGAACTTGGGAAGGCGGCGCGTCGGCTGCCGGTCGCGCCTCGTTTTCCAGCGCCTCCGCCCGGCGTTGGTTCCAGGCGGACACGCACGGCACCCGACCCAGATCGGCCCGATCGGCATAGCGGCGGGCGATGTCCGTCACCTCGTCCATCAGACCCTGCGCCAGGGTGATCGGCTTCAGGCCCAGGTCGCGGAACTGGTCGTTGGCGACGACCAGATCGTTCTCGTCGGCCTCCTGGCGCGGATTGGCGACATTGCGGACCTCCGATCCCGTTTTGTCGGCGATCATGGCCGCCAGATCGCGCACGCGGCGGCTTTCGGTCATCTGGTTCAGGATCTTGACGCGGTCGCCGCGTTTGGGCGGGTTCTTCAGCGCCAGTTCGACGCAGCGCACCGTGTCCTGAATATGGATGAAGGCCCGGGTCTGGCCGCCCGATCCATGCACCGTCAGCGGATAGCCCACCGCCGCCTGCATCAGGAACCGGTTCAGCACCGTGCCGTAATCGCCGTCATAGTCGAAGCGGTTGATCAGCCGTTCGTCTTGTTTGGTCTGCTCGGTCTGGGTGCCCCAGACGATGCCCTGGTGCAGGTCGGTGATGCGCAGATTGTCGTTGCGGGCATAGAACTGGAACAGCAGGGCGTCCTGCGTCTTGGTCATGTGATAGATGCTGCCCGGATTGGGCGGGAACAGGATTTCCTGCTCGGCGGGACCGTTGTCGGTCTCCACCGTCACCTTCAGATAGCCCTCGGGGATGCGCAGGCCCGCCGTGCCGTAGCCATAGACCCCCATCGTCCCCAGGTGCGCCAGGTGGACGTCCAGTCCGCTTTCGACGATGGCGGCCAGCAGGTGGTTGGTGGCGTTGATGTTGTTGTCGACGGTGTACAGCTTGTGCCGCGCCGACTTCATCGAATAGGGGGCGGCCCGCTGTTCGGCGAAATGCACCACGCTGTCGGGGGCGAAGTCGCGGATCAGCGCGACCAGACGGTCGAACTCCTTGCCCACCGTCATGTTGACGAAGCCGATGTCGCGGCCGGACACGTCCTTCCACGCCTTGATCCGCTCGCCCATGGTGCGGATCGGCGTCAGGGACTGGACCTCCAGCTCGTTGTCGATATTCCGGCGGCTCAGGTTGTCGACGATGGTCACGTCCCACCCTTCGGCCGACAGATGCAGGGCCGTGGGCCAGCCGCAAAAACCGTCGCCGCCCAGAACCAGCACGCGCATGGGATCGCCTCGTCGTCGTCTCAAAGGTCATGCCTAGCCCAGCCGGCGGGCTTGGCAAAGCGGCGCTGTGCAGGGTTCGGTGCGACGCATTGACGAATATCGCTTGGAAAGGCCGCCCACTCGGGTTAAGTCTCTGCCGTCTCCCACTCAATCGCAGCTTTACGGGCGCATACCCGGCTGTTCGCGGCTTGAGCCGGCCATGACGGTCGGTCCCGAAAGGACCGGCGCACCATGCGGGCGACAAGGCATTCCGACAGTTCGACAATCGGGGATCGGCCCCGAGCGAGACGGAACCACGAAACGGACGGAACCGGCCTTCAGGCTTTGGTCCGCCCCTGCACACGGTAGCGCGAATGAGAGATTTCAAGGGCATGAAGCGTCAGCGCGGACGCAATCGGAACAAGGCGGGCGCCAATAACGCCAACAACGCCAATCCGAATCGTTCGTGGGATTCGCAAGGCCCCGAGAACATCAAGGTCCGGGGCAACGCCCAGACGGTGTACGAACGCTATCAGCAGCTGGCCCGCGATGCGGCCTCCAGCGGCGACCGGGTGCTGGCCGAAAACTATCAGCAGCACGCCGAACACTATTACCGCGTCCTGCGCGCGCTCCAGCCGCAGCGGTCCTTCTCGGACATCGCCGCGCGCGAACAGTCCAACCAGGGCTTCGACATCGACTTCGAGGACGAATCCGGCGCCCAGGCCGCCGCCTTCGTCGCCGCCCAGCAGGCCGCCGACCGTCAGGCCGCAGAGGCCGCCGAACGCGCCGAGCAGAACCAGAACCGCGATCAGAACCGCGACCGCGACTACAATCGCGACCGGGACCGTGACAACCGCGACCGCGACCGCGATCAGAACCGCGATCGTGACCGTGACCAGAACCGCGACAGCCAGCAGCCCCGCGAGCCGCGCGAGGGCGACGAGGTCCGCGCCGAGGGCGAGGGCGGCGGTCGTCGCGAAAGCCGTCGTGAACGCTGGGAGCGTCGCCGCGAGGAACGCAATCGCCGCTTCGACAATCAGGAAAGCGCCCAGGACGGCGCTGAGGGCGCCGCCCCCGCCTGCGGCGAGGCCGACCGCGCCGAAACCGTCAGCGAAGCGCCCGCCGCTGAAGCCCCAGTCGCTGAAATGCCCAGCGTCGAGGCGCCGGCCGCCGACGAACGGCCCGCACGCCGTCCGCGCCGCACCGCTGCGGCCGTCGCGGCGGACGAGGGCGACGCCCCGACCGCCCTGCCGGGCTTTCTGACCCGCGCGCCGGCGTCGCCGGCCCCGGCCGAGCAGGCCGAAGGCGAGGCGGCCCCGCGTCGCCGTGCGCCGCGTCGCAAGCCCGAAGCCGCCACCGCCAGCGAAGACTGACAACTACCCAGGCGGGTATGTTTACCTGAACGCAACTTTGACGGGTCATCTTGGCGCGTCGGAGGGGCGTCATGGATTTCGTCTTGCTTGTCTTGTCCCTGGCGCTGGCGGGGAGCTGCGCCGGGATCTGGCTCTGGCTACAGGCGCACGGGGTCGCCGAGCGCCTGCGTCGTGAGAACGCCCGGCTCGAAGCCCGCATCATCCACCAGAACCAAGGCCTGCGGCGCCTCCTGACGACGGCCGAGGGCGAAATCGATCGCCTGGCCGCCGATCTGCGGACGCGGGACGAGATCATGCAGGCCCTGGGGCGCGAACTGCGCAACCCCCTGACCACGATCATGGGCTTCGCCCAATTGCTGCGTGCAAACGACCAGGCCGACCCCCTGACCGCGCGCCAGGCCCAGTCCGTGCGTCAGATTGAGGCCGCGGCCGGCGTCCTGCTGGCCCTGATCGAGGAAACCGAAGCCTTTATGAACGGCGGCGACGGCGGCGGCTCGCCTTCGCTGCACCGCGTCGATCTGCGTCTGGCGCTGCGCCAGGTCTGCGACGGGCTGGAGGCGCAGGCGAGAGAGGCGGGGGTGACGCTGGCCTGTCCGCCGCCCGCCCACGGCCTGTGCGTCATGGCCGATCCGGGCCAGATTCGCCGCATCCTGCGCCGATTGGTCGAGAACGCCCTGCGCCATTCGCCCGGCGGAGGCACGGTGCGCATGGAGATGTCGCGCGCCGAGGACCGGATCGTCATCGCCATCCATGACGCCGGCATGAGTCTTGCCGGCGCGGGCGACGACCGACCTTTCCGCCCGTTGGATGGTCGCGACGCGCGTGGCGGCACCGCCCTTGGCCTCGCCTCGGTCCAGCGGTTGACCGAGCGGATGGGCGGCGCCCTGACCATGGTGCGCGACCCCGGCGCGGGCGCGATCTTTTCACTCAGCCTGCCGGCAGCCCCCGCGCCGGGTCTGGCGTCGTCGCGACAGGCGGTCGTGCTCTACATCGAGGACAATCCCGCCAACATCGCCCTGATGCGCCAAGCGGCGAGCGGCCTGGGCCTGACCCTGCATGCCGCGACGACGGGACCGGAGGGGTTGGATCTGGCGCGCTCGCTCAGACCCGATATCATCCTGCTCGACATCGGCCTGCCGGACATGGACGGCTATGAGGTCAAGGCGCGACTGGACGTCGACCCCCTGACGCGCCACGTGCCGGTCCTGGCGCTGACGGCGGCCGTCTCGGCGCCGGACCGGGCGCGCGGCCGCGCCGCCGGCTTCGACGCCTGGCTGGCCAAGCCGCTGGATCTGGCGGCCCTGGCTGCGGCGCTGAATACGGCCCTGAATACGGCCCTGGGCGGCCCGGAGGTTGACGCCGATGGTCGCGAGAGGGCCTAAGAGGCTTAAGTTCGCCTGGTCGCCCCAAGGGAAAGCGTCGATGTCCCGTTTCGTCCCGTTCCGCTCGCTGACGCGTCGTCTGGCGTCGCTGGCCGTCCTGTGCGCCGTCGCCGCCTGCGCTTCGACCCCGCCGCCGCCGCCCCCGCCGCCGTCCGGCGCATCGGGCGCGCTGATGGACTGGCGCGGCGTCATCACCTCCGGCGATCGGGATCGCTATCGCCGCGTCGACGCCGCATGGACCCTGGCCCTGCAACAGGCCAAGCGTCAGCGCGGCTCCGGCGATCTGAACAGCCTGGGCGATCTGATCGACCCCAAGGCCGACCGTCCCGGCGTCGCCCCGCCGCCCGGCGACTATCGCTGCCGCACCGTCAAACTGGGCACTCAGGGGGGCGAGGACGGGCTGGGCTATGTCGTCTATGGCTGGTTCGCCTGCCGCATCGAACAGACGCCGAAAGGCCTGAAGTTCTCGAAGCTGACCGGCTCGCAGCGCCCCTCCGGGCTGCTCTTTCCCGAAGACGACCGCCATATGGTGATGCTCGGCTCGCTCGCCTTGGCGCAGGAGCCCGCCGCCAACACCTATGGCCGCAACCCCGACCGTGATCTGGTCGCCATTTTGCAACGCATCGGCGAGGCGCGCTGGCGGCTGGTCCTGCCGTGGCCCAACACCGAGTCCAATCTGGATCTGATCGAGCTGGTCCCCGCGCCGCGCGGCTAAGGTTCGGCTGAACCTCGGGCGCCCTGTCACGTTCGGTCAGGGCAACCGATGGAGACGCTGATGCGCCGCACCCCTCTGGCCGTTCTGGCCCTGATGACCACCACGGCCCTGGCGGCCTGTGGCGACAACAGTCCAGCCAGCCCGGCCGCTCCCGCGACGCCGGCCGCTCCCGCCTCTCCGGCAACCCCCGCCTCTCCGGCCGAGCCCGCCACGCCCGCTTCGGCAGCAACGCCGCAGCAGCCCGCGACGCCCGCAGGCGGCATGCAGGGCGGAACCGACTCCTGGCGTCAGGTCGCCAAGGCCGCCGACGCCAGCCTGCTGGGCCGGCTGGATCAGGCCTGGCGCATGGCCCGCGCCGAGGCCGAGGACGGCGGCTTCGCGCGTCAGGTCGAGGCCCTGGGGCCGCTCGCCGATCCCAACGCCGCCCAGACGGGCCGCATCCAACCCGGCCCCGGAACCTATCGCTGCCGCACCATCAAGATGGGCCGCCGCGTCGAGGGCCAGGGTCTGGCCTATGTCGAATATCCCTGGTTCGCCTGTTCGGTCGAGCTGACGCCCGGCGGCGATCTGGTCCTGACCAAGACGACGGGATCGCAGCGCACGCGCGGCCTGATCTATCCTGACACCGACCGCCGCGCCGTCTATGTCGGCGCCCAGGCCTGGGGCGCCGACGAGAAGACCTTCCCCGCCTATGGCGACAAGGCCGAACGCGATCAGGTCGGCGTCATCGAACGCATCGGCCAGAACCGCTGGCGCCTGGTCCTGCCGTGGCCCAAGCAAGAGGCCAAGCTCGAGTTGCTGGAGATCACCGGCTGATCATCCTCACACGCGGGTCAGTCTCAAATCCTGATAATCATAGCTGAAGTCGATGTCGGGGCTGACCCCTTTCATCGTCGCGGTCGCCGGTTTGGCCGTCAGGATCGAGAAGGTGACGAAGGCGTCCTCCTCGCGCTTGTCCGGGAAACGGGTGCGGAAGGTCTCGCCGTCATACGGCTCCAGCCAGCCTTGCAGAGCGGGCGTGTGGGTGAAGCTCAGCCACAGGCCGCTCTTGCGATTACGCCCACGTCCCTCGGTCTTGGGCGCAATGACGATGTCGCCGTACCAAGGATCACGCCAGGTCCCCGCGTAGGCGTCCAGCGGCATGGACGGGGGCGCGCCCGCCGCCTGTTTGGCGTCGATTTCGGCAGCGGCGGCGATAGACTTGGCGTTGCCCTCGGCCTCCAACTTCTTGGAATCCGCGATCCAGTCCACATCGACCTTGCCCATGCAGATGTCGGTGATCCCAGACCGCAAGGCGCGCAGCAGGAAGCTCTCCTCGGCGTTGGAGAAGACGCTGAAACCGGTCTTTCGGCCGGGGATCAACACCGTCGCGGAAATGCCGCCCGGCGAGCCGCCGCCATGGCTGGCGATCCGCTCGCCGCGATAGTCCTGAACCTGCAGACCCATGGCATAGGTCGAGGCGATGGATCGATTGGGCAGTTCGGCCGTCGGTCCGGCCGACGAGCCGACGATGATGTTGGGGCGATACATCTCGCGCGCCGCATCCTCGGAATAGAGCCGTGTCCCGTCGGGCAGCTTGCCGTCGTTCAGCCGCACGGCGATCCATTTGGCCCAGTCGGTCGGGGTGGTGCAGATGCCCCCCGCCGCCGCCGCCGAATCCCAGTTCCACACCTCGACGATGGACTTGGCGATCTGGGTCATTGCCCCCTGATAGCGCAGCGGCGGCCCGACCCGGCCGTGCGGCAGGGCGGACTTGGACGCATCGGCCAGACGCGCCAGCGGCACGGTCTCGGTCATCCCGACCTTGTCCAGGATACGCGTCTGTATGAAGGCCTCCCAGCTCAGGCCCGATACCGCCTCCAGCACCGCGCCCGCGACCACGAACATCAGGTTGCAATAGTGGTAGCGCGCCCGGAATCCGTCCTCGATCGGCACGAAGGCGGCCTGGGCCAGCACCTCGGCGCGGGTGCGGTCCGAATTGGGCCAGAACAGCAGATCGCCGGCGCCCAGGCCGAACCCGGCCCGGTGGCTCAGCGTATCGCGCACCGTGATGTGTTCGCCGATGTAGGGATCGGACAGGGTGAAGCCGGGCAGATAGGTCCGGACCGGTTCGTCCCACTTCACCTTGCCCTCGTCGACCAGAATGGCCAGGGCGGCGGCGGTGACGTTCTTGGTGTTGGAGGCGATGGCGAACAGGGTGTGCTCATCGGCCGGCGCCGGCTTGCCCTGAACCTTGACGCCATAACCGCGCGCCAGAACAGTCGCCCCGTCTTTGACCACCGCGACGCCCAGCGCCGGCTGATCCGGCCAGGCCGCCATGCACTTGGCCACATAGGCGTCCACCGCCGCCGCCAGCGACGCATCGTCGTTCGCCGGCGCGCTCTGATCTGTCGTTTGGGCGAACACTGGCCCCGCCGCCAGCGCCGCCGCGCCTCCGGAAGCGAACAGGGTGCGGCGCGACAAACGAAGGGACATGGCGAACTCCAGCGAAGACCGCCGGACGCTAGCGCCCCGCCAGCCCAAGGCCAAGCGCTGCTGACAAAAGGAGATTGACGATAAATATAAGCACTTATATATATAAGTCCTCATGTTGTCTGCATCGCCCACCCTCGGAACGCTCTTGCGCCATCTGATCGATCTTCTGGACGGAGAGGTCGAGGCGGCCTATGCGGCCTCTGGCCTGCATTGGCGTCCCCGCTACACGCCGATCCTGCGCGTTCTGATGCGCGACGGCGGGCAGTCGATCAAGACCATCGCGCAGCAGATCGGCATCAGCCATTCGGCCGTCAGCCAAACCGTGACCCAGATGGTCAAGGACGAGCTGGTTCTGCTGAAGCCCGGCGCCGACGCGCGCGAGCGGATCGTGATGCTGACCGCCAAGACCGAAGCGATGATCCCGCGTCTGCAACGTCAATGGTCGGCGGTGAACCAGGCGGCCGAGACGCTGGACCAAGAGCTGTCGGCGCCCCTCTCCGGCGTGGTCAAGGAGGCCATCGCCGCCCTGACGGATCAACCCTTCCGCCAACGCATACAGGCGGCTGCAAAAACGCAGTCCGCGCCCTAAACCCTTAACCTCTCCAACGGAATCTATCATGCGTTCCAAGCTGCTTTCCGCCGCTGCGATGGCGCTCGCCCTGATGGGCGGCCAAGGCGTCGCTCATGCCCAGGCCCGGCAGCCCGTCGCGGCCGCCGCCCAAACCGAACTGTCCGCAGCCCAGCGGGCGGCGGTCCTGAGCGCGATCCGACAGGCGGTTCAGTCCTCCTACGTCTTTCCCGACCGGGCGCCGGCGATCCTCGCCCGGCTCGACGCCGCCCAGGCCTCCGGGCGCTATGAGGTGTCCTCGCCAAAGGAATTGGCGGGGCTGATCAGCGGCGACCTGCGCGACGCCAGCCAGGACGGTCACGTCTATCTGGAATATGCGCCTGATCGCTTCGCCGCCGCCTCGGCCGGCGCCGACGCGACCCAAGCCCTTTCAGAGATCGACGCCGCCGCCGCCCGTCGCGACAACCACGGTCTCAGCGCCTTGGAAATCCTGCCCGGCAACGTCCGCTATCTGAAGATCGACGCCTGCTATTGGGTCTCGGACGAAACGGGCCGCGCCTATGACGACGCCATGCGGTTCCTGAAGGGCGGCGACGCGGTCATAATCGACCTGCGGGGAAATAGCGGCGGAGCGTCCGAGGCGGTCCAGTATCTGGTCAGCCACTTCCTAAAGGCCGGGACGCTGGAAATCACCTTCCTGAAGGCCGGGCAGGAGCCCGTGCAGACGCGCGCGCTCGACAATCTGCCCGCCGGGCGACTGACCGGTACGCCCCTGTATGTGCTGATCGACCAGGCCTCGGCCTCTGCGGCGGAATCCTTCGCTTATGACGTTCAGCAGTTCAAACTCGGCCGGCTGGTGGGAGCCAAGACGGCGGGCGCCGCCAACACCAATGACTTCTTCCCCATCGCGCCGGGCTTTATGCTCAGCCTGTCGGTCGGCCGGCCCGTTCACGCGGTCAGCGGCGGCAACTGGGAGGGCGTCGGCGTGGCGCCGGACACCCCGACTTCCTCCGTCCAGGCGCTGGACGCCGCCCAGGCCGAGGCCCTGCGCGGCTTGCTGTCGACGACGACGTCCGACGCCGCCAAGACGGACTACGCCTGGGCCCTGACTGCGGTCGAGGCGCGCCTGAACCCGCCCGTGACCGACGCCGCCCTGCTGCAATCCGCGCCCGGCGCCTATCGCAACTACGTGGTCACGATGCAGGACGGCGCCCTGGTCGTCGCCCGGCCCGGCCACCCGCTGTGGCCCGCGCCGCGCAAGCTGCAAGCGCTGACCGCAGACGGCCTGTTTGCGGTCGAGGGTCTCGACGTCCTGCGCATCGGCTTCAAGGACGGCGCCATGCAACTGTGGTGGAAGGACGAGCCCGCGCCGCGCATCATCCCAAGGACCTGAGGTCCTTAGGCCAGTCGCCAGCGTTGCAGCTTTTCCAGCACGTCGGCGACGATCTGGTCGCGGGTGAAGCCGGTGATGTCGTGGGGGCGTTCGCCTTGGCCGGTCTGGGCGGTCAGTCGCCATTCCAGCAGGCGGCGGCCTTCGGGCGTCTCGCGCTGGGTCACGGCGGGACGCGGACGCGAGCGGGCGCCCAGGCGATAGATGAAGGTGCGCTCGCCCTGCTTGACCGTCAGCCAGGCGACGCCGTCGTCACGCCCGATCTCGGACTCCGCCGCCTCGGCCTCCATGGCGGCGTGAACCGTTTCCAGCGCGGGCAGGCCGTGGCGCTCGATCTCATCGTCGATGTCGTTGCGGCTGGCCGGGGCCAGGATGCGTTTCAGCTGTTGCGCCAGGGGCGCGCCTTCGGTCTCGAGGCTGCGGCCCGCGACGTCGGCGTTCATCTGGCGCACCAGGCCTATCGACAGCAGGATCATGATCAGGACGAAGGGCAGGGCGGCGGCCAGGGTCGCCGCCTGCAGCGCGCCCAGCCCGCCCGCCAGCAACAGGGTCGCGGCGACCAGGCCCAGCAGCAGGCACCAATAAATCCGCTGCCAGCGCGGCGTGTCTTCGGCGCCGCCAGAGGCGATGGTGTCGATCACCAGGGCGCCGGAATCGGCCGAGGTGACGAAGAAGACCGCCACCAGCAGGATGGCCAGACCCGAGGTAAAGGCTGCGCCCGGCAGCTGCTCCAGGAAGTAGAACAGGGCGGTCGACAGGTTGGCCGAGACGGCGTTGGAAATCGCGCCCGCCGCCTGCCCCATGTCCAGGCTGATCGCCGTATTGCCGAAAACGGTCATCCACAGGAAGGTGAAGCCGGCCGGCGCCAGCAGAACGTTCAGCAGGAACTCCCGCACCGTTCGCCCGCGCGAGATCCGGGCGATGAACATCCCCACGAACGGCGACCAGGCGATCCACCAGGCCCAGTAGAACAGGGTCCAGTCCGCCATCCAGGCGCGCGGCTCATAGGCGTAGAGGGTGAAGGTTCGCTCGACGAAATGGCTGAGATAGAAGCCGAAGTTCTGGACCAATGCCTTGAACAAAAAGCCGGTCGGCCCGACCACCAGCACGAACAGCATCAGCAGCACCGCCAGAACCAGGTTCAGCTCCGACAGACGGCGCACCCCCTTGCCGACCCCGCTCATGACCGAGGCGGTCGCCGCCGCCATGACCACGACGATCAGCCCGACCTGAACCCAGGCGGTGTTGGGAATGCCCAGCAGATAGGTCAGGCCGCTGTTCATCTGCGACACGCCGAAACCCAGAGACGTGGCGATGCCGAACGCCGTGCCCCAGATGGCGAAGATGTCGACCGCATCGCCGATGCGCCCGTTGACGCGCCTGCCCAGCAAGGGCGACAGCCCCGACCTCAGCGTCAGCGGCAGACCCTTGCGGTGCGCGAAGAAGGCCAGGCTGAGGCCCACCAGCGCATAGATCGACCAGGCATGCGCCCCATAGTGGAAGAAGGTGATGCCCATGGCCTGACGCGCGGCGTCGAAGGTGCGGCCGGCGCCTTCGGGCGGATTGATATAGTGCTGGATCGGCTCAGCGACGCCGAAATACATCAGGCCGATCCCCATGCCGGCGGCGAACAGCATGGCCAGCCAGGACAGATAGGGAAAGTCTGGCTCGGCGTCGTCCGGCCCCAGCTTCAGCGCGCCGGTCGGGCCGATCGCCAGCACCAGCACCAGCCCCACGAAGGCGGCGACCGAGGCGATATAGAGCCAGCCGAAGGTGTCGATCACCCAGGCCTGAACGCTCTGGAACAGGCGGTCGGATTCTCCCGGCGCGACGATGGCGACGAGGAGCAGCAGCGCGATGATGGCGCTCGCGCCCCAGAACACGCGGGGGTTCATCTTCGTGGTCAGCATCGGGTCAAAGCGTATGGCGAAGCTGACAGTTCCCAGCTTGGCCACAACCGCGCCGTCTCGATGAAGAAGATGTAACTTTGCGATTCAAAGTAACGTCGATAGTCAGGCTTATCGACGGGCGCAAATAGACGCCCGCGCACTCTTTCAGGATCGCCGGGGCATGACCTCTTCCAAACTCGTTCTCATGCTGGGTGCGGCCGCCGTCGCCCTGCCCGGCGCCGCTCTGGCTCAATCCCAGAATGCGTCCCAAACCCCATCTCAGACCCCGCCGCCGGCGACGACGAGCCAGCCGGCCGCCCAGACCCCGGCGACGACGGCCCAGACGCCCGCGCCGCGCACTCAGACGGCCGAACCGGCCCAGCAACAGCAGCCCGCCAGCGTCGGCGACGTGGTCGTCAACGCCCGCGCCAATGACGTGCGCACCTCGATCGACTCGGTCAGCTACAGCCTGGCCAACGACCTTCAGGCGACGACGGGCAGTCTGGCTGATGCGCTGCGCAACGTGCCGTCGGTGGACGTGGACCCGGAGGGCAATGTGTCCCTGCGCGGCGACGCCAATGTCACCATCCTGGTCGACGGCCGCCCGTCCGGCATCCTGACCGGCCCCGGTCGCGGCCAGGCCCTGATCCAGCTGCCGGCCAGCCAGTACGCCCGCATCGAGGTCATGACCAATCCGTCGGCCGCCTACAGTCCCGAGGGTTCGGGCGGGGTCATCAACCTGATCACCAAGCCCACGGCCCCGAAGCCGGGCACCCAGACGACCGGCTCGCTGCGCGTCAACGTCGGCGACAACGGCCGCTGGAACGCGGGCCTCAGCGGCTCGTACCAGAAGGATCGCCTGACCCTGTCCGGCGACGCCAGCTATCGCTCCGATCCGACCGAACTGACCTTCAACCGCGTCCGTGAACAGCTGGATCCGGTCACCGGCGCGGTGGTTTCGACCACGACCGTCGAACAGCCGGTCGAGTCCGAGCAGAACGGCGCCTTCGCCCGCTTCACCGCCGAATACAAGCTGGACGACAAGACCCAGCTGACCGGCGAACTGCGCGGCGTGGCCTTCGACGGCACCGGGTCGGGCGACGGCCTTTATGAAACCCGCAACGCCGCCGGCGCGGTGACCAGCGCCTATCGCCGGGTCGGCGATTCCGACTTCACCTTCAACAACTGGGGCGCCACGGCGCGCGTGCTGCGCCGCTTCGACGGCGACGGCCATGAGTGGTCCAACGAACTGCGCTACGACTCCAACGCCAACGACACCACCAGCCAGACCCTGACCACCTTCCTGACCCCGGCGGGCGCGGCTTTGTATGAGCGGACCAACACGGAGGTCGATCAGGTCACCTGGGGCTTCACCAGCGCCTATACCCGCCCGATGTCCGACGGCGGCAAGCTGCGCCTGGGCTATGAGCTGAACGCCCAGCGGCCCGAGCAGGACGCCGAGTTCCTGCGCGGTCCCTCGCAGGCGGCCCTGGCGCCGGTCCCGGCCCTGAACAACCGCTTCGAAGCCACCCAGACGGTGCATGCCCTCTACACCACCTATGAGCGGCCGCTGGGCGAGAAGCTGTCGGCCCAGCTGGGCCTGCGACTGGAGCAGGCGGATATCGAGATCAAGGATCTGACCGGCGGCGCCTCGGCGTCCCAGGACTATTTCCGCGCCTATCCGACCGCCCACGTCCAGTATCAGCTGACGCCCGAACAGACCCTGCGCGCCAGCTATTCGCGCCGCATCCAGCGGCCCCAGCCCAGCCAGCTGAACCCCTTTGTCGTCTATCAGGACCCGCTGAACGTCCGCTCGGGCAATCCGGATCTGGAGCCGCAGGAGACCGACAGCTTCGAGGCCATGTGGCAGATGCGAAAGGGCCAGAGCTTCTATCAGGCCACCGCCTATCTGCGGAACACCGACAAGGCCTTCACCGACGTGGCCTCCGACATCGGCGGCGGCGTCTTCCTGACTCGTCCGGAAAACCTGGGCTCGCGTCGCGACCTGGGCGTGGAGGCGACGGCGAACGGGCGTCTGCATCCCACCCTGCGATACAGCGCCAGCGTCAACGTCTTCCGTCAGGAGATCGACTCGGGCGCCGTCGTCGGCGGCGGCGACCGCGAGGCCACCCTGGCCAGCGGCCGTCTCAGCCTAAACTGGCAGCCGACGGCCAAGGACTTCGTCCAGGTCTCCAGCTTCTGGCAGGGCGACAGCCTGCTGGCCCAGGGCCGGCGCGAAGCGGGCGGCATGGTCAATCTTGGCTATCGCAGGAAGCTGAGCGAGCAGCTGTCGTTCAACTTCACCGCGCGCGATCTGTTCAACACCTTCAACACCACGACGATCTACGAGACGCCGCAGTTCCGCGAACGCTCGGAGCAGGACATCAAGCTGCGGGCCTTCTACATCGGCCTGACCTGGAACTTCGGCGGTCCGCGCCGCCAGCCGGAACAGTTCGACTTCTCGACCGGCCCAACCGGAGGCTGAAAACTCCGGTCCTCGACCCCTTGTGTGCCTGATTGGCCACACCATCTCGGTTCCACAGACCTGCGGCGTCGCTTCCTGAAAGGGCGTCGCGGGCGAAATCCGCCTGATGAGGGGACTGTTATGAATCTCGAACTCTATTCTGACCGCGCCAAACAGGCCGTTCAGTCGGCCCAGTCGCTGGCTCTCGCCCGCCGTCACCAGCAGTTCGCGCCCGAGCATCTGCTCAAGGTGCTGCTGGAGGAACGCGACGGCCTGGCCCGCAATCTGATCACCGCCGCCGGGGGCGATGCCCGACGCGCCGAGGCCGATGTCGAAACCGCGCTGAAGAAGCGCGCCCAGGTCACCGGCGGCTCGGGCCAGCTCTATCTGGACGGCGACACCGCGCGCGTCTTCGCCGCCGCCGAGGAAGCCTCCAAGACCGCCGGCGACGCCTTCGTCACCACCGAACGGCTGCTGGCCGCGCTCGCCAGGGAAGGCGGGGTCGCCGCCGAGGTGCTGAAGGCTTCGGGCGTCACGGCCGAGAAACTGGACGCCGCCATCGCCGAGGTGCGCAAGGGCAAGACCGCCGACAGCGCCGGCGCCGAAGACGGCTATGACGCCCTGAAACGCTACGCCCGCGACCTGACCCTGGCCGCCCGCGACGGCAAGATCGACCCGGTCATCGGCCGCGACGAAGAGATTCGCCGCACCATCCAGGTCCTGGCCCGCCGCACCAAGAACAACCCCGTCCTGATCGGCGAACCCGGCGTCGGCAAGACCGCCATCGTCGAGGGCCTGGCCCTGCGCATCGTCAACGGCGACGTGCCCGAATCCTTGCGCGACAAGACCGTCATGGCGCTGGACATGGGCAGTTTGATCGCGGGCGCCAAATACCGCGGCGAGTTCGAGGAGCGTCTGAAATCCGTCCTGTCCGAGGTTTCGGCGGCTGAGGGCGGGATCATCCTGTTCATCGACGAGATGCACACCCTGGTCGGCGCCGGCAAAGGCGACGGGGCGATGGACGCGTCCAACCTGCTGAAGCCTGCGCTGGCGCGCGGCGAGCTGCACTGCGTGGGCGCCACGACGCTGGATGAATACCGCAAGCACGTCGAAAAGGACGCTGCGCTCGCCCGCCGCTTCCAGCCGGTCATGGTCGAGGAGCCGACGGTGGAGGACACCGTCTCCATCCTGCGCGGACTGAAGGAGAAGTACGAGGTCCACCACGGCGTGCGCATTTCCGACAGCGCCATCGTCGCCGCCGCCACCCTGTCGAACCGCTACATCACCGACCGCTTCCTGCCGGACAAGGCCATCGACCTGATCGACGAGGCCGCCAGCCGCGTGCGCATGGCCGTGGACTCCAAGCCCGAGGCCCTGGACGAGATCGACCGCCGCCTGGTCCAGCTGAAGATCGAACGCGAGGCCCTGAAGAAGGAAACTGACCCGGCCTCGAAAGCCCGTCTGGAAAAGCTGGAGGACGAGATCGCCGATCTGGAAGGCCAGTCCGACGACCTGACCCGCCAGTGGAAGGCCGAAAAGGACAAGGTCGGCCAAGGCGCCCAGCTGCGTGAAACCCTGGACCGCCTGCGTCTGGAACTCGCCAACGCCCAGCGCGCCGGCGACCTGGGCCGGGCGTCAGAGATCGCCTACGGCCAGATCCCCCAGATCGAAAAGCAGCTCGAAGAGGCCGAGGCTGATGAGACCTCCGGCGCCTCAGGTCGTGGGGGCCCCCTGACCCCCGAGGTCGTCGACGCCGAACAGATCGCCGCCGTCGTCAGCCGCTGGACCGGCGTGCCCGTCGACAAGATGCTGGAGGGCGAACGCGAGAAACTGCTCCAGATGGAAACCGCACTCGGCGGTCGCGTCGTGGGTCAGGACGAGGCTTTGGCCGCCGTCTCCGACGCCGTGCGCCGCGCCCGCGCTGGCCTGAACGACCCCAACCGTCCGCTGGGCAGCTTCCTGTTCCTGGGCCCGACCGGCGTGGGCAAGACCGAACTGACCAAGGCTCTGGCCGACTTCCTGTTCGACGACGAGGCGGCCATCACCCGCCTGGATATGTCGGAATATATGGAGAAGCACAGCGTCTCGCGCCTGATCGGCGCCCCTCCCGGCTATGTCGGCTATGACGAGGGCGGCGCCCTGACCGAGGCCGTGCGCCGTCGCCCCTATCAGGTCGTCCTGTTCGACGAGGTCGAAAAGGCCCACCCCGACGTCTTCAACGTGCTGTTGCAAGTGCTCGACGACGGCCGCCTGACCGACGGGCAGGGACGCACCATCGATTTCAGGAACACCCTGATCATCATGACCTCCAACCTGGGCAGCCAGTATCTGGCCGATCAGGGCGAGGGGGATGATGTGGAGGCCGTGCGCCCCTTCGTCATGGACGCCGTGCGCGCCCACTTCCGGCCCGAGTTCCTGAACCGGATCGACGAGATCATCCTGTTCCACCGCCTGGGCCGCGACCAGATGGGCGGCATCGTCCGCATCCAGCTGTCACGCTTCGAGAAGTTGCTCGCCGACCGCCGCCTGACCCTGGACCTGGACGACAGCGCCCTGGCCTGGCTCGCCGACCGCGGCTACGATCCCGCCTATGGCGCACGGCCGCTGAAACGCGTCATCCAGAAGGACCTGGTCGATCCGATCGCGAGGAAGCTGCTAGCCGGCGAGATCGAGGACGGCGGCGTGATCGCGGTAACAGCGGGCGAGGGCGGGCTGGAGATCGGTAAGATGCGGGTGCATTAGGACCATCCTTTCGCCATCCTCCGGCAAGCCGCGTCTTCGCGGCGCAGACCGGGGGACCCAGCGGCGCCGTCAGGCGAAATCTTTCCGCCGCACGATGCAGGAAGGCACGTCCGCGACAGGGTCGCGCTCTCGCGCGCCGCTGGGTCCCCCGGTTCCGCTGCGCGGCCCGGAGGATGACGAAAGGAGAGAGCGGCGTGCTGGATGACGAAAGAGGGCGTATGGCATAGGTTGTGCGGATGCCGACGCATCGGACGTTCATCGCGACCTACATCATGGCCAGCGGGCGCAACGGCACGCTCTATACCGGCATGACAACCAACCTGGAGGCCCGGGTCTGGAAGCATCGCAACGGCGTGTTCGACGGCTTCTCAACCGCGCATGGATGCACGCGGTTGGTCTGGTTCGAGCGGCACGCCTGGGTGGTCGAGGCCATCGCGCGCGAGAAGCGGATCAAGAAGTGGCTGCGGGACTGGAAGCTGAAGCTGATTGAGGCGGAGAACCCGGAATGGCGGGATCTGGCCGACGACTGGTTTCCGGTGAGCGATCCGAACTGGCGACCGCCGGTTGAAGATTAACTTTCGTCATCCTCCGGCGCCCTCGCGAAAGCGAGGGGAGACCGGGGGACCCAGCGGCGCGCGTGAGCGCGAACCTGTCGCGGACGCGGTGTCGAAACATCACGAGTCGGATGGATCGCCTTCGGCGCCGCTGGGTCCCCCGGTCTGCGCCGCGAAGGCGCGGCTGGCCGGAGGATGACGAAAGAAGAGGTAGCCGTCTTAATCGAGATGGGTCCCGTCAACGATTTCAACACCCTGCCGCCCGCTAGCGTCATCCTCCTGCCCACGCTCCCAAAACCGTGCGATCCTGTCTCGGTTCGTCCGCAGGGGACGCAGTGCACGGCCGGGGAGGGGCAATTCAGACGAATTAGACGAATTAGACGGTGTTTTTGTCCGCCGACCGTCTGATCTCGGTCAGTCCTGCGGGATCGGATTGGTGCGCGGGTCCGGGCCGTTGGTGACGACGCGGTCGCGTTCGCCCAGGTCCTTGATGATCTTGACGTCGGTGAAGCCGGCGGCCTCGAACAGCGCCTTGACCTGCGGGCCCTGATCGAAGCCGATCTCGACGGCGAAGACGCCCAGCGGCTTCAGGATGCGTTTCACCTCGGGCGCCAGGTCGCGGTAAGCCTGCAAGCCGTCGGGGCCGCCGTCCAGGGCCAGGTGCGGGTCGTGGTCGCGGACTTCCGGGTCCAGGGTCGCGATATGGTCGGTCGGAATATAGGGCGGATTGGACAGCACCAGGTCGAAGCTGGCGTCGCCGAAGCCCGCCGCCCATTCGGTGCGCAGGAAGGTGGCGCGCTCGTTCAGGTCCAGGTTGGCGGCGTTCTCCTTGGCCACCGCCAGGGCCTCGGACGAGATGTCGGTGCCGACCCCGCGCGCGGCCGGCCGTTCGGCCAGAAGCGCCAGCAGGATCGCGCCCGAGCCGGTGCCCAGGTCGATGGCGTCGAAGGCTTCGTTCTTGCCGAAGGCCAGCATGGAGACGTCCATCAGGGTCTCGGTGTCGGGGCGGGGGCTGAGGACGTCGGGGGTGACGTTCAGCATGATCTTCCAGAATCCCTTCTTGCCGACGATGCGCGAGACGGGCTCGCGCTTCAGCCGGCGCTCGACCATGGCCTCATAGGCACTCAGCTGGTCGGCGGTGATGGGCCGATAGGGGTCGGTCAGGATGTCCATGCGGCGGGCGCCGGCGGCGGCCTCCAGCAGCAGGCGGGCGTCGATGGCGGGGCTGTCGATGCGGCCGGTCTTCAGCCGGGCCTGCGCCGCCTTCCAGGCGGTCAGCAGGGTCGGGGCGTCGGTGTCGGACTTGGGCGTGATGGGGTCGGTCATGGGCGTTGATTGGCCCGCCCCGGCGCCGATTTCAAGCGCGACGGCAGGGAACGTCAGGCCAGCTTGACCGTTCGCGTCGGGATGACTGCGCGCCGCCCCTCCCGCCTCGCCCCGCTTCGCAACCTGTTCGCCCGCACGCCGGCGCCGGTCGAGCGCGGCCGGCTGTGGAAGTTCCTGGGGGCCGCCGCCGGGGGGCTGGCCGCCGGCGCCGGCGCCGCCCACCTGCTCTACAGCCAGGGGCACAAGGTCGGGGTCGAGCTGCGCGCGCCCCGCCCCGAACCCCTGCCGCCCAAGGTCCCCACGCCCGAGGACTATGAGGCCCAGGACCCCGGTCGCGGCCGCATGGCCAAACGTCCCGAGCACATTCCGCACAAGGGCTGGTCCGACATCGTCTGGCGCACCGGCGGGTCCTATTTCGACGACCGGGTCGGCTTCGTCGCCGGCGGGGTGACCTTCTTCACCCTGCTGTCGCTGTTCCCGCTCTTGGGGACGTTCGTGACGCTTTATGGCCTGTTCGCCGATCCGACCGACGCCTGGGGGCGGCTGCAGTTCCTCTACGCCCTGCTGCCCGACAGCATCGCCGAGTTCCTGGGCGGAGAGATGCAGCGCCTGGCCGAGAACTCCAACAGCCAGTTGACCTTCACCCTGGCCTGGACCCTGGCCCTGTCGCTGTGGACCGCCAACGGGGCGGTCAAGGTGCTGTTCTACGGCCTGAACGTCGCCTACCACGAGGTCGAGCGCCGCAACATCGTGCGCTACAACCTGATCTGCATGGTCTTCACCGTGGGCGCTATCCTGGCGGTCCTGCTGACCTCGGCGCTGGTGGTCGGCGTCCCGGTGGTGGTGCGGCTGTTCGGCCTGGAGGAGGAGTGGGGCCTGATCGCGCCGCTGCGCTGGCCGCTGCTGCTGGTCGGCTATGTCGCCGCCCTGACCGTCATCTACCGCTATGGCCCCTGCCGTCAGCGCGCGCGCTGGCGCTGGGTGACGCCGGGCGCGATCTTCGCGGCCCTGCTCAGCCTGACCGTGTCCTTCCTGTTCAGCTGGTATCTGTCCAACTTCGTGCGGACCGACAGCTACGGCCCGCTGGCGGCCATGATGGGTTTCGTGCTGTGGACCTGGCTGTCGGTGCAGGTGATCCTGATGGGCGCCGAGCTGAACGCCGAGATCGAGCGCCAGACCGCCGTGGACACCACGACTGGCAAGCCCCTGCCGATCGGCGAGCGGGGCGCCAAGGTCGCCGACAGCATCGGCCCCCGTCGCGGCAACCCTGCGGCTCTCGCCTTCACGCAGCGCCATGCCGAAATGATGGCCGACCGGATCATGCGCCGCCCCAACCGTCACGCCGCTGGGGCGCCGACCGCTACAGAATGAAGCGGCTCAGATCGACGTCCTTGGTCAGGGCGTCCATCTTCTCGCGCACCGCATCGCCGTCGAAGGTCACGGTCTGGCCCGACAGGTCCGAGGCCTTGAAGCTTGTCTCCTCCAGCACCCGCTCCATCACGGTCTGAAGCCGGCGCGCGCCGATGTTCTCGACGGCGCTGTTGGCCGCCACCGCCGCATCGGCCATCGCCTCGACCGCATCGTCGGTGAAGGTCAGGGTCACGTCCTCGGTCGCCAGCAGGGCCTGGTTCTGACGGATCAGATTGGCCTCCGGTTCGGTCAGGATGCGCTTGAAGTCGTCGCGCGTCAGGGCCTTCAGCTCGACCCGGATCGGCAACCGCCCCTGAAGCTCGGGCAGCAGGTCCGAGGGCTTGGCGACGTGGAAGGCGCCCGAGGCGATGAACAGCACATGGTCGGTCTTCACCGGCCCATACTTCGTCGAGACCGTGGTGCCCTCGATCAGGGGCAGCAGGTCGCGCTGCACCCCCTCGCGCGACACGTCCGCGCCGGACGCGCCCTGACGAGCCGCCACCTTGTCGATCTCGTCCAGGAAGACGATGCCCTCGTTCTCAGCCAGTTTCAGCGCCTCCTGCGTCAGGCTGTCCTGATCCAGCAGCTTGTCGCCCTCTTCGGCGATCAGGGGCGTCGTCGCGTCGCGCACGGCCAGCTTGACGGTCTTGGTGCGCCCGCCGCCCATCTTGCCCAGCATCTCCGACAGGTTCAGCAGTCCGACGTTGCCGCCGCCCGGAATGTCCAGCCCCTGGATCGGCGAAGCGGTGTCGGCCAGCGCGATCTCGATCTCCTTGTCGTCCAGCTCTCCGGCGCGCAGCTTCTTTCTGAAACTGTCCCGCGTCGCCGGGCCCGCGCCCGGTCCGACCAGGGCGTCCAGGATTCGGTCCTCGGCGGCGGCCTCGGCCTTGGCCCG
Source organism: Brevundimonas sp. UYEF29 (assembly GCF_040546195.1). Taxonomy (NCBI): domain Bacteria; kingdom Pseudomonadati; phylum Pseudomonadota; class Alphaproteobacteria; order Caulobacterales; family Caulobacteraceae; genus Brevundimonas; species Brevundimonas sp. UYEF29. Next base: position 35,892 of record NZ_JBEPNH010000006.1, on the reverse strand, counting down.
CACGTCGCCGCGACGGCGCTCGCGCACCATTATCAGGGCGCTTTCGACCAGGTCGCGCACGATCTGGTCCACGTCGCGTCCGACATAGCCGACCTCGGTGAACTTGGTCGCCTCGACCTTCAGGAAAGGCGAGCCGGCCAGCCGCGCCAGTCGACGCGCGATCTCGGTCTTGCCGACGCCGGTGGGGCCGATCATCAGGATGTTCTTGGGCGTCACTTCGTCGCGCAGGGTTTCGGGCACGCGCTTCCTGCGCCAGCGGTTCCTCAGGGCGACGGCGACGGCGCGCTTGGCGTCGTTCTGGCCGACGATATAGCGATCCAGTTCGGAGACGATCTCGCGGGGGGTCAGTTCAGTCATGCGACGCAGATAGGAGAGGCCGAACCGTTGCGGGAGAGGGGCGGGGCGTCGCAGCGTGATTTTGAAGCCGGGGCTGCCGACTATGCCTCCTCCGGGCTCGGCGCGGCGGCGATAGCAGATCGCCCAGCGAAAAGGCGTCCCCCGATCGGAGGACGCCTTAAGGCTTCAAGCGCTCGTCGCTAGTATCAGGCGGCGTTGGCGGCCTTGTTCTTGGCCAGCTTGTCCTGGTGGGCCTGCATGCCCTTGGCGATCAGGTCGGCGGCCTCGCCGGCGTCGCCCCAGCCCTCGACCTTGACCGACTTGCCCTTCTCCAGGTCCTTGTAGCGAGTGAAGAAGTGCTCGATCTGCTCGATCAGGATAGCCGGCAGCTGACGATAGCTGGCGATCTCGGTGTAGTAGGGGTTCAGCTTGTCGACTGGCACGGCCAGGATCTTCTCGTCGCCGCCGGCCTCGTCCACCATCTTCAGCACGCCGATGGGGCGCGAACGGATGACGCAGCCCGGAACGACCGGCGTCGGGTTCAGCACGATCACGTCGCAGGGGTCGCCGTCGTCCGACAGGGTGTGCGGCACGAAGCCGTAGTTGCCCGGATAGTACATGGCGGTGTGCAGGAAGCGGTCGACGAACAGGGCGCCCGATTCCTTATCCATCTCGTATTTCACCGGCAGGCCGCCTTGCGGGATTTCGATGATGACGTTGATGTCCCAGGGAGCGTTCGGGCCGACGGGAATGGCGTCGAGGTTCATGGCGGGGTCTTTGCTGCGACTGCGAAACTTTGAAAGGCGAAGGGTGATAGGCTCCCCGGCTCGTCACGGCAAGGGCGACCTGTGGCGAAGGCCGGCGCGGGCGGGCTTGCGTCGCGGCGCATCATCGCGGACATCTGGATCATGACCTGGACCGATTGGGCGGCGCTGGCCCTCTTCTTCATCTGCTGGCTGGGATACAGCCCCATCCTGGCCTTCATCAGCCGTAAGGGCGGCTCGCTGAACCAGGACATGGAGCATGTCCGGGCAGCCTGGATGCAGTCCATGACCCATCGCGAGATGAAGCTGATCGACAGCCAGCTGATGGGCCATTCGATCAACTCCGCCTCCTTCTTCGCCTCCACCAACCTGCTGCTGATCGCGGCGGTGGCGGGCATCCTGTTCGGCGGCGAAAGCGCGCTTCAGGGGTTTGCCGCCGTCGGGGCCGAAAACGTGCCGATGAAGATTCTGGAGGCCAAGCTGGCGCTGGTGCTGATCTGCCTGGCGCGCGGCTTTCTGGATTTCATCTGGGCGCTGCGCCAGATGAACTACGCCCTGGCGCTGATCGGGGCGGCGCCCGAAATCCACACCAAGACCGACCGCAAGGCCTTCAGCGAGGCGGCGGGCCAGCTTTTGAACCCGGCGCTGAGCGCCTTCAGTCAGGGTGTCCGCGGCTACTATTTCGCCCTGGCGGCGGCGGCCTGGCTGTTCGGACCGTTGTGGCTGGCGCTGGGCGTCGCATCCTCGTTCGGCCTGTTGATCTATCGTCAGGAAGCGTCGCCCGCCGCCCGCGCCATTCGCAATGCACGGCGGCTGCTGGACAACTGACCTGCTCTTTTCGCAGTTGCGAGATCGAGCGCCCATCCGACTTTCGTCGAAAGAGGGCCGTATTGTCCAGCGAACCGCCATATTTGCGTAACAAGGCGTGACCGACTAGGCGCGCATGGGTCTTGACCCATTGTGCATCGCAACCTAAGTTGACCTCTGACGCCTCCGGGCGTCTTGCCCTTCCTGGGCGTTTCCTCCCTATAGACTTTTATGCCGCACCCTCGGGTGCGGCTTTTTTTTGATCTGATCAGCGATCAGTCATGCCGACCACGCGTCCCCGCACACGGCTGCGATCACGCGGGAGAGGGCCTTCTGCGTCTTGGCGTAGGTCCCGTTGGGGGTCAGCGTCGCCTCGTCCAGATACAGTTTGCGGCTCAGCTCGATCTGGATGGCCTCATAGCCCTCGTCCGGCCGTCCCCAGCGCTGGGTCGACCAGCCGCCGGCGTAGGGATGGTTCTGCGCGACGCGCCAGCCCAGGCCCTCGAACAAATCGCGTAGCCGTCGGCTGAGCCGCGCGCTGCAGGCCGAGCCGTAACGATCGCCCAGCACGACTTCGGCCCCGACAGCGCGAGCCGGCATCGAATGCCAGTCGATCAGCACGGCGCGTCCGTGCGTCGCGCGCGTAGCCTGCATCCGTTCGCCCAGGGCCTGGTGATAGGGGGCGTGGACCCTGGCGATGCGTTGTCTGGCCTCCGCCAGAGTCAGCCGGCGCGCATAGAGCGGCGTCCCGTCGCCGGCCAGGCGGGGGATCACGCCATAACCGGCGGCCGTCTTGGCTCCGACCGGTCCCTCCAGATCCGCGATCAGGGCCGGGTCAAGCTCGGACGGATCGCGGTTCAGATCGACATAGGCCCGGCCGATCCGGCCTTCGATCAGCGCGGCGCCTCTGCGCGGTCCTTCTGCGATCAGGCGCCCGACCAGGGCGTCTTCGGCGCTTTTCAGGCTGGCGCGCGACAGGCTTGGCGCGGCGTCCATGTCGTCGGGATAGAGGTCGCCGGAGTGGGGCGAGGCGAACACCAGCGCCGTCGCGGGCGCGTCCGCCGCCGGGGCGGTGATCGAAAAGCTGTCGCCGCCGTCGGTCATGCCTTCGATTACCGCGTTTCGCTGTGGAAGGAAGTCGGCTGATCGGCGAATTTCATCGGCGGTTTACCGTTCCGGCTTTAGGTTTGCGGTCTGTTTCAAGGGTGTTTCTCGAATGGCGCGTATTCTCCTGGCCGAAGACGACGGTTCGTTGCGCGGATTTCTGACGCGCGCGCTGGAGCGGGCGGGTCACCAGGTCATCGACTGCGAGAACGGCGACGACGCGATCGACGCCCTGGAACACGGTCCCTACGACCTGCTGCTGACCGACATCGTCATGCCGGGCGCCGACGGGATCGAGGTCGCTCGGGTGGCCGCCGCCCGCCAGCCCGGCCTGCGCATCATGTTCATCACCGGCTTCGCCGCCGTCGCCCTGACCGCCGCCCAGGCCACGCCGGACGCCAAGGTGCTGTCCAAGCCTGTCCACCTGCGCGATCTGGTCAATGAGGTCGAGCGGATGGTCGCCGCCTGACCCTTCGGTGCGACTGGGCCGAGCGGTGTTCGTCGAGAAATCGCATTCTTGCCGCTAAATCGGCTTGATGCCGACCGGCCTCGCCGCTATACGACCGCTCTTCCCGCTCCGAAGACGTTTTTCGGAGCCCTACGGCGGATGCGTAGCTCAGCGGGAGAGCACCTCGTTGACATCGAGGGGGTCACAGGTTCAATCCCTGTCGCGTCCACCATCTTCCTTTCTTTTCAGATCAGTCGCCGTCAGCTCCGGCTGGCGTTCGCGCGCTAGAGCAGGCGTCCCTGATCCGACGTCCGGACGACCGTGTCCGTCATCAGGCCGCGGCGGCGAAGCTCGGTCGCGGCGGTGAAGGCGATGTCGATGTCGCGTCCCGACGCCAGGATCTGAAGCCGGTCGGCATCCACCGCGCTCCACGCCTTGCCGCGCTCGGGGCCGGCGGGCACGCGGGGCAGCAGTCCCGGTTCGCGGCTCCAGGCCAGCAACTGCTCGACGGTCGTCTGGTTCAGCATGTCGCGCAGATGGTGGGCGGTGACATAGGCGTCGGGCAGGGCGCGATGCGCCGGCAGGCCGAGCTCATGCACCAAACCCTCGGGCCGACGCAGATAGCGCAGCATCTGGTTGGAGAAGCGCGGCAGGTCGGGCCACAGCCGCAGGGCGCATTTCCAGGTGCAGATCCACCTTGCGCCGCTTGACAGGGCAGGGGTGCAATACCGCTGCTCGAAGCTGGCGCGGTGAGCCGCCAGGGCGATCACGCCCGTCTCCGGGCGAAGGATGGGCGGCGCGACAGCCTTCCAATAGCCGGCGTCCTGAACCCACTCGTCCAGAATGTGATGGACCGCCATGGTGTCGGGCGAAATCGGCCGGCCGGGATTTACGAAACGGGCGCCGCGCGTCGCATCCAGACGCCACGGCCCGGCCCCGTCGCGCACCACGTCCTGCCAGCCGATCTCGCACACGTCCTGAGGGCCGGATCCGGCGGTCTCCAGGTCGATGACGCGGATGCGTTGGGGTGATTGGGCGAAGTCCGTCAGGGCGTCCTCGGCGTAGGGTTCACACCTGACAACGCCCGGGGCGCCGAATTCGGTCCGGCGCCTGAAAAGACCGCCGACAGCGCGTCGTCAGTTCGGCAGATGAACCAACCCGTGCGGCATCACGGTCATCACGGCCCAAAGGCCGACGAGCACCACGGGCGAGGCGATCAGCGCCCGCCGACAGCGATGCGCCAGATAAAGAGCTTCGCCGATCACGATCGACACCAGCATTCGCGTTTCCCCCGAAACGATAAGCGACACTTCTATGACGTCGCCGCCGGATATGTCCCTCAATGAGACGAAATCCATTTTGTCGTAGCCGCTACGCAGGCCGCTCCGTCGCTGGACGTAAGTCTCGGAATGCGCAATCTCGAGGGCATGGGATCTGTCGCGCGCCCGTTCCGTCTGCATTTGTCGCTATGGCTCGGGCTGCTGGTCCTGGCGGCCGTCGCGGCGCTGGCGCCGACCAGCCTCGGCTGGCCGATGCGATTGGCGGCCGGCTGGGACGCGGGCGTGGCGACCTTCCTAATCGCGACCTTTGCGCGGATCTTTCGCGCGCGTTCTCAGGAGGCGATGCGACGCCGCGCGGCCGAACTGGATCAGGCGGGCGTTCTGGTCCTGCCGCTCAGCATGGCGGCGGCCGTCGCCAGCGTCGTGGTCCTGGTCCTCGCCATGGTGGCCAGCGACGGCAAGCCGACGGTCGGGCAGGCGGTGTTCTCAGTGTGCACCGTCGGCCTTTCGTGGCTGTATGTGCACATCATCTTCGCCCTGCATTACGCCCACGGCTTCTACGCCCCGCGCGATGACGGCAAGGGCGATCAGGGCGGGCTGATCTTTCCGGGCGAGGAGGACGCGGACTACTGGGACTTTCTGCACTTCGCCCTGATCATCGGCGTGGCGAACCAGACGGCCGACGTGCAGATCTCCAGCCGCAAGCTGCGCGGCCTGGCGACATTTCACAGCCTGATCGCCTGGTTCTTCAACGCCGTCATCCTGGCGCTGACCGTCAATCTGGCCGCCACCCTGCTGTAGGGCATGAGTGTCGCACGATCACATGCGACCGCGCGTGAGCGTGACCAAAAGAGCTGATTTGAAAGGATGGCCAGTCTCCCTCTTCCTCGAAATATCGATGGAAGAGGGAGTCTGATGGTGGTGTGCCAAGGAGCGGAGGTCATTCTCTCCGTGACCGGCACTTCCAAAATGTGCCGGCTAACTCCCTGATCGAGCCGCTTAAACAGGGAATAGCTCAAACTTAGCCAAATCCTCTCTGAACACCTGAGCCTTTAAGCTAATGCTTCTTAGAAGGTTTTCACGATCCCGCGCCAGAAATGCGGTTCCAAATACAGGGAAACGCATGTCATTTCAGGCAGAGCGTGGAACGACTCGAGCCAAATCTAAATAAACATCGTAGCTATCGTCGGCGGCCGACGATCACTTGTCCAAAGTCACGATATGCCTATGGTGGTGGAGCACCGCGCAGGCGCGCCGCTCTGACACGTTCAACTCGGCCCGCACCTTGTCGATGCAGGTCCGGCGACGGGCAGGGCTCAGAAGTTTTCCGGGGCCGCCTCCCACAGGATCAGCTTGTCCAGCGTCAGGTCCGACACCCCCCCGACGCAGCCGGGCGTTCTCCAGCTAAAGCGCCTTCGCCGTTTGACCTGATCCGTCTTCATCCCGCCGAACGCCGCCGCCAGTGGAAGTACGTCGTCTCAGTCACTGCGATCGTCTTCACCCCTCCGAGATCGACTTGCCTTGCCCGGTCAGCACCTCAACCTGGCGCAGCTTGGCTATGATCTCCGGGCTTGTGGCGCTTCCCGGCCATCCTTGGTTCCATCCATTCCGGTCCGCAGACCAACATAGGATCACTTCAAAGAGCGCAGACCACGATCTTGGATACGGTCCGCCTCGGGGCAGTTATTCCCGGCCCGCGCCGTGATGCGTTCGGCAAGCAGCCCCTCGACCGCGGCCTTCAGAGCGGCTGCGATCGGGGGCTCCGTTTTCCGAACGACTCGTTCAGCGCCCTATTTTCCGCAGCTTCAGCGACAGGGTGACGATCAGGAGGCCCGAAACGATGGCCCAGGCGCCGATCAGCCAGACCAGGGCCAAGGCGCCCGCGCCGGGAACGACGATGACGGCCAAACCGAACAGCACAGAGATCGCGCCGGAGAGGATCAGCAGCCACTCATTGCGGATCGTCTTGCGCAACTGGATGGCGCCGACGATCTCGAAGATACCGCGGGCGATGGCCGCCGCGCCGATGATGACCACAAGGGCGACGGCGGTCACGCCGGGCAAGGCCAGGGCGACCGCGCCCGCCGCCAGTCCCACGAGCCCCACGACGGCCAGCCACCAGCGCGGCGCAAGGCCGCCCCCGCGGATGGCCCCGAGCAAGGCGAACGCGCCGTCCAGAATGGCGTAAATTCCGTAGAGGATCACTAGCGTCAGCAACGTCACCTGGGGCCAAGCGAAGGTCAGGACGCCAAAGACGATGGCCGCTAAGCCGCGCAGCAGAAGCAACCACCAGGCCCGGCTCAGAAAGTCTCCAAGCGGATTGAAATGCGTATCCATGAGTTCAGCCCCGTCATTTGCGGCGTCATTCGCCGCGTGGAGGCCGGGCGTCATCGCCCGACCGGAAAACTACCAGCCGCCGAAACGGCGCACGATCAGAATCCCCCCTGTTCGTCTCGAGCCTGGATCAGGGGGCTGTCGGCGACGTCGCCCATGGCCCGCTCGGCGTTGGCGAAAGTCGCCACGGCCCAGTGGTCGCCGATCGGCGTCAGCATCAGGAAGGCGACGCCGACGTTCCGGACGCCGCTTCCCGGCGCATAGGGCGTAAGACCGGTCACACTCGCCGCGTCGGCATCGACGCCGAAATAGGCGTCGTTGCTGCGGGCGTCGCCGCCGCGTTCATAGAGGGTGCTCTGCAATAGGCCGATGCGCGTCAGGCGCTGGTGCGAGGCCGAGGCGTAGTAGGTCGTCCCCTCGGTCTGACTGCTGATGTCACGCATGACACGTCCGCCGACCGAGATGTTCCCCGGAATCCCGACGAAGGCATAGACCGCCATGTCGGCGCCGAGGTCGGGCAGGTCCAGCCCCTCGATGGCCGACTGACCGGAATAATGCGGCCGAAGCTGCGCGCCCGCCCTCAGCCCGTCGTCGGCCACGACATTGTAGCCGAGCCCGTCGAGCGGATTGCCGTAGACCCGGTTGCGCCAGTTGAAATCGGCCCAGGGCGTGGCGTTGAACCGGGTCTGCAGGCGCGAGATCAGCAGGTCGATATCCGCCTCGACCGCCTCGCGCCGGTCGGCCAGGTCCACCCTGGCGTCATCGATGTGGGCCTTCGCGGTCGCCCAGTGATCGGCCATCAGGGCGTTGAAACGGTCACCCTGGGCGTGGAGGGTCGCGATCGGTTGATGCTCCTTTTGCCAGCGGTTCACGGCTTTCTCGGCCTGCTCCGTCGCGAGGCCGAACCCCCTCTGGATCAAGCCCGCGATCTCCCTGAGGTTGCCCTTGACTGCGCCGGTCTGGTCATCGAGGCTTTCGGCCCACAGGCGCTGGATGCGACCCGAAACGATCTCCACTGGCCGGCCAGCTGGTTCGTGTTCATCGAAGCGGTCCGTGTGTTGGGGCTGCCTGGGACTGGCTGATTGATATGGATTTTATCTTTTAATCCCGCTCCACGGATGCACCTTGATGTGGATCAATCACCGGTCGGGGAGAACTGAGGGCGTCCGCTTCGTCCACTTCGACGGGCGGCCCCGGCGGTGTGACGTCCGGAGCGTCATCTGCGATCGTGCGCGTGTCCGAGGGCGCGACCGCCTCGGCGGGGGCGGCCTGGGGCTGACGCGTCACCGGAGCCTTTTGGGAGATGTCGGAAGTGATCGCCTCGGCGACGTCCAGAACCAAGGCGCCTAGCGGCAGGTCGGAGCTTCCCGACAAGCCCGGGCCGGACACCAGGCTGCTGCCCAGCAGCCGGACCACCTCGGGGCTCTCTGAGAAGACTGAATGGTTCAGCCGGTCACGGCCGCGGACATCGGCCAGATTGATGACGGTGACGCCGCCGGTCCGCTCCAGCTGGCTGCGGATAGGCTCCTCGGACGGGTCGAGGGCGCCGACGCGTTGCACGCCTCCGGCAAGCAGGCGCGAAACCCGCAGGGCCTGGTCGTCGCGCGAGACCAGGAAGGTGAAATGGGGCCGGTCAGGGCCCAGAACCGCGACCTGCTGGGCGAAGACGTCCACGTCCAGGTCCGGCGCGGCGAGGATCACATTCTCGATCTTTGGGTCGACCCGTCCCTCGCGGATCGCGTACTGGCGCAGCGCCTCGACCGCGATCCAGCTGCCCATCGAATGAGCCATGACGGTGACCTCGGTCACATTCGGATTGCGCGCGGCCAGCCGGAGCAACTGTTCCAGGGCGTCGCGTGAATAGTTGGCGCTTTCCCTATCGTAGACATAGGCATAGATCCGGCCCAGCGAGGGCCATGTGAACAGTACCGGCGCGGCCTGGATGCCGGAATCATTCGTCAGCTGGGCGAGGGAATAGACGGCCCGGTCGAACGGCACATTGAAGCCGTGCACGAAAATCAGCAGGCGGCCTTCCTTCAGCTGCGCGTTCATCCACGCCTCGGCCGAGGCGTCGTCGACGACCGGATCGATGGAGAGGGTGGCGAACTCCCGCGCGGGATCGGCCTCGCGCCGACGCGGCCATTCGACGGCGCCGATCTGGTGGGCAGGAGGGATCGAGACGTCGACCACCATGGCCGTCAGGTGTTCCCCCCTCTTGCCTGAATAGACCACGCCCGGCGCCTCGGTTGGGGCGCGCGTGGAATAGACCAGCATGCTGACCTCCTGGGCGCCCGGCGGGGGCGTGGCGATCGGCAGCAGCACGCCGGAGGGTGCGGTCGCGCAGGCCTGCACCCCCAAGCCGAGAAACAGCAGCGGGCCCAGCGCCAGGGCGCGGCGGAGGGGCAAGGAGCCTAAGATCGCCCCGACCGTTCGAAAGGGAACCATTGATCACACGCCTGGATGTCGCTACCGAGTATTGAAACTCGACGTATCATTTGGATTTGCCCCGATCCAGTCGGATTATGGGTGTCTAGCGATGCAAGGATGACACGGGGCAACAAGTGTTGAATCGAGCAGCGCGCGTCGCGGCGAGCCTTCTCATTGTCGTCCTGGCGGTCTTCTGCGGCCTGGCGATCCGCTACTGGATTCCTTGGCCGGCATGGCTGCGGGATGTGGGCGCCCTGCTGTTTCCGGTCGCAGTCCTGGGGCTGTGGTTCGCGCCAGGACGGTTGAGGCGCGCGCGGCGGGGAATGGGAGCGGTCCTGCTGGCGGTCCTGTTGGGCGCCTACTGGACCAAGGCGCCGGTCGCGCAGAACTGGCGTGACCTGCACGCCGAGGAAGCCTGGGCGGTGATCGACGGCGACCGGGCGACCATCCACAATTTCCGCGACGCCTTGCACGACCCTGGCGTCGCCTCGACCCCGCGCTGGACGACGCAGACCTTCGATCTGTCGACCCTTGAGGGGATGGATCTGATCCTCCAGCCGTTCGGCGACCTGAAGGCGATGGAGCATGTGATGCTGTCGTTCCGGTTCGCCGACGGCCGCCACGTCGTCGTCTCCATGGAGGCGCGCCAGGCGAGCGGCGCCGAGTTCGACCCCCTAGCGGGCTTCTTCCGGCGCGACCCCATCTATCCGGAACTGGCCACCGAGCGCGACCTGTTCTGGGAGCGGTTGGCCAGGACGCCGCCGGACGAGATCCAGATCTATCCGATCCGCCAGAGCCCTGAGGTCGTCCGCGTTTATTTCGAGCGCATCCTGCGGTTCACGACCCAGGTTCACGAGCGCCCCAAGTTCTATTCGACCCTGACCGAGAGCTGCATGACCTCCTTCATCAACCTGGCGCCCGAACGTTTCGCCTCGGTGCCATGGTATGATTTGAGGCGCTGGATTCCCGGCTATGCCCTGCCGCTGTTCCAGCAGCTGGGTCTCGTCGACGACACCATCCCCGCCGATGCGCTGGCGCGGGTCAGCAGCCTGCCAACCGATGTTCGACCCCCGTCGGAGTTTCCTGACGATGCGTCCTGGAGCGCCTATCTCCGAGCGCAGCTTGCAGCAAAGTGATCCGCAGCGGCGTTTCTCGGTGCAAGCTTGATATCCATGGCTGCGCAGATATATGGCTAGCCATATATTTCTGTTGGAGGGAATGATGAGCGCTCTTTATACGACCACGGTACACGCGGTCGGCGGCCGCGCCGGCTCTGTTCGCAGCGAGGACGGATTGCTCGCCCTTCCGCTCGCCCTGCCCCGAAGCCTTGGCGGCAAGGGAGACGCGACCAATCCGGAACAGCTGTTCGCCGCAGGTTACGCCGCCTGCTTCGGCAACGCCGTGATCCACATCACCCGCAATCGGGAAAGGAAAATCGGAGACGACGCCGTCGAGGTCACCGCGACCGTGGGCATGGAGCCCAATGCCGGTGGGGCGTTCGCCCTTACCGTGGCGCTCGATGTCACCATCGCTGGCGTCGATCAGGAGATGGCCGAAGCGATCGTCGAGGAGGCGCACAAGGTCTGCCCCTATTCGAACGCGACCCGGGGCAATATCGAGGTCGCGCTTTCGGTGAAGACCCGGTGAACTCCGGCGCCGATGCGGCCGGGCGAGGAGGGGAAGACCCGCTCCGGCTCGACCAGCAGGTGTGTTTTCCGCTTTATGCGGCGACGAACCTGCTGCAACGGCTCTACAAGCCGCTTTTGGAGCCGCTTGGCCTGACATACGCGCAATATCTGGTGGTGCTCGTATTATCGGCGCAGGCGCCGATTTCCGTAGGAGAGCTGGGCGCCTGCCTTCACCTCGATATTGGGACCTTGAGCCCGCTTTTGAAGCGCATGGAGCGGGCCGGTTGCATCAAAAGACGGCGTGACGCCGACGACAAGCGCCGCGTCCTCCTTACTCTCACGTCGCGTGGCTGCGCCCTGCATGATCGCGCCAGAAGCATTCCAGCGGAGCTTGCAAAGAAAGCGGGCTTGAAACCGGCCCAAATCAATGACCTGCGCGAGCAGGCGCAAAGGCTGATAAAACAGTTAGATGGCGCCTTGGCTTAGGCTCAGAGCTCAAAGCCAGAAGAGCAAGGTTGCGGCGAGGGCTATGGCGGGCAGGGAGACCTTCGGGCATCGATCATAGCAAGTGCCGATGCGCCGCCAGTCTTTTAGGCGACCGAAGATGATCTCGATGCGGTTTTCGCTTGTAGCGACGCCTGTCATACCGGATGGACTCGGTACGGGTTGGCCGATGGTGTTCGGCGTGGCGCGCCTCAGACCGAACGAGGGAGGCGCACGGTGAAGCGGCTGCCTTGGTCCTCGCCCTCGCTGGAGACGGCGATGGAGCCCCGGTGCAGCTCCACCAGCTGTTTGACCAGGGCCAAGCCGATGCCGAGCCCCTCGGACGACCGCGTGTCGGGGCCTGGAACCTGGGTGTAGAGGGCGAAGATTCTCTCCTGCATCTCGGGTGGGACGCCCACGCCATTGTCCTCGACCTCGATCTGGACGAAGTCGGCCTCCAGTCCCGCCGACAGCCGGAGTTCGCCACCGGCGGGGGTGTATTTGGCGGCGTTGGTCAGAAGGTTGCTGACGACCTGCGACAGTCGCGTGAAGTCCCCCGCGATCCACGCCGGCTCGTCCGGCAGCTCCACGGTCAGCGCATGCAGCCCGGCGTCGATCTTCGGACGGCTTGTGTCGATCGCCGACTCCAGCACGGCCTGCAGCGACACGCGTTCCAGACGCAGGGCGATCTTGCCTTGGTCGATGCGCGACACGTCGAGCAAATCCTCGATCAGGCGCGACAGATGCAGCACCTGGGTGCCCATCCGTTCGCGGATCACCCCGGCCTTGGACCCGTCCGCCTCGCGCTCCAGAAGTTGCAGCCCGGCCCTCAGCGCCATCAGAGGATTGCGCAGCTCATGGCCCAGGACGGCCAGGAACTCGTCCTTGCGGCGGTCGGCCGCCCTCAACTGGGCGGCGTAGGCTTCGAGTTCGTCGCGCTGGCGCAACATCTGGCGGCGCTGATCGAAGAGGTCGAAGAAGACCTCGGCCTTGCTGCTCAGGATGTCGGCTTCGATCGGCTTCTGAATGAAGTCCACCGCCCCGGCCTCATAGCCGCGGAAGCGTCGCTGGTGGTCCGCGCTGCCCGCCGTGACGAAGATGATGGGCACGTGGCGCGTCCGCGTCGATCCCCGCATGTATTCGGCCAGTTGGAAGCCGTCCATGCCGGGCATCTGCACGTCGAGCAACGCCAGGGCGACGTCATGCGCGAGCAGCAGTTCCAGCGCCTCGTCGCCGGTGCGGGCCTTGAGGAACGTCAGGCCGTCGCGCCGAAGCAGGGCCTCGAGCGCGAGCAGATTTTCCTGCAGATCGTCCACCAGGAGGACGGGGATGGGATCGTCGGTCTGGGTCATCCGGGCATCCGTGCAAGGTGGTCGGCGATGGCGTCGAGATCGAGGACCCGGGCGGGGCAGGCGGCCAGGGCGGCCTCGGGCATGGTCGAGGCGTAGGCCTGTCTCGGATCCTCGACGATCGTTTCACCGCCCGCCGTCGCCACGGCCTGCAACCCCGCGGCGCCGTCGGTGTTGGCGCCGGTCAGGATCACCCCGGTCAGACCCGCGCCATAGGCGTCGGCCGCGCTCTCGAACAACACGTCGATCGACGGGCGGGAATAGTTGACCAGCTCGTCCGACGACAGGGCCAGGCTTCCGTCGCGTTCGACCAGCAGGTGATAGTCCGAGGGCGCGAAATAGACCACGCCGGCCGCGGCCGGCTCCTTGTCTTCGGCCTCCTTGACGCGAACGCGGCAGCGCGACTGCAGCAGAGGCGCGAGGACGTTGTCCCGGTCGGCCGGGACATGCACCGCCACCAACACCGGCGCCGGAAACTCCGCCGGCAGGGCGGGCAGGATCTTCAGCAGGGCCTGGACCGCCCCGGCCGAGGCGCCGATGACGACGGCGCGTGTCTCGTTCGTCGTCATGCCGCGCGCTTCCTGTAGATCTTCTCCTCGCGCACGAACTCGCCGAAGGCGTCGGCGTGGGCGGAGAAGCGCAGGCTTTCCTTCGCCCCCAGGCCGAGGAAGCCGTTGCGGGGCAGGGCGTCGCGAAACAGGCCGATCGCCCGGTCCTGCAGCGCCCGGTCGAAATAGATCATGACATTGCGGCAGGAGATCAGCTGCATCTCGGCGAAGACGGCGTCGGTCACCAGGCTGTGGTCGGAGAAGACGACCCGGCTCCGCAGGCTCTTGTCGAACACCGCCCGGCCGTAGTCGGCGGTGTAGTAGTCCGACAGCGACGAGCGCCCGCCGGACTTCTGGTGGTTCTCGGTGAAGGTCCGCATCCGGTCGAGCGGATAGACGCCGGCCTCCGCGATGCGCAGCGCCTCGGGATTGATGTCGGTCGCATAAAAGAGGGTGCGATCGTAGAGCCCCTCCTCGCGGAACAGGATGGCCAGCGAATAGACCTCCTCCCCATGGCTGCAGCCGGCCACCCAGACCTTCAGGGACGGATAGGTGCGCAGGTGCGGCAGCACCGTCTCGCGCAGCGCCCGGAAGTAGGACGGATCGCGAAACATTTCGCTGACCTGCACCGTCAGATAGCCGAGCAGGCGCGGCAACATGCCGGGATTATGCAGTACCGCGTCCTGCAACGCCGACAGCGTGGGATAGCCCATCTGCTCGCGGGCCTGGACCAGGCGGCGCTTGATCGAGGCTCGCGCATAGCGGCGGAAGTCGTAGTGATAGCGCTGGAAGAGGCCCTCCAGCAGCAGCGCGATCTCGAGGTCCTCGACGCTGTCGGGCGCGGGCAGGGGGCTCACCGGGGCATCCACACGCGCACCAGCGACAGCAGCTTGTCCACGTCGATCGGCTTGGCCATGTAGTCGTTGGCGCCGGCGTCCAGGCAACGCGCCTGATCGTCCGGCATGGCCTTGGCGGTCAGCATCAGGATCGGCAACTGGGCCCAGCGCGCGTCGGCGCGGATCTTCGTCGTCGCCGTGAGGCCGTCCATCACCGGCATCATCACGTCCATCAGCACCAGGTCGATGGCCAAGGCCGGATCGGCCTCGGCCGCGGCCAGGGCGTCGATCGCCTCCTGGCCGTTTCGGGCGATCTCCACCACGGCGCCCCGGGGCTCCAGCACCTGCGTCAGGGAGTAGATGTTGCGCACATCGTCCTCGACGACGAGGATGCGACGACCTTCCAGCACGGCGTCGCGGTTGCGCGCCTTCTGGATCATCCGCTGCTGCTCGGGCGGCAGGTCCGACACCACCTGGTGCAGGAACAGCGACACCTCGTCGAGCAGCCGTTCCGGCGACCTGGCCCCCTTGATGATGATGGAACTGGAATAGCGCCGCAGCTGCTGCTCGTGCTCGGGCGACAGGTCCCGGCCGGTGTAGACGATCACCGGCGGGAAGGCGCGGTCGCCGTCCTGGCTCAGGGTCTCCAGCAGAGAGAACCCCGAGGCGTCCGGCAGGGTCAGGTCCAGCACCATGCAGTCGAAAGTCTGACGCGCTAGAGCCTCCAGGCATTCCGCCGCGGTGCCGACGCCGACGATCTCGACCTGGCTCGAGCCCAGCAGCCGTTCTACCGCGTCGCGCTGGACCGGATCATCCTCGACCACCAGGACCCGGCGGACGGTGCGCGCCAGGGTCTCCTCCAGGTCTGTCAGCACCTCGGCCAAGTCCTCGCGCCGGACCGGCTTCATCGTATAGCCGCGCGCGCCCAAGGCGAGGGCGGTCTGGCTGTGATCGTCGGCCGAAACGATGTGGATCGGAATGTGCCGCGTACGGTCGTCGCGCTTGAGGCTGTCGAGCACCGTCAGTCCGGACTGATCCGGCAGGCCGATGTCGAGGACGATGGCGCTGGGGCCGTGACGTCGCGCCAGCGCCAGCGCCTCCTCGGCGGTGCTCGCCACCAGGCACTGGAAGCCCAGCTCCCGCGCAAGGTCGCGGACGATGGCGGCGAAACGGTCGTCGTCCTCGATCACCAGCAGCAGGCGCCGCGCGCCCGCGATCCGCTCGCGGTCGTCCTCGATGGCCCGCGGCATGGCCGGGCGCGTCGCGGCAGGCGACAAGGTCGGCGACGGCTCCTCGCCTGCAGAGGGCGCCTTGGCAGGGACGGGACGCGCGGCCACGGCGTCAGGGTCGTACATCCGAGGCGTCGTCAGGGTGAAGGTGCTGCCCTCGCCGGGCTTGCTCTCGAGCGCGATGGCGCCGCCGAGCAACCGCGCCAGCTCCCGAGAGATCGACAGGCCCAGACCCGTGCCTCCATAGCGGCGGCTGATGGTGCCGTCCGCTTGCTGGAAGGCCTCGAACACGCTCGCGTGCTGGTCACGCGAGATGCCGATACCCGTGTCCTTCACCGCGAAGGCCACGCCGTCGCCGTCGGGCCGGATGGAGAGGCGTACGCCGCCTGTCTCGGTGAATTTGAAGGCGTTCGACAGCAGGTTCTTGAGGATCTGCTCCAGCCGCTGCCGGTCGGTCTCCACGATTTCCGGCACGGCCTCGTCGACCTCGACGGCGAACGCCAGGCCGCGTGTTTCCGCCACCGGCTGAAACAGCTGGCGAAGGTCGGCGGCCACGCGCTCGACGGAGACGCCCTCGGCGCGCACCTGGACGTGACCGGCCTCGATCTTGGACAGGTCCAGAATGTCGTTGATCAGCGTCAGCAGATCGTCGCCCGAGGCCTGGATCGTGCGGGCGAACCGCACCTGGTCCTCCGTCAGATTGCCGTCGGCGTTGTCGCCCAGCAGCTTGGCCAGAATCAGCAGCGAGTTCAGCGGCGTGCGCAGCTCATGCGACATATTGGCGAGGAAGTCCGACTTGTACTGGCTGGCCTGCTCCAGGTCCCGGGCCTGACGCGCCAGGTCGGCGCCGACCTTCTCCAGGTCGTCGCGCTGCGTCTCGAGGGTCTGGGCCTGCTCCTCGAGCTGGCTGTTGGTCTGTTCGAGTTCGACCTGCTGCTGTTCGAGGCGGACCTGGGATTCCTTCAGCGCCCGGCCCTGCTCCTCCAGCTCCTCGTTGGAGACGCGCAGCTCCTCGCTCTGCACCTGCAACTCCTCGGCCTGGCGCTGGGTTTCCTCCAGCGCGTCCTGCAGCTCCGAGCGATAGCGTGCGGACCGCAGCGCCACGCCGACCGCGTCGGCGGCCGCCTCAAGCAGTTCCCTCACGAGGGCGCCCGGCGGATGAAGGAAGCCGAGTTCGATCACGCCGTTGACCGACCCGTCGACGCGGGCCGGGGCGATGAGCAGGTGCCGCGGGGTGTCGCGGCCCAGGGCCGAACCGATGGTCAGATAGCCTTCCGGCACCTCGGACAGCAGCACCGGACGGCCGTCGGCCGCGACCTGGCCGAGCAACCCTTCCTTGAGGCGGAAGGTCTCCGGCGTCGGCGCGTCGGCGGGAACGCCGAGCGCGCCGGCCCGCTGGAAGCGGTCGCCCTGGCCGGCGAACAGCACCGCCGCCTGCGAGCCGACGTAACGCGACAGGAAGGCCAGGACATTGTCGGCCAGCTGTTCCAGCGTCAGGTCGCCGCTGACGGCCTCGGCCAGACCGACCTGGCCCGATCGCAGCCAATCCTGCCGCGCCCGCGCGCGGGCGCTGCGGCGAATCAGCAGAAAGACGCTCACGGTCAGGACGCCGCCCAGCAGCGCCGACAGGATCCCGCTCAGGACGGCCGTTCGATACGCGACCTCCATCTGCGCAAGCCAGTCCTGCCGCTGCCGCAGACCCTCGGCCCGCACCGCGGCGACCCGCTCCCGGATGGCCTCCATCTCCGTCTTGCCCCGATCGGTCGCGACGACGGCCAGCGCGGGCGCGAACCCCTTGTTACGGCGCAGCGCCACCGTCTCGCGCAGTTCGTCCGTCTTGGCGGCGACGTTGCGGCGCAGCTGCGCGATATTGGCTTGCTGGCGCGGATTGGCTCGGGTCAGCTCCGCCAGACTGTCCAAACGCTCGTCCACGACGGCCATGGCGCGGTCGTAGGGCTCCAGATAGCGCTCGTCGCCGGTCAGGATGTAGCCGCGTTGCCCCGTCTCGGCGTCTTGGACCGCGCTCAGCAGATCGTCGGCGCCGATCAGGACGGAGTGGGTGTGGACGACTCTCTGATTGTTCGAGCGCAGGTCCTGAATGTTGGCGTAGGCGATGACGCCGCTGATCAGGAAGAACGCTAGGACCACGGCCAGGCCCGCGCCGGCCCAAAGCTCGACCTTGGAGCGAGCGAACATCTCACGGGACTTGAGAAGGTGCATGGGCGATCTCGGCGTGAAGAGAGGCGAGCCTGCCTACCGGCTCGATCTGCTCCCGCAAAGCTCAAACTGACGGCGAGGCGGCGTGTCAATCATCAGGCGGATCGACGAGCCGACGCCACGCACCGCTTGCCTGACCAGTTTAGCGTGGCTCGTGTGTTAAGGGTCTGAATATCGCCGAGGCGCAGACCGCCGAAAGGCACGCTCTATCTGCTCGTCCCGATCGACCGCGCCAGCAAGTTCGCCGTCACGCAACAGGTTGGTGGGGCCGACAGACGAGTCGCCTGGTGGATTCCAAAAAATCTGCAAGAGGCTTTTGCCTTACAAGACGTGTACGATCCTACGGACACCGGCATCCTGTTCGCTGAGCAACTGCGGAACCGAAGTGCGATGCGAGGTGCCGAGGGACCGAGATAGGACGTCGTCAGCTCGTCTTGGCGACCTTCATCGGAGATCCTTGAGCATGACCTTGGCCGCGCTGCGTCCGCTGGCGCCCCAGACGCCGCCGCCCGGATGGGTACTGGCGCCGGTCAGATAGACGCCGTCGATCGTTGTCTTATAACCGGCCAGGTCTGGCAGGGGTCGGAAACCGAACATCTGGTCCATGCTCATTTCCAGATGGGTGACGTCGCCCTGGACGAGGCCGATCCGGCGCTCGATCTCCAGCGGCGACTGGATGTAGCGATCGATCAGCTTGCCCTTCATGTTGGGGGTGTATTCGCAGACCACGTCCCAGATTTTGTCGGCTTCGCGCTCGGCGATGTCATCCCAGTTCTCACCGTCGAGATGGTAGGGATGATAGGAGGACCAACTGTAGAGCAGGTGCTTGCCCTCGGGCGCCAGGGTCGGATCAACGGCGGTGAAGCTCATCTGCATCACCGGCGGATAGTCGGGCGTGCGGCCAACACGGCCCAGGTTCATCGATCGCGTGAGGGTGTCGACGGTGGGACACAGCAACTGCATGCCGTGATGGCATTCGCCCACCCCACGGGTGTTGAGCGCCTGGCCCGCATACGCCGGCAATTCCGAAACCGCCTGGCGCACCATGAAGCCCGACCCGTTCATCACCTTCAGCGCCTCGAGCCGGCGCACCAGGTTCGGCTCGACCAGATCGCGATCAAGCAGCTTCAACAAGGCGGTCTGGACGTGGCATCCAAACAGGACGGTCTTGGCCTGAACCGTCTGGTCGCCGGCGCGGACCTCGAAGCGGGCGCCGTCCGTCGAGGAGAGGCTCGAAACCTTTTCCACCTCCGCATTGGTCAGGATCGTCCCTCCCATGGCTTCGAAGGCGCGGCCCAGGGCGACCGAGACCATGCCCGAGCCGCCGATGGCGCGATAGGCGCCGTCCTCGTGGATCATGCCGTAGTGGCCCAGGATGGTGGCGCTGGAGGCCGCGTCCGGATGTGGGCCATTCTGCGCCCCCAGCCAGACCAGGGCGGCCTTCAATTCCTCACTCTCGAACAGTTCCTCAAGCAGCCGGGTGGAATCGATCAGAACCTGGCGCACGAGGTCGTCGGCCTTGAGCGCGGTGCGCACCGCCCCAGGTCGGGAGAAGGCCGCCTTGATCACAGAGGCGATCGTCTGTCCCATCTGGGGCGGCGCCGACATCGCCGGCCATATCAGCCGCTGGACGTCGGCCCAGGTGGTCATGAACTCGCGATAGGTTTCGGCGTCGCGCGGATTGATCGCCGCAATGCTGTCGCAGGTCTTGTCCAGGCTACGGTAGAAGGTGATGGCCTTGTCCGTGCCCCGAATGGGGTAAAAGCCCCATGGGTCCAACTCAATATATTCAAGACCGTGCTCGGCGAGACCAAGGTCCTCCATGATGCCCGTGGTCGGGAAAAGCACATGGATCGAGGAGCCTATATCGACCTTGTAGCCGCCGAACATTTCCTCGGTGCAGGCCGCGCCGCCGATCACCGGCCTGCGTTCCAGCACCGCCACCTTCTTGCCCGCCTTGGCAAGATAGCAGGCGCTGACCAGGGCGTTATGGCCCGCGCCGACGACAGCGACATCATAGGTTGGCATCGGAACACTCCTGTTGGAAAGGCGAAGGAGCCGAGGCGGCCCCGAGGAAAAGCTCGACCACCGCCGCCACATGGCGGCGACGGTCCTCTGCGGTCTCGTGGGGGTCGACGCCGAACAACATCCGCCGACGCGGGCCGACGACGGCGGCTTCAAACAGAATAGTGGCGATGCGCTCGATGTCGGGCGCCTCCAACTCATGACGGTCCGCCGCCCCGCCGAGGATCGCGGCGATGACACGCACGGGCTGACCGCTCGAACGGGCGAACATGGATCGCACCAGATCGGGGTCGTGATCGCGCGCCCACAGCAACAGGCGCTCGATGGCCCGCAGTTCGGCTCCTGCCGAGACCTCGAGCATCTCAGAGAGCAGAGAGGCGAGTCCGCTGCGCCAGTCCTCATCCGGCAGCGGCCGACGCAGCGGCGCCAAGCGGGGTTCCACAGCGTGGTTCAACACAGCCAGAAACAGGGCCTGTCGCGTCGGAAAGCGCGCATAGAGAGTGCGCTTGGACACGTGGGCGGCCCGGGCCACGGCGTCGATCGTGACGCTTTCCAGATCGTTCGCACACATGAGTTGCAGCGCGATGCTCAGGATGTGGGTCTCAAGCTTGGCGGCAATCTCATGGGGCGGACGACCGCCTTGGGCAGGGCGCGGTTGCAGCACGAGATCGTTGGTCGCCGCCTTCATCATGGGTTGTTAACGCAAACGGTCCGAAAGCGTTCCGTTTTAGGCTCCTAGAGCCTTTAGACCTCCGCCGGCCCCAGAACAGGTGACCACCACGGACAATAAGTTGGACCCTGCAACCTATGCGACCGATGCAGTACCAACATGTACGCCAGGCCAGTAGGTCAAGTTAGCGACCACACCGGTGTGGCGGCATGCTCGCCCGCCCGAGCGGCCCCGCCGCGACAATTCCATTCTCGTTCGACGTGTTGAACCGAAGGTGCAACATGGCCTGTCCTGGAAGGCAAAGCATGTCGCCCGGCGGCCGCCCTGGGCAAGGCGAAGCGCACCGCTGGCAACCCGGACAGAGCAAAGCCGAGGCGGGATAAAAAGTCAGGATATAGCAGCCGACGATATAAAATCTCTGTCGAAATCGCCTATTCACTCGCCGCAGAGTATAATCGGTGTGAAGTGACTGTATTCAACTTAACGAAGTTTGCGGCCTGCTGCAGGGCCTGATGTGCCTCGGGAATGGGCAAGCCGACCCAGACATGGGGCATATCCGGATACTCGAACATCTGCACGACCCCTGGCGCGCGGCGCGCGACACGGCGAGCGTCGCTATTTAGGAGATCGCGTGTGCCGGATAGAATGGCGACGGGCGGCAGGCCGTCGAAGGAACCGAACAGGGGGCTGACGCGCGAATCCTGCGGGGACACACCATTCGCATAGGCCCTTCCCGCCGCCAACAGTCCCGGCGGCGCGAGGATTGGATCTCGGGGAGCCAGCGCGCGTTGTTCCGGATCGGACAGGGTCACGTCGAGCCAGGGAGAAAATAGCACCAACGAGCCCGGCATCGGGCGTGCATCGTCGCGCAGGGCCATCGTTACCGCTAGTGCGAGACCGCCGCCTGCGGAATCGCCCATGATGGTAATCGTGCCGGCGGCGCTCTTATCCACCAGATGGCCATAGACGCGCCTGACCGCATCATGCGCGGCTTCCCAGCCTGTCGTCGGTGTCAGCGGATAGATCGGAACGGTGACGCTGGCCCCCGTGAGCGCGATGAGGTCTTCGATGATCGTCCAGTGCAGGGAAATCAGGTCCCACGCATAGGCGCCTCCATGAAGATAGAGGATCCGGTGCGCCGACGCGTTCTCGCGCGGCTGCACTATAAAGCTTCGCACCCCCGCGATCTGTTTGTCCCGGATCAGGAACTTGCGCCGCAGACGCCGGCCAGGCAGCGCCGGTCCGTTCTTCTGCTTCTCCAGCGCATCTGCAAGGAAGTTTTCGCCGTCAGTGAACGCCTTTCGCGCGTTCACGAGACGGAGGATTGCGAGCAGGAGTTTCGCTCGTAAACTCGTCATCGGTTTGCCCGCCAGTCGGCGCACTGCGGAGTCTTTAGCATCGCGTCTCTCAATAGCACCAGCCGGACAAATTCCACACACGTAGCCGATGGCCCAGAACAGGAAGGTGACCACATAATCGGCGCTGGTGTGATGGCAAAGACCTTGAGCAAGCTCGACTGGGCAGCGGATCCTGCGATCTCACAGATTGATGCCGTCACCTGCGGACAGCCCCTGATCTGCAAGAAGTAATTTTGAGTTTGAGGGGGTGATCTGCGGGGTGCGGTCATCTGGCCGGCCTGTTGACGCAGTGTGGATGACCGCTGGCCCTGATGGAGTCCGCGGATCGGGTCCCTTTCAGGCAAGCGAGCACAAAGCTCCGACAGCACCTCGGGTTTTCCCGGCTTGCGGCCGCGTTCAGATCGTCACCGTCATTCTCATTCGTCCCTCTGCAGGTTGGGGCGACGACCTTGTGGCCGCCGCGATCTCATTCAGACCGCGATGGGCGGCCTGTAGACGTCTCCTCGGGTCATGACCGCCCAGACGATGCGGGCGGTCTTGTTGGCCATGGCCACGGTGACCACGCGGGCGGGTTTGCGTTCGAGCAGGGTGCGCACCCAATCGGCCGCGGCAAGGGACACGCCTGTTCGCACGCGGCGGATGACCGAGGTCGCCCCGACCACCAGCAGCTTCCTCAGATAGCCGTCGCCCATCTTGGAGATGCGACCCAGCCGGTCCTTGCCGCCGGAGGAGTTCTGTCGCGGGACCAGGCTCAAGAAGGCGGCGAACTCCCAGCCCGACCGGAACAGGGAAGGATCGGTGAAGCTGGCCGACAGGGCCGTGGCGCTGGCCTTACAGGCGTAGATCGTGCCCTCGGATACCCCGTGCTTGCGCGCCAGCTCGCCCGCCTTCGCACCCGCCTCGTTCTCCCGCAGGATCCCGATGATCTGCTCTTCCGTGAATCTCGCTCGTTTCATTCCGTCCGTCCTTTCAAGGGCCGGACTCTAGCTCCGCGTGGAGGAAATTCTCAGGGGCACGTCACGCCAGGAAGCGGAACGCCAGAAGCTGCTCGTCAAGAAGGCGGAACTGACCCAGGGAAGACTCCTTTTCGTCACGGAGGCGTTCCGCGCACTTCGGACCGACGAGAACTTCCTGACGTTGCTGCGCGCCGAAGACCTCAAGGCAATGCCTGGCTACCTTGAGGAACGTTCGAGGACGGATCCATGACGAGGAAAGAGCGTGACCCCTCGCAAATCGTCACGCACGGTTTTGAGGACAACTGCGTGATCTTGTCAGTGAGCGCCCTTCTCCCTGTACGGGTGCTTCGGACGTCCACGAAATCCAGCAAGAAGTATCAGCAGATCGCCGCCTCAATCCGTGAAGTCGGTCTCGTCGAGCCGCCTGTGGTGGCCCGAGATCTCGCACATTCAGACACCTATCTCTTGCTGGACGGTCATGTTCGTATCGAGGTTTTGAAGGATTTGGGCATCGAACAGGTCGAATGCCTGGTTTCCACTGACGACGAAGCCTTTACCTACAACAAGCGGATCAGCCGGTTGTCATCGGTTCAAGAGCACAAGATGATCCGCCGAGCCATAGAGCGTGGCGTTCCGGAGGAAAAGATCGCCAAAGCACTGGATGTCAATCCAGAGTCCATTCGTCGCAAGGTCCGGATGCTGAACGGAATCTGTGACGAAACGGTCGCCATTCTCAAAGATAAACCTTGTCCGATGGCGGTATTCGAAATTCTACGAAAAATGAATCCTCTGCGGCAGATCGAGGCTGCGGAACTCCTCGTGAACGCCAACAATTATTCGGTCGCCTACGCCTCAGCGATCCTGGCCGGGACGCCGCAGGCGCAGCTTGCGGATGGATCGAAACCGAAAAACATCAAGGGCATCACTCCCGAAGCCGTGGCTCGGATGGAAAATGAGTTGGCGCGACTCCAGGAGGCGATCACGTCGATTCAGGAGACTTACGGCCAGGACCATCTGCATCTGACTGTCATCAAGGGCTATCTGGTCAAGTTACTCGGGAACGCCCGAGTGGTTCGCTACCTCATGCAGCATCGTCCCGAATTCCTGACCGAGTTCCAGACAATCACCGAGATGACATCCACCTTGCCGCCCGAGGCAGCCTGAACGATTGCGACGATGGGGACCCGGACCCGATAAGCGCGGGGACCGCGGGAGACGCCGCACGCCGGGGCGGATCGAGCGCGGTGGTGGGGATGGCGGCGAACCCGCATGAAGCTCACCAGGCCGATCGCTATCGGATTGGCCGGGGCCGGCCTGATCGGGCCGGCCCGCAGCCGGCGGAAAGTTTTCCGCCTGACTTGAAAACCGCCGATCCGCACGTGCAGGATTGATGTCGCAGGGGCGTCGCCTCGGCATTCACGCTCAGGGACCGCCGGTCCCTCTCACATCAAAACTGAAACTTTTGAAACTGCGGAGGCCCCTCCGCAGCGTGGAGAGATGTGATGTCGAAGACAACGAACGGACCAGCCTGGCTGACGTCTATTGAGCAGGGAAACGTGCCGACAGGAGGCGCTCGTGGCTAAGCATTGCGCTCCTGTCACGCGCGTGGGCGGCAAGGTCAGTCCACGCCGAACGAATCAGACCATGGCGATCGAATATGTGGCCGTGGGTTCATTGAAGCCGGACCCGCGTCCCCAGCGTAAACATGGTCAACGCCAACTGGCCAGTCTGATCGGAGCGGTCGAACGCTTCGATGTCGTCAGGCCGATCCTGGTCACCGACGACAATATCGTGTTGGACGGCAACGCGGTCTTGGAGGCGGCGAAACGGCTCGGTCACGACACCATCCCCGTGATCCGCGTCAGCGGTTATACGCCGAACGAACTGCGCGCCTTGCAGATGTCGCTGAACCGGATCGGCGAACATTCGCAGTGGGATGAGGCTGTCCTTCGCGCCGATTTCATCGCCCTCCTGGCCGATCCCGACATCGAGTTCTCGCTGGATTTCACCGGCTTTGACCAGGTCTTCGTGGATCGGGTCACCTTGGCCGACGATGTCGGCGCCCTGCAGGATGAAGTTCCCGACCACGATGGCGGCGCTCCGGTCACGCAACTGGGTGATGTTTGGTTATGCGGGCACCACCGCATCGTCTGCGGCGACAGCCGTGACGGCGCCGTTTACGTCCTGCTGTTGGCCGGAGGGCGGGTCAGGCTGATCCTGACCGATCCGCCCTACAATGTCCGGATTTCCGGGAACGTCTCGGGGCTCGGCAAGGTGCGGCACGGCGAATTCGCCATGGCGTCGGGAGAGATGACGCGGGCGGAGTTCATCGAGTTCCAACGCCAGGTGTTCGACCATTGCAAGCAGCACGGCGTCGACGGCGCCCTACTTTACGCCTTCATCGACGGACGCCATGTCGCCGATCAGATCGCCGCCGGCGAGGCCGTCTTCGGAGAGCTCAAGCAGCTTGTAGTCTGGGCCAAGGACAACGCCGGGATGGGAGCCTTCTATCGGTCGCAGCACGAACTCCTGACGATCTGGAAGCTCGGCGACGCGCCCAACGTCAACACCTTCGGGCTGGGGAGCAATGGCCGCTACAGGTCGAACGTCTGGAACTATCCGGGATACGCCAGCCTGGGCGCCGGTCGGGCTGAAGCATTGTCCTTCCACCCGACCGTCAAGCCGCTGCCCATGATCGTCGATGCGATACTGGACGTCACCCATCAGGGAGAGATCGTCCTCGATCCGTTCGGCGGTTCCGGCACGACCCTGATCGCGGCTGAGCGCACGGGCCGCATCGCCCGCCTGATCGAGATCGACCCGAAGTATGTCGATGTGACGCTGCGCCGGTTCATCGCGGAGACCGGCGAGGAGCCCACGCTAGCGGAAACCGGCGAAGCCTTTTCGGAAGTTCGGTCTCGACGCCAAAGCGAAACGGGGAATCCAGTTTCGGAACCCGGTCCGGACAGCATGTGGGCGATCCTCTAATGGCGAGGTCCGCGAAACGCCGTCCAATGACCGACGAGCAGAAGGCCCGCGCCGACGAGGCCGATTACGTGGCCGGCTTCGGCAAACCGCCGCGAGCTTCGCAGTTCGCCAAGGGGAAGTCCGGCAATCCGGCGGGACGTCCCAGGGGCGCGCGCTCCATGCGCACGCTGTTGCAGGAAATCCTGGACCAGCCTGTCACCATCTCCATCAAGGGCGTGCCGCGCCAGGTCTCCGCCAAGGAGGCCGTCCTGACCCGGCTCATGTCGCAGGCGTTGACGGGCAAGACCCAAGACGCTGCCCTGTTCGTCAGCCTGATCAAGACCACTCTGCCGGAACAATTCGCCGAGGAGGCGGACGACGCGCTGTCGACCGATGAGGCCAAGCTTCTCGAAGCCATCGCCAGTAAGATGTTGATGGCGCGCGGAGAGCGTGGGGAGGACGTTTGATGGGCGTCCCGGCCTTCACGCGCGCCGAGTATGACGCGGCCCTTCGAGCCGACCTGATGGGTTATTTCGTCTGGGCGTGGTCCCAGTTGCATCCCAGCCAGAAACTCATATCCGGCTGGCATCTTCATGCCCTAGCGGCGGCGCTCACCAAATGCGCCACGGGCGAAACCAAGAGGCTGATCATCAATCTGCCGCCGCGGAACCTGAAATCAGAGTTCGCCTCGATCGTCTTTCCGACGTGGCTCCTCGGTCGCGATCCCAGCCGCAAAATCATCAACATCACCTACTCGGAGGCTCTGACAAAGGATTTCGCCCGGGGCTCCAAGGCCCTGATGGAGACGGCCGATTACAAGCGGGTGTTCCCGGCCACGCGGATCAACCCGAGGGCCAACGCGGACGCCGACTTCACCCTGATGAAGCACCGGGGCAAACGGTTCGGAACCACGGTCTTCGGTCCCATCACCGGATTCGGCGGCGACTTTTTAATCATCGACGATCCGATCAAGCCCGAGGACGCGCGGTCCGACACAGTTCGCACGCGGGTCAACGAATGGTTCGAAAGCACTGCCCTGTCCCGACTGGATCGCAAGGAAACCGGATGCATCATCGTCATCATGCAACGCCTGCACGTCGATGATCTGTCGGGCCGTCTTTTGGAGGCGGGCGGGTGGACACACCTCAATCTGCCCGCCACCGCCACGGAACGTCAGGTGCTCGACGCCGGTCGTGGGGTGCCTTGGACGCGTGAGATTGGCGAGCCGCTAAATCCTCGGTTCGAGTCCATGGAGACGCTGGCGGCGATCCGCGAAAGCATGGGCGAGGATTTCTTCCAGGCGCAATATCAGCAATCGCCCGTCATGCCGGGCGGCAACGTCGTCAAGCTCGAATGGCTGCAACGGTACCGCGCGCCGTTCAGGGCCACGATGGACGATGAGGTTGTGTTCAGTTGGGACACGGCATTCGGAACAGGCGACAACAATGACTGGTCCGTGGGTACGGTTTGGATCGTGCGCGGCAAGGACTACTACCTTGGAGACATCGTCAGGGGCCGTTTCTCCGGGGGAGATCTCGTCACCGCCATGGCGAATCTATGGAACAAATATCCCACCACTCGCCGGGTCATCCTGCTTGAGAAGGTCAATGGGATGGAGCTGGTCGCGGAACAGGTCCGGCAGGCCTGTCCCGATGTTGATCTGGAGCTCGTCCCGCCGGTCCAAAGCAAGGTCTCCCGGCTTTGGGCGTCCACACCGATATTCCAACGCGGGGCGGTCCACCTGCCGGATCATGCGCCATGGCTTGATGAGTATGTGAAGGAACTCATCTCCTTCCCTCGCGCGAAGCATGATGACCAAGTCGACGCCACCAGCCAGTTCCTGGGGTGGATCACGACGAAGCCCGATCTGACGGTCGTCCAGCGATCCTGGTGACGACTGGACTTCGCCGTGGAAGGAAGCGTTGGTCGGCTCATGCCGTTTCAACCGACACCTCGACCGACCCCGCCCGCCTTCGGCAAGCGCCGCGTTCCGCCCCTTACAGCGGAGCAAAAGGCGGCGCTGGTCGCAAAGGCCGAGGAAGCTGCGCGGGCAGCATGGCGCGCGCGCCAGGACGCCTACCTGGAGGCGCGGTTCCAAGAGAACATGGCCAAGCTGAGGGCCTCTATCGGCGAAGCCGAGCACGCTGTCGCGCGTCGTCGACTTGGGGCCATGGGCGGCGAAATCCTGCGGGGTTTGGCCGGGTTCGCGGTTGGCCTGCGGCTAGGCTGCTAAGCCGCCAACTCAGCCGGGCGTCGGGCGGACGATCAATGGGTCCGCCTTTGGTCGGAGCAATTCATAGGGCGAGACCTTCAACGCTCCAGCCAGCTTCTCGATGTTGTCGAGTGAGATGTTGCGCTCGGATCGCTCCACGGCGCCGACGAAGGTTCTGTGCAGTCCGGCCTCGTCGGCGAGGCTTTCCTGGCTCAGCCCGCGATTGGCGCGATAGCGGCGGAGATTCTCCGCCAACACCTTCCGCAAGGGTTTGTCCGCCTTCGCCGCCATCTCCGAAAGCTGACTGGATGACGCATATACGGCGACAGCGTTTACGTAGCATTTTGGAAGTGTGCGTTAGGGTTTTCCGGTCTCAAAACAGGAGCGGCAAACATGAGTCAGCAGCAAAACAACGGCGGCCCGATCGTCGGAATCATACTTCTCCTGATGTTCGTGGCGTGGCCTGTGTATTCCTGTACTCGGCCTAAGCCCAAGCCGTCATGCGCGGCGACGCTCGCTCAGCTCAGCGGCGAGGGTGTTTTGGGCCACGAGTATCGCCAGCTCCAGCAGGTGTGCAAGGATGTGGGTCGTTGAACATCGCAGGCCAATCCCGCACGCGTGATTGTTGGTGATGACGTCGCCGGTCTGCTCGTGGTGTTTGCCGATCATGTGGAAAAGTGGTTGGCCGCCACCGTCATCGCCGACATGGACGAGGACAGCGACGGATGGGTTTCCGTCGGCGGTCTGGGCGACCGCCTCCGTAACGCCTACCCGACTTCGACCAGCGCACCTATGGGCACGCCAAGCTGTCGGACCTGATCCGCGCCACGGGCCGGTTCGAGGTCCAGACCGGCGGCGGGGGCTCTATGCGGATACGCGACAAGGCCTGATCGACAGCGGGCGGCGCGCCTGTCGGCCGGAGCGTCGAGCGCCGGCCGGGCCGGTGGAGCAACGACCAGAGCGGGAACGCGTGGAGGGCTCTGCCGTTGTGCCCGGCACAGACCGCTGTCCAGCGACAGCCGTCGTCTTCGATCATCCGGGGTGGGGCTGTTTATGGCAGGTATGGGCGCAATGGCGGAGGTGGTTGTGGTCGGCGCAGGTCCGGCCGGCCTGACGGCGGCCCTCTATCTCGGGCGGTATCATCGCGATGTCGTCGTGGTGCATGACGGCTGCAGCCGTGCCCTGAGGATTCCCACGACGCACAATGCGCCGGGCTTTCCAGACGGCGTCGACGGCCCGGAACTGATCGACCGGATGACCCGCCACGCCACGTGCTATGGGGCGCGGATCGAGGAGGCGGAGATCGCCCGTCTGGAGACGTCCGGCGACGGTTTTCGGCTGACCGCCTCGGACGGGCGTCTATGGACGGCCCGCGCGGTGATCCTGGCGACCGGCATCCAGCTCAATCACGTCGACCTGGACCATGATGTCCATGAACAGGCGATCAAGGACGGGGTGCTGCGATATTGCCCGATCTGCGACGGCTATGAGCATACCGACGCCAGAATCGGGGTGATCGGCTGCGACAGCGATGGTGCGGCGGAGGCGTTGTTCCTGCGGCAGTATTCGCCTCACATCACACTCATGCCGCTCAGCCACCCCGAGCTGACGTCGGAACAGGCGGAAGAAATGCGCCGCGCAGGGATTACGGTCGTCACCGGAGAACTGGAAGCGCTGGAGCCCCATTCGGATCGTATGGAGGTGCGTTTGCGGGGCCATAAGGCGCCTTCGTCGTTCGATGTCATCTATCCGGCCTTGGGATGCCGGCCGCGCTCGGAACTGGCCGCTCAATTGGGGATCGACCTTGAGGAGGGCGGGTGTGTGCCGGACAGGGCTCTGGCCGACAGCGGCATGCCGGGCTTCTTCGCCGCCGGCGACGTGGTCCAGGGCCTGGACCAGATCAGCGTGGCCATGGGCCAGGGCGCGCTTGCGGCGACGCGCGCCCACAATTGGTTGCGAGAACAGGATCGTCACACGCTTCAGGCGGGGGGCGACTGAGAAACGCCCGGAAGCCGTCCAGGAACTTCGCCTTGTCTGGCGCGTATAAGTTGTCGGAAGCGCGTTCTGGGGGACAATAAAGACAATAGTCCTCCCGTCGCCCTCCTGTTCTGGGCTGGGAGAGGAAATAACCGTGGCGAGAAAGACGAAAGCGACAGATCGGCCGATTGATAAGGCTAACTCTGCTGAAACGCGCGGCGCGGCAGGCGAACTTCATCAGACGGCGAGCGCAGACGTTGAGACCCTGACCACATCCCAGGGCGCGCCGGTCGCGGACGACCAGAACACCTTGCGCCACGGCGCGCGGGGCCCGGCGTTGATGGAGGACTTCCACTTCCGAGAGAAGATCTTCCACTTCGACCACGAGCGGATTCCCGAGCGTGTCGTCCATGCGCGCGGCTATGCGGCCCACGGCTATTTCGAATTGACCAAATCCCTGTCGGACGTCACCCGCGCCGACGTATTCCAGCGGGTCGACGAGCGCACGCCCGCCTTCGTGCGCTTCTCAACCGTGGCGGGGGCCAAGGGGTCGTTCGACCTGGCCCGCGACGTGCGCGGCTTCGCGGTCAAGATCTATACGACGGAAGGCAACTGGGACCTGGTCGGCAACAACATCCCGGTCTTCTTCATCCAGGACGCGATCAAATTCCCGGATCTGGTTCACTCGGTGAAGGAGGCGCCCGACCGCGCCTTCCCGCAGGCGCAATCGGCCCACGACAATTTCTGGGACTTCATCTCCCTGACGCCCGAGAGCTTCCACATGATCATGTGGACCATGTCGGACCGGGCCATTCCGCGCTCGTACCGCTTCATGGAGGGGTTCGGCGTCCACACCTTCCGCTTCCTGGACGCGAACGACCGCTCAACCTTCGTGAAGTTCCACTGGAAGCCCAAGCTGGGCCTGCAGTCGGTGGCCTGGAACGAGGCGGTGAAAATCAACGGCGCCGATCCCGACTTTCACCGGCGTGACCTGTGGGACGCGATCTCGCAGGGCGATTTTCCCGAATGGGAACTGGGCGTCCAACTGTTTGACGAAGCGTTCGCCGAAAAGTTCGCCTTCGACGTCCTGGACCCCACCAAGATCATCCCGGAGGAGGAGGTTCCGGTCCGGATCGTCGGGCGGCTGGTGCTGGACCGGGTGGTCGACAACTTCTTCGCCGAGACCGAGCAGGTGGCGTTCATGACCCAGAACGTGCCGCCGGGCATCGACTTCTCGAACGATCCGCTGCTGCAGGGCCGCAACTTCTCCTATCTGGACACCCAGCTGAAGCGACTGGGCGGCCCGAACTTCACCCACATCCCGATCAACACGCCCAAATGTCCGATGGCCCATTTCCAGCAGGACGGGCACATGGCCATGCGCAACCCCAAGGGCCGCGCCAACTATGAACCCAACAGCTGGGGGCCTGAGGGCGGCCCGCGCGAGGACCCGGTGCGCGGTTTCCGCAGTTTCGCCGCTTCCGACGAAGGCCCGAAGGTCCGCCTGCGGCCCGAGAGTTTCGCCGACCACTACAGCCAGGCCCGGCAGTTCTACATCAGCCAGACGCCGGTCGAGCAGAAGCACATCGGCGACGCCCTGGTGTTCGAGCTGTCCAAATGCGAGCGCGAGGACATTCGCGCACGGGTAGTGTCGCACCTGATCCATATCGACAAGGGTCTTGCCGCGACGGTCGCCGACGGCCTGGGGCTCGACGTGCCCAAGCCCGCCAAGGCGGCGGCCAAGGTTGTGGACCTGCCGCCGTCCGACGCCCTCAGCATCCTCAAGAACGGGCCAGACAGTTTCGAGGGACGCAAGCTCGGCGTGCTGCTGACGGACGGCGCCGACGCGGACCTGTTCACGGCCCTGAAGACGGCGGTGGCGAAGGAGAAGGCCGTGCTGGAGGTGGTGGCGCCCAAGATCGCAGGCGTCACCCTGTCGGACGGAACCCACGTGCCCGCCCAGCAGAAGATCGACGGCGGGCCTTCGGTCCTGTTCGACGCCGTTGCGGTAATCGCCTCCAAGGACGGCGCGGCGCTTCTGGCCGGGGACGCCGCGGCCAAGGATTTCGTCACCGACGCCTTCGCCCACTGCAAGTTCATCGGCTATTCGGCCGAGGCGGCGGTGCTGTTCGACAAGACCGGCCTGGCCGACGACCTGGACGAGGCGTGCGTGCCGCTGAAGGCGAAGGCGGACGCCGCGACCTTCCTCAAGGCCTGCCGCGCGTTGCGCCACTGGCCGCGCGAGGCCGGGGTTGATCTCGACGCCAAGGGTTGACGCGTGTCGGGTTCATCGGGCGCGGCGCGTTACGCCATCGCCATTCCGGCGCGGAATGAAGAAGACCGCATCATCGCCTGCCTGACGGCCTGCGCCGTCGCCATGAGCGGCTGGCCCAAGCCGGGCGTGATCGTCCTGTTGGTCAACAACAGCGAGGACCGCACGGCTGAGGGGGCGCAGGCCTGGGCTGCGAAGTCCGGAATGGACATACGGATCGTCCAAACTGTTTTCCCCCTTGGACTGGCCCATGCCGGCATGGCGCGTCGGCGCGCTCTGGACCTGGCGCGTGAGATCGTGGGCTCGGCGGGCTATATGCTGACCACCGACGCGGACAGCTGTCCGCATCCCGATTGGGTGCGCGAAAGCCTGTCGCCGCTCACGTCCGGGCGGGCGGCGATGGTGTGCGGGTCCGTCAGTCTGGAGGCCGCGGAATACGCCCAACTGCCCGCCGACATCGTGCGGCGCGGCGATGTGGAGGCCCGCTACGGCGAGACGGCGCGTGAACTGACCAGTCTGCTGGACCCGGACCCGCTCAACCCGTGGCCTTTCCACGGACAGCAGTCTGGCGCCAGCCTGGCCATGACGGCGCAGGGTTATGAACGAGTCGGGGGTGCGCCGCTTAGGCCCTGCGGCGAGGATCGGGCCCTGGTCCGGCTGTTTCTCGAGCACGACCTGCCGGTGATTTACTCGGACGCCGCGCGGGTGGTGACCTCATGTCGGATCAAGGGGCGAGCCGCGGGCGGCATGGCCGATACCATCGCCGCCCGGATCGCGGGGGACGTGCACCTGTGCGACGAAACCGTGGAGCCGGCCGACACGGTGTGGCTGCGTGCATCGCTGCGGGCTCGGCTGCGCGGGGCGCTGTCCAGTCCCGCCCATCAGGCGGCGCTTATGGCCGAGGCGGGCATGACGGTCGCCGAGATCGATGCCGCGCCCATCTTCACCGGCTTCGGCGCCCTGTGGGCCTTCGTGGAGGCCACGGCGCCCCGACTGGCGCGCCACAGTCGCATGACCTGGGACGAAATGGCGGCCGAAGCGCCGAGGCTGGAGGCGCTGCGGGATATGGCGGCGGCCGGCGGTAACCCGGAAGGGCTGCGCGCATGAGCCTGGCCCATGACGAGACTGCCCATCCGACCGAGACGGAAACCTGCAGTCTGACGGGCCTGATCCGCGCCATCGCCGATCGCGCCGCCTCGGCGGAGAGCGACCCAGAGGGGCTGAGTTGGGAGATGGCGTGGCTGGCCGAGGCGGGGCTGACCCAGGCCTGCCTGCCCCGGGCGTATGGCGGGGAGAGTCTAGCGATTGATGCTGCGCGCGTTGAAGACCTGTTCTCTATCCTGCGACGGCTGGGCCGCGCCAATCTCTCGGTCGCGCGACTGTTCGAGGGGCATGTCAATGCAGTGCGGCTGGTGGATCTGTATGGGGCGCCGGCTGTTCAGGAATCCGTGTTCGGCGCGGTGGGGCAGGGGGCCCTGATGGGCGTGTGGGGGGCCGACGGCCCGCGCCCGCTTGCCTATGAGCGAAACGGCGTCGGCCTGGTCCTGAACGGCGAGAAGCTGTTCGCGTCGGGCCTGGGACAGGTTGGCTACGCCGTGGTGACGCTGCGCGAGGCGGGGAGCGGAGAAGGTCCGGCCGAGTTGGCCGTGATCGATGTCTCCGACCCGGTGCGCCAGGACGCCGAACTGTGGACGGCCAGCGGCATGCGGGCCACGGCGTCGGGCCGGTTCCGGTTCGACGGGTTGCGGATCGAGGCGGATCATCGCCTGGGCCAGGCCGGAGACTATCAGCGCGAGCCGCATTTCGAGGGCGGCGTTTGGCGGTATTGCGCCGCGCATCTGGGCGGCGCAGAGGCCCTGGTCGATCTGTGGCGCGACGCATTGTCCTCGCGCGGGCGCCTGGACGATCCCCTGCAGCTGACGCGGCTGGGGCGCGCCGCCGCCCTATGCCGGGCCATGGCCGCGTGCATCCGGGCCGCAGCCCAACAGGTCGAGACCTGCGATCCGGGCTCCGAAAGCGCCGTCGAGATCGCCGTAGCCGACGTCCTGCTGGCACGTCAGTTCACCGAAGAGGCGTGCGTCGAGGTGCTGGCGCTGGCCGAAAAGAGCCTGGGAACGATGGCGCATGGGATAGGATCACCCATCGAACGGGTGCGGCGCGATCTGTCCCTGTTCATCCGCCAGGCGGCTCCGGACGCCAAGCTGATCCGCGCCGCGAGGATTATGGACCGGCATTGGGCCCAGGCATGGTGACGCCGCTGGCCGAGGGGCAGGTGTTGCGTCTCGCCCAGGATGCGCCCTCCGCTGCTCTGACTGATTTGACGGGGCCAGGCGCCGTTCTGGTGCTGAGCCCACATCCGGACGACGAGACCTTGGGCTGCGGCGCGGCGATCGCGGCGGCGTGCGCCGCGGGCGTGCGCGTCATCGTGGCCGTTCTGACCGATGGCGCGGGGTCGCATCCTCGATCCCGCGCCTATCCCCGGATTCGTCTCGCGGCCCTCCGGCGCGAAGAGGTGGCCGAGGCGGTGTCCCAACTCACACAGGGGCATGGCCGCGTCGTCCATCTCAATCACCCCGACCAGGGTCCGCTGAGCGTCGGCCAGCGCCGCGCCTATGCCGACAAGCTGGTGAGGCTTGTCGATGACGAAGCGGTTTCCGCTCTGTGGACCACGTGGGAAGGCGACCCTCACGTCGATCATCGCCGCGCCGCCCGGCTGGCCATTGATGTGGTTACGGAGCGGCCCCGCTTGCGGCTCTGGCGGTTTCCGGTCTGGGGCCGATTCACGCAGCGAGGCCTGCGACGAGGCGAAGCGATCCGCCGTTTCGAGGTCGGGGAATTCGGTCGCTGCAAGCGGGCCGCCCTGGCGGCGCACCGCTCACAGATGACACGCCTAATCCATGACGATCCGGACGGGTTCGTGATGGACGCCTCTACGCAGCAGCACTTCCTTGAAAGCCCAGAAATTTTCATCCGAGGAGGCGGCCATGTCTGAGCGCCGCGATCGGTTCGATGCTCTTTATGCCGAGAACATCGACCCATGGAATTTCGCCGCCTCCGCCTATGAGCGGGAGAAGTATCAGGCGACGCTGAACGCTCTCCCGCGAGACCGTTACAACAGCGGGTTGGAAGTCGGATGTTCCATCGGCGAGCTGACGCGCTTGCTGTCCTCTCGTTGCGACCACCTACTGGGTGTCGACGTATCCAACATCGCGCTTGAGGAGGCGCGCCGGCGCACGGCGGATTTGCCGAACATCAGCTATCAGCAGGCGGAACTGCCCGCCGCCTGGCCTGACGGCGTGTTCGATCTGATCGTATTGTCGGAAGTCCTCTACTTTCTGAGCGCCCGGGAAATCGTGGAACTGGCCGAGCGGGTCGGGCAGGCCCTGTCGCCGTCAGGCGACTGTCTCCTGGTGAACTTCACCTGTCCGATCGACGGCGGCATTCAAGGGGATGCGGCGGCTGAACTTTTCCTTTCCGAATGGGAGACGCATGGCTTCGAGCCGATTCCGCTCGCAGTAGGCGCCGCCAGCTACAGAATTGATTTGGCAAGGAAGCCTGCGGTGATGGCTCCCTAGGCTCAGGACTCATAGCCAGAACAGGACGGTGGCGGCGAGGGCTATGGCGGACAGGAAGACGGTCGGACAGCGATCGTAGCGGGTTGCGAC